>CAVYNY010000008.1:0-208153 GCA_963769935.1 uncultured delta proteobacterium | reverse complement strand
ATCGGGTCGAGCAGCACGTCCACCGCGCCGTCCAACACCATGCGACCCACGTTTTGCGGGTAGAGCTCCGCATACGTCGCGCCCAGTTGGGTGCCATAGGAGAAGCCCAAGTAATGCATCGTCGTGTCGCCCAGCACCGCCCGGATCACGTCCATGTCGCGCGCGGCGCTCACGGTGTCGACGTTCTCGATCAGGCGGCCGGACAGCGCGCGGCAGTTCTCCGCGAAGTCCTGGTTGCGCACGCGGGCCGCGTCCAGGTCGGCTTGAGTCTCGACCACAAAGTCGCGCACGTAGTACGCGTCGAGCGTCTTGCCGTCGCCGCAATCAATGGGCGACGACTCCCCCACGCCGCGCGGGTCGAAGCCCACGATGTCGTAGTTGGCCATGCAGCTTGGTGCTCGCGAAGCCCTCGACGTTCTTCACCAAGTCGATTCCCGAGCCTCCCGGCCCCCCGGGGTTCACCAGGAGAGAGCCGACGCGCGCGCCCTGATCGTCCGCTGGGCGCCGCGCGAGCGCCAGGGCGATCGTGCCGCCGTCGGGCTCCGACCAATCGACCGGCACGTCGATGCTCGCGCACTCGAGGTCGCCGCACTTACGCCACGTGACCGACTGCTGATACACCGGCGACGCCTCGGGGTTCTCCGGAGGACCGCTGGCCGTGGGAAGGCCGATGTCGTCGGTGATGGTCGTCGAGTCTTCTGAGGTCTGGTTCCACGGGAGAACCGAGCAACCGGCAAGCGCGGTCGCAGCTGCCACAACAAGGACGATGCGTTTCATAGGTCGAGGGTAAGCGGTCACGACGCCTGTCGGGGGCACGCCACCGCGCGAGTGTGACGAGTTCCGCGGGCGCGGAGGCATGATGTCGACTCGAACGACTAACCGACCCGCATCAACGCTCCGAGCCTCTCGCGGCCGTGACTGAGGGTTGCGACGGTCACGCTTGCCCACGCGACGGCGCCCAAGGCGAGGGCCACGGCAAGCGGCCACCACGGCGTGACGACGGGAGGGTCGCCCCTACCTCCGTCAGCGACTCCAGGGCAAGCGGCGCAACGAGGAGCCGTGCAAGCCCCCACCCCGTCAACACACCCACCATGCTCGATGCCACGACCGGTATCGCGACCTCGAGCCACGCGACGCGGTGCGCGGCGCGACGAGGGGCGCCCACCACCCTCATCCGGGCGACCGAACGGATGCGGTCTGACGATCCCGACGCCGCCATCAGCATCACGGCGAGTACCGAAAGGAGGACCGACGCGGTGCCCGCTCCCACCAACAGCCACGCCAGCGCCCGCGCGATAGGTGCCTGTCGTTGCTCAACGAGCCACCCTTCCCGCGTCACGACGATCATGTCCGAGCCGCCATGGGCATCGGCAACCGCTTGGCTCACAAGCGTGTCGGCTCCAGGTCCCGCGGCCCACGCGGCGTTGGCGGGAATGTCGTGACCGATTGCCTGGACGAGCGTTGCACGATCAACGATCACCCTCGGTTGATCCGAAACGAGTTGGCGCGGAAGCACGCGCACACTTCCCACGACGTTCATGGCGACGGAGTCGTCACCCCACCTCAGCGTCGCGCCACTCCAGTCCGATGCCGCACCTGCGACCATGACCGCCACGGTTCCGTCGCTTCGCTGGCCATTCGCAAGTGCATCGACAGACGACCACCCCGCCGCCGGCGCCGCCGCCGCCAGTCGCGACATCGCATCGACGTCGACGATGACGAGATCGACACGATCGTCAACCCCCGATCCGATCACTTGGGCGCCGGTGACGAGCGACGCTTCGGCAACGGTGACGCCCGCGTTGCCGTCGAGCGCGCCAATGCGTTCGGGGAGACCATGTTGTGCGTCGGTCGTGACCGCCACATCGGCGCCCACCGCATCCCACGCTGCCATCGCCTGGGCCTGATTCACCGTGATGGAAAGCGAGACGGCAAGGGTGCCAGCGGCCCCAGCCAAGACGAGTGCGGCCGTCGCCATGCCGGTCGCCTTTGCCCGTGCAGCGGCCAGGAGCAAGACGACTCCGCGCAAGCCCGCAGACGCCGACCTCGCGAAGCGCAACATTCGCGGCTGAACACGAAGCAAGAGGACGACGACCGAGACCGCCACGAGTACTGGAGCCGCGAGTACCGCGATGTCGGACCACACCGATCCTGCCGATGCTCCAACACCCCTCACCCGGAGCGCCGCGAGCGAACCCACCGCGGCGATGACAAGAAGTGCCTCGCCCGCGATCCGCCGCACCTTGGCCGTCGCGATTCTGTTCCGCCTCCGCAATGGTGAGTGGGCGTGCTCGCTCTGCCTCGCTGCCACGGATACGGCAAGAATGGGCGGCGCAAAAGCCGCAAGGAGAAGTGGCGGCACGACCCACGCCCACGGTGTCTCTCCGTGCGCCGCCAGCCTGGCAGCCACGACGCCGACCGTTCCACCCAGTGCGACAATCGGGATCGACTCGGCGAACGCGACAACGCCTATCGCCGCCAGCGTCGCTCCGCGGGAGCGCCACAGAGCAAGTACGACGGCGCGGCGGTTGACGACGAGCCTCGACGCGAGAAGCAACACCGCGACCGACACCGACAGGACTGCGATCAGCAAGATCGAGGCTTGAGCAGCGGCGGCGTCCACGCGCGACAGCACGTCGCCCAACACCGCATCGAGTCCCGTGGTGACTCGCACGTCAGAACCCAGATTCCCAAAGACTTGTTTGCCGGATGCGAGCGCGCGCGCTTGGGTGGCGACATCCGCCACGTTTCCCGCGTTCAACATCGACGGGACCATCGTGTAGGTATAGGTGCGGGTCATCGATCGGGGGAAGACCGCGAGGCGTGCAAACGGCAGGGACTTTTCCGAGACCATGAGCCCGACGACAGCCACTGCGGCGGAGCCGTCGACAAGTTGGGGCTCGAGCAACCGAGGCTCGGCGCGCCACGCCGCATCGGCGGGATTGGTCGCGCGATACACGCCAGTCACGCGCACGTCGAGCGGCACCTCGAGCTCGCTGTCGACGGCAATCGTGTCCCCCGCATGGATCCCCAAGACTGCGGCCGTGGCCTCAGAGACGGCCACCTCGATGGGCAATACCCCGTTCTCCGCGTCCTGCAGGTCCAACGGTTCGCCCGTCGAGGTGGGCACCCTTCCCGAGAGCCACTCGACGGCGGGACCGTTCTCGGATGCCACATAGATGAAGCGGGCCCTTCCAGGACGATTCGCTATCTGCCCTGCCTTCAGCTCATGGCCAGCGATAGTGGTCACGGGCGGTGCGAGCACGGCGCGCAGGTCCGCTGGCATACCGTCGTCGACGAGGCCCCCAACCCACTCTGCGGAGTCGGCCGTCGCGGGCGCCAACTCATAGATCTCGTCTCGCAAAGGTACGGACACCACGATGTCGACGTGTGCGCCTGGTTCGGCGACGTCCGCCTGCAATTGGGACGTCTCCACTGTGGTGATCTCCTGAGGAACGATTGCGGCAAGGAACGCAGCAAACGCGATGACCACGAACTCGACGCCCAAGGGCGCGGCGTCCACCCGCGACTGCCTCCACACCCCACGCCACGGAATCATGCCGCCTCGCATGCCACGCCGCGCCGTCACGTTGCGTCTCCTGCACGCAGCGCGGACACCGTCGACCGCCGCACCATGGCTAGTGCCGCC
Organism: uncultured delta proteobacterium; assembly: GCA_963769935.1. Lineage (GTDB taxonomy): Bacteria > Desulfobacterota > Desulfobacteria > Desulfobacterales > JAFDCJ01 > JAFDCJ01. Next base: position 204,504 of record CAVYNY010000008.1, on the reverse strand, counting down.
GGGATCCCAGCGATCAACCCGCTCGCCGCGATCGCGAACACGATGAGGCCCACCGGGCCCGCCGACCACACCACGGCGGCAGGAGGCACTGCACGCAGGCCCCCGGGGGCGACGACGAGGAGCGGCGCGATGAGTTGCGAAAGCACGGCGCCCACCCCCATGCCGAGCGCCACTGCCGCGAGCGTGACCGCAGCCTGCTGCAGGAGGTGGCTCGCGAGCGCCGCGCGTCTGGGCACTCCGATCGCTCGCAGTCTCGCGACCGCCGGGGTGCGTTGCAGCGCTTCGCCCGCCGCAAGCGCTGCTGCACCGATCGCCGCCATCAACACCGCGACGCCGATCGCGAGAGCCCATGCAAACTTCAAGGAGACGCGCACGGGACCGTCGCGCAAAGCGGCTGCGGTCTCGTGAGACGTCGTGACCGGGCCGATGTGCTGGGCCCTCAAAGCATCGGCCGCTGTGTCGTGAGGAGACGTGACCCACCACTCGTTCGTCAAGGGGGTGGTGTCTCCGGTGCTCAACAACGCGCGGTACAAAGAGTTGAGGTCGGCAAGCATCGCGTCTTGGCGGACGTGGGAGGGAACGTACGGGACCGTGCGCACCAGGACGGCATCCACGGACGTCTGGTCTTTCATCATCGCTATCCGGTCTCCGGGCACGAGGCCCAAGTCATCCGCGAGCTCTCGGGACATGACCACAGGGACTTCAGTCGACGTGGGGAAACTCGTAAGCGTCAGGTGAGCATCTTGCGACGACAACTCCACGACGGCGTACGAGAACGACACCTGGACCGTCGTGTCCTTCGCGGCAACGCTTTCGGCCCTCACCGTGCGATCGGTCGCGTTCGACACAGCATCCCAGTCGCCGACGCTCGATTCCGCCCCACGGAAGTCGATGCTCGCACTCGCGGAAAGACGTGCGCCGTCCCACGGCTTCAGGTCCCCCAGCGCCTGCTCGCTGACCTGGAGATCAACGGCGATGACGTACACCACGCCATCATCGAGCGCCTGGTCTCCTGAGCGTGAGATCTCCATGTCGTGCGGTGCACCGTCGAGCGGCACGGTGTCTCCGATGGCGGTCGTGACGTCACCAGACTCATCCCGAAGGACGAAGGTGGGTGTCACCGCGAGGTCTCCCGGGGAATGGTCACCCAAATCCAGGTCCCCAGATCCGGTCACGGTCACCGTGAACGTCCCCGCGTCGACCGCGAACGGGTCGCCAGCAGTTTCCGGGGCAAGCCCCGCCATCTCACTGGACCACGTGGTGAGACCAGGTAGCGTGCCGCGGATCATCGGTCCTGCTGTCCCGGTATCAAACGCGAGCAACATCACACCGTCCGCTCGGCTGCCAAGCACGACGGCCTCGTCGGCAACCGGGGTCACCGTGCCCCCGGTGGCGCTGCTGAGTTCGGCCGCCATACCGGGCGATCCCGTTTGGGCGATCACCATGTCGGCACCGACAATCGCGTTCGCTTGGTCCTCCTGCGACACGGACCACGTCCCCAAGAACGTGACGCCGAAGGTTCCGACTGCGGCCGCCAACACGAGAAGAAACGCCCCGTGCGTGGCGCCGCCACGTGCCACATGCCAACCCGCGACGGGAAACACGATCCCGCGCGCGCGCCGCGCTCCCGCGTTGGCCGCGCGCGCGAGGAACGGCAGCAGCCTCGCGACCAGCGCCGACATCGCGATGGCGCATGTCGCGGGCGCGATGACCAGAATCGGGTCGATCGCTCCCGGCGACACCACGTGCAGCCGCAACTGGGCGTACATCACGACTGCCACCACCGCGAGCATGACGTCAACGCCCGCGTTTGCAATGGGTCCCGATAGTGCCTCCCGTCGGCGGCTCACGCGCGCGGGCAAGGCGGTCGCGATCATCACGATCGACGGCAACAGTGCGCCGGCAGCGAGGGCGAGCAACAACGACGCGCCGATGCCGGGTGAGGGGACAGCAGCGTTCGCCCACGATTCCGACCACCTCTGCGAGGACGCGACGAACGCAAAGGCGAGGAGCGACAACGGCGCCGCGACGACCACCGCCGCGATCGCAAGAGTGAACGTCTCCGCCGCCGAAGAACGCGCCAGCTGGACAGTCGAGGCCCCGCGGGAGCGCATGCTCGACCTCGACAGCGCGACGGCGCGCCAGCACGCGGGCCACGAGAGCGACCGTGGCCATGCCCAACGCGAGTACTTGAAGGAACACGCTGATGACAAGCGAATCCGTGAGACTCAACTCGGATTGCATGCCCGCGAAAGCGTCGCCCAGCTCTGACCGAACGACCACGGAATTGATCTGCGGCCCCAACTCGCCTTCAAGATCGGAGGCGATGCCATACATCCGTCCGACGAATGCCTGCACGTGGGTGGCGTCGCCCGCCAGATCGGGGTCCACCACCGCCGACACTCTTGCCACCGGGGCGTCCAGAGCAACGAGCGTGCCCGGAGCCACCACGAAAGGCCCGTACGCGGGCAGCCACGCGTAGTCCGGATCGAAACCCGCTCCGCGGAGTGGGTCGCGGTGCCACGTCGCCGATCGAGATGGATCAAACACACCGACGACCACCACGTCGTATCCCTGCGGGACCTCGGCGCCGTGCTGACGGCTCTCCGACAAGCGCACATCCGCTCCGACACCGAGGCCCAGCCTTGTCGCGACTTCCAACGGAATCGCCACCTCGATCGGGCCGGAGGTGGCCACGTCCGCCGAGGGCCACTCGCCCGCGACGAGCGATGCCTGCGATTGCACCGTGTCAGCATCGAGAAGGTAGCCGCGTTGGACGTTGTCGCCGGGCAGGTACAGCATCGGCGTCGATGCCCACATCGAGACCGTTGCCTGGTACGGGGCCGCCGCGTTGAGGATCGTCTCGCTCGTGAGAGGCATGACCTCTTTCGCACCCGGGGGAGTCGACCCTTCGAGCGTGTCTGCGGTGACCACTACCGTCGCAATGTCGACGCTGCCCGACTCCACATCGCCGTCGGCTGCAGACACGGCCGCTGACAGCGCCGTGTCATTGCCTGCGGTGACAAGCAACACGCTGATGCCGGCAGCGGTGGAGCACGCGACAAGTACCGCCCACAGCGACACGATGAGGCCCGTTTGCGACGCGGCACGTCGCAGGCCGCGACCACGCCTCACCCCACGCCCAACAGGCCGTGAGCCTTTAGGCATCGGCGAGCCTGCCATCGTCGATGCGCACGGCGCGGTCGGCGAGAGCGATCATCACCGGATCGTGGGTCGACACGATGGCCGTCATGCCCTCGGCCTCAACGACGCCCCTGATCAACGCCATGACCGCGAGTCCGGTCTCGGTGTCAAGCTGGCCGGTGGGCTCGTCGGCGATGAGAAGGCGCGGCGAACCTGCGAGCGCCCTCGCAATGGCAACGCGCTGCATTTGCCCACCCGACATCTCGGCGGGACGGTGATCGCCGTGTCCGGCGAGACCGACGAGTTCAAGAAGCAACGCAGCCCGCTTCTCCCTGTCGGCAACCGGGATCCTCCTGAGACGCAACGGCAGTCCCACATTCTCGGCAGCCGTGAGTTCGGGGACGAGGCCGAAGCCCTGAAAGATGAAGGACACTGTGTCGCGTCGTACTCGCTCGAGCTCCGCCTCGCCGAGCGTCGCCACGTCAGTGCCATCGACGAAGACTTCGCCAGCACTGGGCCTGTCGAGACCGCCGATGATGTTGAGAAGCGTGGTTTTCCCAGAGCCAGAACGGCCAATGAGAGCGACCAGCTCCCCAGCGCCGACGCTCAAGGAGACATCACGCAGCGCAACCACCTCGGTGTGACCCGAGCCGTAGGTGCGACCCACCGACCTCACGTCGACCATGGGCGAGGCTCCCGGACGTCGTTCACTCGGCGCGGTCATCGTGAACCGTCCGACCACAACTCGACGTGATCGGCCTCAAGCGCAAGCCGGACCCTTCGGGTCAGCTCGAGGGCCTCCCTGAACTCGCGGGGCACCTGGACCCGGCCGGCTCTGTCCATCACCGCGAATTCCTGCGCCACCACACGAGACTGTCCGTCCTCGGAGTGTTCCGTGTGACGCAGCACCTCCGAACTGGTCCGCCCATCCCGGATCGAGACGGTCCTGCTCACCTGGTCGCTCACCGTGGGGTCGTGGGTGACGATCACCACGGTCACACCGCCGTCTGTGCTGGCAGCACGCAATGTGTCAAAGATCTCGTGGGAAGTGGCCGTGTCCAGCTCACCCGTGGGCTCGTCCGCGAGCAAGAGGGGAGGATCGTTCGCGAGGGCCACCGCGATGGCGACTCGTTGTTGCTCGCCTCCCGACATCTCTGCAGGGAGCCTTTGCGCGCAATAGCCCACGCCGACGCGGTCCAACAGTTCGCTCACGCGTGCGGCGCGCTTGCGGCGCGGATACCCAGCAAGCCCCAGCGGCACGGCGACGTTGTCCTGCGCGCTCAGATAGGAAACAAGGTTTCGCGACGTCTGCTGCTGAACGAGGCCGACAACGCTACGCCGATACTCGACGCGTTGTTTGCGGCGCAGACCCGTGAGGTCCCATCCGGCAACCCGCACGGTGCCCGCAGTCGGGGCATCGGCGCCCGCGAGAACAGACAGCAAGGTCGACTTCCCTGCGCCGGAGGGTCCCACCACCGCCACCATCTCACCCTTGTCGACGTGCAAGTCGAGACCCTGGAGCGCCTGCACTTCGATCGAGCCATGCTGGTGAATTCTCACGACGCTTTCACACACGATGACGGGATCGTGCGATGCGCGCGTCTCTGACGTCCCACCGGAGTGACTGTCCACCGCGCCTGCCTCTCACCGCTGACCGAGCGTCGTGCCTCGGAGTGAGATTAACCCACGTCCGGCGTGCGCGGCCTCAACGCCAGGATCATGGCCTCGATCGCGAGCAGCGGGTGCACGTTCGCCGCAAGGCGATCCCGCGCCGTCGCGAGCGCGTCGATGCGCGCCATCGTGCCCTTCAGATCGGTGCGTGCCGCCAGCTCCTTGATGCGACCCTCGTGCGCCACGTTGGTGAGTTCGGTGTCCGCGCCCAACTGCACGGCCGCCACGTCCCGGTACAGCGACATGAGGTCCGTCATGGCCCGGTCGAGCACGTCGCGCTTGTGGCGCGTGGCCCGGCGCTTCTGGTCCTCCTCGAGTTCCCTGCACCTGCGCGCGCAGCGCGGGCGGAATGGTGCCCGTCTCAGCGCCGAGCACCGCCAGCAATTCCGCCTTCTCGTTGGCGTCGCGCTCCTCGGTCGCGGCGGCGGCATCGTCCTCGGCCACCTTCACCAGGTCCGCGGCGGCAAGCACCGCGTCCCCCACGCCCCGCACCTCGGTCGCGAGCGCGAGCACCTGATCGCGCCGCGCCCGCGCCTTGGGGTCCCGCGCCAGCCTGCGGGCGATGCCGATGTGGCTCTGGGCGGCGCGTGCAGACTCGCGGGCAAGGTCGGGGTCCACTCCGTCGCGCTCGACCAGCAGCCTCGCCACCACGTCGGCCGGCGGGGTGCGCAAGGCGACCACGCGGCAGCGGGACCGGATCGTCACCGAGACGTCGTGCGCGTGGGGAGCGCACAGCAGCCACACGGTGCGCGGCGGCGGCTCCTCGATCGCCTTGAGCAGCACGTTGGAGGTGCGCTCCGTCATGCGGTCCGCGTCCTCGATGATGATGACGCGCCACCGGCCCTCGCTCGGCGACCGCTGCGCCAGCATCGACAGGTCCCTGACCTCCTCGATGCCGATGGTGACCTTCTCCGTGGCCAGGAGCGTGACGTCGGCGTGGGCGGCGGTCAGCGCCGTCTTGCACGCCTTGCACTCGCCGCAACCGCCGTTGACGCACTGCAGCGCGGCGGCGAAGGCGCGTGCCGCGTGAGAGCGGCCCGAACCCGGAGGGCCCGTGATGAGCCACGCGTGCGTCATCGCCACCGGGCGATCCACGGCGGCCCGCAAGGGCGCGATCTGGGCGTCCTGGCCCACCACCTCTGCCCACACCCCGGGCAAGGCGACGGCTTGCCTGCGCCGGCGCGCGTCACGGCGTACCCCACGGCTCCACGCCGGGCGACTGCGGGTCAAAGCCTGCAGCGCCGCCCACGCGTTGCAGCGCCGCGGTGACGGCCGCGCGGACTTCGTGCGGCGACATCGGCGATGGGCTGGGACGCGTCCACCACGGCATACCGTTCGGGCTCGAGCGCCACGCGGTCCAGGAAGCCTTGACGAATCTGCTCGGCGTGAGCCACCGTCTCGCGTTCCACCCTGTCGAGGTCTCGCGCCATGCGGTCGGCGCGCGGCTCCATATCCAGCACGATCGTGAGGTCGGGCAGCGCGCCCTCCGTCGCCCACCGGGAGATGCTCTCCACCATCTCGCCGAGTCCCCGCGCGCCGCCCTGGTACACCACCGACGAGTCGAAGTAGCGGTCCTGCACCACCACGTCGCCGCGCTCCAGCGCGGGACGCACCACGGTGGCGACGTGGTGGGCGCGATCCGCCGCGTACAGCAGCGCCTCGGCGTGGGGCTCCACGTGGTCGCCATGCATGATGGCCTGACGCAACTCCACGCCCAGGTCCGTGCCGCCCGGCTCGCGCGTGGTCACCACCGTGCGGAAGCCGGCGTCGGCCGTGCGAAGCCACGCGGACAGGAGGTCGATCTGCGTGGACTTGCCCACGCCGTCGCCACCTTCAAAGACAATCCAGAACCCGCCAGCAGCCATGCGCCTACGGTACCGGCATGCGCCGACGTCAGGCGGCTCGCGGTCCAGAGGCGACCGTCTACTGCTCGTTCGGGTAGCGCAAGCCGATCTGGCTGCGGACCAGGTCCATCAAGCGCCATCACCTCGCGCGTGGCCTTCCACGGCATGATCGGGCTCTCGGTGAGGCCCGCGGCGATGCCCCTGCGCCACCTCGGCGGCCTGGAACTGGAAGCCGTTGTCCACGCGACCGTCGAACTCACGGATCGTGACGTCGTCCTTGACCACGCGGATCGTGGTGGGCGTGTAGAACCAGCCGTCCACCTCGATGCGGCCCTTGGTGCCGATGATCTGGGCCGTGTTGGCGGACTTGGACACCATGGAGGTGTGCAGCGACGCCTGGGCGTTCGGGTAGTCGAAGATCATCGCGACCTGGTTGTCCACGCCGCCGTCCGTCAGCTGGCCCACGGCCGTGACGGACGTGGGCACGCCCAGGAAGGTGTGCGCAAAAGAGATCGGGTACACGCCGAGGTCGAGCAGCGCGCCGCCCGCGAGGTCGGCGCGATACCATGCGGGGCACGTGGGTCAGTTGCTGGCCGTGGTCGGCGATCACGCAGGTGACCTCGCCGATCTCACCGGCCGCGATGGCGGAGCGAAGCTCGTACACGTGCGGCAGGTGGCGGGTCCACATGGCCTCCATGACGAACACGCCGGCCTCTTCGGCGGCGGCCAGGATGGCCTCCGCCTGGATGGAGTTCTGCGCGAACGACTTCTCCACCAGCACGTGCTTGCCCGCCTTGATGGCGAGGATCGCAGGCTCGTGGTGGTTGTTGTGCGTGGTCGCCACGTACACGGCGTCGATGTCGTCGCGCGCCACCAACTCCTCGTAGGACTGGTAGGCGTCGCCGGCGTCGTGCGCCTTGGCGAAGTCCTGGGCCTTCTCAAGCGACGACGCCGAGGCGACCGCCACCACAGAGGATGACGTGTAGTCCTTCACCGCGTCGGCAAACTTGGCGGCGATGCCGCCGGCTCCGAGGATTCCCCACTCGATCGAGGGTGCTGTCATTGGGTCAGGTGCGCTCATCCCGCCACCATATCGGACACGGCGGCGGCGTGCCGTCGAGCCCGGGCCGCTTGGGACGTGACCCGCCCGGGCTCGGTCGCTCCCGGGGGCGCGTCGGCTGCGCACCGCCGATCGACCGCTAGATCCACGTGGCCCCGTAGTGCGGCAATCACATGCTGATTGGCGGTGCCCAGTCGACACTGAGTCTCGGAATCCTGCAGCCCGGCGGATCCCGGGTAGCCGGTCACGTGTGGCCGCGCAAGGCCCAATCGAGGCGCCGGTCAAAGTCCCTGCGGGTTTCACGGTGTGCCACCTCCGCAACCTGGCGCACCGCGCCCGCGAGGTCAGCCCTCAGTTCGCGCGCCGTGAACCGCAGGACCGGCATCCCCCGAGTGAGCAGTGCACGGTCCCGGGCGCGATCACGCTCGAAAGCCTCGCGGCTCTGATGAAACTCCCACCCGTCCACCTCAACCGCGACGGCCTCCTCCACCACAAAGTCGACGCGGCCAACTCCGCGGACCACGACCTGCTCCCGGACCGCGAGTCCCGCCGTCACGAGTCCCACCCTGGCCACCGTCTCTAGCGGCGACTCCGCAGCCCCCGACGCCATTCGCCGCAACCACGCGCGCCGCCTTGCGGTCCCCGCGCCGAAGTGGCCCACATTGCCGGCCAAGAATAGGCGTTGGCGCAACGCCGCATCGACAAGGACAAGTTGCTCCACCGGCGCGGTGCACCACGCCGACTGATCGACCGCCTCTGCGGCCCGCGCCCAGCGACCTGCGGGCAAGGGAGCGGACGTGCGGTGGAGTTCTACTTCGGCCAACTCGCCTGGGTCGCGCCGCGACGCCGAGCGGTCGCGCGGCAGTAAGAGGTGCGTGGTCTGGTGCGTGCCCCACAGCGGCAAGTCCCAGTGTTCACACGCGGTAACGCATCCGACTTGCGCCCTGAACAGGCTCGCCAAGGCGACCTCGCGGGGCGCCCACGGCAACGCGAATGTTCCATGGCCGACCCGGAGCACCTGGTCGGCGGTCACGGCCCGTCGAATCGCGCGCTCAGCCACGCCTGCGCGGCTCAACTCAGAGAATCGCGCCGCGCCCCCTGCCTCATCGAGGGCTCGCAGCACGTCCACGCCCCTACCGTGCCGGTTGGCGCAGGCGAACGGGGCCTGCGGACGCGATCTGTGGATAGACAACGCAGAACAAGCACCGCCGATCGACATTCTCACGCCGCGCCATGCGCGCTCGGTGAGGTGTGTGTCGATTGGCGGTGCTGGCGCTACGTGGGCAGCCCGATGCGGGGCGCCGCGATCACCATCGCGACACCCCGCACCCTTCGAGAGTTACCGCCCGGCCGCGTCCACCTCCGGCAGTGACGGCACCCCGTCCACCACGGTGATCGGCCGAGCGTGACGACCTGCGTCGACCCATCACCAGCGGTGAACGCCAACCGCGCGTCGTAGGTGCCAGCCTGCGGGACACCGTCGTTGCAGTCGTAGTTCGCCGACAGCTCGACAAACGCGCCCGGCGCGTCGTGCGGAAGATCATCTCTCTGTGACCACGAGACCGTGAAGCCCCAGACTGTTCCGTCGGGCCTGGTCAGCACGAGTTCCGCTGGGCCGCCGGAGAAGTCCGAGACGAGCACCCTGCACCGCGTCGAAGCCGGACTGAGAACTCGCCCCCAGCGGGATCGGGTAGCCGCCGACCAGTACGTCGTCGCCCCAGCCATAGAGCCGGCCGGTCTCGATCCACGAGGGAAGGGGCACCTGCTGGTCGTCACGTGAAGTCGGCGCCCTCTGGGTGCTCCGCAGAGGCCAAGGCCTCGCAGGCCAGCGGGCCGGGAGCGTCCCACAACGTGTCCGCGCCCACGAGGTACCCGTCGGTCCCGAGTCCCGGGAGGTCGCCCGGATCCACTGCGGGCTCCGGGGTAGACGCTCGGCGCTGTGACGGCGAAGGCGCTGGCGAGGAGTGACGGAACGTCGCGGGATCCACCGCCGAATCCGCACGCGGACCCCGACATCGCCAATGCCGGGCAGTCCAAGGCGCGGCACCATCATGGCACCCACCGCCAGCACGCCGACGGCGGCTACCGAACCCACGCCCACGGTCGCGCTGCGGACTCGACGCCCGCGGGTCACCCGGGACTCCAAGCGAGAGCGCACCTCGGCACCGCGCAAACGCGCACCGGACTCGGAGACACGCTCACGGGCGTGCCGGTTCAAATTCTTCGTGAAGATCCATGATCACTTCTTCCTTTCCACGAGGCCGATGCGCTCCGTGGTGTCATCAAGAGTTCCGAGGACGCCCGCGAGCTTGTCGAGAGCGTTGGAGAGGTACCGCTTCACGGTGCCCTCGGCGAGGTGCATCTGGGCGGCGATGTCGGCGACCTTGAGGTCGTCGTAGAAGCGCAGCACCACGACCGCCCGCTCCTGTGGGGCAAGCGATGCAAGCGCGCGTCCGATCTGGTCCTGGTCGGCAAGAGCGGCCGACGCGTCGGGTCCCTCGCTGCGGTCCACCAGCCTGGGCATGAGTCCGCGCCAATGCGTCTCGCGCCGCATGCGGTCCACGTGAAGGGTGCGCATGGCGGCCCTCACGTACGCCTCGGCCGCCGCGTGCGCCATCGAGGCGCCGATGCCGCACAAATACCTTCACGATCGCGTCTTGGACCAGGTCCTCACCCGCGTGCTGCGAGCCCGTCAGAAGGTAGCCGTATGCGGCCAGCCTGTCGGCGGCGATGTCGAGCATCTCGCCCAACACGTCCCGTTGTTCCATGTGTTCCCCTCCGGTCGACACATGAACGCAGGGCGCGCAAGAACGGTTGTACGGAGCGCGCTACTTCTTCTTGGGAGCGGCCTTCTTCGCCGGGGCCTTCTTGGCGGCCGGCTTCTTCTTGGCGGCGCGCGCGACGGGCGGGCTTCTTGGCCGGTCCCTTGGCGCGCTTCTCCACCAGCAGGTCCTGGGCCTTCTCGGGCGTCAGCGTCTCCACGGTCTCGCCGCGCGGGATCGTCACGTTGGTGATGCCGTCCGTGATGTAGTCGCCAAAGCGCCCGGACTTGGCCACGATCGGCTTCTCGCTGACGGGGTCGATGCCGAACTCCGCGAGAGGCGGCGCGGCGGCACGCCCACGGCCGCGCTTGGGCTCGGCGTAGATCGCGAGCGCCTGCTCGAGCGTCATGTCGAACAGCAGGTCCTCGGACTCGATGGTGCGCGAGTCGGTGCCCTTCTTGAGGTACGGGCCGTAGCGGCCGTTCTGGGCGGTGATCTCGGCGCCGTCGGCGGGGTCCACGCCCACCACGCGCGGCAGCGACATGAGCCTGAGCGCGTCCTCGAGGGTGACCGTCTCCAGCTGCATCGACTTGAACAGCGACGCGGTGCGCGGCTTGTCCTTGGAGCCCTCGGGCATCACCTCGGTGACGTAGGGGCCGAAGCGGCCGGCCTTCGCCACGATCGGCAGGCCCGACTCGGGGTGGGTGCCGAGCTCGCGCTCGTCGCCGCCCTGGTTGGCGAACAGCTCCTCGGACAACGCGACCGTGAGCTCGTCGGGCGCGGTGTCCTCCGGCACCGAGGCGCGCTGGGTCTCGCCGTCCACCTCGCGCTCGATGTAGGGGCCGTAGCGGCCCACGCGCAGCGAGATGCCCTCGCCCACGGGGAACGTGTTGATGGCGCGGGCGTCGATGTCGCCCAGGTCGGCCACCAGGTGCTTGAGGCCCTCGGCGCGGCCGTGGGTGGCGCCCTCGGTGCCCAGGTAGAAGTCGGACAGCCAGTCGGTGCGGTTGACCTCACCCGCCGCGATCTTGTCGAGGCCCTCTTCCATGTCGGCCGTGAAGTCGTAGTCGATCAGCCAGTCGAAGTGCTTCTCCAGCAGGCCCACGATCGAGAACGCGATCCACGTGGGGATGAGCGTCTGCGACACGACGCGCACGTAGCCGCGGGCCACGATCAGGTCCACCGTCGACGCGTACGTCGACGGGCGCCCAAACTTGCGGTCCTCGAGCTCCTTGATCATGGAGCCCTGCGTGAAGCGCGGCGGCGGCGTGGTGGCGTGGGTGACGGGCTCGAGGTCGGTCGCGTCGACGGCCTGGCCCTCCGCGAGCTGCGGCAGCCGGGCCTCCTTGTCCTCGGTGACCTTCGCCTCGTCGTCCTCGTAGCGGGCCTTCTCGCGGGACTCCTCGTAGGCGGCCATGAAGCCCTGGAACGTGATGATGGTGCCCGACGCGGAGAACTCGACCGCGTGGTGGTTGGCGCTCGTGGCGCCGATGCGCACGGTGGAGGTGGTTCCGGCGGCGTCGGCCATTTGGGAGGCGACGGTGCGCTTCCAGATCAGCTCGTACATGCGGAACTCGTCGCCGCGCAGTTCGGAGCGCACGCTCGCGGGGGTGCGGAACGAGTCTCCCGGAGGGGCGGATCGCCTCGTGCGCCTCTTGAGCGTTGGAGTCCTTGCTCGAGTACACCCGCGGCGAACTGGGCACGGAGTCGGCGCCGTAGAGCTCGACGGCCTGCTTGCGGGCGGCGCGCACGGCCTCGCCGGACAGCGTGGGCGAGTCGGTACGCATATAGGTGATGTAGCCGCGCTCGTACAGGCCCTGGGCGACGCGCATCGCCTCGCGGGCGCCGAGCCGCAGCTTGCGGGACGACTCCTGGATCAGGGTCGACGTAATAAACGGCGCAGCGGGACGACGCTTGTACGGCTTGGAGTCGACGCCCACCACGGAGAAGTCGGCGTCGGACAGGCCTGCCGCGAGCGCACCGGCGGCGCCGGCCGTGAGGTGCGTGACCTTGGCCGTGTCCGTCGTCAGCGACCCGCGGTCGTCGAAGTCCTTGCCCGACGCGACGCGCTTGCCGTCGACCGAGACGAGCTTGGCGCCGAAGGTGCGCCCGGCATCGGCGCCGTCCTTGGCCGCGAACGTCGCGGTGAGGTCCCAGTATTCGGCGGACTGGAAGGCCATGCGCTCGCGTTCGCGGTCCACGACCAGGCGCAGCGCGATCGACTGCACGCGGCCGGCGGACAGTCCGGAGGCGACCTTGCGCCACAGCACGGGCGACACCTCGTAGCCGTAGAGGCGGTCGAGGACGCGGCGGGCCTCTTGGGCCTCCACCAGCTCCATGTCGACCTCGCGGGGCGACTCCATGGCGCGCATGATGCCCTCTTTGGTGATCTCGTGGAACGCGAGGCGCTTCACGGGAACCTTGGGCTTGAGCACCTCGAGCAGGTGCCACGCGATGGCCTCTCCCTCGCGGTCCTCATCGGTGGCGAGGTAGACCTCGGACGCGTCCTTGAGCTTGGCCTTGATCTCGGCGACGACCTTCTTCTTCTCCGGGCTCACCACATAGTAAGGAGTCGAAGCCGTTCTCGACGTCCACGGCGAACTTGCCGATCGAGCCCTCGCGCTTGCCCGCGGGCAGTTCGCTGGGCTGCGGAAGGTCGCGGATGTGGCCCACGCTGGAGACGACGTCATAGTCGTCGCCCAGGTAGCCGCCGATGGTGCGCGACTTGGTGGGGGACTCCACGATGACGAGCTTGCGAGCCATGAAAACCTAAATTCTTGAGAGGGTGTGCTTCGGGGTCGAGTCCGTCACAGAATACATACGCTGGCAAATGACCGCCTCCTTACCCCGGTCCCGGCCGATCGAAAGCGGCCGACGCATCGGCCGCGCCGACGGACCTGAGACGATGGGGGCGTGACTCTCCCCACCGATCGCCATCACCGAAGACCTTTCCGACGCGGTCCTCGCGGCCATGACGCGCGCCGCCGACGCCGAGATCCTGCCGCGCTGGCGGTCGCTTGCCGCGCACGAGATCCGCACCAAGGATCACGAGTGGGACCTGGTGACCGACGCCGATGTCGAGTCCGAGAAGCTGACTCACCGCCGCGTTGCGCGACCTGCTCGACATCACCGTGGTGGGCGAGGAGGCGACCGCGGCCAACCCCGCACTCCTGGATGAGGTCGGCACCGGCAAGCCCTGCTGGGTGGTGGACCCCGTGGATGGCACCCGCAACTTTGTCGCGGGCGAGGAGACGTTCGCCTGCATGATCGCGCTGATCGACGGCGGCCGCACCCAGGCCGCCTGGATCACGTATCCCACCAATGGCGGCGAGATCCACGCCGCCCGCGGGGTCGGCGCATTCCGCGACGGCGAACCGCCACGTGGCTCCCGCTCCCCCACAGCCCGATGCGCTGCGCGGCGCCGTCTCCGCCGTCTACACGCCCAAGGGCGCGGACGACGCGCTGCTGGAGCGGGCAGCGACGCTTGGGCCGGCGAAGCCCATCAGAATCTGCGCCGGCTGGGACTACCTGGACATCATCGACGGGGCTTACCGACTACACCTCCTTCACGCGCACCTTGCCGTGGGACCACGCACCCGGCGCGCTCATCGCGCAAGAGGCGGGCCTCAGGTCGGCGCGCTTTGACGGCAGCGAGTACTTGCCGGGCGACGAGACGGCTCGGGAATCCTCACCGCGCATCCGAGCGTGTGGCAGCGCGTGTCCGACGGTCTCGCCCAGATGTCCCACGACTCGCTGACACCGCGCGTCCTAGCGAATCACCAGTTCGCTCAGGTCCTCGGTCGGTCAGCACGTCGCGCAACCGTCAAACGGCCGAGAGCGCGCTGGTACTCCTCCGTCGTGCCGTCCGGCCGGCCTCCTGAAACATCGGCCGTCGGCCCGCCCATGGCCTGACCACGCGGCGCACCACGCCCACACGGAATCACGCGTGTGGTGGTCGGGTCCACGGTGAGCCGCACCTCCAGGTCGCCGCCCCACTCGATCGCGATGGCGAGCGACTCCCATGCCTTCGCGCCCGCTGACGGCCTTCCCGGTGATGTCCTCGTAGCCCTCGGGCATGGCCTTGATGTCGAGCCCCAGCCAGTCGGTGTAGCGCAGCGCCCCGCTTGAGCCGTCCCGGGTAGGCGCCCGCCGCGTGGAGTCCCACACCGAAGCCGAGGGCCCTCGCCTCCTGCATGGCGGGGAGCAGTGCCCGCTGACGCGTGGGCTCACCGCCGCTGAACACCACCCCGTCCAGCTTGCCGACGCGGTCGGCCAGGTGCGCCACACGGTCGCCCATGACACGACGCCCCGGGTGCGAGTGGGTCCTGCGACTCCGGGTTGTGGCAGTAGGCGCACTGCCACGGGCAACCCTGCGCGAAGATGGACGCGACCAGCTTGTCCGGCCAGTCGACCGTGGAGAACGGTTCGAATCCGGCGATCTGGAAGTCGTCGGCCCGTACACTCGAGACTCCGGCCCGACAGAGCGCCCCCACGCGGCTGCAGGGGTTGCCCCCCAGCCCGTGGGCGGACGGGTTGCATTATTCCGGCCGCGCGAGGGAGCCGTTGGCGATGGAGCCCTCGCGGAAGTGGAGCCGCTCGGCGTGTTCGCCCTTCTTGCCGATGTTGAAGGACTGCACCGGGCGGTGGTAGCCCATCACTCGGGTCCACACCTCGCACTCGGTGACCTTGTCGTCAGCCGCGCACAGCGGGCACGTGGGCTGCTCGCCGTCGAGGTAGCCGTGGCTGGGGCAGATCGAGAACGTGGGCGTGATGGTGATGTACGGCAGGCGCGCGGTCTCGAGCGTGCGCTCTCAATGCGTTGTTTTGTTCTGCCGCGCCTTGGTTCCAGTACGTATTGCTCCCGCTGCGCTCAAGACGCCAAGGACGCAAAGGAAATATACAGGATTGGGTGTATGGCTGCGCTAGCCACAAAACAAATTGCCCGCAGGGCATGAGAACTTTGTTCGAATCGTAACACCAGCCGGCGCTTTATCGGCTGGTGTACCCGATTCGGACCCAAAAAACCTTCGCGCTCTTTGCGCCTTCGCGGTTCAATCTTTTTTAGCGGTTCAATCGTTTTCCCCAAAGAGGGGTGAAAAATGGAACTCGAACAAATCGCCAAACTGATCGTTCATTGCGCCATTAAGGTTCACAAAGCCTTGGGCCCCGGGCTTCTGGAATCGGTCTACCAGAAGTGCCTGGCTTACGAACTCGAACGATCCGGTTTGATTGTCAAATGTGAAGTTCCCGTGCCGGTGCAGTATGGGGATGTCAAAATTGATGCAGGTTTCAGGGCTGATATGATCGTGGAAAATTCCATCATCATCGAAAACAAGACAGTGGAGCAAATTGCTCCCATCCATGAGGCTCAGCTCCTGACTTATTTGAAACTTACCAATCTCAATATCGGCTTTCTTTTGAACTGGAATGTCACTCTGATGAAAAACGGCATCCGTCGCATGGTTAACAATTTTCCGGAGTAGCCTGTCGCAGACATGAGAACTTTGTTCGAATCGTAACACCAGCCGGCGCTTTATCGGCCGGTGTACCCGATTCGGACCCAAAAACCCTTCGCGTTCTTTGCGCCTTCGCGGTTCAATCTTTTTTTCCTAACCGCCCGCGTTGCTCAAGACGCCAAGGACGCAAAGGAAATATACAGGATTGGGTGTATGGCTGCGCAAGCTACAACCTATCAAATGTTCGCCCAAAATATATGCGATCGACTCCCATTGCCCGCAGGGCATGAGATCTTTGTTCGAATCGTAACACCAGCCGGCGCTTTATCGGCTGGTGTACCCGATTCGGACCCAAAAACCCTTCGCGTTCTTTGCGCCTTCGCGGTTCCATCTTTTTTTCCTAACCGCCCGCGTTGCTCAAGACGCCAAGGACGCAAAGGAAATATACAGGATTGGGTGTATGGCTGCGCAAGCTACAACCTATCAAATGTTCGCCCAAAATATATGCGATCGACTCCCATTGCCCGCAGGGCTTGTGATCTTTATACGAATCGTATCGCCAGCCGGCGCTTTATCGGCTGGTGTACCCGATTCGGATCAAAAAACCCCTTCGCGCTCTTCGCGCCTTCGCGGTTCAATCTTTTTTTTCATAACCGCCCGCGTTGCTCAAGACGCCAAGGACGCAAAGGAAATATACAGGATTGGGTGTATGGCTGCGCTAGCCACAAAACAAATTGCCCGCAGGGCATGAGAGCTTTGTTCGAATCGTAACACCAGCCGGCGCTTTTTATCGGCGGGTGTACCCGATTCGGACTCAAAAATCCTTCGTGCACTTTGCGTCTTCGCGGTTCAATCGTTTATTTATGAAGTATGATTTTGAACTTTTAAAGGCATATCAGGCTTGATAAAAAAATAATTGAAAGGTAAATACTATGAGTGTAGCAATACAAACGAAAACATATGCCCACATTGGATCTGACCCTAAAATCGCCGATGGAAAACCTATAATTGTTGGGACTCGAATCACTGTCAGATGTGTTGCTGGTTATTATCAGATGGGGATGAGCGCTGACGAAATTCTAACGACTTTGCCCCATTTAACTCCCTCACAGGTCCATTCAGCATTGGCATACTATTTTGATCATCAAGAGGAAGTTGACACAGATCTGACTGAATCTTCAGATGCCCGCAGGGTATGAGAACTTTGTTCGAATCGTATCACCAGCTATCGCTTTATCAGCTGGTGTACCCGATTCGGACCCAAAAACCCTTCGCGCCCTTTGCGCCTTCGCGGTTCAATCTCTTTTTAGCGGTTCAATCTTTTAACCTTTAACCTTTGTCCTTTACCTTAAACCTTTAACCTTCCCACAACCCACAAACAACGTTCATTTGGAGCCCTAAATGCCCGAAAATCATCAACCTGAGCAAGCCGGAAATAATGGTACATATTCATGAAGACGAAATCAATCTTGCTGACATTCTTAACGTTCTCTGGCGACGCAAGTGGATCATGCTGTGGGTTACCGCTTTGGTCGTGGGGTTGGCATTGATTTATTGCTATATAGCAACGCCAAAATATCGAATTATCGCTCAAGTTGCTCCGGGTATTACAGGCTACGACCAAAATGGCAATCCAGTGAGTGCAGTTTCAGTCGCCGATATTCAGACTTGGTTTCAAAATGAAAGTTACCTGGGAGCTCAATTGACCGTTGACCGACAAAAAAGCTGTGCTTCCCAAGATAAACGCTTCAGCGGGTCGAGGATCGACGATGGTTTCTTTACATTTCGATTCGCCAGAATCCTGAAGAAGGGAAAAAAATTCTTAAATCCCTTATCGATTTTCTCAGAGAAAGCGGCTCAGAAGCTTGGATCAAGACATATTGCTGCCAGCCGTAACAATCTTGCATGAAGCAGATGACAGGCGTTGAACGGGATTTGAAGCTTGTTCATGTGGAGAAAGCCCGGATCGATGACGATATTGCTTTACAGAAAAATAAAGCTTTGGTGATCCAAGACAGAACTCAATTCAATCAACAAGGAATACGGAGGAAACGACGGCTCTGATTGAACGGATGAGAAATGCAGATCGAAGCAATCAATACAAATACGCGGCAACTGATGAAGCTGCGAGAAGGCATTACGGAAGGCGATTCAGACAAGTTCGCTCTTTTAATGTATTCAAACATTATTCAGCAAAATATCCAATATGTGACCAATCTTGTACAGCAGATATTCCGGCTTGAACAGACAATTAAACTAATTTTGCAGTGGAGGCAGCCAAAAGATCCGAACTGCTCAATAACATAGAGAATGAAAATCAATGATCTCATACTTGAAGCGCGATCAAGAACTACCACTGAAAGAGGAAAGTCTGGTGCAGAAGGCTTTCAACTTTGAAGACAAAGGCTGCTGCTCTGTCTCCCATAGAGGTCATTCAAGCTCCCTTTAGCACGCCAAAGCCGGTCAAGCCGGCAAAATTTAAAATACTCGCATTGAGTGTGGTTTTAGGTGGATTCTTTGGATTGTTTGCAGCCTTTTTGACAGAGTTCATTTCCAAATCCAGAAAACAGATTTTCGACAGAGATGGCAAGGTCAATCATCTTGGTACCGATAAGCTACAATAACGTCAACAATACAGCAGATCGATGAGGTAAACAAAAATACAAAGGAACTCACAGAACTCCGCCTGAAGATACCTCGTGCAGAGTCCGATAAATTTGCCCTGCTAATGTACTCGAATATATTCAGCAGAATATTGGCTTTGCGAATGCTCTGCAGCAGAGATTAGAGAGCTTGGATAAAGAAATAAATGGATAGCGTTGATTCCAAAGTTCAAATATCTGCGGCGATCAATCATCTGATAAATGAGATCTGCAGCAAAGAAGAAAATTTCTTCATTCTCTGATAATCGAAATTTGAAAAAAAACCTCAAAGTTCTCACCGTCATTGGCGCAAGGCCCCAGTTCATTAAGGCCGCCATGGTCAGTCGAGCCATTGTCCAACACAACAAGAGCGGTAAAGGTTCTCAGATTACAGAAGAGATTATTCATACGGGCCAGCATTATGATGACTCTATGAGCCGCATTTTCTTTCGGGATATGTGCATTCCGGAACCTACGGTTAATCTAGATATAAACAACGTTGGTCACGGTGAAATGACCGGCCGGATGCTGATCGATCTTGAAAAACAAATGATTGCCAGCGAGCCCGACTGGGTGCTGGTTTATGGTGACACCAACTCTACTCTTGCGGGAGCCTTAGCAGCAGTAAAGCTTCATGTGCCGGTTGCCCATGTGGAAGCAGGACTGCGGTCTTTCAACAAGAGAATGCCGGAAGAAATCAACCGAATCCTAACCGACCATGTTTCCACGCTGCTTTTTTGCCCAACTCATACAGCTGTTGAGAACCTAAAAAATGAGGGCATTATAAATAATCAAAAAGATATTGGTGACAACATGGCGCCGACGGTTGTTCATATCGGCGATGTCATGTTCGATGCTGCCGTTGTTTTTGGTGACATTGCTGAACGTGCGTCAACGATTCTTCAAGAGGTTGGGGTCTCAGCCAAAGATTACCTACTTGCAACTGTTCACAGGGCTGAGAACGCAGACCACCCACATCGGTTGCTGAATATCCTTACTGCATTTGGAATGTTGAAATACCCTGTCATCTTTCCGGTACATCCCAGAACCAAGGGAAAAATCGCGGAACTCAGGAGAAAAAATCCTGGACTTGCAGTTGGAAATTTGCGACTCATCGATCCTGTTTCTTTTCTGGATATGCTCAAGCTAGAGAAAAATGCGATGGTTGTCCTTAGTGATTCAGGCGGCGTTCAGAAGGAAGCCTATTTTCATGGAGTCCCCTGCGTTACCCTAAGGGAAGAGACCGAGTGGGTAGAAACGGTCGAAGCCGGATGGAATACATTGGCCGGCACAGATGTAGACGACATTTTAAAGGCCACGCTCTCGGCCAGAGCGGGAAAAAAATCAGGCAATACGGCGATGGGCATGCGAGCGAGCGTGTGGTGGAACTGCTCGTTGCCCTTGCAAATCCATAAATCCTGCCTGGCCGGTTATCTTAGATGTTTATCTACGGGGCTTTCGATATATCGGACTTTGGACCTTAGTTAAATAAGAGTCAAAAAAGATTTTATGGGATAAATATTTTTTTGTTGCGTTGTAAGAGGTTTGAAAAACTAGGCAGATTACCGATTTTAGGATTTTCGTTAATTTTTTTTGAGGAGGGGTAAAAATTTTATTCGATCGGCCGCCAGGCTTAGCAAAAAGAGAGCGAATTGGGGCTCATTTTGGCCCTGAATTATGGCCTATTTCGAAGTGTTCCCAGGTTTTTAGTACCCTGGGCGCACCTGTCCACCTTAGACGGTGGCAACCTTGAGAATTTTCAGTCCCCGTCTGATATTATAGGCAGCCTGGCGATACCAGGCATCAAATTTGTTTTTAGTGATATCTGTAAACCGAGCCCTTTTGGCGCCATCGTGCAGATGGCTGATTCCGAAATACTGCTCAACGATGTAGCGCACCTTTGAGATGTTCTTATTTCGATTTATCTCATATTCAGTCAATTTAGCAGTGGTTGAGTCTTTTCGCATGATACCGTCAGCGATGTTGTTGAGAGCCAGAAAGTCGCGGTTGGGTTTACCGGCGTATCCTTTGTCGGCATATACTTTTTCGATGGGTTGTTTAGTATGCCGGCTGTAAACGGTGCAATAAGGCAGCAAGTTGGTGTCATGAACGGAGGCCGGTGTCATGGTGGTGGCCAGGATAAAACCGTGCTTGGTATCAATTGAAGCATGTTCCTTAAGCCCAAAATGGGGGATATCGTTTTTGACAGTCCAGTCTGATTGCAGATCCCGGCAGAACTTGAGCGGATTGCCGTTTTTATCCAGTTTACCTTCAGGGGAGTTTCGTTTATCTCGGTGTTTTTTGAGTTCATCATTGCTGAGAGGCCGACTGGCGGATTGCACCAGGCGGGCATCGACGGCAATGCCTTCATTAATTGCCAGGCCTTGGGCTTCAAACTGGCGCAGGATCTCGGAGTTGAGCTGGTCCATGGCCTCTTTAGACAATCGGCTTCTGAAGCGTGAGAAAGTGGAGTGATCCGGCGAGGGCTTATCAAGGGGCAGTTGCAAGAACCTTTTAAAAGACAGCCGGTCGTTGATCTGGTTTTCCAGTTCCGGATCGGAGTTGATTCGAAACCACTTTTGCAGCATCAGGCATTTAAAGAGCAACAAAGGGGGGTAGGCATCGGCGCCTTCAGCGTTGGTGCCGACAGTATAATGGCTCATTAATACGGACTGGATTTTTTGCCAGTCCAGGGAACTGTTGAGATTATCCATAAGTTTAAGGCTGCGGTTGTGTTTGAGAGAACTTGCCAGAGCGAAATCAGCGAATCCGAGGTTGTTTTTCAACTTTTTGTAGGCCATTGATACCTCCCGATGGTTGATTTTACTGGATTTATGGCACAAAATAGTGAAAAAGGCAAGTTAAAACAACGACATATGAAACTTTTCGGGATATTTTTATCAAAATAAATCAAAGGACGGCGCGTAGCTTCAGGGGGTTCGGCTTGGAGTTATGCAAAGGTCTCGAGACGTTCCTTTTTATCGGTTGCCGCGCTCGGGCCAAGGCCTCCAGATATGCCACGGCTTCGGCTCCCAGGGATGAGAAAGCGGCGATATCCTTATCCCGCCAGAGTTTGCGTTTTAGCTTTTTGACCTGTTCCTTGTGCGAAGGAGTTTCGATGCGCATGCCGCGCTGCCAGCAGCGGTTATGTACGGCGATTTTCTTTTCCTGGTAATAAATGGTGACCTGGCTTTGGTTGGCCTTGAGGGTGACCTTTTTTCCAATAGCCCATGGCGGAGTGGTATAGACGTTTGCATCGAAGCGAACGGCAAAATCTTTATAGACTTTGAGCTGTTCGGTTTGCCGACAGTCGGGAAGTAAATCGGGAAGCGGCCTTAAAACGGCCTCGGCCAAGCGCTGCAGTGGACGCTTGCCGGTGGTTTGATGGATGCGGATATTTGCCAGCGTATCGAGCCAATGTCGGACTTGGCCGTTGACATCGCAAAGATCGCTAAAAGTTCGAAGAGGCCAGAAGTTTTGGCGTAGATATTTGATGAAATTTTCGATCTTTCCTTTTTCGTGGGGAGAGGCCACGTTACAGGCGATGGGGGTTATGTGAAAGATCCGTAAAAAATCAAGAAACGCGTCATTGAAGCGGATCAGCGGCCCATGGCGTTCGGTCACGGCGCTGAGCATGTTATCGACCACAACTTCTTCGGGGGATCCCCCAAAGTAAGCAAACGCATTTAAAAGCGCCTGATGCAGGCAGGCCTGATTTTGGCTGTGGGTAAATTCGACGTATGCCGCCCGGCTGTAGCCTTCAATCACCGCCAGGGCATAGAGCTTTCGCATGCTCTCTCCATATGCAAGCACGCCAAAATGCCCCCAGTCGATTTGCATTTGCTGCCCGGGCCTGGACTCAAACCGGATAAAGGGCGTCGGCTGTCTTTGTTGTCCCCGCAGGCGCCTCAGACAATCGCGCAGGATGGTAATTTTTCCATCAAAGCCCTCCTGTTGGAGCCGCTGCAGCAGCACCGGGGCTTTGACTTCGGGATCTTTTTCAAGCAGCTGCCGGATACGCTCCTGATAGGAATCAAGTTTTGAGCTACGCGATATTTTCGGCTTTTGCGGTTGCGGATTTTCAAGATAGCGTCTGACGGTCGGTCTGCTGATTCTGAGGGTTCGGGCAATTTTTCTCTCCGTAAAACTCAGATGATGAAGCCGGTGGATTTCAAAAACCGTTTGTCGGTCAATCATGTCACACCTCCTTAAATAGGTTGCGGCAAAGCTCGTCCAGCGCTGCCGGACAGGCAGCTTGCCCGCCTGGGGCCGACGGCAGCTCCAGCACTTGAAAAAGGGTTCCGTCAAAGGCGATGAGATCTTTGTGGATCAGCCCCTTTATGGCGCTCTGGTAATTTTCCGATGACATGTGAAGCAGCGTGCAAATCGACTCGTCGCTGTAAAACGAAAGGCCATATCGATCCGATACAGCTACCAAAAACAGATACAACAACAGCTCGGCGCCGCTGAGCTGTTGCAGGAAACCGTCGGTGACAAATCGGTGGGGAATAAAACTGAAGCCGCCGCCCTTGATGCTTCGAATGCGCTCGGGGTTTAAAATCTTTTTTCTTATCATGGCCGTTTCTCCCTTTAAGCAATTTGCGGCCAAAATATCATGGCCCATCCCCTGGGCCTAACGAAGGCATCTTTGCAATCACGGGTAAACTATTGGAATTTTGACAATATTAACTTTTAACGCGTCCATCTTTGCAATCACCGGAACCAGCCAAAATTGACCAAGTATCTGGAAATTATCAGATTTTGACGGATCCATCTTTGCAATCAACGACGGATCCATCTTTACAACTGCCGGCAGACAGCGCGCTTTGCGGTTGCGTTGCCGCTGAAGGATTCGATTCCGCTCAGCCTTTTCGGGGTTTTTCTTGCGATAGGCTTTCCAGTATCCCGGCTTGCCGGCAAGCCATTGTCGCTGGCTGCTTTTCTGATTGGCGCGGTAAACAGCATCATGCTTGAGCTTATAGCGCTGCCAGGCGGCCTTTCTGGCTTTCTGACAAACTTCTTTCTTACAAGCACTCTGATTTTTGTGCCTGGGACTGGGGTCGAAAAAATCGCCGCAATAAATACAAGGAATCTGCTCCATGTTCGCCACCATAACCGATTCGATGAATTGACCCGATCATGGTGATGCAAAACGGACCGGAATTAAATGTATTTTTCTAATGGGGGGAATTAAAAGGAATCAGATTGGATGTGGCCAATTTTGACCGCTGGACATGGCATGCTTTTAGACCGATGATTTTGGTATGGAATTAAATCGCTGTTCCCAAAAGAGCCCCGATTCTTCATCACCGAAGAAAAAATTCATGCAGGCAGTCTGGGATCAGGGCTATTCACGTTGGATAAGATTGAGAATGAAAGGAGGTATCATAGGTCGCGCAGGATATCGACAAACGCTTTCATGTCGGGATACTTTTCGATGTATCGGAAAAGCTCCAGCAAGAAGAGGCTGACGGGGTCATAGGCCAAGCCGATGGTGCAGTACCGGTGGGCCACGATGGATCTGATAAAAGAGAAATCGATCAGGGAAGATATGAATCTGGCCAGTCCGCCGACAATACGCCCGTCGGGATTGATTTTGATATACCGGCGCTGGTAGGCATATTCGGATAGCCAGAAGAAGCGAGGCTTTGGCCTCCGGCTCGTAGAGCCTACGGCTCGGAGAGAAAGGGTGTGCTGTGATCGGAGTTGATCTGAATATGAATGCGATTGAGTTTTTTAAGGATCCTGCCCAAGCTGAAGAAAGTCAGATTTTTCCTCAAGCCACCGCTCCTGGTTTGAAGCCTCCGGCCCGTAGGGGCAATCGGGCCTACGCCCCGGAGGGGTTCAGGGGCTAAGTTCTTTCTCGTGGTCGGCAATGGTGAAGGTATTGGCCTTAACCCTTTTAAACATCCGTCCGCTTTTGACTTTTTTAGAAAGGGCTGAAACGATGCTGTCGCGATCCAAATCGACATTAAAATCTATTTTGGCCTTTTGGATGATCTCGGTGACATGCAGGGGTTTTGGGGCGGCAAGCAGTAGGTCATAGATGATACTCATCTGCGACCTACCTTTTCCGCGGGGTTTGAATTTAGGTTGCTCCCCGTCTTTGAGGAATTGGCGGATAATTCTTAATTGCGCTTTTAATAGTGATTCTTGAAGCTTGGCCCACTCTTTGAATTCCATGGCGCTGTCCTTTGGGTTTAGAGATGGTTAACATATATGGGTCAGTAAGTCAATAAATAAATGAATTGAGACCTTTGAATAACTGCCAATTTTGAACTATTGAGGCTTGTAACCTACTGTTATTGTTATGTCCAAATATGGAAAAAGTGAGAAATTCAAAGGTCTCGAATTACCTGGAAAAAAACTCTAATTTTGCGGGTATTATCATATAAGGTAGGTAAAAAGGTCAAGCGAGGGGCTGTAAGGCAGAAAAAAATTGGGTTGATCGAGTTTTGGGAGTTACCCTAAAGGGTCTGCTGGCGCGGCACTCACGCTGTTAAATTGGCTCGGAATCGGATTGGTGCTTTGCTCTCTTTGGATGTTTAATATCACCCAACCGTAGGGGAGTGCTTTTAGTGCACTTTGGAAAGCCTGGCCCTCTGGGCCTGATCAGCTTCAGTAGGCTCTGCCTGAAAGATGCTTTTGAAATTGCGGTGGCGAAGCTATGAATCGGGCGTAAAGCCTGGGCTTCTGGCCCCGGAACTTGTGGGGAAAATCCTCCGATGGAAAATGCTATCCGAAGAAGTGGAGCCGGCATTGTCATTGATAGTGACGGTAGAAGTGTTGAGCACATTCATAAAGAAACGGCTGCTGCGAGCTATGCATGAAAAGATGCAAATGACACGCGTTTTGTTCAAGAATTCAGAGTTGACTATGTTTGGAATGCCCAGGAAGAAACAATTATGGTTTTTTTCTGCGGGCGTGAGCAGCGCTCCTCTTCGCGATAGCTCGTATCTCTGAGGCGTGATAAAAAAGTTCTTTAGACATAAAGCTTTTTGGGATGTGGGCGCTCTATTGGCGGCTCAGGGGTACGTGATGGTTGTGGGCTTTGGAACCAACACCTTCATTGCGAGACTCCTCGGTCCCTCCCAATATGGATTATACACCCTTATCTTCACAGTCATAGGATTCGTTAGTATCTTTTCGGGATTCGGATTCTTTTCAACGATTGGGGTTTTGCTCGCGGAAGAGGATTCGTTTGAGGTCCAAAAGGAATTGCTTGGCGCTATCTTTATCATTGCCCTTGTCCTAGGTGCAATTTTTTCCGCGATTTTTCTTAGCCTTTCGGATTACTTTAACAGTTGGTTTGGGCAAGGCGTAGGGAAAATTATTAAGTGCATATGGCCCTTATTGATTCTGTTCCCTAGTCGTGAGTTGATGGTCCAGGTCGGAAGGGGATTGAGCAATGTTCCATTGCTCACGAAAGTTCGTGTTATCATTCCAACTCTATTTGTCATATTAACCGGAACCATTTACTATTTTTCAGAGCTTTCGGTTACTGCGCTTTCTGGTGCTCAGCTATTGTCGGTTTTTGGGGCCATCCTTATATTGGGCTATAGCTTGGAGCCGAGGTTTACACACTTGCGGAAGAGTTTCCGGCTAATCCTCAGAAGGAACCTGGAATACGGTCTACGGATATACAGCTCATACATCACCGCTAATGCCTCACAGCAGTTAGCGAGCATGCTGATTCCATTGTTTGTTGTTGTGTCTGAGCTGTCCTATTATAAAGTGGCTTCAATGATTATAGCGCCTGTTGTCCTAATCAGCCAAAATATTGCGTTGCGGTTTTTCAGAGGGTTTGCAGGACAGAACCGCATTAGTATTAAAATATCCTTGGCTAATTTATCCATTTTGTTATTGGAGTCATTGTGCGTCTTGCTGTTCATCGATTATATTGTGGTCGCCCTATTTGGGAAGGAGTATCAGCAGGCCGCTAAGCTAGTAAAGATAATGATAATAGGCGGCTTTTTTAATGGGCTTTATCAACTTCCAGACGCATTTATGAATGCCAACTCCTTTGGCAAATTCGTCCTATACTCTTCTTTAATCATGAGCATAACCAGTGTTATTTCATGCCTTGTTTTGATTCCTAGGCTCGGAGCGGATGGAGCAGCATATACATATGTGGTATCAAATATAACCTACTTTCTGATGATTTATTCTTTTTACAGATATGTTTTGTCCAGGAAAGGAATTTTTTGCTTAGATGAAAGAGGGAAGAGAACTTATGCAGTCGGACGATGATATGGTAGATTTCTATATCAAAAATCGTCAGCATTATGAAACAGGTCTTACTCGCATAGGCTGCTCAAAAGCCCAGGCATTGGCCTACAGCAGTTTATTCAATTATTTTCGGAGCGTGTATCATAACATCGTTGATGAAGTTATAGAAGGGTACCCCGAGGGTGCCTTAATCTGCGACGTTGGCATGGGTTTAGGCCATGACTTGGAGCATTTTGCCAGCAGGCATAATACAAAGCAATTTGTGGGTGTCGAACTTTCTGAATCCACGGTTGAGATAATAAGGGAACGACTGAGTTCCAAAGGCTTAAGTAATGTATTTCTCGATAGCAGTGAACACTGGTATCGAAAAAGAAATTATGATCTTGTCATAAACAATTGTGTGTTTGAGCATGTTGCAGACCCTGTCGTTTTGGCACGGCAAATCAAGGAATGCCTGAGGCCCGAAGGACAGTTCGTTTTTGTGGTTCCGAGTCACAGTTACTGGATTTTTTGGCAATGGATATACTACATGCTAATGTTCCCAATCAGGGGTAAACCAAAAACCCATAGCGTTCTTGACAAGGTAATGAAGAATGCAATGGAATGCTCAGATCTGGTACTTGAAACACAGGATACATATGGTTTCCGGCCACCACAACCCTTTTTTTGTGGAGTAAAGGTGGCGACCATCAAACGTATAGAGCAACAGCAAGAGATATTGGAACAAATTCTAAAGTTATTAAGACTTGGGAATTGTTGTTATTTGAACATCTATTGCGGATATTCCGGGGTAGGAAATAAATCAAAGCTTAATGATAGAATTGCAGGTGTGGTGAAGAGAAAACATCTGAATCTTCACCAACGTATTCCTTTTAGTGACCTGTTATTTTTCTGCAAGGTTTATTGCAGTTATCAATTTTTAATTTACCCACGTTACCTTCTTCGAAAATTTATAAAGCAGGTGTTCAAATGAGATGGGGAACGAAGGAATGGTTTGATTCCCAATTTGGACAAGTTCATGAAACCGGTGTTGACGGTTGGAGCATAGGTTTGAGAGGATCGCAGGCAGTCCGTCTGCAACAGATAAGTGATCTTGTAATGAATCACTTGAGAGAATTCTTGAGGGTTTTGGATATAGGCTGTGGTATTGGAATATTCATGCAGCAGATTCTAACGAACTTTGAAGTAAAGTTCCTACATGGGACAGATATTTCTTTTTTTGCAGTCAAACACGCAAATTCACAAGTTCGGGAAGCTTTTTTTCTACAGAGCGCACTTCCTTCGCTCCCTTATAAATCCGAACATTTTGATTGTGTTTTCGCCTTAGAAGTAATTTATTATCTTGACAGAGCAGGCAGAAAAAATGCGATCAACGAGATTAGCCGAGTTTTGGTTAGTGGTGGCACTCTTTGTATTTCCGGTGTAATTGGAGGTGATGGCAGATATTTTAGCGAAGATGAATTACTCGGCTACATAGACAAATCCTTTGAACCTATTGATATAATATATCATCGAGCACATTTTTATTACTTGTTTGAAAAACAGTTAATGAGGGTAATCCGTTGGAATCAGCATAATCAAAAGGTGTTACAGGGAGATTTAGGCAATAGCAGCAGACCTAAAGGCTTAATTTATGATCTTTTCTTTCATCGTGGATTTTGCCTTGCTTTGAGATTTCCCCTCATGTTCATTAGTACAATCTCTAAATATCTGCTGAAACTTAAATTTCCCGTCATTCTGGCAAATCTTATCGGCAAGACCTTCTTCCCGGAGAAGACTAAAACCGGGATTGTGGTTCTCTGCAGAAAAAATTAGGTTTACCTGTGCTATACATAATACCAACGATTGATACAGAGAATCCACAGACATTGTTGCGAAACGGAGTTGTTAAAGAAAATCTGATTGAACCTGAATTCGGCGGCCAAAGGTGGGGACCATCACGGCTTTCAAGCATATTTCTGAAATATAATATAAAAGCGGTTTTTTTCCTTGCGTCAAGCGAAAAACAACGCTTTAGTTTTACTGCTTATAAGAAATTAGCTCAATATTTAGATGCTGCAGGTCATGAAGTTGCGGTTCATTCACATCCAGAGTGGATGGTTTCAAATGGAAAAATTCATATGTGGCAGCTTACCCAGAGCGAACAGCAGAAAGTGCTTTGTGAACTGATTGATGACATAAAAAGGTGGACCGGTCGATCTCCTGTAAGCCACAGAGCTGGCGCCTATGGCATAAATGAGGATACCTTGACAGCTTTACAGAAGACAGGTATATGCATCGATTCCAGCATGTACGCCGAGCACAAGAATTGCAAAGTATGGTGGTCATATAATCAGGTTGTAGAAAAGGACGGGATATTGGAGATCCCTGTAACAGGATTTTATCGCGTAGACCGGCTCAAAATTGGAAATTTTCGATTTAAGCTAAGAAAGCATTTTGTAAAAACAGACTTGCATGATTGCTCCACAGAAGATCTGTTGTGGTTTGTAAATTATGCTATCCGGTCTGGTATCAAAGTGATGAATCTGTTCATGCATAGCTATTCCCTTATCCATATCGACAAACTGCCTGACGTTGTTCCGAATGTTGAGGTATTGAAACGATTAGAGACTTTTCTTGATATGACAAAAGAGTTTGAACAGGTGAGATATGTAACCCTCCGAGAGTTCGCCAAGATTCATTCACAACTGCAGGATCAACATATCGGCAATGATTGGATCGGGTTGCGCTATAAAGAATATTCTGCACTACAGGTGCTCAGAAAGATTTTTGCATGTTAAAGATGTGAAATATATTTTGAACTGATTGCACGAGTTTAGCGAATATTGACTTATTCAACAAAAGAAATTATTTATAGCTATATTAGTCATTTGGTTTGCTGGCTTGAGATAAACGGATGGGCCGGCTGGGATCCGTATGATATTTGGGATAATCAAATTGGTTTATGGATTGCGGAACGGGATAATTTTGCTCAGCGTGTTGCCAACTACTTGGTATCGCGTTCTAATGATTTATTTCCAATTGCATTACGAAGGGTGCTCAAGGTAAAGAAATGCGTCAACGCAAAAGCAATGGGGCTTTTTGCAGCCGGTTTCCTAATATTGGAGAGAGTGGATGCAAAGAATCGCACGATTAAAAAAGAATCGGGTTACAATCCATGCTTTCGTTGGCTAAATGATCACAAAGTTGTTCGATATGGTGGGTGTGGCTGGGGATATCCGTTTAATTGGAGAACAAGGGTCCTGATTCCGAGAAATACACCGACAGTGGTTAACTCTACAATCATTGGAGACGCTTATTGGCTTAAATATAAGTATCATGGTGATGAGGAGGCTCTTTCTCAATGCGAAAATATCTGTAAATTTATTCTGGAGGGGCTTAATAGGAGCGGCCATAAAAGTGATGGAACCTTCTGCTTTTCATATACACCGCTTGATAAATTTCAAGTGCATAACGCCAACCTGTTTGCGGCAGAATTTTTAATACGTATCGGAAAAGAAATAAAGCGTGATGCTTGGGTTGAAACTGGCATGTCGGCTGGTGATTTTTCACTATCGGAGATTCGTGAAGACGGTACGCTAAACTATTGGTCCAATGAACAGTCGAGAGATCTTCATCAGGACACCTACCACAGTGGGTTTGAAATCCGTGCGCTTAACAGTATTGCCATCCTTACAGGCACTTTGAAGTATCGAAAAGCTGCTGATAATTACTTCAATACGTGGCTAAGAGATTTTTTTTCCGAAGATGGAGTCCCATGTTTTATTAGGAAGCAGTTTGATGTTGTAGAGGTACATAGTTGCGCTGAAAGCTTGTTGTGCACAGCTAGAATGTTTGAAGCAGATGTTTTAGCGAAAGAATTGTTCTTTCATCGCATAAAGAAAATTTTATCCGCCATTTCAGATCTCTGGGTGATTAATAGTTCGGAAAATGGCTATTTCGCCTCGAAAAAAAGAAAGCTGTTAGGGTTCGATATAACAATTGACATTCCCTACATTCGTTGGGGACAGGCATGGATGTTTAATTCGCTTGCAACGATATTGAATTTTATCAAACCGGAACACAGAGGACTATAAAGTTGCGGATCGAACCAAAATGGACATCATAGGTTTGGTTAATTGCTTTCTTGTCGCCATAAACAATTTGATTTACCGACAAAAAAGAAAAATGCATCATTGAGTTAAGGGGCTTGAATGACCATACTTCTTTATTCAACATTGCTTGTAATGCCGTTACCACTAATTATTCTTGTCCTAATGCGTCAGCATTATTTATATTGCTTACCACCCTTCGTAGCTCTTCTTGGTATTTACTTTTTCAATATCATAGGATCTATTGAAGTCATTAAAGATATAAAACTTTTTAGTTACACGTATTACTGGTCGTTGCTGCTAATTTTAGTCCTATTTTATTTTTTTTATGCAGTTCTGTTCAGTTTTAAAAAGAAACTGCATATTGATTGGTCTACTATTCAATTAACACATGCAGATGATCTTTCTCCTCTAATTGCTCTACTTTGGTTATACTCTTTTTATATGCTATATATATACACACAGCGGCATGGATTACCCGCTGTTTTTCATATCAACCTATTCAACTATAACGATATTTACGCTATTCGAGCACAAAAATCGACGAATTTGCAAGAAGGAGGGCATTGGTATTGGTTTGCCTTTTCAACAATTCCAGCCTTCATTTTCGTTTATACCTATATTATGAAAAGCTTAAATTGCTGCAACAGAAATAGGCTTGTTTTCTATTTAAATTTGTTGCCGGTTCTATTTTTTTCATCTTTAACGTTACACAAAGCTCCTTTTGCCTATATTAGTATTGTATATAATTTTGATAAAACTTTTTCTTCAAAGTGATTCATTTAAATTTAGAAAGGTAATTGGATATATCATTATTGGTACAGGCACGATAATCGGGATGCTTAGACTTTATCTGTTGGATAGAAGCTTTTTAGATGTGCTCAAGCTTTTCCCCTCCTATATGTACAGCAGAATATGTATCTCGGCAACCAAGGCACATGCTCATGTGATACAAATATTTCCCGATCAACATGATTTTTTTTACGGCACAGCATTTGCCAATCCCGGACACCTTTTACCGTTTGAACCCGTTAATCTGTCGCAGTTTCTTGGATATTGGCTGCGGCAGAGACTTGAAAATTACTCTTCACCATCATTTTCGCAAGGTTATGCGAACTTTGGTATAGCAGGCTTCTTGCTTATCGTAACATTAATGTTCTTTCAACTGCTATTGTTTCAATTCATGTTCAGGCGATTGCCAAAGAATTCTCTTTTTTTGACCTTCTATGTTTTGATCATACCCAATATGATAGGGTACGCCAGTACCAGTATACAGGCAGTTTTTGAAGTCATATTTGTACTATTCTGCATTACCTCCGCCGTTGTATATTATTTTGCTATAGACACCGTTTTTAATATAAAAAGGGAGAAGAAAATGCAGCAAGTTGAGAATTGTAATTTGTGAACGGCATTCCTATAGATTATAGATAGACATATGTGAACCACAACCTTAGGACTCAGAATTGAAAATTTGTATGATTGCGACCAGACACAGCTTGGATGATGCACGTGTTGTGCATAAAGAGGCTTTAAGTCTTTTAAACGCAGGTCATGAAGTTTTAATCCTTCTATCTTGCAATGAACGTTTCGAATATGTACGTAGTGACGGAAGCGTCATTGTTGCTGGGAATTCACCCGATGGCAAATGTACACATATGGGTTTCAATGTTATAGGACTTCCTAAGAGGAGCGGGTTGTATGGTAAGTTTAAAACTTTTTTGGAAGTCAGCAAGATTGCCTATGACTTGAAAGCAGACGTATACCACGTTCACGAACCTGATCTCTCTCTTGCAATAGCTGTACGCACGAAACATTTACTGGCAAAAGATGGTCTTAAAGCGTTTATTGTTCATGACATGCATGAATATCCTCCTGGAGGTCCCGCCGACATTAGCCCCAGATTTTTAAAATGGCTCATTCTTTTGCTGCATATTCTATTGAATAAAATATCAATGAAATGGGTTGACCAAATCTTCACTGCAAACTCTATCGTTAGGGGCTATGCACTTACCTTATCATTTAAAATGAAAGTCGATGTTCTGTATAACGGACCTCGATTGAAACTATTTCCACAGACTGAGAATATAAATTGGCCTACAAAGGAAGATAAACTTATTGTTATGTCATGAAGGATCATTGCCTTTTAATCAGGGGTTAAAAGAAATGGTAGCGGCTATAAATTGCTTGCGGGATAAAGTCAGACTTCGCATCGTTGGGGATGTGTTCGGAGAGGAGCGCAGATGGCTTAACAAAGAAATTGAGGCTAAAAAACTCGATAATTCAATTACAATAACAGGATGGCTTCCTTATGAAAAAATCAATGAGACGATAAAAGAATGCCATGTAGGGTTTAATACTCTTTAGAGATACTATAAATAATAGATTTAGCTGGGCCACCGAATAAATTATTTTAACTACATGAACGCCGGTTTACCGGTTTTAAGTGTCGATTTCCCGGAAATGAGAAAAATAATTTTAGAAGAGGAATGTGGAATTCTCATTTAGCGATCAAAGTGTGAATCGATAGTGGAAGCCATTGATACACTTTTGAAAAACAAGGAACGAAAATGATCGGAATGAGGAAAAACGGACAGCGAGCAATACGTGAAAAATATTCTTGGGAGGTTATGGAAAGAAAAATGCTTTCAAGCTATATGAGACTGTGTGGAAAATGCAAAATGAAAAAGGCACAAAAAAGCCTGCTTTATTACAACAGTGCACATACCGTTTGATACCCGTATCTTTCGAAAGGAAGCGAAGTCGCTCTTCAAAGGCGGGTTTTCAAGTAGCTCTTGTCGCTCAGCATGATAAAGATGAGACGGTGGATGGAATCGCAATACTCCGGGTTGCAAAACCTAAGAATAGAATTGAAAGAATGACAATTACAGCATTGTCTGCCTTTAAAAAAGCTCTATGGGAATGGCGCTGATATTTACCACTTTCATGATCCAGAGCTTATTTTGGTTGGCATATTACTTAAATTAATGGGAAAGCGGGTTATTTACGATGTTCATGAGGATGTACCGCGAGACCTATTATCAAAAAGTTATTTGCCCTCAATTATTCGAAAGCCGGTATCGATCATGGTTGAAATTATTGAGAAGAAATTTGTAAAGTACTTTGATGGAGTGATAAGCGCCACACCTTATATAAAAAAACGATTTTTAAATCTCGGCGTAAGCTCAGAAAACATTAATAATTACCCTATTCTCTCTGAGTTGCACGTTCCAGATTCTGAGTGGGGAAAAAAAGACAATATAGTTTGTTACATTGGGGGTATTGCTGGTTTTCGAAGCGCTGCAGAAATGGTTGAAGCGATTGGGAAAACCACATACGGTTTGGTGATGGCCGGGGACATGGAGAGCGGTATTGAAAAAAAACTAATGCAGATAAAGGGATGGGGGCAAGTAAAATCACTTGGTTTCATAAATCGGGACTCTGTCAGAACTGTAATGGCGGAATCAATGGCAGGACTGGTACTTTTTCACCCCGAACCGAATCATGTAGATTCACAACCCAATAAAATGTTCGAATACATGTCATCAGGGATTCCAGTTATAGCATCCAATTTTCCACTATGGCGAGAGATTATCGAAGGGGCTCAATGTGGAATATGTGTTGACCCACTTAATCCAGATGAAATTGCACGGGCAATCTCCTGGTTCATAGAGCATCCGGTTGAGGCCGAACGAATGGGTAAAAATGGTCGCCGGGCAGTTGAGTGCAATTATAATTGGGAATATGAAGAAATAAAACTTATTCGGTTTTACAATAAAATATTGCAGATGAACTCGTTATGAACTGGAAAATAAAATCCAAAATTATGAAAGCATGCTCTTTGATGCCATTTGGGGACCGGATCTATCGACATATACAAAAGAGTTTCGGGCGCCTAAAGGCTAATCCTATGATGCGGCTATCCACACAGACTGATATGTTACGCTGGATCATTGACATGGGAGGAAACGTTGAAGGAGAAACGATTTTTGAAGTTGGCACAGGGCACTGCCCAATTGCTCCCATCGGGTTCTTTTTAAGCGGTGCGGAGAAGGTTATAACCGTCGATCTTAACAGAAGGCTTGATTTCGAAATATTAAAACAATCTCTTTATTGGATGTCTGAAAATAAGGATCAAATATCCAATCTTTACAATGATATTGTACGGAAATCGGAAATTGCTGAGCGAATGCTAATGCTGGAACGGCTAAAGGACCACCCAAAAGACTTTCTGGACGAAGCTAAAATCAAATACCTGGCACCGGCAGATGCAGGAAGTACTAGTTTGGAGGATTCTATTGTCGGTTACCATATTTCGGCTACTGTCTTTGAGCATATTCCAAGAAGAGAAATAATGCGTATTTTGTGTGAAACTAAACGGATTATCAAAAGAAATGGAATCGCAATTCACTTTATAGATTTAAGTGACCATTTCCAGCACCAGGATAGCAGGTTATTAAGAATCAATTTTTTGCGGTACTCAGAAAAGCAATGGGATAGTATCGCGGGCAATGAATTCGCATTTTGCAATCGATTACGAGCAAGTGATTATTACAAATTGTTTGAAAGATCAGGTTTTGAGTTATGTCGCAAAATGGTTCAGCAGGATTTAGTTGCATTGGATGCAAAGAGAAGCGGGTTTGAGGTTGATCAGAAATTTTTTGATTACGAGGATACAGATTTATGCATTACCGAACTAAAAGTAGCACTCCGGACCAAGGAAAAAGAAACCTCCATGGTATGAAAAAAGTTTCAGTAATAATCCCTTGCCTGAATGAGGAAAAATATATATGCCGCTGTCTGGACTCACTTATTGCTAACGACTATGATCATGAACTATTGGAAATTATTGTAGTTGACGGAATGAGTACTGATCAAACTCCTAACCTTCTTAAGAAGTATGATAGTAAATATGATTTTATAAAGGTATTGGACAATCCGAAACGTATAACACCAGCTGCCTTGAATATTGCAATCAAACATTCGAAATCGGATATCATCTTAAGGGTTGATGCTCATGCTGTTTATGAACCAGACTATATTTCTTTATTGGTCAATGGGCTTGATAGGTACGGGGCGGACAACATCGGAGGAATTCGGACAACTGCCATAATTTGCGACACACCCCTCACCAGAGCTTTGTCCTTAGCAATTTCCTTCCCATTCACCGCTGGTAATGCTTTTTATCGAACAGGTAGTAAAGATGTGCGCGTTGTCGATACGGTCTGGTGCGGCTGCTATAATAGAACTCTTTTTAGCAAAATCGGCTATTTTAATGAAAATATTATTAGAACGGAAGACCGGGACTTTAATGCTCGCATTATCGCAGCTGGCGGGAAAGTTGTTCTTGATCCGAATGCTAAATGCACCTATTTCCCGAGAACAGATTTTATAGCTTACTTAAAGTGGAATGCTTATGGGCCATATCGATTGTTCTACAATCATAAATTTACTCAAGTGAATATGGTGTCGTGGAGAAATTTTATTCCGGCGGTATTCATATTGTCCCAATTAAGTGCGATTGTCGCTTTCGGCACTAGTACGATCTGGGGATTAATTCTCAGCTTGCCGTTAATATTTTATTGGATCGTGGTGTGTTTGCTTTCACTAAAACTCTCGTTAAAATATCGATCTGCATCATTAGCACCTGCTTTAGCGGTGGTTTTTGCAGCAACCCATTATGGGTATGGATTCGGGGAGTCTTTTGGGCATGCCATATTATGTCGTTCAGAGATTTAATAGTTTATGGAAATAAAATGGCTATCTTCTATTTCTGATCTGACCTTCTACCGGGGTAGGGTTGCGTTATATGCCCTTTTAAAGTCTTTAGATGTAGGTCCAGGCGATCATGTAGTAACACAAGCATTCACTTGCGTAGCTGTGCCAGAAGCGATTATGGCAACAGGAGCACGTCCGATTTATGTCGACATTGACTCAGCCGGCTTTAATATGGACCCCGGAGACCTTGAACTCAAGATAACACCACTAGCTAAAGCGGTTATTGTTCAACATACTTACGGGATCCCCTCAAATCTTAGTAAAATTTCCCAGATAACAGAACGGGACGGTATTCCCATTATCGAAGATTGCTGCCACACTTTGAAATCCAGATACCGCGGGAATCGAGTTGGCAGCTTTGGGGTGGGTAGCTTCTACTCCTTTGAATGGGGTAAGCCGATTGTTGCTGGGATTGGGGGAAGTGCCGTTATCAATGCATATGAACTGAAATCTAAGGTCCAATCTCTGTACAATAGTTGCCTTTATCCATCTTTTTTTAAGGTACTAAGAATCCAACTACAATATATCGGATTTAAGGTATTGTACCGGCCTCGTTTATTCTGGTTGATTCGCAATCTATTTCGAGCACTCGGATCAATTGGGATTGCCGAAAAAAATTACAACTCTGTTGTAGAAAACCAAATGGCAGAAGATTTTCGACTCAGGATGCCAAAGTCCTTGCAGAACAGATTGAAACGTAAACTCGAAAAACTGGAACAGCTTGCTAAGCATAGTCGTTGGATCAGCGAAACCTATCAGTCCGAGATTAATTCTGAAATGGCAACACATCCAGATATTTTACCTGACTGTGATGTCGTTTTTGCACGATATCCTTTGTTGGCAATTGATAAAGAGGACCTGCTTAATCGGGCTCGAGGGTTCAAGGTTGAACTGGCTGACTGGTACTCGACACCGGTTCATCCGCTTGCCGGCGACGATTTGAAATTGGTTCACTACAAAGCAGGCTCTTGTAGAAATGCAGAGAAGCGATGCAGTCAGGTTGTAACCTTGCCAACCCATTCTGCAGTTGGAAAACGCGAAATAGATCGTGCTATTCGATTTCTAAACAACAAACTGCGATGATGTTATCGCCACCAAATATCTTGAGATGGCTTTGCAAGTTCACAATGCGAAATTTTTTATAAAGAAATCTGACGTTAGTGCAAGGGATATTTCCGCCGTCGTGTCCATCCACAGACAGGAGATAAGCCAGGGTTTTTTAAGTTCACTTGGCCCCAAACCGCTTTCTATGTTTTTTACCTTTGCCTCCGTAAGTAAGTATGGAATACTCCATGTTGCAAAAAGTTCAATTGATGGTAAAGTAATTGGATTTGTTCTGGGGACAGAAGATACAGCAAAATTTTACAAAGACTTCATATTGAAAAGATCTTTTAAGGCCTTTTTGCTTTTGGCAACTAAATTATTTTCTGTTGAAAGAATAATTAAGCTATTTGAAACTTTGATATACCCGACAAAAAGCAAAAATATAGAGTTGCTAAATGCTGAGCTTCTGGACATAGCAATTCAGGAAGAGAGGCGGGGGTCCGGTCTGGCACAGAGCCTGTTTTATTCCTTTTCCGATGCGATAGCGGAAAGGGATATTTGCCAGTTTAGAATTACAACTGGCTCGAGCCAGGATAGAGCCCAACGATTTTATGAGAAATTGGGTGCAAAAAAAATCGGTGAATTAGAAGTCCACAAAGGTCAGAGAACATGTGTGTATAGATTTGATGTAGCCAAACTATGAATTTAGAGAATTATCAGTGACCTATTGCGGAGGAAATTAAGTGTCATGAGTACAGAGAAACATAGAAGTGTTCCCTTTTTTGATTATCAGTATGTATTTACCTCAAAAGAGGATGGCCTTTTGTCAGTGATAAAATCCGTCGGCCGACAGGGTGCGTTTATAATGCAGAAGCATCTGAAAGAATTCGAAACAAATCTGGCGGCTTATACTGGAGCAAAATTTGCTGTGGGAGTGGCCAATGCAACCGACGCAATCCAATTAGGATTGATGGCCGGAGGGCTTCAAACTGGTGATGAGGTCATCATTTGTACCCACACCATGGTGGCGACTGCGTCGGCAATACATTTTGCCGGAGGTATACCGGTTCCGGTCGAAGCAGGACCTGACCATTTAATTGATCCTGATGGAATTGAAAGCGCCCTGACAGGTAAGACACGAGCTATAATGCCGACACAACTCAACGGTAGAACTGCGAATATGAATCTTATAATGGATATTGCTGACAAACACGGCCTTGTTATATATGAGGATGCCGCGCAGGCCCTTGGATCTCGGTTCAAGGGAAAATTTGCAGGAACATTTGGAGTTGCATCATGTATCAGTTTTTATCCTGCAAAGATTTTAGGTTGCCTTGGAGACGGAGGTGCCATCTTAACCAATGATGAAGTTGTATACCGTAATCTTCTTTTACTACGAGACCACGGTAGAGACGAATCGGGCGATGTTGTATTGTGGGGAATGAACAGCCGACTTGATAATCTTCAAGCCGCAATTCTTGATTACCAATTCAAGGAACATGATAAAGTGATATCACGAAGACGGTCAATCGCTGAGCTATATCAAATACGGTTGGGTAAATTAGATGAGATCAAATTGCCGCATGCTCCCGGAAGTGAAACAGATCACTTCGACGTATTCCAAAATTATGAGATTGAAGCTGAACAACGCGATAAATTAAAATCGTTTTTGGCTGATAATGGCGTCGGAACTTTAATTCAGTGGGGAGGAAAGGCTGTTCACCAGTTTAGAAAACTTGGATTTACACAAAAACTTCCATTCACTGAAAACCTTTTTAAAAGAATGCTAATGCTCCCGATGAATATGTCTTTGACTGATGATGACGTGCGCTATGTATGCGATATTATAGAGGAATTTTATCGATAGGATCAGCCTGGAGAATCGAATTGGAATCAACAGAACTTGCTAAAAGAATCAGAATAAACTCTCTAAAAATGACGAGCAGCGGCGGCAGCTCACATGTCGGTTCTGCTCTTAGCATAGCCGATATTCTGGCGGTACTATATAGTGATATCTTATCTATTGACCCAAAAAATCCGACAGCTGAGGACCGGGATCGATTTATCCTGAGCAAAGGCCATGCCGGTGCTGCCGTATATGCAGTGTTGGCGGAGAAGGGATTTATTAATGTCGAAAAATTGCAAACGCATTACCAGAATGGATCCGATCTAAGCGGCCATGTTAGTCATAAAGGAATACCGGGTGTGGAACTTTCAACCGGAAGTCTAGGCCACGGCCTTTCTGTCGCTGCCGGAATGGCATTGGGCGCTAAGCTCGATGGACGTATGCATCGGATTTTTGTTTTGCTTTCAGACGGCGAATGTGACGAGGGGTCGAATTGGGAAGCTATTTTATTCGCCGCTCACTATAGATTGGACAATTTGACCGCCATCGTTGACTATAACAAAATACAGAGTTTGGCAACTGTTTCAGAAACGCTGGCCATCGAACCTTTTGCCGATAAATGAAGAGTTTCGGCTGGGCGGTTCAGGAAATAGATGGACATGATCACCGTCAATTGAGTGATGCTCTCAGTGGCATACCCTTAGAAAAGGAGAAACCAACCGTGATCATTGCTCATACGATTAAGGGAAAAGGGGTTTCTTTCATGGAAAATAGCGTGCTCTGGCATTACCGATGTGCCCGGGGAGAGGAATTCCATTTGGCACTCAAAGAGTTGGAAGATTGATACCATGCGAGATCATTTTGTCAAACGGTTGTGCGAACTG
This sequence comes from uncultured delta proteobacterium, assembly GCA_963769935.1. Classification (GTDB taxonomy): domain Bacteria; phylum Desulfobacterota; class Desulfobacteria; order Desulfobacterales; family JAFDCJ01; genus JAFDCJ01. The sequence goes on along the minus strand of CAVYNY010000008.1, from coordinate 164,056 downwards.
GCTGAATACGACAAGCGAATTACACTGGTTACAGGTGATTTGGGTTTCGGCGTTTTAGATAAATTTTGGGATCGATTTCCCTCTCAATTTATCAATGCCGGTGTAGCCGAACAGAATATGACCGGTATTGCTACCGGCCTGGCTCTGGAGGGCCGAATTGTTTTCACCTATTCCATTGCCAATTTCCCAACCCTGCGTTGTCTAGAGCAAATTCGAAATGATGCCTGCTACCATGCCGCCAATGTAAAAGTGGTTTCAATAGGAGGAGGTTTCAGCTACGGTGCCTTGGGTATTTCACATCATGCAACTGAAGATTTGGCAATTATGAGAAGTTTGCCAGATATTACCGTACTGTCGCCATGCGGTTATTGGGAAACCGTCGAGGCGACGGAAGCGATAGTTCATACACCCGGTGCTTGTTTTTTACGTCTTGACAAATCCGCAGGTAATGATACTCCTCGGGAAGATGGTGAAGTATTCAAAGTCGGGAAAGCACGAGTGCTTCGTGACGGTAATGATTGTGCGATATTCGTTACCGGCGGTATACTTGAAGAAGTTTGGTATCCTAGCGATTTGTTGGAAAAAGAAGACATTGATGCCAAAATTATTAGCATGCACACAATTAAGCCCCTAGACCAGAAAATTATTATTGAAACCTGCCGAACAATCCCTGCAATTATCACTGTCGAAGAGCATACAATTTACGGTGGTTTAGGTGGTGCGGTAGCCGAGACAATTATGGATAATGGGGTGTACCCGGATACCTTTTTACGAATCGGACTGGAGGCAGGATTCTCTTGTATTGTAGGTTCTCAAAAGTATTTGCGTCAAAAATACGACCTTGATGCTGTTTCCATCAGCAAACGTATTAAAAAGCTTCTTTCTTATAAGATCTGATTGGCTATGAAACGTTTAATAGATATCATATTATCACTATCAGGCTTGATTATACTTTCACCATTTTTTATCATATTTATCGTCCTGATTTGGTTACAGGATTTTGCTTCGCCCTTTTACATTGCACCGCGGGTTGGGAAAAATTGCAAAACATTTTACATGGTCAAACTGCGGTCCATGGTGGTAAACGCCGATAAAAGCGGAGTTGATTCCACTGCAGCAGATGATAAGCGAATCACTTGGATCGGCCATTTCATCCGGCGTTACAAGCTCGATGAATTCTCCCAACTTTGGAACGTGCTTTGGGGACAAATGAGTTTAGTAGGCCCCCGTCCCAACGTTCAACGCGATGTTGCGCTCTATACCGAACGAGAGCGGCATTTGCTCGACATACGGCCCGGGATTACCGATTTTGCTTCAATCGTTTTTTCTGACGAAGGCAATGTCTTGGCTGGAAGCGAAGATCCGGATTTAAAATACAACCAAGTCATCCGACCCTGGAAAAGCCGACTAGGCTTGTTCTATATTGAAAATCGATCTATGATTCTGGATTGGCAAATTATCTATTTAACAGTGGTTGCTATTCTTTCAAGACCGCTGGCACTTCAGGGTATTCAAAAAATACTAAAAAAATTGGGAGGCAGCCAACGACTGATTGAAATCGCCGGTCGTAATGAGCCTCTTTCTGCCCAAACCCCCACCAGGCTCAGACAGAATTGTGCAAGCACGCACTCCAAAAAGAATTTGATCTAATTTTGAGTACCTAGATTTAAGAGAATTAGTGGCTGATAAATCGAAAAGAAAAGCAATGAAATATAGGCTTTCAGATAAGAATTTTTTTATTCTTTTCTTTGCAGATATACTATTAATAGTTTTCGCATTGATCCTTGCCAATCTGGTTCGATTTGATTTTAACTTATATAGTCAAAATTTGGATTTTATCTATTGGATGTCTGCCTTTTGTTTTGTTGACAAAGATATTTTGTTTTTTTTATTTTGATCTCTACCGTGGGATGTGGCGATTTACCAGTATTGCCGATCTTGTAAATATTATTAAGGCATCGAGTATCAGCACGCTTCTTATTATATGCTTTATTCTTTTCAGCCCGCATCGATTTATTGGATTTCCGCGGTCAGTTTTTGTTATTGATTGGTGTTTGACTATTCTTTTTATTGCCGGTTTTCGCTTAGGAATTCGTGTCTACTTTGTTCATATCAGCGAAAATGATTCTTGGCCGAGAACCGTGAAAGCTATTCTGGGGACTTTTGACGAAAAAACATGCGGCCCAAAAAAACCTTCTCATCGTTGGAGCCGGCAATTGTGGAGAAAAACTCTACAGAGAGATACGTGATAACTCGACACTTCATTATAATGTGGTGGGATTTGTTGATGATGACCCAGGAAAGATAGGAATGAAAATTCATGGCCTTCCGGTATTTGGCCCAATTAAAGATATCGAAATAGCGGCAAAAAAGGTGAGTGCCTATGAGATTCTTATTGCTGTTCCGTCAGCCAATTCGCAACAGATGCGATATATCGTTGAAAATTGCAAGAAATGTGGAATTACCTTTAAAACTATTCCCGGAATGGGTGAATTAATCGATGGTAAAGTGACGGTAAATGCAATTCGGGAAGTGGCCTATCGGGATCTACTGGGTCGGGAAGCCATTAAATTGGATGAGGATCAAATCGGTGCTTATATTAACGATCTAAATGTGTTGGTTACCGGAGCCGGCGGGTCAATCGGATCAGAGCTTTGCCGGCAAATTTGTCGGTTTAAACCTGAAAAAATAATTCTTTTTGAAAGAGCAGAGAGTCCGTTGTACGAAATTGAGCTTGAGTTAAAGAAAAATTTTCAAGATGTAAAAGTTGTTCCCACTTTAGGCGATATTCAGGATATCAATCAGATTGAAAAAGCTTTTGAGACAAATCAGCCCCATATTGTATTTCATGCAGCGGCCTATAAACATGTTCCTATGCTGGAACTGCAGTCCTGGAAAGCCATCGAAAACAATGTCATTGGGACAAAGAATCTGATTGATATTTCGGGCAAGCATCAGGTATCACGCTTTGTTTTTGTTTCGACCGACAAGGCCGTGCGTCCGGCCAATGTAATGGGCGCATCCAAGAGACTGGCTGAAATGCTGATACACGGTCAAAATGACTGCCATTTGTCGGATACCAAATTCATGATTGTCAGATTTGGAAATGTTGTCGGCAGTGTCGGCAGCGTGGTACCTTTGTTTAAAAAGCAGATAGCCGAAGGGGGGCCGGTAACGGTTACCCATCCGGAGGTCACGCGTTTTTTTATGACCATCCCGGAGGCCTGTCAGTTGATTCTTCAAGCCGGCGCTATGGGGGAGGGAGGTGAAATATTTATCCTGGATATGGGCACACCGATTAAAATTTATGATATGGCCCGGGATCTGATCCGTCTTTCCGGTTTTGAGCCGGATATTGACATTAAAATTGAATATATTGGACTTAGACCCGGCGAAAAGCTGTATGAAGAGTTGATTACGGAAGGCGAAAATATAATTCCGACCCGCCATGAAAAAATCATGGTGCTAAAAGGGATTGATTGTAGCCTAAATCTATTAAACGGTAAGATTGATGAGTTGGTTCAATTGGCCAATCGCCAGGTAGGAGATGAGATTAAATTAAAATTAAAAGAGATCTTGCCGGAATATACGCCGATGAGGGTAAATTGAGTTGAAACTCAATTTGATTATCAATATTTTTTGGGACACAGATTTTCACAGATTTCACAGATTTGTAAATAGTTATTGTATCGGGAATTCGCAGCACAGATATTATGATTAAATTCCAATTCCAAAATAATAGATTAAAATTTACAGAGAATCTCACTCTTGGAATCGCTGATGTTTTGCTTGTGTACACCATGTTGTCCCCTATTATTTTTATAATCATAGGAGAGCATATAAAATTAGTACCCAACTTTTTCCGAACATTAATTGTTTTATTGGGACCGGGTGTGATAGCCTGTGCAATATATTTCAAAATCCATGGAATTCAAGCTCTAAAAAGAAATAAATGGATTATATTGTGTATGATGTTGTTTGCTTTAGTTATTTTTCTATCGAGCATCAAGCACATAGATACTGAGTCAACAAGAGAAAGTTTAAAATTTTTCATCAGTTATTGTCTCTTTGGTTTTGCTCTGGGAACCATGTCAAATATGTCGATCGCAAGGTCCAAGCGGTTTAATTCGATATGGGTTGTATTTATAGTTGGGTTTTTAATCTATACGCTTTATCAGTACTGGCCGATAATAAATCAACGAATTTATGATAATATTAATGAAATTAACAATGCGCAAATAGGTGCATTATTTTATTTTTTTGCGCTGTGTGTTTTATTTAAATTTGATTCATCGATGAAAATAATTGTAAGAATAGGCGTATTCGCTCTTTTATCTAGCTGTTTTATAATTGGGTTTTATTCAGGGACCCGGACCGCCTTATTCGGTTTTTTAATTTCGTTTATTATTTATCTGTTTTACTATTCCCACATCAAACTGAATAAAATATATCCCATAATTATAGTGTGTTTTATAATAATAGCCTCCTTTGTCCTGCTTCCCAATTTAAATAAATCCCTCAAGACAAGATATATCAAGGCATTTGAAGACGGCTAAAAATATAATAAGATATGTAATATCAAATGATTCATCTGCTTATAACTCTGTTGATCAGGCTTCGAATATGGAAAAATGCAATTGGTAAATTCAAAAAGAATCCTGTTTTGGGAGCAGGATTTGGTATATCGTATCCTGATAAAGTCTCCGGGTATAAACTTTGTTCATCCGCACAATATTATTCTGGAATTGTTAGCCGAAACGGGTATTGTGGGGTTTAGCGTGTTTGCAATTTTATTCGGACTTATCTTTAAAAGAGCTTTCGCAGTTTATAAACAATTATCTGGCGATAACCGGATGATTTTTCTTTTTTATCCGCTTTCTTTAATCTTCTTTTTCCTATATTCCAGTCTTCACACTGATTTGAGCACAGAATATTTCAAATGGTATTTTGCCGGCATGATTACAGGGTTCGATATTGAAGGTAATGATTGTTTAGTCCAAACCGCTGATTGAATCATTCTAGTGTGAACTACATTTTCAATAAGAAAAAGATTGAACCGCTAAGGCGCGAAGATCGCGAAGGGTTTTTGTACGAATCGGGTACATCAGCCGATAAAGCGTTGGCTGGTATTACGATTCGAACAAAGGGCTCATCCCCTACGGGCAACGAAGGTTGAGGCGCTGATAATCGCATGAATTTTGGGCAAGCATTTGTTGGGTTGTCAGTGGCGCAGCCAGTCATCTAATCACGTAATTTTACTTTGCGTCCTTGGCGCCTTGAGCGAAGCGGGCGGTTATAGGAAAAAAGATTGAACCGCTCCTCTTTTTCTTTCAAATTAGGGAGTTTTTATCTCATAAGGCTGGGTATTCGCGGCCAGCGGCCGCGCTCATAATAAAATTTTGTTTATTGGAGAAAAGCGTAAAATCGATTAAACAGAAGATACTCGGTGCTGCAACCATTGTCGGCACTTTCACCATTTTCGCTCAAATTGGCGGATTTGCCAAAGAACTCACGGTCGCTGCCTGGTTCGGAACCGGCGATGCTTTAGATGCCTTTTTAATCGCATTGCTGGTTCCGACCTTCGCGGTCAATATAATTGGCGGTTCACTGTCGGCATCTTTCGTTCCAACCTTCATTCAGGTTAATCAGCATCAGGGTTTAGTTGCTGCCCAAAAAATTTTAAGCAATGTCATCGGCTGGTTTCTATCTCTCTGCTTTATCCTGTCCATTCTGATCTTTATTCTCGCCCCTGAATACCTTCCTGCCTTATGTTCCGGATTTTCAGACGAAAAGTTGCATCTCACCAAAGTAATTCTCTATCTACTGATACCAATCATCTTTTTAAAAGGTTTATCTAATATATGTGCCGGCGTCTTAAATTCTTTGGAATCGTTTGCTCTGCCTACCGCACTTCAGATTTTAGGTCCCTTGTCGGCGATTTTATTGATCGTCACCGTCGGGACCTCCCTTGGTATTTACGCCCTTGTTTACGGCACTTTGCTGGGCTTTGGTCTTGAAACTTTACTGATAGGAGTTGCAGTAATCCGGAACAACTTTTCACTGCGTCCTCGTATCCTTGATTCCGACCCGTCCATGCGAGTCATCATCGGACAGTTTCTGCCGGTAGTTGCCGGCACGATTATTATGGGAAGCACCGAAATCGTGGATAAAGGCATGGCCGCGGCACTCTCACCCGGAAGCGTCGCTTCACTCAACTATGGCAATAAAATTATCGCGGCCGTATTGACCTTGGCTACAACCGCCATCGGTACTGCGGTATTGCCCTATTTTTCAAGAATGGTTGCCGATCGGGAATGGAAAGATATTCGCAGTACCATCAAATTTTATTTAGGGATAATTTTTGCACTTGGAATTCCAGCGGCGCTCCTCATTTTTGGAATCTCAGAGACCATTATCCAGGCTGTTTTTCAGCGGGGTTCCTTTACATCCCAGGACACTGCAGTGGTTTCATCCGTTCAAGCGATGTTTGCGTTTCAGATTCCTTTCTACGTGGCCAGCATTGTGGTCGTTCGATTAATTTCGTCTTTGCGTGCCAACCATATCCTCATGTGGGGTGCCGCCATTAATTTATTCGTCAACGTGATATTAAACATTGCTTTCATGCACTTCATCGGGTTGAAAGGCATTGCACTTTCTACCTCGTGTGTCTACCTGATATCTTTTGTTTTTCTTTTTTATTTTGCCAACCGACTGGTTTCCAGAGAAGAAAGGCTTGCTGCTGATTCCAACGGGGCTTGAGTAAGGACTCAAATTTAATTGTTTTTTTGGGACACGGGTGAACGCAGATTGCACAGATTACTATAAACCGAATTTCAGTGGTATGTTTTTAATTTTGCAACTGCAAAAACTAAAACTGTCTTCTCTGCGCTCTTTGCGCTCTCTGCGGTGAAGCCGGTCTATGGTTAAATTTTTTACTGCCAAAACAGCAGGGATTTGATCCTAACAATGTCTGCAAAACGCGGTCATGAGCGCCCTACTAAACCCACTATTTTGTTTGCGATTGGATCCTTAGCCATCGGGGGAGCGGAAAAGCAGCTGGCCCTGCTGATCAAGCATCTCGGGCAGTTGAATTATAGCTGCCATTTGTTTGTTCTAGAACCCAGCGGACCTTTGAAGGATTATTTAAAAACTTTCCCTTTAACGGTCCACAGCGGAGGCTACTGTTCAAAAAAAAGATGGATTTTAAAAATATTGTTGTTAATCCGGGCCCAATTTCGAATTCTGAGGCTCGTTCGAAACCTACGGCCGGATATTATTCATTCATATTTGCCTTTGACTAATTTTATGGGGTCTTTTGCCGGTCGAATGGTAAATGTTCCCGGCATTATCACCAGCAAGCGAGCCCTGGGGACCCACCAGGATCGAAACCGGGGTTGGCGCCTTTTTGACATGGTGTCTTCCCGGTTCAGTCACTGGATAACTGTCAATTCAAAAGCAGTGGGTGAAGATACCATCAAGCGGGATAAGTGCAATCCTGCTAAAATTCGATTGATTTACAATGGTCTTGATCTGAAGGAGTTCGCCGCTGGAATCGGCAGTAAAAAAGAATGCCGCGCCGCACTGCATTTGGATTCTGAAAAAAATGTCATCATAACCGTAGCCAACCTTATCCCATACAAAGGCCACGCCGATCTGCTCAAGGCCGCAGCCATTGTTGTTGGACAATTTTCAAAAAGTATTTTCCTTCTGGTCGGCGAGGATCGCGGTATCCAAAAAAGCCTTGAGCAAGAGGCTCGCAAGCTGGGGATCGACGGCCATATCATGTTTTTAGGCCAGAGAAAGGACATCCCGAATCTAATGGCCGCCAGTGATATCTCCGTATTGCCATCGCATGAGGAGGGATTTTCAAATGTAATCCTGGAATCGATGGCTGCCGGTTTGCCGGTTGTCGCCACCCGGGTGGGTGGAAATCCGGAAGCGGTATTGGATGGTGAAACCGGGTGGCTGGTGGCACCCGCCAATCCGAAAGAACTGGCGATCAAAATTATGGATCTGCTCCAAGATCCGGCAAAGGCTGAAAGATGGGGGACAGCCGGAAGGCGTCGCGTGGAGCAAAACTTTTCCTGTCAAAAAATGGTTGCCGAGTACATAAAGCTTTACGAGCATCAGGGGGTTCAGCGTGCAGGGTTCAGCGCGGCCGCTGGCCAAAAAAACGGCCGATTTGATCAATAAAAGAAACTGAGGAATGGATTCTTATTTCAAAGAAATAATTGGACAGGACCCGCCTGCCAGGCGAGACTTTGCTCAATACCAAGTTCAACCCGCTTGACAGGCTTGTATCTCAGGCATACAAAATAATGCGGATAGGCACGAGCGGGCAGGTCAACAGGATCGTTAGGATAATGCGGCCTTCGGCCGAAAGGCCCCTCGCCGCAGGCGGAAAAATTCCTGATTATCCGGTAAATCCTGTCTAAATAAAAATAAAAATCGAATCCATTCCACATACCTTCATTGAAGTTTCATACAAGCCATGCCGCCGGCCCCAAAGACGGTTGGACTAAAGCTAAAACTATTCATATTTAACCACAAACCACTAACAACAAACAACACAACCAACACACAACCTGGTTATGTGCGGTATCGTCGGCTTTAAATCAAGTAATCAATTTCAAGACCTGAAGGAATTCTCTGCCTGCAGCTTCCAAGAGCCTTGCGCACCGCGGACCGGACGATTGCGGCATGTTTTTGGATGAAACTTCCGGCGTCGGTCTGGCGCATCGCCGCCTGTCGATCATCGATCTTTCCAGTGCCGGACATCAACCCATGGCAGCCGCCGATGGAAAGCTTCACGTTTCCTACAACGGCGAAATTTATAATTTCATGGCAATCCGCAAAACCCTTATGGATTGCGGCCAAAGGTTCACCAGTACGAGTGACACGGAAGTCCTCCTAAAAGCCTACCTGCAGTGGGGGGCGGACTGCCTGCAAAGGTTCATCGGCATGTTTGCTTTTGCGATCTGGGACGGTCGCAACCGCACATTGTTTTTAGCCAGGGATCGGCTTGGCATCAAACCGCTGTATTATCACCTCAGTCAAGATCAGCGCACCCTGATTTTCGCCTCCGAACTCAAGGCTATCATGGCTTTCGGAAGCCGATTCAAGGATCTCGATCCGGAAGCCATCCCATTGTTTTTGCACTATCAGTATGTTCCGACCCCGGGCACAATATTTAAAAATACATTCAAACTGCCGCCCGGCCATTATCTGATTTACAGCGACGGCATTGCTCAAATTCAGCCGTACTGGCAATTGCCCGGAGCACCGCACGCTGAAAACGGGTCCGGTTCCTCCGAGGAAGATTATCTGCAACAATTGGATGATCTGCTGACCCGGGCCGTATCCGATCGTTTGATCAGCGATGTACCTCTGGGCGCTCTGCTCAGCGGAGGAATCGACTCTTCGGTGGTGGTGGCCTTGATGCAAAAGGTCAGCTCAACGCCGGCCAGAACCTTCAGTATAGGTTTTGAAGAGCAGGGCTATAATGAGGCACCCTGGGCTGCAAAAATAGCGAAACATCTGAAAACGAAACACACTGAGCTATATGTCAGCGTTAAAGATGCCCTTGATGTCATTCCCCATCTGCCGGATTTTTATGATGAGCCCTTTGCCGACTCCTCGGCCATTCCAACTTATCTGGTCAGCCACCTGACCCGCCAAAATGTTACGGTTGCGCTTTCGGGTGACGGCGGCGACGAACAGTTTGCCGGCTATGTGCGCTACTGGAGCACCAAGGCCATGGCAACCGGATTTACCCGTTTTCCCGAGACCTTCAGAAAAGTTCTGTCCCTGGCTTTGGATTCCGTTCCATCTTCATGGGCTGAAAAATGTTACCGTCCCTTGCAGCGCTTCCTGCCGCAAAGTTTAAGAGTTGCCAATTTTCATGATAAATGGCAAAAGCTGATCAAACTGCTGAGCCGGACGGAGGTTTCCGAACTTTATCGTATGACCATTTGTCTGTGGTCGGCAGACGAGATTGCCGGCCTCTTGACTCTCCCGCTGCCGGAAAGCCGATATGAGGAGAGTTTCAGACAGACCGTCGACTGGCCGCTGCTGGCGCGTCTGATGCGGGTCGACCAGCAGACCTATCTGCCGGATGCCATGCTGACCAAGGTGGATCGGGCCAGCATGGCCGCCTCTTTAGAAGTGCGGGTGCCCCTGTTGGATCATCGGGTGGTTGAATTCACAGCCGGGCTGCCTGAAAATTTAAAATTCCGGCATGGAACCGGCAAGTATCTGCTTAGAAAACTGCTGGCCAAGTATGTGCCCCCGGATTTATTTGAGCGGCCGAAAATGGGCTTTGGCATTCCCGTCGACCAATGGTTTCGCTCCGAATTGAAACCCCTGCTTATGGATTATCTGTCCACCGACCGGCTGCAAAAAGAGGGGCTTTTCAACACCAAAAATGTCGAGCAGAAAATAAACGAGCATCTCTCGGGCCGGACCAACCACCAATACCGACTTTGGTCATTGTTGATGTGGGAAATGTGGCGGGAGAGGTGGTTGGATTCTTAGAACCTAACCCGGATAAACCGGAAAGTTGCCACAAAGACTCAAAGACACGAAGAAAGATTTTTGTTTGATTAATCCTTTGTGCCTTGGTGGCAAAAATATTCTGCCATAAAATGCAAATGACATCCTTTACGACCCGCAACAGACAACCTGCAATATGTCCCGCCCTTTAGAGCAATCCATATGGACAAACCCATCAAAATTCTTCGTCTTATTGCACGGCTGAATATCGGCGGGCCGGCCATTCAGGCTGTCAATTTGAGCAAAGAACTCTCAGGCAATCACTACCAAACCCTGCTGGTTTGCGGCAGTTTAAGTCCCGGGGAAGGCGATATGGCCTACCTTGCCGATGAAAAAAAGGTTGAGCCGTTGGTGATTAAAGAGTTCGGACGCGATATATCCCTGTGGGAGTGATCTAAAATCCTTTTTAAGCATTCGAAAAATAATTAAACGTTTCCAGCCGGACATTCTCCATACGCATACCGCCAAAGCCGGAACCATTGGACGATTGGCGGTTTTAAGCTTAAGGAAGCCGCTTGCCTCGTCAAAAAAGGTTCGCATGGTGCATACCTTTCACGGGCATACCTTTCACAGTTATTTCAATCCGCTGAAGAGTTTTGTGTTTATCCAGGTTGAAAAAATGCTCGGCCGACTAACTGATAGAATCATCGTTATCAGCGAGCAGCAAAAAAAAGATATTTGTCTTACCTACAGGATAGCCGATCAGGAAAAGGTGCGAATTATTCCGTTGGGATTCGATCTGTCCAAATTCGCCAAATTTGATGATACACCGAGACAATTACGGCAAAAGAGCGAGAATGGGAAAAATCCCGAACCATTAAGAATCGGGATTATCGGACGGTTCACCGCTGTGAAAAACCATTTTATGCTGCTCGAGGCTATAAAATGTTTAAGGCTTTCAGGCAAAATTGATAATTTTAAATTTTTCATTGTCGGGGATGGTGAACTGAGAGAAGCCTTCGCTGAAAGGGCCATTGAATTAAACCTGATGAAAGCTGTTGAGTTTAAGGGTTGGCAGACAGATATGCCGTCCATTTACGCAGAACTGGATGTGGTTGCGCTGACCTCTAAAAATGAAGGAACCCCGGTGGCCCTGATTGAAGCGATGGCATCTTGCCGACCGGTGGTTGCAACTGCAGTCGGTGGTGTGACGGATTTGCTGGGCGGCGTCAAAGAAAAAAGGCCCGAAGGTTTTTTGATAGCTGAAAGAGGGTTGATGGTTGAAACAGGAGATGCTAAAGCCATGGCGCAGGCATTTATGTATTTGTCGGAAAACCCAGCTGCTCTGCAGCCCATGATTGAAAAAGCCAGGAAATTCGTGCTGACTAATTATGATCAGAAAAGGCTAATAAACGATATTAAAATGTTATACGGCGAGTTGTTGGGAAGATGAAATTATCTGTGGTCATACCATGCTTTAATGAACGCGAAACGATTAAAGAAATCGTGGGTAAAGTTAAAACCGCATCGGTTGATGAAGTAGAAATCATTATCGTTGATGATGCCTCAACGGATGGGGGCAAAGAGCTCATCCAAAAAGAAATCGAGCCGATTGTGACCAGGGTGATCTATCATCCCAGGAATATGGGGAAGGGGGCGGCGCTCAGATCCGGTTTCAAAGAGGCAACCGGGGATATCGTCGTTGTCCAGGATGCGGATCTGGAGTATGATCCCCGGGAGTATCCCAACCGGAGTCTATTTTGCCAAAGGTTTTGATTTTTAATTCCTCGTAACGCCGATACATTTCACGTTTATAGACCGTAAGAGATCAGCCACTAAAACACGGAGACACGAAGAATGAATATGAAGTTTAAACTCTTGTCAAAAAGAGAGGAATCTATCTCTGCGAAAATTGTAGATGCTGTGTTTGCGGTACATAAGGCACTATGACCGGGTTTGCTTGAAAAAATTTATGAGGTTTGTTTTTGTCATGAGCTATTTTTATGCTCAAACGTTGGTTTTATCCAACGGTGCAATTGAATTTAGGCTGGCATATACATCGCTAGCCCGAATATTTCCTTTAACTCCCATCTCTAAAAGAAGGTCAACAGTTTCGGAGAGATTTAAATTCAATAAATCCGAAGTGTTCCGAAGGGTAATGCGACCTTCCCGATAATTTTTAGCAACATAATATTCAAATCCAAGTCGGGCCAGTTTTCGAAGCGACTGGGCTTTTTCTATTTTTTCCAGCTTCGATACGTAATCGATAGCCTGATCAATGTCCTCAGGAATTCTCATAGATTTTACTTTCATTTCTCTTTCTCCATTAATAATCTTACCGTGGCGAATTCATCTTCACTGATGAATTCAGATAGTTGGTACAGCGCCCAAAGAGTCGTTTTATAGTCTGTTTTTCTATCTTTCAGGAGCCGGTAGAGAATGAGACCTGGTAAAATGAAGGGTATATTCAACGCTTTAAGATGTCGAGATAATCTTGCATCATCAGTAGCAATGGCATCATAATCTTTATTCCAGTATTCAACAATTAATGCCTGATCTCCTTTTTCGGCCTTCACAGGCACATCAATAACGGCAATAAGTTTAGATTCAATATTTTGTTCCACTGCAAATGCGTCAGCACAGGCTTTCCTTTTACCTGCATCAACAACTTCTCTTTTTACCGCTTCCGGGATAAATACTCTGGATTTAATCACTACCAGTTCCTTCAACCCGGCTTTGGTAAGCTTAATGAGGCAATCTGCATCCATCAAAAGCTTCATGTAACAAAATGTAATTAATCAGCTACATTTTGTCAAGACACAATTTAATCCTAAATTGAGCGATTCCAATAAGGAAGGAACCCCGGTGGCTCTGATTGAAGCGATGGCATCTTGCCGACCGGTGGTTGCAACTGCAGTCGGTGGTGTGACGGATTTGCTGGGCGGCGTCAAAGAAAAAAGGCCCGAAGGTTTTTTGATAGCTGAAAGAGGGTTGATGGTTGAAACAGGAGATGCTAAAGCCATGGCGCAGGCATTTATGTATTTGTCGGAAAACCCAGCTGCTCTGCAGCCCATGATTGAAAAAGCCAGGAAATTCGTGCTGACTAATTATGATCAGAAAAGGCTAATAAACGATATTAAAATGTTATACGGCGAGTTGTTGGGAAGATGAAATTATCTGTGGTCATACCATGCTTTAATGAACGCGAAACGATTAAAGAAATCGTGGGTAAAGTTAAAACCGCATCGGTTGATGAAGTAGAAATCATTATCGTTGATGATGCCTCAACGGATGGGGGCAAAGAGCTCATCCAAAAAGAAATCGAGCCGATTGTGACCAGGGTGATCTATCATCCCAGGAATATGGGGAAGGGGGCGGCGCTCAGATCCGGTTTCAAAGAGGCAACCGGGGATATCGTCGTTGTCCAGGATGCGGATCTGGAGTATAACCCCCGGGAGTATCCCAATTTGATGGACCCCATCATCTCCGGTAATGCCGATGTGGTTTTCGGCTCCCGATTTTTGGGCGGCAACCCGCACCGGGTGGTTTACTTCTGGCACATGGTGGGCAATCGCTTTCTCACGCTGGTTTCGAACATGCTCACCAATATTAACCTGACCGATATGGAAACCTGCTACAAAATGTTTCGGCGCGAGGTGATTCAATCCATAACGATTGAAGAAAATCGATTTGGTTTTGAACCGGAGATTACAGCCAAGGTCGCCAAAGGCGGCTGGCGCATTTATGAGGTCGGCATCTCTTACTACGGCCGGACGTATGCGGAGGGCAAGAAGATTGGGTGGCGGGACGGTTTGCGGGCCATCTATTCCATTTTGAAATACAATATCTTTCGTTAAATGTGCTTGTCGGTTGTGGTTTGTGGGTTGTTGGTATAATAAGATTGAACCGCGAAGGCGCGAAGAGCGCGAAGGGTTTTTGTTCGAATCGGGTACACCAGCCGATAGAGCGTTGGCTGGTGTTACGATTCGAACAAAGAGCACATGCCTTGCAGGAAACAAAATCATTATTCATTTAATTCACGTCCACCCAGCCTCCCCCGTCGAGGGGGAGGAGATCCTACATTCCCCCCTTGTCGGGATTGAAGGAGGGAGATAAAAAAGGAATATTCAAGCAAAAGTCTTTCTTTGTGACTTCGAGTCTTAGTGGCATTTCTCCGAGAACAGATTTAATCTTTGGGTATTTTATAATTTAGCTTAATGCCCGTAAAGGAGCATATATGCGAGTTCTTATCACCGGCGGGGCCGGATTTATCGGATCTCATCTGGCTGAAGCCTATCTGGAGAAGGGCGATGAAGTCTACATCGTCGACGATCTTACAACCGGCTCTATGGAAAATATCGAATTCCTCCAAAAAGACGACCGTTTCAGCAACAGCGTCTTTGTCCACATTGACAGCATCCTCCATCATGAAACCATGTTGGAATTAATCGGCATTTGCGATGTCGTTTTTCATCTGGCCGCGGCCGTGGGCGTGAGATACATTCTGGACAACCCGCTCGAATCGATTAAAATAAATATCCAGGGAACTGAGAAGGTTCTCGAACTGTGCGCTAAATTCAAAAAAAAGGTGCTCATCGCCTCCTCATCGGAGGTATACGGCAAACACACCCACGCCCCGCTGGTCGAGACGGATAACATCGTGTATGGGCCCTCCAGCAAATCCAGATGGAGCTATGCCGCCTCCAAACTCATGGATGAGTTCACTGCGCTGGCCTACTATCGAACCAAAAATCTTAAGGTTGCCATAGCGCGCTTGTTTAACACCATCGGACCCCGGCAAACCGGAGCTTACGGGATGGTGGTGCCCAGATTTATTGCCCAGGCCCTGAACAATGATCCCTTGACGGTTTATGGGGACGGCTTGCAAACCCGGACGTTTACCGGCGTCAAAGATGTTGTTCAGGCCTTCATGGGATTGGTGGAAAAGGAAGAAGCGTTCGGGCAGGTGTTTAATATCGGCGGCACGGAAGAGATATCGATTCTGGACCTGGCCGGGAAAATTATATCCCTGACGGAATCATCTTCCGAGATCGATCTGATACCTTATGAAAAAGCTTATGAAGAGAATTTTGAGGACATGCTGCGTCGCGTCCCGAGCATCGACAAAGTGCGACAGCTCATTGGCTTCAACCCCAATGGCAATCTTGATGGTATCCTCAACGAAATTATTGCCTTCATGAAAATGGGAAGATGAATGGATTCTATTTTAATAGGAAAAACAATAAACGAATCCATTCCTTTTTAATATCCAAAAACACCAAATTCAAAATGCCATAATTCTTTGGTAATGACTTTCTTCATTCCCTTGCTATCATTTGTAGTGTGTCTTATTGCCACCCCGCTTGTTCGGTTTGTTGCGCTGAAAAAGGGCTGGATCGATCTGCCCTCGGAACAAAGATGGCACAAGCAACCGACCGCCCTGCTGGGCGGTATCGCTATTTACCTCGGCCTTGCGAGTGCGTCTTTTTTTACGGCGGATTTTTCCACCATTCTGACGCATTTTTTCAGATCGGACGGCGCCGTGCAGCTTCCTTCACCGGCCGCCGTTTTGTGGATCGGCATCACTTTTTTATTTATGCTCGGTCTGCTGGATGATTTTATCCATATTAAACCTCAGACCAAATTGATCGGGCAAATTATCATTGCCTCGTTTGCTGCGTTTCTGGGACTGCGGCTGCATTGGTTTACCTCCCTGACTCTTGACACCATGGTAACCATCGGCTGGATTGTGGGGATTACCAATGCATTTAACCTGCTGGATAATATTGATGGACTCTGCGCCGGCATTGGGTTGATCGCGGCGGGGTTCCTGGTGGTTTTATATTGGTCGATCCTGCCGCAGGCGTCCCTCTTGGCCATGGCCCTTGCCGGTACCTTAGCCGCATTTTTAATTTACAACTTTAATCCGGCCTCCATTTTTATGGGGGATAGCGGGAGCCTGCCGATTGGATTCTGCCTGTCCATTCTCAGCCTTTACTTCTCCGGCATACAGCCCACAATCGAGTTGTCCAATATTGCCGTGCCGGTCATGCTGCTCATGGTCCCGATTTTTGATACCACCCTGGTTACTCTGATCCGCCTGTTAAGCAGGCGCAAAGCTTCCTCGGGCGGACGGGACCATGCTTCCCATCGCTTGGTATTGATGGGCTTAAGTGAAAAAAAGGCGGTCTTGTCCTTGTATGCCATAGGCGGTATTGCCGGGCTTGCCGCCCTATTTGTGAGCCGCAGTGATTCATTGACATCGCCGGCGGCTATTATTCCGGTAGGAGTGGCCATTATCCTGATGGGAATTTATCTGGCCCAATTAAGGGTTTATCCGGAAAAAGAATTTTCACTTTTGCGCGACCAGCCATACACGCCCGTATTGGTCGAACTGACCTATAAACGCCAAATTTTGCAGGTAATCCTTGACCTGGGCCTGATTGCTTTCTCCTATTATCTTTCCTATCGTCTCCGCTTTTCGTCCGATGTTTTTCCCTACTATTTCAAAGTGTTTTTAAATTCTCTACCGGCGGTCATCGTTTGTAAACTGGTCGCTTATTTTACAGTGGGCCTTTACCGAGGCATCTGGGGCTCAATGGGGGCCAGTGACACTTTCGTTTTCGTTAAGGCATCAACCTTGGCGTCCATCCTGTCGGTGGCGGCCGTGACATTTATTTACCGTTTTACGGATTTTTCCAAGGGAATTTTTATCATCGATTGGCTGCTGACAAATGCGTTTCTTCTGGGAACCCGCGGGTCTTTTCGCTTTTTTGTCGATACCATCAAACGAAAATCTCTGGCCGGCGATAAAGCTCTGATTTACGGGGCCGGGTGCGGCGGCGAGCTGCTGTTGCGCGAAATTTTAAACAATACAAAATTAAATATCGAACCGATCGGGTTCATCGATGATGATTTGTTGAAGACGGGCAAACGGCTCCAGGGGTTTCCGATACTGGGGGCATTTAAGGATATTGAAAAATTGGTTAAAAAGCACAATATCGGCTGCCTGATCATCTCCTTTACGCGGAATGATTCGGAACAATTTAACTTGCTAAAAAAAATTTGCCGGGAAAAAAACCTGATCCTTAAACGATTCGCCATCAGCCTCACAGATGTCAATTTGGAGCTTTAACCTTTTTCAAATCTTACACTGAAGACACTAAGAAAGACTTTAATCTTTAAAATTTTTGCCGCCAAGACACCAAGGGTTATTAAAAAAATTCTTAGTGCCTTAGAGTCTTAGTGGCTGATCACATTATTAATACATTAGCAATGAGTTCTTTGCATTTTATAGCAATTTATTTTTGCCACCAAACTACCAAGACACAAAGTAATATTCAAACAAAAATCTTTCTTTGTGCCTTTGAGTCTTTGTGGCAATTTTCCGGATTATCCGGTTAGGTCTTAGTGGCTGATCTACTATGGTAAACCTGAAGCTATCGACCGTAAAAGAACTACTTACCAGCGGATACTGGCTCATCGCAGCTTTGACAGGCGCCTTTTTCTGTTTCTTTGCGCTCAATCGCGGCGGGGTGGTTGTTTTCATCGACGTTGGCGCTTGTTTCGTACTGTTAAACCTGATAGCAGGAGAGTACAAACTCAGGCAAATACCTTTGACCTACTGGATTGCCCTGGCGATTTGCTTCTATCTGATAATTTTCGGCTTTCTGTTTGCGTCCCACAAAGTTAAATCAAACTATGTGATGTATCTTCTGCGGATGCTTTTTATTGTCTTTACCATCCATTGCCTCAGCCTGAAAAAAATTGATTCGCGTGTCTATGCGTATCTGCCGGCTGTTTGGTGCCTTTGCATCTGCTGGCAATTTGCGGCCGTGAAATTCTTTAGCCTGCCTTACGGCACCTACACCAACCCGCACTATTTATCCAATCTCATGATTTCAACATTGCCGCTGATTGTCTACTCATTCTGGACCGCCGATGGCTGGTATAAATGGGGCTATATCCCGATTGCGCTGATGGCGGCCGATATGCTTGTGCGAAGCGGATCCCGCCCTGCGATACTGGCGTTGACGTTTTCTTCGCTTTTTATCCTGGTCTTCTTTATAAGGACTCGTACCAGATGGATCGGACTTGCGGCCATCGTCCTGTGCTTTGCATTTCTTTACATTACCAACTATGGGGGGGCCGTCAACCACCTGGAAGAACTCATTATCAATTTAAGGACCGAAGAAAGAGTCTCTTTCTGGCAAAGCGCCTTGCAAATGCTTGAAAAAAATAACATCATTGACTGGATATTCGGCAACGGGATCGGAGGATATCGTGCGATCTATGCCGACTATTCCGCTCCGCAGTTCAAGCCGTATTTTTTCCCGCACCTTCATCCGCTCGGGGTCTTATACGATAATGGCATTACCGGACTTTTGCTGGTCTTTGGGGGACTTGCGGCTGTATTTGTCATGACGATTAAAGCCTTGAAAAACGCGACGCACAAAAACATTTCTGTCTTGCTTAAATGCCTGCTTGTCATCTTCATGTGCTGGATGATCCACAGCAGTTTGACCTTTCCTTTTTACTCTAAATATGCCCAGTACCCCTTAGGATTTATTCTCGGAACCATGCTGGTGTTGATAGATAAGTGCCGAGTCGAATTATAAGATTTTTTGGTGGTGGAAAATTCTGTAAATAGCCATCGTTTAAGTTTCATGCGTTTGAACCATCCCTGACAGGTTTCGACGAAGTTTTTGAAATTTCAGCAACAATATCACGGTAATTTTTGGAGCGTCAATATTGAGGCTAAAATGATACTATGATGGCTGCTCTCGCGAAACGTTCCCAAATCGATCGTCGTTCCGGCGATGATAACCGCAAAGTATACTGCCTGGACTATTTTTTCGAGGGCGGAGCAGAACGTCGCCGACGGCGTGAGAGGCGTAGAATCGGTGAGCGACGCAGGAGCTGGGTGCGGGTTTCCAGGTGGTGCAGTGTATATATGAGGGGGCTTATTCATAATATTATATTTTAGGATACGCTAAAATGGTCTCCGCCACTTCCAAGGCTATTGCCAATTTCGCAGTGACGTAGGGCGTAAGGCCTACGGCGCAAGGAAAAAAATCATATCCTAATAGATTTCACCGCTGTTCAAAATCTTCCCCTTCTATCGATTCAAAAACGTTGCCATGCGGTGCGTTGCCGATCATCTCAATGGCCGCTTTTTATTTTGGCTTGACTTATTAGCTGATTGGCATTACCCCGTATGCAATTTTTTCAATTGCAAACACGAGACTATGGGAGCAGATTATGGCAAAAACAGTGACGACTCGTCTGGATGACGAATACGTGAACAAGATTGATGAAATGGCGGCAAAGAAAGGAATCGACCGTTCGGCGCTGCCGCGTTTGTTCCTCGTCAACTCTCTGAAGGAACAGACAATACAAGACTCACTCGAAAGCTACAAATCAGGAACGATCACCCTCTGGGAGGCAGCGCAAAATTGTAATCTGACGCTGTGGGAAATGATTAAAGAAATCGAAAAGGCCCACGTTTACTCCAACTATGACTTAAACGATCTGAAGAAGGATTTGAGAGCACTGAATGGATGAAGTTTATATAAAAGTGATTCGTAAAGCCAGGGAACTGGCAAAATAACAACCACAGTTTTCATGGAAAATACGGAGATGTCATTCCGGACAAAAGTGTAAAGGCAGGGCCGGCTAATACCCTGCCTTTTCTATTTTTTGACTCTATGAGAAATTTCCTCTTCATATTTTTGTGCCTTATCTGGCTGGCCGATATGGCAGCCCTGGCCGTCTCAGCCCCGCTGGGCGATCATGTCCTGTGGGTTTCAGGGCTTTACTGCCTTGGCCATATGCTCATGATCATGTTAATCCTTAAGTTTCCGACGGGTCTAACGCAAAGAAGGGCTTTCATCCTTATATTCGTTCTGGGTTTAGCGACCAGGATTATTTTTTTGACGTATCCAGCGGGAAACGATGTCTTCCGGTATGTGTGGGAAGGCTATATTCAGAATCACGGATTCAATCCTTATGTTTATACCCCCCTGAACCCGGCTTTGAGCGAGATCGCCCGGGGCGAGCTTTATCCCGTCTGGCAGCGTATCAATCACCCGGAATTTGCCGCAGCCTATCCGCCGGCAAGTTTACTGCTGTTTAAAATCCTGGCCGGGCTGAATCCGAGCCCCTTATTTTTTAAACTTGTCATGACGGCCTTTGATATCGGGGTTATGGTTTTATTGACGCTGATGATCAGCCGGCAGGGCATCCCGCCGTCCAGGCTGCTTTTTTATGCCGCCAATCCGCTGGTGCTTGTCTATATCGCCGGGGAGGGCCACCTGGATGTGGTCCAGGTGTTTTTTCTTTTACTGGCATTGTATCTTATCCTTTATCAGAAGTCCCAGTTTGCAGGATTTCTTGTGCTGGGCGTCGCCGTTTTATCAAAATATTTTGCTTTAGTTGCCTGGCCTTTTCTGGTGAATACTGAAAATCGCTGGAAGAGTCTGGCCGTTCTTATTCCCTTGGTCCTGTTCGTCCCTTTCATGGAAGCCGGGCCGGGAATTTTTGAATCTCTGGTAACATTTGCAAACATTTTTCACTATAACGATTCCATCGCGGTGATGATCCGGTTGTTTTTCGGTGACTGGTTTCTATGGGTTAGTGCATTTTTAGTATTGGCGTGTCTATCCTGGGTGTACCTGGTGGTTCATGACCGGCTGCGCAGCGTATATTTAGCGATAGGCTGCCTGCTGATTTTTCTCCCTACGCTTCATCCCTGGTATCTGGTTTTAATTGCACCATTTCTGGTGTTTTTCCCGTCCCTGGCCTGGCTGTATTTGTTTGCCGCGGTCGTCTTTTCATTTCCTGTATTGGCGGTAGAGTCGAAAACCGGTATTTTCCAGGAAATCTTCTGGTTAAAACTTTTGGAATATGTTCCCTTTTATGGCCTTCTCATCTGGGGTCTATTTCGTGAGGGCTACCTGTTGCGGAACCATTCTTACCCGAAGCCAACGAATGTTTCTGTTATTATTCCTGCTTTAAATGAAGAGAGCAATATTGGCCGCTGTCTTGAATCCTTAAAGGACCGCCCGGCATTGAAAGAAATTATTGTGGCTGACGGCGGCTCAATGGATTGTACCCGAACCATTGCCGCAGAACACAATGTTCATGTGATCGAAAGTGAGCAGGGCAGGGGGGCTCAAATTAAAGCCGGTATAAAAGCGGCCTCCGGTGATGTGATCCTGATTTTGCACGCGGATTGTGTGGCTGCGAAAGGCCAATTTGAGCGCGTAATAAGATTTCTGGAAGCCCATCCCCATGTCGTGGGAGGCGCCTTCGGGATGCAATTTGATCCCAATAACCTAAGAACCCGGTTCATCGCTTTTTTAAACAACATTCGCGCGTTGATAACCGGCATATCTTTCGGCGACCAGGCGCAATTTTT
The DNA here is from genome assembly GCA_963769935.1 of uncultured delta proteobacterium. GTDB lineage: Bacteria > Desulfobacterota > Desulfobacteria > Desulfobacterales > JAFDCJ01 > JAFDCJ01. The sequence continues at coordinate 142,146 of CAVYNY010000008.1, read as the reverse complement.
CAGATCCGCGGCCCTTAATGACATGGGAGGGTTCCCGTCGATGATGCTGATGGAGGATGTTGATTTGGCTTTGCGATTAAAGGAAGTCGGGCGGCTGGTATTTTTTCGTGACGGAATTGTGGTTTCGGATCGACGCTGGAACGGCAGCCGCATGGCGGGCAAACTGCGGATCGTGTTTTACCTCTTCACCCGCTATCTGATAGAACGCCGGTGGGGTAGGACGGATCGGTCTATGAGGAATTACTATGAAATTTATTATACCTGACCCGGCTAAACCGGAAATTGCCTAAAATGTCTAAATTGCCTAAAATTTTTGAGTACCTCCTCTAATCTGCATCAATGACGGCTTTAATCGCCGCTTTTATTTCGTCTAATATTTTTGAAGACACTGAGCCAATTTTCCTTGTAAGCCGCTTTGTTGAAATGGATCTTATCTGAAAAGTGTCAATGGCAGAAATTTTTTTGAGGTTGTTTTCACTGTCCGATTTTATTTTTACCATATGCAACTTACAACCCACGGCTCACAATAAACTCAACAAACTCAATGAACCCAACAAACTTATCAGCTATGAGCTGTGAGCTGTGAGCTGTTTCACCAAACAGCTTCATAACGCGCCGGCGCAAGGTTCCATTCGCTTTGGTACACATGAACGCGGTGGGTTTCGCCATTCTGATTGTATACTTTCCCGCGATCATGCATCCAGGCTAAAATACCCCCTCTCAAATTATAAACAGGGATTCCTTCTTTTTGAAGCTTTTGAGCGAATTTTCCGCTCCGATAACCGATGGTGCAGTAGGCAATTTTAACGTAATCATCATAGCTTTTAAAATTGTCCATGAATTCTTTTTCAGTAATTGCACCAGGGAGCATGGATACCTGCTGTTCCTGCTGATCTCGTAAATCGATAAATACTGATTTTTGATCGGCGATGAGGTTCATCGCCTGTTGCGGTGTAATATCCAATACTTCGGGAAATTTGACCTGGTACTCGTTGTACAGGCTTTCGATCTTTTGGCGTTTAACCGCATCCGTCAAATCGTCCGATTGAACCGTCTGCTGACCCATCAGCGTAACAAATGCAAAGGCTAGCCCGGCAGTAAACAGTCCCCAAAGTGTTCTTTGGTACTTTTTTAACTTTTCCGTCATGGTGGTGATTGGTCCTAATGAATCTATTTTAGAGGTTCTATTTATCCAGTAAATTTGATAAGTATAATATATCAAAGAATCCCAGAATTATCAATTTATTATTGCCCCCAAGTTGAATGAGTTGATTAAGTTGGACAGGTTGATTAAGTTGATTAAATTGATTGGTTTATTGGTTGATTGAGTTTGTTATGTTCGTTAGGATCGTTAGGATCGCAGCCTCGATTTAGAATCTCCAACTTCTCAGCTTCTGATCTATCCGATTCACCGTTTCCGCGATTCACCGTTGCGCTTTAGCTGCCGATTTTTTCCCGGAAGCTGCCGATGGTTTTTTTATAGTCCCGGCTGCCGAAGATGGCGGAACCAGCCACGAATATGTCCACCCCGGCGGCTGCAATATCAGCTATCGTATCTTCATTGACGCCGCCGTCGATTTCAATCAGGGTGTTCAGGTTTCGGTTTTGAATTGTCCGGCGCACCTCCCGTACTTTGTCCAGACTGTTGGCGATGAACTTTTGTCCGCCGAAACCGGGATTGACACTCATAATAAGTACATAATCGACATCCGCCAATATCCAGTCGAGCGATTGCGTCGGCGTCGATGGATTGAGCACCACACCCGGCCTGACGCCGCATTCACGGATCAAGTGCACGCACCGGTTCAGATGTACACAGCTTTCGACCTGGACAGATATCGATGAAGCTCCCGCTTCGGCAAACCGGGCTATATAGTTGTCCGGGTTTTCAATCATCAGGTGCACATCGATCGGCAGCGCCGTCACCCTTCGCACCGCTTTCACAACCAGCGGGCCAAAGGTAATATTCGGCACAAAATGGCCGTCCATGACATCGGCATGGATCCAATCAGCGCCTGCCGCTTCAATTGCTCTAATCTCATCGCCGAGTGCGGCAAAATCAGCCGATAAAATTGAAGGCGCGATCAGTTTCATAGAAACCTCCGGTTCTTAGTTTATTGATTAAGTTGATTGAATTGATAGTTGATAGTTCATAGTTCACGGTTGATAGTTCATAGCTGAAAAGAAAGCACTCAGTGCCTTTTTTCCAGCCCCTGTTTTCCATTATCTTCCCAACTTCTCACCTTCTTAACTTCTCATCTTCCAAGCCTCCCGGCCTCTCACCCTCTTACCTTCCCATTTTCTCCCCTTCTCAACTTCCCAACTATCAGCTATGAGCTAACCCGCCCTACCACGCCTTATAAATGCGGGCATCTATGAGTTCATCATCTTCGTAAATAAAGACCGTTGCATCCGTGTCCCTGGGTACGAGCACCCATATTACCTCACCCGGTTTGATGTATTCGTCGAACAAATTTGTCGTGGTCTTCGAATTCTCTAACTCCACCAGAATATGTTTTTTCAAGAAGCCGCTTTTAATACGGTACTGAAGCAGACTGCCGTATAACGGGCGATGCAGACGATTACCCCCGGAAGGACGGTTGATAACCAGATTAACCGGGCTGCTTTCGATCACCTGATAGCCAGACGGCGGCTCCTGGCGGAGAACTGAATCGAGCGTTTTTTTTGCGTCAAATTCTGATCGTATATCGCCAACCTTCAAGTTGGTTTTTTCGATCAAAAACACGGCTTGATCCAGTGAAAGCCCGGACAGATCCGGCATTATGTATTTAACAGGATGCGGCCCCAAACTCACCAACATATCTACCCTGCCGTGGCGGGTGATCATGGTATCGGCCGCCGGAACCTGTGCGATCACATAGTCTTCTTCCATAATGCTGTCGTAAGTATGCGACAAACTCCCAGCGGCAAGTCCGTTCTCTTCGATGATCATGCGTGCCTGCTGCTCCGACAGAGTCGTCAGGTTGGGCATTAATATATTCTGAGGGCCTTTGGATATGATAATTCTGACATCACGATCTTTCTTTATTTCCGAGCCTGCCTCGGGTTCCTGAAAAACGACGTGGTTTTTGGGGAATTTCGGACTGTACTCTGATCCGCTTACCTTGGTATTTAATTGCAGGTCAGTCAATAGCTCCAGTACCGACACGACATCCTTTCCCACAAGATCCGGAACAATGACCGTGTCTTCACTTTTTATGATATATGTCAGCGTTAAATAAGCACTGGCACCGGCTGCCAACAAAAAAGCCAGACATAAGGCAGCTATTTTAGCAAATTTTATTATCATGGAATTTTTTGAAGGCGTATCGCAAAAAAGCCGTCCATCTGATTTAAAAGTGGATAAGTTTTGAAAACGCCTGGAGAGTCCGCCATTGTGCAAAGTTTATCCGGGAGTTGTCCAAATCCCTTATTTATAACAAATTCGGGGTGTATTTTCAAAAACTCCATAATAACCATTTCATTTTCTTCGGGTTCCGGGCTGCACACGGCATATACCAGAATGCCGGACGGTTTGACAAGGTGGGAAATATTTTCCAACAGACGGATTTGTCTGGATTTATATTTTGAAAGATTCCTTTTGGATGTTCGCCATTTTATATCCGGATTGCGCCGCATTACGCCAAGGCCCGAGCAGGGGGCGTCCAGCAGCACGCGGTCGAAGCCGGTAAATTGCTTCGGGGAGACTCCCTTTTCAATGTTGCAACAATGACTTGATACAATTGTCATACCCAACCGCTGCATTTCAGCTTCAAGTCGCTGAAGTTTCTTCGCACTAACATCCAGCGCCACGACCTTACCCGCATTGTTCATAAGCTGGGCGATATGGCCGGTTTTGCCGCCCAATCCCGCGCAGGCATCCAGCACGGTCTCTCCGGGCCGTGGATTCAATAACAACGAAACCAGCTGGGCAGCCTCATCCTGAACTTGAAAGCAGCCGGACTTAAAAGCACCGAACTCCGGGATCGATGCGGCCGGGTTGACCATTGTGATACCATCCGGTGCATATAACGTTGCCTGTACCCGTCCTGCTTCAAGGGCGAGCTTTTCCAACAGCCGGGCCGGCGATATCCTGAGGGTATTTGTACGAACGGTAATCGGCGCAATGGTATTTATACTGTCGCACAGGTTAGCGGTGTTTTCCAAACCATAGCGATACAGCCATTTACGGATAATCCATTCGGGAAATGACTTTTTGACAGCCAACGAGGCGATCGGGGCTCGCTCGACATCCGGCCAGGACACGTTTGGATATTCACGGGCAGCCTTGCGCAACAACGCATTCACATAGCCTACCACCCAGGGAGCACCGGATGCCTTGGCCATTTCCACAGCCGTGTTGACCGCGGCGGAATCCGGTATACGATCCAGGTAGAATATTTGAAAAAGCGCCAGACGCAGGACATTTAAGACAGCTGGATTGATTTTATCAAAACGGGTGCGGGAAAATTGCGAGATGACATAGTCCAGACGGCCCCTCCAGCGCAGCACTCCGAAAACCAGCGCTCGCAGCAGGGATTGTTCCCGCCTCGGTATATCGATATTCTCAGCCGAAAAGTCCTCCAGCAGGGAATCCAGGGTGCGCTGCCCTTCATCCAGAGTATTCAGCACGGCTAAAGCACTTTTTCGAGTATCGAAAAGACATGAGAAACTGGCTTTGGATATCTTCTTGTAATAAATTGCTAGTTTTATAAATTACGCTCAGGATGGCACTGGGCCTGAAAAGTACAAATCCCAAAATCCAAATAACAAATAAATCCCAATGACCAAATACCCAAATTCCAAAAATAAGGTATTGAGTTATTGAAAGTACTTTGTTTCGGTCATTGATATTTCGAATTTGGAATTTATTTGGAATTTGGTGCTTGTAATTTGGATTTTTTAAAAAATGCATCGGGTCTGATTTCCAGGGTACTGACGTGACCTGGTTAAACAGCGTCAGAAAGGCATGGGATCAGACTGATCCGAGAATTATCCCAATGTCGTCCGGCCGGTATTGCATGCCCTTCAGATACTCCCTGATCGTCATGCGTTTACCCGACGCACCCTGAATTTCAAGGATGGAAAGCACACCATCCCCGGTAGCGACCCGTAATTCATCCGGGAATCCTTGCTGTACGGTACCGGGTGCTTCTGTGGTTTCCAAGGCAAGGGGCGTGGATTTAAAAATCTTCAGACGTGTTTCACCAATAAAAGTATGTGCCCCGGGCCAGGGCGTGACTCCCCGGATAAAGCGTTCAAGGGATTCGGCGGATTTGTTCCAATTGATAAGCCCGTCGTCCTTGGCGAGCAGGGGCGCGTAGGTTGCGAGACGGTTATCTTGGGGTATGGGATGAATCGTGTGGTCCCCAAATTTTTTTAAGGTGTCTATCAGGACCCTTGCCCCCTTGGCGGCCAAACGGTCGTGCAAGCTGCCCGCCGTATCTTCCGGATTAACCGGTTCCGGCACAGTGAGCAATATGTCTCCGGTATCCAGGCCCTTATCCATCAGCATGGAACATACGCCGGTTTCCTTCTCACCATTGATAATAGCCCATTGGATGGGTGCGGGTCCGCGTAGTTTCGGCAGCAGCGAGGCATGAATGTTAATCGTTCCGAAACGGGGTATGGCCAGCACATTTTCGGGAAGAATTTTTCCATAGGCAATGACGATCTGAAAATCCGGTTTATTGGATTTAATTTGATCGGCAAATTCTGAGGTTTTAATAGAAGCCGGCTGGATGACTTGAATTCCAAGCTCCATTGCAGCAGCTTTCACCGGAGAAGGCGTAACATTGCGTCCTCTTCCCCTGGGGCGGTCCGGCTGGGTTACAGCCAAAGCAACCTCATAGCCATTCGCATGCAGAGCTATCAGCCCGGGAACGGAAAACTGCGGTGTGCCCATGAATATAATTCTGTACTTTGACGGCATCGTTTTACCTGCTCAGCCGGTGTAGAAAATGAATCAAAATGATCTCAAGTGAAAAATTATCTAAAATGATCTAAAATTTAAAATGACTAAAATTGTGGTGTCGCGGCGCTCCATCTCTTAATATGAAACTTTGAGATCTGGCCTCCGGAAAGATTAATATCTCAAATCTAATGCAATCTAAGCTGCTGGGGCTTATTAACATAAATAGATAGAATACCTTAATTTTAGGCACTTTAGGCATTTTTAATTTTAGGCATTTTTCATTGGTTCGTCTTCATTTGCTTTTTCACCCGGCGCTGGTACATTTGCCGCTTCAGGGAACTGATGCGTTCAATAAACAAGGTTCCGTTTAGATGGTCGATTTCGTGCTGCAACACAATGGCCAGAAACCCTTCGGCATCCATGCGGATCGGTTTGCCCTCCCGATCCTGGCCGGCAACAGTTATGTTAGCGGCACGTTTCACGTCCGCCCTGAATTCGGGGACACTTAGGCAGCCTTCATTTTCAGACACGATTTCACCCTCTTGAGTAACAATTTTGGGATTGATCAGCACGTGCAGGGAACGGTTTTCATCTCGAGGGGAAATATCATAGATCAACAGGCTCTTGTCCCAGCCCACCTGGATCGCTGCCAGCCCGATGCCCGGCGCATCATACATGGTGGCGGCCATCTGATCGATGATTTCCTGAACCTTGCCATCGATGTTTTCCAGAGGTTTGGTCGGTTCGCTCAGAAATTTATTCGGATATGTTAATATTTCAAGTTTTGACATGAGAATTAAGTATTAAGTTGGTGAGTTCGTTAGCTCGTAAGTTCGTAAGCTCAGCTAATCAATCTGGTTTTACCTGCGGCTGTTGACGTTGGTACTCTTGTCCGGCATAAGACAACTGGCGGATATTCACGCTGAGAATCAGGGCGGATACCATACCGGCAATAATCACCGGTATAACCTGAATCGCATGATTAGCCAGGGTGTAACCGGCAGCGTCTTTGGCGGAAACGCCAAACAGCGACAGCGCAAACACACCGCCTGCTTCCCAGAGCCCCCAAAAGCCCGGGGCCGAAGGCAATGCTATAAAGAAGCAGATGATAACCATAACAGCCGTTATTTCATAATATGTCAGGCCAATACCCGGGCAGCCGCGCGAAAATAGATAATATGAGAGCGCCTGCAGTCCCCAGATCAGGAATGAATAAACGAAACAGATAATGATTATTGTTGGATATCTGACCAGAGCAAAACCCTGTGCTAAGTTTTTAAGGACCTTGATTACGGGCTCGCACACTCGTTTTTGATACGACGCTTTGAAGCGTTGCCCAGCAAAGAAAAACAAACCCGGCGTAGACCTGATCATTTTGTAAATTAATTCACGAAACCTGCGCATGCTGAACAAAACGATCCCTCCAATTAACACGGCTCCCAGTTCCAGCATGCCGTCGAATACGGTCTGCAGGGTTTTCTGATTCAGTTGATATTTGCCAAAGGCTACATTGAGCTCGGGATCTATTTTCAGAACGCCGGCCGTTAATATAAACAGCAGCAGCAAAAGAATTATGTCAAACATTCTTTCCGCCACGACAGTCGCCAGACCTGTGGCAAAGGGTACGCCCTCTCTTTTTTGCAGTATTACAGGGCGGGCCACCTCACCTAAACGGCCGGGCAGCACGCAGTTGATCATAAAACCGATCATCAGGGGATGAATCGCCCCCCATATACTGATTTTCTTGGTCGATTCCAGAATGATCCGCCAGCGAAAAGCTCTTAGCAAAAAGGAAACGAGTGTGGCAATTACTGCCGGCAGTACCCAGAAGTAATTAATGGAAGCCAGATACTTGAACAGATCCGCAACGGGAACTTTTCTGAAAGCAAAATAAAGCGCGATCACCGATATCGCAATACCTCCGATAAAGGAGATGGTCATGTTTTTTTTCATATTCAGCGATGAAAACCTTTTCCATTAAATAAACAGGATTTATTGTCAAATGCGTAATGTCCGGTTCAAAAGCATCGCAAAATCGCCGGGCCGGCCCACCAAGGCCCGCTTAGCTTTTAAGAACTTCACGGGCCGCGACGATGTCGAGTCTGATCTGATCGACGAGCTCTGAGATACCGGAAAATTTTATTTCATCCCGAATACGCTTGATGAAATTTACCCGGATTTTCTTTCCATATATGTTACCACAAAAGTCTAAAATATGCACTTCCACCGTAAACTGATGGTCATCAAATGTCGGGCTGTAACCGATATTTGCGACGCCCTTGTACTTCTGGCCGTTAAATTCGACCAACACGGCGTAGATACCGGTTTTGGGGCACAGTTCATCGTTCAGATTGATGTTGGCAGTCGGAATGCCAAGCAGCCTGCCGCCGCGGTCCCGGCCCGTCACGACCCTGCCTCTGATTTGGTAGCTCCGGCCCAACATTCTTTCGGCCTGCTCCATCAGGCCGTCGGTGATCAGTTCCCGGATTCTAGTGCTGCTGATGCGGTCTTCCATAGCTCGGGCGGACCTGACCCAGCCGGCTATGATAACTTCAAAACCATATTGAGGGGCATAGGAGCGCAGCAGCTCGATATTGCCTTCGCGATTTTTGCCGAAGCTATAGTCTTCGCCCACCACAATTGCTTTCATACCGATTTTTTGTACCAGCAGATCTTTAATGAATTGTTCGGCGGAAAGTGCTGCAAACGCCAGGGTAAAAGGAACACATATCAGCACATCGATGCCGGTGCGCTCGATCAACTCGGCCTTTTGTTCATAAAGGGTTATCAATGGCGGATAATGGTTTTGTTTTAACACCCGAATCGGATGCGGTTCAAATGTCATGGCCACGGATGTACCGTCAATGTCGACGGCTTTTTCAATGACTTCGTGAAAAAGAGCCTGGTGTCCGATATGAACACCGTCAAAATTGCCGATGGTAATCACGGCACGCTTGAAGGGTTCATTGATTTGGTCGAGGTGATCGAAAACTTTCATAATAAACTTTCAAATATTCAACATTGAGCTTGACATGAATCACGGAATAGATGTATGTAGTGCACTTGTTGTAATAAATCAACCTTTTTAAAAGTGCCGAAGTGGCGGAACTGGTAGACGCGCTAGGTTCAGGGTCTAGTGGGCGTACGCCTGTGGGAGTTCGAGTCTCCCCTTCGGCACCACAAACTATAAACACCAAAAGCGCAATTTCAATGTTGCGCTTTTTTTTATGGCAGCCGCCCCATCCTTGATGCGGACCGGTTTGCCGGCCCGCGTCTCCGCGATCCGGCGATGCGCATCAGTCCGCCCAATGCCAAATTTCAGCAATCGATTTGCTAAGTGCTCTTATTCATAATTACGATGACATATTCGCAGTTACCGTATTTATGAAACTATGTATTAAGCAACCAGGTTATCTTTGAATCGTTACCTTTTGCATGACGACTTTCTCTATCGGCCGGTCTCCCGGACCTGTTGGGGTCGTTCCGATTTGTTTAACGACTTCCATACCTTTGACTACCTTGCCGAAAACGGAGTGGCGGTTGTCCAAATGAGGGGTCGGGGCGAGGGTGATGAAGAACTGGCTCCCATTGGTGCCGGGTCCCGCATTGGCCATGGAAAGCACGCCGGCACCGTCATGCTTCAAGGCGGCGTCAAATTCATCCGTAAAACTGTATCCCGGACCGCCGGTTCCGGTCCCCAAAGGGCAGCCGCCCTGGATAACAAAGCCTTCGATGACACGATGAAAGGAAAGGCCGTCATAAAATTTTCCGCCTCTGTCCGTTTCCTGCCGCCCTTCGGCCAGGTTGATAAAATTCCACACGGTTTCCGGGCACTCTTTGGCATAAAGCTCGACCTCGAAATTTCCCAAGTTGGTTTCAAAGACGGCCGTTGCCCGATCGATATCCTCTTTGTAGTCGTTTTTAGCGGTCATTTTTTTCTCCTTTTTGTTAGATTGGATTTTAGTTCCTCTTCATGGGACACGGATAAACACGGATTTTAAGGATGTTTAAGAAAAAAATTAATCAGGAATTCAGAAACTTTAATGAAGATAAAATTTGGCTCTTATATTCCTGGATTCTTTCCGCTGAAAGGCGGACAAACTAGATGTTTGATTTTTTTTTAATCCGTGTGCATCTGTGCAAATCCGTGTCCAAAAATTAAAGCTTTTGAACGATATGAATACCGAATAATTTATTCCCATCCAATTGTTCAATTCTTACATTAACAATTTTATTTTTCAGCTCATCGCCGGCATCTATCAAAACAGGCAAATAATTAGATGATATGCCTTTCAGCAAACCGGCCGCGCCATCCCGTTTGGCTTCAATTAGAACCGGTAATCTTTTTCCAATGAACTTTCGGTAAAAGTTCAGCCGTTTGCTCCATCCGAGGCTGCGCATCCGTTCACACCTTGCTTTAAGAATTTCAGGTTCAACCTGGTGCTCAAACTTTGCGGCCGCCGTTCCGGGGCGCGCCGAAAACGGGAACACGTGTAAATAGCTTACCGGCAGATCTCCAATCAACTCGTAGGTGTTTTCAAATGCTTTTTCATTTTCTCCCGGAAATCCGACCAGGGTATCCACCCCGATGGCCGCGTCCGGCATCGCTTCGTTCACCCGAATGATTAAATCGCGGAAGTTCTGCCGGGAATAGGGGCGCCCCATTTTTTTTAATATGCCGTCGTCGCCGCTTTGCAATGGTATGTGAAAGTGCTTGCAGAATCTATCGGACTCCGCCGCCATCCGGATGATTTCCCCGGTAAGCTCAAGCGGTTCAATTGAGCTGAGGCGCACGCGGTCAATGAGTTCCAACCCATTAATGCGGCCCAGCAACGCTGCCAGGCCGGCAGCGGGAGACAGGTCACGGCCATAGGTTCCGATATGGATGCCGGTGAGCACCACTTCATGATATCCGGCTTGGGCAAGCTTGCGAATGCGATGCAGCACCTTTTCAGGCGGCATGCTGCGACTGCGACCGCGGGCGTAGGGTACAATACAGTATGTGCAAAAAGCATCGCAGCCGTCTTGGATTTTTAAAAAGGGCCGGGTGCGGGGAGCTGTTACGGCAAGGGGCGTCAATTCGAATACCCGCTTTTGGCCGATAGCCCCGCAGCCGGAAACCAGAATCTCTGCCGGCCGCCGACCTTCCTTGCGGAGCATGCTGCCGATGGCCTGCTTATTACCCTGGCCGATAATATCGGTTACCCCTTTGATGGTTTTGATTTCATCCGGGGCCGTTTCCGCATAGCAGCCGGTCGCCATGATTCGGGCGCCGGGATTGGCCCGGATGGCCTGTCGCAAGGCCTGTCGTGACTGCATCGCCGCTTTTTGAGTCACCGCGCACGTGTTGACAATGCATACATCCGCGGCTGCCGGATCTTGAACCGCAATCCAGTCCGATGCCATTAAATCCTGAGCAAGGGACTCGGATTCAGTCTGATTTACTTTGCAGCCCAACGTTACGATTTTAAATTTCGGCATAGTCTCTAATTTCAAGCATTTGGACACGGATTTGCACGGATCTTCACAGCTTCTATTTTGGAATGTCGATCAATCATCTCAATCAACCAAGGCCTTCAGCCTTCCAGCTCAAAACCTCTCAAATTTTCTGCTCACCAACTCACGAACCAAGGGATTCACGAACTTCTAGTCCTTTTCACTTTCTGCGCCGCTGATCTTCTCACTTTCTCAATCTTGCAGCCTCCCAGCTTCCCCACTTCCCGGCTCCCCAGTTCCCATGTAGGCAACTGTAGGCCATGAGCTGTGAGCTATGAGCTAAGCTATCCAGCCTCCTCCCAATATCTCATCACCTTTGTAAAAAACCGCCGCCTGGCCCGGCGTGACAGCAGATTGGGGCGTTTTGAACCGGACAATCGCGTCATGTTCATCCTGCGGAAAGACAGTGGAAGGCACTTCTTGGCTGCGGTAGCGCACCCGTGTAAAGACGTCCACGGGAGAGGCGGGTTCACCAGCAATCCAATTGATGTCTGTTATTTTGCATTCCAATGCCAGCAGATCATTTTTGGAGCCCACGATCAAACGGTTGCGCCCGGTATCCAAACGGACAACGTAATAGGGTTCCGCGGCGGGACAATTAATGCCGCGCCGCTGGCCGACCGTAAACAGATGAAGTCCTTTGTGGTTCCCGATGACCCTTCCCGTCATGTCTTCGATTAAACCGGGTTCGATCTTTAGACCTATTTCCCGGGTCAGGAAGTCGCCGCAGGCGTCATGTTTTATAAAACAGATATCCTGGCTCTCGGCCCGGGTGACGGGGTGCAGCCCTTTTTGGGCGGCCATTTTTTTTACATCTTCTTTTTTTAATTTCCCTAGTGGGAAACAGGCCTTGGCAAGCTGCTGCCGGGTCAGGCGCGCGAGAAAATAGGACTGGTCCTTTGCCGGGTCGAGACCTTTCAACAGGTGGAACCGGCCCTGGGGATCTTCTTTTAACCTGGCATAGTGTCCCGTGGCCAGCTTGCGGGCCCCGAGTTTAAATGCATAGTCTAAAATGGTGCCGAATTTGATGCTGGGGTTGCATTGCATACACGGATTGGGAGTTCGGCCGGCCTGATAGGTCCGGGTAAAATAGTCGACGATCTTCTCCTTGAATTCCGCACGCACGTCAACTATCTCGACCGGTATACCCAGTTGTTCTCCGATTTCCAGGATATTATGGATGTTTTTGACCGCCGGATGTTGGACAGATACGGAGGGGGTTTCAAATCCCGTTATAAAGTGAATTCCGATGACATGCTGTCCCTGTTCCTTTATGAAATAAGCGGACATTAACGAATCAACGCCCCCGCTTATCGCGACTGCTGTTGTCTGCTTCATTCAAAAAAAGCCTGGTGTGCCGGCCTTACCTCCATGGCCCGCGGCGGACAGGCCGGTACGCACAATTCACATACGCTGCATTTTTTTTGGTCAAAAATCACTTTCATTTCCGGCCGCTTCACTGCAAGGGCACCCGTCGGGCACACTGCCGTACAGGCCCCGCAATCCGTGCATTTGCGATTGTTGCGTTTAACTTCTTGAGAGGCGTTTTGGACCTGTACACCCTGTGCTTTGAGAAATTCTATGCCTTCTTTAAAATTCTTTTTGGTACCCGATATCTCCAGCACCACCACCCCTTCTTTGCGGGGCAGGATGGTGGCATTCAGGATGTTGAACATTAGATTATAGTCCTTGGTTAAATGATACACAATCGGCTTGTGTACTTCCGTTTTGGGAAAGCGAATAATAACAATTTTAGAATACACGCCGGACCTCCGCGTCTGAAATGAACTCACAAATAAGTTTTAACGATTTTCTTAATCTAATGGTAAATAAATTTTATGTCAACACCAAGGGGGGGGTGTGTGCCGCCGGAAAACCCATGGAATAAAATACAGTTCAGCATTTAGTTTGTTGATTCCTTCATGATTTTCGCTTATTATTTACTTAATCCGCCCTGAAAGACTGTGATGCCGGTTTTGGAGAAACATAGTCGTTCATTTGAACCTGATGAGAATTCGCAATATTGTCGGGATGAATTAATTACTTTAATAAAATAATGATGGATTAATAGAATAAAGGCCTATTGCCAATGAACCGGTTTGCCTATCGATCCACAGGTTTTGCCGTCAAAACCCTTTCCAACCTTTCAAAGGCCAACATCGTCATTCACAACCAAGAAAACATTCCAGAAGGTTCGATCATTTTCGTTATCAATCACTTTACCCGGCTTGAAACATTCCTGATGCCCGCCCAGATTTTTTCACTAACTAAAATTCCGGTCTGGTCATTGGCGGATTACGAACTGTTTAAAGGGGCATTCGGTGCCTATCTCGAGAAGGTCGGTGCTGTTTCTACAAAAAGTCCGGACCGGGACCTGCTCATCGTCAAAACCCTGCTCACCGGAGAAGCGAACTGGATTATTTTTCCCGAAGGCAGAATGGTTAAAAACAAAAAAATTATAGAAAAGGGCCAGTTTATGATTTCCTGGGCCGGCGGCAAACATCCGCCCCACACCGGTGCCGGTAGGCTGGCCATGCGCACGGAGTTCTATCGGCAGCGCCTGGGGCATCTTGCGACTGCCGAACCGGATGAAGCTCAGTACCTGATGGATCTTTTTCAAATCGAATCCCTGGATCCGGTGCTTAATCGCAGCACCTTTATCATGCCGGTCAATTTAACGTATTATCCCATTCGGGCCCGCGAGAACATTTTAAGCAAGCTGGCCAAGCGCCTGGTGGACGATTTGCCTGAACGATTAGTCGAAGAACTCATGACCGAAGGTTCGATGCTGATTTCAGGCGTGGATATAGATATTCATTTTGGTGACCCCATTTTCATTGATGATTATCTGCAAAAACCGGCCATCAGAAGGGATATCGAGTCTAAAAACAGAATAAATTTCGATGACCCGATTGCATCTAAAAAAACGATGCATAAAGAAGCGCTTAGACTGATGCAGCGCTATATGGCCGATATTTACGGAATGACGGCTGTCAACCTGGAGCACCTTTTTGCATCGATGCTCAAACTGATGCCTGCTAAGAAAATAGATGAGATGGATTTTCGTCGCCGGGTATTTTTGGCCGCCTGCCTTATTCAGCAGCTGCCGGCCATGCATCTGCATCCCGGCCTTAGAGAGGATCAGATTCATTTGCTGACCGATGACTGCAACGGCAAGGTGCATGATTTCATCTCGCTGGCATTGGAAAAGGGCAACCTGAAAAAAACGGATAACGGATATTTAAAGGACAATGCCAAGTTTACATCCCCCTACGAGTTTCATCGTGCCCGCATTGACAATCCCATCGATGTGATTGCCAATACGGCCGAACCGCTCTCCCAGTTTCAGCGAACCGTTCGCCGCCTTGCTATTCAGCCGGGCTTCCGGATCAGGCGCAAGGTTGCCAAATACCTCATGGAAGAGGCTGTAAAACAATTCGAAAGCGACTATCACCAATTTTTCATCCAAGGGGAATCCAAACCGATGGATGTCGGTATGCCGTTTATGGTCAAAGGAAGATCCAAACATGTCGGCGTCCTGCTCTCACATGGCTATATGGCGGCGCCGCTTGAAGTGAAGAAACTGGCCCTCTATCTGGGGAAAATGGGCTTTTGGGTGTATGTTCCCCGCTTAAGAGGCCATGGAACATCGCCTGATGATCTCGCTATCCGGACCTATGAGGATTGGATGGCCTCCATTGACCGCGGATATGCCGTCATCAGCAGCCTTTGCCGAAAAGTTGTGGTGGGCGGCTTTTCAACCGGTGCCGGACTGGCATTGGATCTGGCCGCGAGGGTCGGCGCAGTGGCCGGAGTGTTTGCTGTGGCCGCCCCCCTGACGCTCAAGGATTTTTCTTCAAAATTTGCGCCGGCCGTTGATATGTGGAATCGGATCATGGACCGAACATATAAAGTCGGACCCAAAAAAGAATTTATCGAAAACAAACCGGAAAATCCGCATATTAATTATCTGCGTAATCCTATCTCCGGTGTCAAGGAAATCGAACGCCTGATGGATGATCTCGAACCCAAATTACCCGATTTGCTTATGCCGGCCTTAATTGTCCAATCGCGCCGGGATCCGGTGGTTGATCCGAAAGGATCCAGAAAAATATTCGAAAGAATCGGCAGCCAGGAAAAAAAATATATTCTGTTCAATTTTGATCGCCATGGAATTCTCCTGGGAGAAGGCGCTGAAAAAGTCTATCAGGCTATCGGCGATTTTGTTGAGCAATTTTAACGGCTTTCGGTGTTTTTGCTGTTAACCCCGCTCTGCCATCATACCATTTTCCCCTATTTTTAATGAACTTCTTCCCTGAGTTGAACAAATAATCCTGGCCCAGCTTCCTGCCCGTAGGCCAACAGCCCGGAGGGAGGGTCCGGCTCTGACTTCACCCCAGCTTCCGGCTCGCAGAGCCTACAGCTCGGAGAGAGGGGTGGTTGTAGCCGTAAGTTAACCCATGGAATAATCGAATGCTGGCCTCCGGCTCGTAGAGCCTACGGATCGGAGAGAAGAATGGAATATTGAATATAGCGAATCAAAAGCGGATGATGGTCTGATTTTATTTTCTGCTCCGTGCCATTCATATAAAATTCGATTGAATTTGAATTTAAGATTGATAAATTATCGGCCGAATTTTTGACATAATCGATTATTTTTATTAAAATAAATAGAAAAAGTTAAATTAACACACGAACCACTGGTTCCGTTATGAAAATGAGGCCATATTTCGATGCTGAAAAAAAATCCGGCCATATGGATGATTCCTGTCATAATCATAATTTTTTTTGCCTGTGCCAAAAACAGATTTCCGAATCTGGTCGTTGCCGAAACAGGAATGGTTGGGGAATGTCAATATTTAGACACAATTTCGGAAACCTCTGATCCGGGCAAGTTTGTCACTGATTATCATTTGGCGGAATATTTTGATGGAGAATTAAAAGTGCTGCAGCGTGCCAATAATATGGAGGCTACCCACATTGTATGGTTGTACAACTATCCAATCGGTTCGGCCGCGTCCGCCTACAGGTGCGCCAAATGAAATGAGCATACCTGGCCTCAACAGATGTCAGGTATGCCGTTAAGAAATCCACCCCTTTGAATCGATTTATCAAACCTATTTCAATAGATGGTGCCATGAACAATAGAAAAATGTATAACACCACGATAGACGCGGATTTAATCAGACAAATCAAGATCCTGGCAGCGCAACTGGAAAAGCGGCAAAATGATCTAATTGAGGAAGCCATCGAGGATCTTCTCAAGAAGTATGAAATCAAAGCCTAGGCATAATTTCACTGCAAAGAATTGTTAAAATCCGACTCGAAAGCCGGGAGGGCGATCGCGGTGTGCAGACCAGGGGGAATTAAATGATTTCAAATTCCGAGAATAGAGATAAAACGCGCTTTGATCACAAGTCTCCGGTAACGCTGGAAAATGACCAGATTGGTGTTTTACGTGGTGGACGGATGTACAATTACAGCGATTTCGGTTTGTACATAGAAGCCGATTTCCATCTGGAACCGGAAACCGAAGTTCGAATCGGCATCACCAACTCACCTTTTGCTTCCGAACCGGATAGATACGAAAGCTATCGCGGTATTATTAAGTGGTGCCGGCCCTTAAAACGGTCGGCATTTTATTACGGCTATGGCGTGGAGCTATTGGAAGAAAGCGTCCCAGCCAAAGATCAGGACCAGTATTATGGCTCAAGGGAGCATCCCCGAATCGAGTGTACCCTTCCGTTAAAATATGAATTCGACAGCCGGACGTACGAGGGAATTACGGACAATGTGAGCAGCGGCGGAGTTTTTATCAAAACACGCGACCTGGTTGCGGTAGGACAACAGGTCACAGTATATATTCCTGTGAAAAAAAAAGGTAAAATTAAAAGGCTCCAGGGCAGGGTCACCTGGTCTAATCGTATAGGGTTCGGGGTCAAGTTCGAGCGCTCGATTTGAGGGCGACCCAATAGGCAGGCCGAACATCAGGGCATTTCATTGGCGCCGGATAGGAATCTGAATGGAATTGAAGGACCGAACCAAGGGCTATAAGGAATTTTATTTTTTAAATTTATAATTGACATGTCACTTAGTGGTATTATAGTTTGGATAGGCAGCTTAGCTGCCAAGTCGTTAAACGGTTAACTTATCAAACTAACCCTTAACACTTTCCTCTATGCGGGGTGGTTCATTCCCCATGAACCACCCCTTTTTTGTTCATTGGGAGGCAACCATGTCTAAACCAACTATCATGGAAATATTTTCCGATTACATCTGACCCTGGTGTTATTTCATCACCGGGCGTGTTGAAAAATTGCAGCAGGAATTTGACATCGAAATCCGTTGGACAGCTTTCCCCTTGCATCCGGAAACCCCGCGGGAAGGCGTGACACTGGAAGAGCTGTTTGCGGGCCGCCCATTCAATATCGAGCAGGTGCGCGATCATTTAACCCGGGTGGCCGCCGAGCTGGGGTTGCCTTTTGGAAGGCGTGAAAAAACCTATAACAGCCGTCTGGCGCAGGAATTGGGGAAACTGGCTGAAAAGCTGGGACATGGCGGGCAATTCCACCTGGCCGCATTTAAAGCCTATTTCGCAGATGGATTGAACATCGGCCTGGAGTCGACGTTGATGGAGCTGGGAACCTCCGTCGGTCTGCCTGCCGATCTCGTTCAGGATGCGCTTGAGAATCGCACCTTCAAAGCGGCGGTTGACCAGGATTGGAATCGGTCCCATCAAATGGGCGTCACTGCCGTTCCTACATTTATGATGAACGGTTTGTCTTTGGTGGGCGCGCAGCCTCATGAGAAACTGGTTCAATTGATGGAGGCTGGCGGGGTTAAAAAGCGTGATTAGATGCGTTCATCAAATTAAGCTGCTGATACTTTAAGATTGATGGCTTTGGGCAATAACCCCGCGTCAGTTGTCGGTTGTTGATTGTCTGTTGTCAAAAGTGATTGATTAATACCATTTTTAATGTTTTATACGCATGCCGATGCAATTAAAAGTTGCCTAATGATAACTTAGGTTGGAAGGACAATTCATGGCCAATCAATTCCCACCAACATACAACTGACAACAGACAATAGACAAATCGTTAGATTTCTATGAATACCATCGCCCTCATTATCCTGTCAGCGATCATCTTCGATTTTATCCTGAACGGTGTTGCCGATTACCTCAATCTGAAAATGCTGCGCAACAGCTTGCCCGATGCCTTTCAGGGTGTGTATGACCCCGATCGGTACCGTAAATCCCAGCAATATTTAAAAGTCAATACCCGCTTCGGCTGGGTGACCGGTACTTTCAACATCATCGTGATTCTGGTCTTCTGGTTCGGCAGAGGCTTCCCGCTGCTGGATGAATGGGTGCGATCCTTTAACTACGGACCCGTCATTGCCGGTTTAATCTATATGGGCATCCTCATATCAATCAAAGCGCTGCTGTCGCTGCCGTTCAGTGTTTATACAACATTTGTGATTGAAGAGCGGTTCGGGTTCAATCAAACTACCTGGTCTACTTTCCTGAAGGATATGCTAAAGGGGGTATCTCTGGCAATCCTGCTGGGCACGCCGCTATTAGCAGGTGTCCTGGCCTTTTTTGAATATGCCGGCTCAAATGCCTGGTGGTATTGCTGGATCGCAGTCACTTCGTACATGCTTGGCGTTCAATTTATTGCACCTACCTGGATCATGCCGCTTTTCAATAAATTCACCCCCCTGGAGGAAGGAGAGCTCAAATCTGCCATTTTGTCCTACGCAGGCTCCATAAATTTTCCGATCGAAAACGTATATGTCATGGACGGTTCGCGGCGTTCCCGCAAATCCAATGCCTTTTTTACCGGCTTCGGCAGGCACAGACGCATTGTATTGTTTGATACTCTCATTAAACAACACACGGTCGGAGAATTGCTCGCTGTATTGGCGCACGAAATGGGGCACTACAAAAAAAAGCATATTTACCAAAGCATGGCCCTGGGTATTTTGCAAATGGGGATGATGCTCTACCTGCTGTCGATTTTTCTCTCTTATCAGCCACTCTTTGATGCCTTTTATATGCCGCACAAATCCGTGTACGCGGGGCTGATATTTTTCGGGATGCTTTATTCACCGCTCGGTTTTATCTTCGGTATCTTTATGCAGATGCTTTCACGCAGAAATGAAACTGAAGCAGATCGATTTTCAGTTGAAACCACCCATGATCCAAATTCCATGGTGGCGGCGCTGAAAAAACTTTCCGTAAATAATCTTTCCAATCTTTTGCCGCACCCGCTGTACGTATTTTTAAACTATTCGCACCCGCCGGTGTTGGAGAGGATTGAGGCGATCCAAGGGTAGATTAATAGAAAGTAGCCTTCACACTGTTTTAGACAAGGTAGAGTTCATCCCTTTTAAGGTAGAAAATTCCAAGCACCAAAAAACAAATAACAAACAATATTCAAATTCAAAATTCTAATGATCCAAACCAGCTAAATGTTACATGAGCAAAAGATGTAATCGGATTTTAATCATCTAAAACAGCTCTATCTGGCGGGATTTTGATTTCTTCGGGTCGGCCGGCAATAGTTGCTGCCAATCACCTTCGAATTCCCGCTCGGGAAGCTCGGCGTACGTTGCTTCCAGCGTGCTGTCGTTCAATCGGTTGATACTTTCCAGCGGATTAAAAAAAAGCTCAACTTCCTGGCGGGTCATTACCGGAAACTTATAACGCCTGTTTAAGTACTTGAATTTGCCCTTTTCATCCGAACGCGCTTCCAGGTAGCCAAGATGGGACAGGATTCGTTGCCGTATTCGGTCATGGGAAACTGCGAGCATCCTATCCTTATCCGCCGCAATAACATCTTGAAAACCGGCTTCTATTTCATAGCCGATACTGTTTCTGCCCGAAGCCACAGCCGAGTGCATGGTCGTGCCGGTTCCCAGAAACGGATCAACCACCGTGTCGCCTTTGGCGGAATACATGTTCACCAGGCGATAGGCCAGCTCAAAAGGGAACGCCGCGCTTCTCAGGCGGGCGGCATCCTTTTTCATCTTTTGCTGGGTGCCGATCAACCCCAGCCACACGTCCGAGAACCAGTTGTTTCTTTCTTCCCAGAAAAGGGCGCTTTCCCGCCGGTTTTGTTTCTCCGCGTCGCTTTTAAACTCTCTTTTGGCGCCTTTGCGAACAATGAGAATGTATTCATGTTCGAGGGTCACATAAGCGCCCGCCGGCAGCATTCCCGAACCCATAAATTTATTGGGCGCATTGGTGGGCTTGCGCCACAATATCAGCGGCAGGGTGGTGAAGCCGGTTTTCAAAAGAGCCTTCAGAATTCTTGCATGATTGGCATACAACATAAAATTATCGTTGATGGTCCGGACGGCATCCCCGATATTGATACAGCCAATTCCGCCGTCTACCAGGATGCGGTAAATTTCATGCCACACAGGATCCAGCTGTTGGTGCATCAATTCAAATGCCTCGGGAGCATTTTTGCTTTTCAGTGCTTGGCCTATCTTTACGTTCCGGCGCCTAAACAGGTCATCCCACATTTCAATCATCGGGTAGGGCGGTGAGGTGACCACCAGATGCACACTTGAAGCCGGGATCGCACGCATGTTTTTTGAATCTTCAAAAAAGATTTTGTGAACGGTTTTCATTGATATAGTTGACGGATCACCAGGTTGATAGTCTAAGGATTCGTCGGCAATTATTGACGATTTTGACGATATTATCGCGATCCAGTGAATCTGTTTTTTCGATTAGTCTGGACTTACCAATTCTGCTATAATTTTGTCAATCTTATTGAAAATCCGATATCAATGTCATATTTTACGGGACGATGAACATAATTAAGGTGATTTAAAATTGCGAGAAGCTTTCGAAAGTCTCGATCTATAAGTGCGGGAGTAATGGAGTGTTGGAGTACTGAAAAAGAAGATATCAAACCTTCAACCGTTCCTCCATTCCTCCAATACTCCGAAATTAAATGAAATAGTTGGATGCGAACCTCAAACGGTTTGGTCATATGGAAGATTCGGCTACCCATCCTAAAGCACACGGCTTATTAAAAGCCCCGCTTCCTTTGCTGAACGACCCTGAAGGCGACTACATACCTGATTCAGCCGCTTTCGTGGTCGACGCCCATGTTCATCTTTTTCCGGACTACCTGTTTGCACCCATCCGGCAATGGTTCGAAAATTTCGGCTGGCCGATAAGATACCAGCTGTCATCCGAGGAGATCATAAAGTTTCTGCTCTCCCACGGCATCGATCACCTGGTTGCCCTTCATTATGCGCATAAACCGGGCATTGCCCGCGAGCTGAATGCCTATATGGCCAATATCTGTCGATTTCATCCGCAGGTTACGGCCATGGCGACCGTCTATCCCGGTGAAGAAGGTGCCGGAGCGATTCTGGAACAGGCCTTTGAGGACGGCCTCAAGGGGGTAAAGCTCCACAGCCATGTCCAGTGTTTTGATATGGACAGCGCCCCGCTGCATGAAATATATGAAACCTGCACCGTCAATTGCAAACCACTGATCATGCATGTCGGCCGTGAGCCCAAAAGTCCGGCTTACCCGTGCGATCCTTATACATTATGCAGCGCCGAAAAATTGGAGCGGGTTCTCAAGGACTATCCCCGCCTGAAAGTCTGTGTCCCGCATCTGGGCGCAGACGAGTTTGATGCTTACCAGGCAATGCTGGAAAAATACGACAATCTCTGGCTCGATACCACCATGACCCTGGCAGAATATTTACCCATGGACTACTTTCCGAAGCTTGCTGAAATGCGAACCGATCGGATCATCTTCGGCACCGATTTTCCCAACTTGCCCTATGCCTGGGACCGCGAGATCAAGCGTCTTGTTCAGCTCAATCTGGCTGAGGAAGCTTTGGCCGGAATTCTGGGGCGCAACGCAATGGAGTTTTACAACATTTAATCGAAATTATTCAATTATCAGGGGGAGGCCATGAAGAAACTTACCGTCGAAGATCTATCTGTGCGAGGTAAACGGGTTCTGATGAGGGTTGATTTCAACGTGCCGCTGGAAAAAGGCAAAGTCGCCAATGACACGCGTATCCGGGCGGCATTACCGACCATCAATTACATCATTGAAAAGGGCGGCCGTTTGATCCTGATGTCTCATCTCGGCCGGCCTGACGGGAAACGGGTGCCGGAGATGTCTTTGGTGCCCTGCGTGGCTGTCTTAAAGAAAATGTTGGGCCAGGATGTCGCCTTTGCTGATGACTGCATCGGCAAAGCGGCTGAAGCTGCGGTCAATCGGCTTGCAGACGGCGATGTGCTGTTGCTCGAAAACCTTCGATTCTACAAAGAAGAAACGGCTAATGACGCCGCTTTTGCCAAAAAACTTGCCGCGTTCGGCAATCTGTATGTCAATGATGCCTTCGGGACTGCCCATCGAGCCCATGCCTCCACCGAGGGTGTGACCCACTACTTTGACCAGTGTGCTGCCGGCTTCCTTATGATGAAGGAGCTTGAATATCTGGGCAGCGTCATCGAAAATCCTGACAGGCCGTTTATAGCCATTCTGGGCGGTGCCAAAATATCCGGTAAAATTGATGTCATTACCAATTTGCTGCCCAAAGTCGACAAAGTGATTATCGGCGGCGGCATGACCTTTACGTTTTTTAAAGCCCAGGGATTGGAAATCGGCAACTCCCTGCTGGAAGAGGATAAGATCGATATTGCCGCAGAAATTCTGGCGCAGGCCGGCGGCAAACTGGTTTTTCCCGTTGATTGCATGGTCACCGACTTTTTTGATTTCAAGGCGCGCAAGATCGGCACCTTGAAGGAGGTCAGTGCCGATGCCATACCCGCAGGCTGGGAAAGTCTTGACATCGGAAGCAAATCCATTGAAAAATTTCGTTCGGTACTGTCCGGCGCCCAAACTGTAATCTGGAACGGTCCCATGGGTGTATTTGAAATTCCCGAGACTGCCAAAGGAACTTACGCCATCGCCAATCTGTTGGCGGAGGCCACCGCGGCCGGGGCGACTACGGTTATCGGAGGCGGGGATTCAGCTTCGGCTGTGGATAAAGCCGGGGTGGCCGATAAAGTATCCCACGTATCCACCGGCGGCGGCGCCTCGCTGGAATTCATCGAGGGCAAAACCCTGCCGGGAGTGGCGGCGTTGACGGATAAGTAAACTGTTTAGGTTTCAGGTTTCAGCCCAGCCGCCGGCCAAAACAACGGCCGGCGGCTGGGCTGAAACCTGAAACCTTCTCTTTAAGCTACTTCGCCACCACGCTTTCCGGCAATTTTCGCGTTAAAATATCCACTGCTTCTTCAACCATCTCTTCAACAACCTGGGCGGCTGGCTTGATTTCTTTGATGATTCCGGAAACTTGACCGGCCAGGCCGCCGACAAAATCGGTTTTATCTGCATCAATAAAGCTGGCCAGAAGGGCGGAAGAAATTAATACCTGGGTCGGGAAGGGCAGGGGGTCGAGTCCCGAATTATCCCATAGATCGTGAAATTTGTTATAGCTGGCGCGCAGTGTCTTGCCGGTATAGGCCGTGCTGACGCGGGTGCCTTCATCGGTTGCTTGGACAATTTTTTGTTTGTTCACAGCCAGCGCTCCGCCTTCGTTGGTCGCCAGAAAACGGGTTCCGACCCACACCCCCACGCAGCCCATAGCCAGTGCGGCCGCCAAGCCGCGTCCGTCGCCGATGCCGCCGGCTGCCAGGACCGGAACCGGGTAAGCGGCATCGATTGCCGCCGGCAGCAGCACCATGGTGCCTATTCTTCCGGTATGCCCGCCGCCTTCGTGCCCCTGGGCAACCAGAAAATCGATGCCCGAATCCGCCATGCGTTTGGCATTTTTGGCATTGCCGGTAATTCCCAGCACTTTCATCCCCACGGCATGGGCCTCCGGCACCATAAAACCCGGATTTCCCAGGCCGGCACAAAAAAGCGGCACTTTTTCTTCGATGCACACCCGGATGGATTCCTTGGGGAACATGGTGGTGGTGTTCCGGCGTACCTTGATCTCAACGTCCGGCAGTCCCATTTCCTGTTTAATCTTTTTGATCCATTCCTGGTGGGCAGCCGGGATGGTTTTGAGCACTTCGTTCAATGACAGCTCGGCAGCACCCGTTTGCCCGAGGCCGCCTTTGAAATCAAGGTATTTCGGCAAGAGCAGATCGACGCCATAAGGTTTGCCGGTTTGTTTTTTAATTTCTCGAATGGCCTGCTGGAGTTCATCCACGGTGTACCCGCTGCCGCCAAGCACTCCCAGACCCCCGGCTTCCGATACGGCGACTACCAGTTCAACCGGTGCTCCGGTATTCTCGCCGATCAGTGTCGGCCCCATTCCGGCGCTTAATATCGGATATTCAATCCCCAGCATGTCACAAAGTTTGGTTTTCAATATTCTCTTGCCCATAATGCCTCCTTAACGTCGGTGTATGTTGTGTGTTGCAAGTTGTGTGTTGTTGCCTAAAATTAGCGATGCCAATAACGATATTGGAACAACGGTCCTTTCTTCGCCGCGAGGATTAACCCAACCGTGTTTTTTCAGAATATTTAAATTGGCTTCAAAAGCGTTAGATCCTGCTTGATCACAAGGCATGCCGCGATCTTAAAGCGGAGCGTACAAGTGTACGTGAGCATTTGAGATCGCGGCATAACGCAGTCAGCGGGCAAGAGATTATGCTTTTGAAGCCAATTTAGAATTTGGTTGGCCAGTTGGCCAGTCTATGTTCACTAATTCCTTTGCACCTCTGGTTGTAGCTCACTTCCAGAGCTTGAACAATATAGCGCCGCGTCTCTCTGGGATCAATCACATCGTGGATGTAATGTTTGCCCGCGGCACCGTATGGGGATGCATCATCGACGAGCTGCTGGATCAGCCGCTGCCATTCATCGGATTGTTTGTCGGCCGCAGACGGTTTGCCCCCATAGACGACATTGGCGGCAATCGCCGGGTCCACAAAACTCATTTCCGCCGAGGGCCAGGCCACCAGAAAATCGGCCGCGCATCCGGATCCGCACATATTCCAGAACGCCATACCATAGGTTTTTCTGACGATAATCGAAATTTTGGGAACGGTCAGCAAGCCCAGTGCATTCATGTAGTTCATGACGCGGGCGGCCACGCGCTTGCGTTCGGCTGCTTTTCCCACCAGGAATCCCGGGATATCGTGAAAGAAAACCAGCGGAATGTTAAACGAGTCGCAGAGACACAGAAAACTGATTACTTTGTCGATGCCGTCGGTATCCATGGCACCGGCGTTAAACATGGGTTGATTGGCCACAATCCCGATCACCTTACCCTCAATTCTTGCCAGCGCAGTGATCGCCGACTTCCCAAAGGCAGGTTTGATCGGGAAGAGGCTGCTGCTGTCGACTATGCATTTTAGAATCCGGTGCATGTCGTAACCGCGATTTCGTTTTTCCGGCAGAAAGTCTAGAATTTGGTGCATGCCGGATCCGGAGTCTTCCGGCACGGGAGCTGTCGGGGGAAGCTCTTCGCAATGGTCCGGCATGTAAGCCAAGTATTGCCGGAGAAGTTGAAAGCATTCCTGCTCATTTTCTGCCACCCGGTCGACATTGCCGGTGATTTCAGCGTGCACCTGCCAACCGCCCAGCTCCTCGTCGCTGACAATTTCTCCCAGGGCCAGTTCAACCACCCGCGGACCGGACACCCCCATGGCGCTGCCTTTTACCTGGACCACAAAATCCGATAAACAGGCCATCCAGGTCGGCATGCCGTAGCATTCCCCCAGGATTGCCGTAATCATCGGGGTTTGACGAACGCGGCTCATTATTTGAAGATAGCTGTCGAAACCGCCGCCGCCGTAGGAGGCCAAACCGGCCGACCCCATTATATCGGGCATACGCGCGCCGCCGGCTTCTCCAAGGTAAATCACCGGGTGACCGCGACGAGCCGCCAATGCTTTGAGTTCCCCTTCTTTGCGCCCGGCGATGCGGCTGGAGGTTGCCGCCAGGACGGTAAAATCATTGGACACGACCACCACCCGGCGCCCATCGATTTTACCATAGCCGCCGACTTTGCTGTCGGCCGGCGTTTTTTCTTCCATGCCCGATACGTCCGAGTGATTGAGCATGCCGACCTCCAGAAATGATTCCGGATCCAACAGCTGATCAATTCTTTCACGGGCGGTCAACCGGCCTTTGTCGTGCTGCTTCTTAATCTTTGCAGCACCGCCCATTTGCAGGGCCTTGGCCCGCCTTTGTTCAAGTTCTTTTAATTCCTTTTCAAAGGCCATTTTATCTTCCTTTCGCCTCCCTGCTTCTCACCTTCTTACCTTTTTCCCATCCTTTCCGTATCTGTAAAATCCAAAGCCCACCTTTCTGCCCAGCCGGCCCTGCTCGACCATCTTCAGCATGAGGTCGGACTTTGCCACCAGGTGATCTTCACCCAGTGCCTGCATGGTCTTGCCGACCCGTACGAAAGTGTCCAAGCCGGCATTGTCGGCAATCTCAAATGGTCCGATATTCCAGCCGTATCCCAGCCGCATGCCGGTGTCAATGTCCTCCGGGCTGGTGACTCCCTCGGCAACCAGATCCACACACTCGCGAAATGCAGCTCCAAATATCCGGTTCATCACAAATCCGGGAATATCTTTATGAACCCTGACCGGTGTTTTGCCGAGGGATTTGACGAATTCAACCCCGCGGTTAAAGGTTTTCTCAGATGTTTTTCCTCCTTTGACCACCTCCACTAAACCCATGAAGGGCACCGGTCCGAAAAAGTGAAGTCCCAGAACTCTTTCCGGGGTATGGGTTACTTCGGCTAGGCGGCTAACCGGAATGGAAGAGGTGTTGCTGGCCAGGATCGTTTCTGCAGGCGCCAGGCTGTCGAGTTCCCTGAATATTTTTTTCTTCAGGTCCAGCTCTTCAAAGGCCGCTTCGATGACCCAATCGACATCGGCAGCCCGGCGCAAACCATTCACAGGCGCAATTCTTTCCAATATCGTGGTCGGCGGTTCTGTTAAAAATCCTTTTGCTGAGAATTTCTCCAGGGACCACTCGATTGCGCTGAGCGCTTTGTCAAGTGCATTCTCATTCACATCCATCAGATAAACCTTGAATCCTTTTTGGGCACACACCTGGGCGATACCGGAACCCATGAAACCCGCGCCGACCACCATGACATTTTCCATCGTATCTCCTCCTAGGCCGATAGACCTTCTGTACTAGGCAACAGGTTGTCAGAAAATTATGGTTTCAGGTGTCAGCAGTTAGAAAATATCAAACAACAAATTCCAAACAAATCACAATGAACAAAATTCGAAATCCCAAACCTGGTTTACAGAACGGATCTAAAAATTCAGAAGGTGGCACGCATGGATAGCGATCTTTTTTCTTTCTTTTGACATTCAGTTCCTGACACCTGAAACCTTTTTACTTCACTACTCCATTACTCCCAAGTTAATTGAACTGGGTTGCCGTCTTTCGAACTATAGATCGGCAAAAATTTATCCTCCTGGGCGTGCAATCAATTACATGAAAAGCGTGTATCTCGTTGCACACAAACAGGACTTATAATATTAGATATATTTGTCAATAAAAAAAAATAAAATTTCCACTTGACATTATTTGAACGGTTAGACTATGACGATACGGTATAGAATCAACCCTTTTGCGAAATAATTTTTATCTCACCCGCCATCCACCCTGAGGAACAAATGATAATGCTTCATTTTGCAGCCAATAATGTAATATTAACCCTTGAGGAATTCACTTATCTAAATGGTGACTTTATTGCAAACCTAAACCAAAAGGAGGGCTGTCATGAAATACTTTAAATCATTTTGGATTATTATCCTATCGTGTTTTCTAATCATGGCCGTCTGCTTTCCGGCCTTGGGAGCGAAAACGATTAAAATCGGTGTCATCGGACCCATGCAGTTCTTACAGGGCAAAGGCCAATGGAACGGCGCCGTCATGGCAGCCGAGGAGATCAATGCCAGAGGCGGCGTCAAGGTCGGCGACAAAAAAATGAAAATCGAGGTGGTGAAAGCCGACTCCAATGAATTCCTAAGCATCACCGATGCGACCAATGCCATGGAACTGTTGATGACTAGGGAAAAGGTTGATTTTGTGGTGGGCGGTTTCAGGAGTGAGGCGGTTCTGGCGATGCAGGATATCGCCATGGACTACAAAAAAATATTTATCGATTGCGGCGCGGCCTCTCCCGAACTGTGCCTGAGGGTCGCCAAAGATTATGATACCTACAAATACTTTTTCCGGGGAACTCCCTTTAATTCCACCTACCTGGTTAAGACGGCGTTCATTCAAATGGCCACGGTGGCCGGCATCATGAAGGCCACCTTGAACATTCCCAAGCTGCGGGTGGCCGTGGTGGCCGAAAAAGCCATGTGGGCGGACCCTTTGATTCCCGCCGCCCAGGGATTCGTCCCTAAACTGGGCTATGAAATTTCCGGTGTCTGGCGCCCGTCCCCCGTAGCCACGGATGTGACCGCCGAGCTTTCGGCCATTCAGCGGGCCGATACCCATGTCATTTTAGACTTCTTTTCATCTTCGGTCGGTATTCCCTTCGCCCGGCAGGCCGGCGAACTCAAAATTCCGGCCGCCCAGGTCGGTATCAATGTCGAAGCGCAAAAGGACGGTTTCTGGCAGGCCACCCAGGGCTTCGGCAACTATGTCATGACGGACAATACCTATAACCGAAATGTCGAGGTCAATGACCTGACAAAACCCTTTGTTGAAACATATGTTAAAAAATTTGGCGAGACACCGACTTATACTGCGGACACTTATGCGATGATCATTTACAATATTGTGCCGGTGATCGAAATGACCGGGACCCTTGATGCGGATCGACTCATCAAGGTTATGGAAACGCGGAAGTTTAAGTCGCCGGCGGGGACGGTCGAATATACCAAAGACGAGCAGGGCCGGCCGCTGCATGATCTGAAGTGGGGTCCGGGCTATCTGACCAGTCTGGGCACCCAATGGCAGGACGGCGAGCAGGTAGGTGTCTGGCCGAATAAATGGAAGGCCGCCCCAGGGGCCCCTGAAGTCACGTACAAGGGAATCGTACCTTACAAGATTGCGCCGTGGATTGTGGAAAAATATAAAAAATAGGAAATTGGTTTTGGGTTTGGGGCTACGCCCTTCGGGCTTCGACCCCAAACCCAAAACCCTGTTTTTTGTCGAACCAGCGAGGGTATATGATACTGGACATCCTTATCACCACCCTGATCAACGGCAGCACCTATGCGTTGCTGGCCATCGGATTTTCGCTTGTATTTGGTGTTGCCCGGATCGTCAACATAGCTCATACCGCATTTTACATGGTGGCCGCCTATTGTATTTATTTCGTGACTGTTAAATTAGGCTTGCATCCGGTTATCGGCATGTTGAGTGGCGTCGTCGTCGCAACCCTGGTAGGCCTGATTGCCTATAAAATATTCATTGATCCGATCCGCGAGCACGAAGGGGCGGTCCTGATTGCCACCATTGCCCTGGCAATTGCGCTGCAGGAGGTTATGCTGCTGATATTTTCCGGCGATTACCTGAGCGTTCCCCCCCTGGTCCCCGGGTATTTTACGATTTTCGGCGTCAAAGCCTTTTATCAGCAGCTGGTTACCGTTGCCTCCGCCCTGCTGATACTGGCCCTTCTGAGGGCGTTATTGATGAAAACCAGGCTGGGTCTGGCCATCAGGGCTACAGCCCAGGACCGGGAAGTTGCCAACCTGATGGGCATGAATGAGAGCCGGGTGGCAATGGTGACAGTGGGCATTTCGATCGCGCTGGCCGGTTTCACGGGTGCCGTCATCGTACCCCTGACCATCGTGGAGCCTTTCATGTGGCTGCAGCCTTTGATAATGATGTTGGCAGTGGTGGTGCTCGGCGGACTGGGCAGCATCAAAGGCAGCTTTGTTGCCGCTTATATCCTTGCCTTTGCTGAAGCACTGGTCGTATTTATTTTGCCGATGGGGGCATTTTTGAAAGGTTCGGTGGCGCTTTCGATCATGATTTTGGTGTTGTTGATCAGGCCGGAAGGCCTATTCGGTATCGCATTTGAAGAAGAGAGATAAGTATGGATCTGATTCGTTTTTACATCCGCAGTTTGATTGCCACTATAAAAAACGAGGTGCTGGTTCTGCCGAGCAGAATCTTCGTGGCCCTATTCATTTTAGTGTTGCTTGTACTGCCTCTCGTAACCGATGATCCGTATTTTCTGCGAATCCTGATCTTGACCAGCATCTTCGCCATTCTGGCGGCCAGTTGGGACCTCTTATCCGGCTTCACCGGTCAGATGAATTTCGGTCATGCCCTTTTCTTCGGCGTCGGCGCTTACGGTGCGGCATTGCTGAACCAGCATCTGCACCTGCCGCCCTGGGGCAGTATCCCGCTGGGCGCCATGGGGGCCGTACTGGCGGGGTTGATTATCGGCATACCCTGCCTGAGATTAAGGGGCACCTACCTTTCATTAACCACCCTGGCATTTCCCATTATTTTGCTGGGTATCGTGTTCGCGATCCCCGGGATAACCGGCGGCGAACTGGGTATTTCCGGTTTGGATCGCCTTGTCCACTCCCGGGTGGTCGCCTACTACATAACCGTCGTGGTCATGCTCGTGCTGGTGACCGTTATGTGGAAAATAACCGATTCTCATATCGGCATTATTTTTCACTCCATCCGGGAAGACGAAGTTGCGGTGCGGGCGGCCGGCATCAATACGACCCGCTACAAACTGCTGGCGTTTTGTCTCAGCGGGTTTTTTGCCGGAATAGCCGGCGGGCTCTATGCCCATTTTATGCGTATTGCGGGGCCGTCAACCCTGGAGGTGTCCATGTCGTTTCAGGTGGTGATCTGGTCCGTCTTCGGCGGGATAGTTACCATCTGGGGACCGGTCGGGGCGGTGTTTATTTTATTTCCATTGTTGGAGTTCTTCCGCATTTGGCCGCAGTTTCGTACGCTTATGTTCGCTTTCGTTATTTTGCTGATCCTTTTGTACATGCCGGAGGGATTGCTGCCGTGGCTGCGCGACAAAATTGAAAACGTCTGCCCGCGGTGCAAGGTTCGCAACGTTGCCACCCGCAAAACCTGCCGGATTTGCGCTGCGGAGATGCATTGAAGTAGAGCAGTTCATTGTACATAGCTGATGGTTCATAGTTGACAGGGTATAGCTCATGACTCACAGCTGATAGCAGAATAGGTTAAAGGATAAAGGTCAAAGGTGAAAGGATAAAGGGAAATAAATAGGGATATGTTCACCAGTGAGGAGATTCGACCCATATGGATCCTAAAGAATATTATCTGAGCAAACCGTGGTTGAAGTACTATCCGGACGGCGTTCCGGCGGAAGTGGAGGTCCCCGCAATTTCTGTTCCGGCGCTCTTCGAGCAGATGGCCGACAAGTACAGCAGCAAAACCGCGTTGATTTTTTACGGCAAGAAAATCAGCTACCGGGAGCTCAAGGAGCTAACCAACCGATTTGCCGCTGCGCTGGTCGATCTCGGAGTTAAGAAGGGCGACACGGTAGCCCTGTATCTATTGAATAGTCCCCAGTACGTGATCGCATATTTCGGGGCTTTAAAGGCGGGAGCCAAGATAACGCCTATCAGCCCGGTTTATACAAGCAAGGAAGTCAAACATCAGCTGGTCGACAGCGAAGCCAAAACGGTTGTTTGCGAAGACATACTGTACGACAATGTCGAAAGATCCGGCGTAGAATTGGACACGGTCATTCTGTCGAATATCGGCGAATTTCTCCCCAAGCTGAAAAAGCTATTCGGCAAGGCCGCCATGAGCAAAGCGTATCAGGGACACAGCGCACCCACAGCGGAAATGGTGAAGCAGGCCGGGCTGCATGGTTTCAATAATCTTTTGAGAAAGTATCCGCCGCAGCCGCCGGACATCAAAATAGATCCAAAGACGGATCTGGCCGCTCTGCCGTACACCGGCGGAACCACCGGGCTGCCGAAAGCGGCCATGCTGACCCACTACAATATGGTATCTTTGCAGCAGCAGTTGCGGTCCTTCTGGCCGTTTATGGAAGAAGGCAATGAGACGGTCATCGCGTTTTTGCCATTTTTTCATATCTACGGGCAAGTGGTTTTGATGCTGGGCGGTTTGACCCAAGGCCATACGATTGTGCTGTTCACCACGCCGGATCTGGCTGACATTCTGACAGCCGTCGAGCGTTATCAGGCATCCGCCTTTTACGGGGTTCCTACGCTTTACGAATATTTGAAAGAGCACGATAAAACCGACCGGGTAAACTGGAAACGCCTGAAGGCCATCGTTTGCGGGGCGGATACCCTGCATGAATCCACCATTGAGGGCTGGGAGCGCCGCACGGGAACTATTATACTGGAGGGATTCGGCATGACGGAAACGACCGGCGTTAGCCACTCCAGCCCTTATCAGCGTCCCAAGTCCGGTTCCTTCGGCGTCCCGATTCCAGACATGGGGGCCGCCATCATCGGGGTCGATGAAAGCGAGTTTGTCCCGGTGGGAGAAGAAGGTGAGCTAATATTGTCCGGTGCGAACATCATGCAGGGCTACTGGAAACGCCCGGAAGCGGATTCCGAGACATTTCTCGAGATTGACGGCCAAAAATGGCTGCGGACCGGAGATCTTGTCCGCATGGATGAGGAGGGGTATTTTTACTTTTTTGATCGCAAGCGGGATTTAATCAAACACAAAGGGTATTCGGTTTTTGCCCGGCATGTGGAGGAAGTGTTGTACAGTCACCCGCAGGTCAAGGCGGCCGGCGTGGTGGGCGTGCCGGATCCCAAAGTAGGCAACATCATTAAGGCCTATGTCGTATTGCAAAGCGAAGCCCGGGGCAAAATATCCGAAGAAGAAATCATCGCGTTTTGCCGCCAGAATCTGGCTCATTACAAGGTTCCCGGTATTGTCGAGTTTCGCGGAGAACTGCCGAAAACGGACGTCGGCAAGGTCTCAAGGCGCGAGTTGAGAGAAGAGGCGGAGGAAAGCTGAGATGGCAGCGACTTTTCTGGAAGTCGACGGGATTACCAAGAGCTTTGGCGGATTGAGGGCTGTCAGCGATGTCAGGTTTAAAATGAACCGCAATGAAATCGTCGGCTTGATCGGACCCAACGGTGCCGGCAAAACGACGCTGTTGCGGTTGATCACCGGTATTTTAAAACCGGATTCCGGCAACGTCAGGTTTAAAGGCCAAACGATATCCCGGATGAAGATTTGGGATATTGTCAACCTCGGCGTGGCCGGCACATTTCAGAATATGCGGCCCTTCAGGCGCTTGCCGATCATTGCCAACGTCATGGTGCCATGTTTGTGCCCCAGGTCCATGAAACGCGGTGAATGGGTCAAGCGCATCGAAGCCAAAGCCATGGATGCGCTTGAGTTTGCCGGCATATCGGATATGGCCCTGGAAAAAGCGTCGACCCTCTCCCAGGGAGATCTCAAGCGGCTCGAGGTGGCCCGCGCCATCGCCACCGAACCGGAACTGCTGCTGCTGGACGAACCTTTCGGAGGACTCAGTCCGGCTGAAACGGATTTGATGGCCAAGTCGATCAAACGCCTCCACAAGGGCGGCCGTTTCGGCAGACTGCACAGCGAAGGGCCCGCCATGATAATCATCGAACACAAGCTACAGCAACTGATGAAAATTGTTGATCGCGTCATTGTCCTGAACTATGGGACTCTGGTGGCGGACTGTCCGCCGGCTGAGGTTGTGACGAACAGGGAGGTCATCGAGTGCTATCTGGGTGAAGGAGGCATATAATCGTGCTGCTGCAAATATCCAACCTGACGGTCTGTTATGATAAGGCCATGATTATCAAT
The DNA here is from genome assembly GCA_963769935.1 of uncultured delta proteobacterium. Taxonomy (GTDB): domain Bacteria; phylum Desulfobacterota; class Desulfobacteria; order Desulfobacterales; family JAFDCJ01; genus JAFDCJ01. Next base: position 107,958 of record CAVYNY010000008.1, on the reverse strand, counting down.
GATATCAGCATGCATGTTAAAGCGGGGGAGCTCGTCGCCCTGGTGGGCCCCAACGGGGCCGGAAAATCTACCTTGCTGCGGGCCGTCACCGGTCTGGTGATCTGGGAGAAAGGCATTAAACGCGGCACCCGTGGGGGCGACATCACATTGGAAGGCACTGTGATGTTTGAAGGGGAGCGCATAGAGCGCACGCCGGCCCATAAGATTACCCAGAAAGGTCTGATTCATTGTCCGGAGCGCAGGAGACCGTTTCGAGAAATGTCGGTCAAGGAAAATTTGTATGCCGGCGCTTATTTGCAGAAAGACAAAAACGAAACCCAGCAGAACCTCGACAACGTGTATAAATTATTTCCCGTCTTAAAAGAAAGGGCCAATCAAATTTCCGGCACCTTGTCGGGCGGCGAGCAGCAGATGTTAGCCGTCGGCAGGGCGTTAATGTCCAGCCCCAAACTGCTGTGTATCGATGAGCCGTCTACCGGCCTGGCGCCGATCATGAAGAATGAGGTTTTTAAAAAGATCAAAGAGATTCGCAAGATGGGAATCACCGTGCTGCTTGTCGAACAGGAAGTCAGCGCGGTGTTTGCCATGGCCGACCGCAACTACGTTCTTTCTTCCGGCAAAATCATTGCAGAGGGGTCCGGCAAAGAGTTGATGAAGGATGAGGTCTTACGGAAGACTTACCTGGGTTTATAACCCGCTATTCGAAACAATAAACTCGATTGAGTTGTTCGCGGTCCGTTGTATTCGAGGACCAGACGATAAAATTTCAAATCTCAAGCACCAAATCACAAAAAAATCTCAAATTCCAATAGTCAATGACCTAAACATACACCCAAGCAAGATCCCATCGCTCAGCATTAGATACACCGGTGACGATACCGTTGGGTACAACTTTAAAATAAGTTTTTGTTTGGAATTTTGAATTTGTGTCATTGGGATTTGTTTGATATTTGGATTTTAGTGCTTGGAATTTTCATGATATTCACTTAGAAGATATTTTTCACATCATCAGCTATCTATTTTTAGAGAGAAAAGGATAGTAATCTAAGGGGAGGGAGAATACCCATGGTTCAGGTAATCGCCGATCGACGGGACATCGATTTTGTGCTCTACGAACAGTTAAAGGTCGATGAGCTGACGAAACTCGATAAGTACAAAGACTTCAACAAAAAAACTTTTGATATGATCATCACTGAAGCCCGCAATTTTGCCGTCAAGGAACTGCTGCCGACATCGGCTGAAGGTGACAGCGACGGGCTGCAGTTTGAAAATGGTCAGGTCAAGGTCCCCGAGTGTTTTCATCGGGCATTTGAATTGCTTCTGGAAGGCGAATGGACGTCTCTGATGGAGGATCCCGCATGGGGAGGGCAGGGTCTTCCCGTCAATATTTCCCTGGCGGTGGGCGAATATCTGTTCGGCGGCAACTGGGCGGTAACCAACTATGCCGGCATGGGGCACGGCACCGGAAAGATGATTGAGATTTTTGGCACTGACCGGCAAAAAGATCTTTTTCTTGAAAAGCTTTATACCGGTAAATGGGGCGGCACCATGCTGCTGACCGAGCCCCAGGCAGGCTCCGATGTTGGCGCTCTGACGACCAGCGCAGTCAAAAATGCCGACGGCACCTATTCCATCACCGGCAACAAAATCTTTATTACCAACGGTGAACATGATTTGACGGAAAATATCATTCATCCGGTTCTGGCACGGATTGAAGGGGATCCGTCGGGCACCAAGGGTATTTCCATCTTCATCGTTCCCAAAATCTGGGTCAACGAGGACGGCAGCCTGGGACAACCCAACGATGTGGTTTGCACGGGCATCGAGGAAAAGATGGGTATCCATGCCAGTTCCACCTGCAGTATAACCTTGGGCGGCAAGGGGCAATGCCGCGGTTGGCTGCTCGGTGAAGTTTGCCGGGGAATGAATATCATGTTCTACATGATGAATGAGGCCCGGCTGGGAGTCGGTTTTCAGGCGTTCAATTACGCTTCGACGGCTTATTTATATGCCTTGAATTATGCCCGGGAGCGTATTCAGGGTCGGGACCTCGCGGCGGGCAAGGATCCCAACGCTCCCCAGGTCGCTATCATCAGCCATCCGGATATACGTCGGATGCTGCTGGGAATGAAAGCTTTCGTGGACGGCATGCGCAGTTTTGTCTATTATGTGGGCCAATGCCTCGAAAAGGAAGACCTGGCCGGCAGTGAAGAAGAAAAAGCCTATTATACGGGATTTGCCGATTTGCTCACGCCGCTGGTGAAGGCTTATTGCGCCCAGCGCGGTTTTGATGTCTGCGTCCAGGCCGTCCAGGTTTACGGCGGATACGGCTACATCAAAGAATATCCGGTCGAACAGCTCGTCAGGGATTGCAAGATTACCTCGATATATGAGGGTACGGACGGGATCCAGGCCATGGATCTTTTAGGGCGTAAACTGGGAATGGATAAGGGCCGCGTTTTCATGAGTTTTCTGGGGGAAATTCAAAAAACCATTGCCATGGCCCGGGAGAGCCAGGGATTGGAAGAAATTGCGGACGAGGTCGAAAGGGTTGTCGGCCGTCTGGGTGAGGTTGCCATGCACCTTGGCCAATCCGCCATGTCATCCCAGTTTAAAGTGGCTTTTGCCTTCGCGTTTCCTTTCCTGGAAGTTATGGGCGATGTCATCATGGCCTGGATGCTGTTGTGGCGGGCCGCTCTGGCAAAGCAAAAAATCGAGGCCGGGGCCAAAAACAAGGATATCGAATTTTACCAGGGCCAGCTCAAAACCGCCGAATTTTTCATCCACACCATTCTTCCCACAACCCTCGGCAAAATGAACGGCATCGTCAAATGTAATGGAGCGGCCATGGAAATTTCAGAAGCGGCATTCGGTGGATAGGAGATAAGCAATAGTTATTAGTTAATCGTTATTCGGATCCGGCCGGGGAATTTTCATTTCTCGCTTTTCTAACCCTGCCGCGGGATTCTTGCTCCCCCCTTTTCTAAAGGGGGGCCGGGGGGATTTCGACGCTACCCTACAATAAAAACCTCAAGCAATTGGCCAGAGAGCTCAGAAAAAACATGACCGATGCAGAAAGGCGCCTTTGGTCAAAGATAAGGAGGAAGCAGCTTAAGCAATATCAATTTTACAGGCAAAAAAACATTGGTGAATATATTGTAGATTTTTATTGTCCTGCGGCAAAATTAATAGTTGAAATAGACGGCGGCCAGCATTATTCAAACGAATACCACGCAAAGGATAAAGCAAGGGACAAGTTTTTGAACGATCTCGGCTTCAGGGTACTGCGCTTTTCTAATAATGATGCTCTCAAAAATATTGAGGAGGTTGTCGATACGATATATAAGCATCTGGAAAATCCCCCCTGACCCCCCTTTAAAAAGGGGGGAAACGGTGCTATCCGGAGTTTTAGATTATGAGCAGTAAACAGCTCGGCATTTTTTTACAGGCTAGCAGCGGGAATCTCTTTTTCCCTACTTGCTAAACTATGGTTGCCAATATTTTTAAACCTGAACTTTTCTAGAGGAGGCCAAGCTGATTTCTCCCTTCCACCTGTTTCTAAGGAAGGCTGGGGCTTTTCTTTCTCCCCCCTTTTCTAAAGGGGGGTCGGGGGGGATTTTTTGAGTTCGACCTTTCCTACCATATTTATTGTCGTTTGCTGGAGCAGAAAATGACGATACCTTCATTCCGATTCTTTAACCCTGTCAAAATCATATCCGGTGAAAATGCCCTGGATTCTCTGGGGTACGAATTGAAACAACTAGGCGCCAAACGACCTCTGATCATCACCGATCAAGGCGTTGCGGCCGCCGGCCTCGTCACGCTCGTGAAGGCGGCTTTGAATAAAGCCGGGATTCTCAGCGATATTTTATTCGACCGGGTTCCGCCGGATTCATCCCCCCCGATTGTCGATCAAGCGGCGGAAATGTTCCGGGAGCATCATTGTGATTCAATTGTTTCCGTCGGCGGCGGTTCCGTCATCGATACGGGCAAGGCGGTCAATATCGTTGTGACTGAAGGTGTCGACAGCCTGGCGGAGCTGGCCGGCGTCAAGTTGCGCAAACCAATGCGGCCGTTTATCGCAATACCAACCACTTCCGGCACCGGATCTGAGGTAACTTACGCCGCCATGATCAGAGATGCCGCACAAAACAAGAAGCTGCTGTTTGCCTCTTACCTGCTGTTTCCGAAAACTGCGATTCTCGATCCGCGCATGACTGTTTCTTTGCCCCCCTTGGTAACCGCCGCTACGGCCATGGATGCCATGACCCATGCCATTGAAGCCTGTATTTGCAAACCCCGCAATCCTTTCAGCGACGCCCATTCGATAGCGGCAATCAAACTCATTCGCAAATATCTCCCGCTAGTTCTCGATAACGGCGATGATCGCGAGGCAAGATTTTACCTGGCCAATGCAGCCTGCATGGCCGGTGCTGCTTTTTCCAACGCGGGCGTGGGACTGATCCATGCCCTGGGTCACGCCCTGGGAGGCGTTTGCCAGGTGCCGCATGGCATTGCCATGAATATCTTACTGCCTCACGGCCTTGAATATAACTTGCCGGCTGTGGGAGAAATTATCGGCGAGCTTCTGCTGCCGCTGGCCGGGCCTGAGAAATATATTGAAACTCCGGCCAAGGATCGGCCGCAAAAAACCATCGCGAGCCTGCGGGAAATAAAAGACGATCTTTATAAAACCACGAAGCTTCCCCGAACCTTAACCGAAGCCGGTGTGGCAAAAGCAGCGTTCGATGAAATCGCCCAAAAAACCGTCAAAGATCCGGCCCTTGCCTTAAATCCACTTTCCGTCTCCTATGATGATGCTCTCGAAGTGTTAAATAAAGCTTACAAACTCTGAACCGTGGCCAATATCAACATCGCTCTGCCCGTCCGCGAACGCCTGAACTTCGGTGGATATTACAGCCGTGCTGCGGAACGCAACCTGCTTTTCGAAGCCATAGTGCTCACGGTGGCGGATGCATTAAATTCAGCTTCGGCTATCCCTGCGCTTTAACAAGCCTATATGATAGATTATCTCAAAAGTTCAAAACAGCGTCTCCAGGCGAGTTTTACTCCGCCGGACCTATCTTTTTTCCATTCTCGTCATATTTGTACCATCCCAAGCCGGTTTTGCGCCCCAGGTGTCCCAGTTTGACTTTACGCTGCAGCAGCATGGGCGGGTAAAACTTGGGATCCCGGGTTTCCCTGTAAACGGCCAGCATGGCGTTATATCCGACGTCCAGCCCCGCCATATCCGAGGTTTCAAAAGGTCCCATCGGTCTGCCAAATCCCAATCGCATGCCTTTATCGACATCTTCGACCGTGGCCACCCCCGACTCGACCAATTTGATGGCTTCAATGGTGCTGGGGAAATTGATGCGGTTGAGAACGATGCCGGCCACGTCGAGATTGACCCGGATGGTATCCTTGCCGATGGATTTGCATAAGTTGTCGGCAATTTCAACTGTTTCAGGCGAGGTTCCCAGACCTTTGACGATTTCCACGGCCTTCATCAGCGGCACGGGACTGAAAAAATGGGTGCCGCAAAACCGGGACACCCGTTGCGTTGCTTCTGCAATTTCGGTTACCGGGATCGCGGAGGTGTTGGTGGCAAAAATGGTATTGGCGGCGCACAATTTATCCAATTCGGCAAACAAGGTCCGCTTGGCCTCTAAATTTTCAATGATCGCCTCGAATACGAAATCCGCATCGGCGGCCGCCGAAAGATCCGTGGTAGCCTTTAATCTACCCAAAATTTCATCCACCGTGCCCTGAACTTTGCCTTTCTCCACGAATTTGCCGACCGACCATTTGATGGTTTTCAAGGTTTTGTTCAAAATGTCTTCGCTGATATCTCTCATGGTGACATCATAGCCGGCTTGGGCACATACCTGTGCAATCCCGCCGCCCATTAAACCGGCTCCGGCAACAAAAATTTTTTTGATTTCCATTTAACTTGTTCTCCTTGGTTTAGATTACTTCAGATGGTTTAGATGGTTGAGATCGTCCCGGTTAAACAAAAGACAAGAAGGTTTAACCCCGATGAAATAAGAGCAACAGAGATTTCATTGGGCAAGCGGGATAAATTTGGATCGTTGACTGGTTGATTAAGTTCATTAAGTTGATTGAGTATTCCTTATGAGCTATCAGCTATGATCTATGAGCTGGCGCGTCAGCGCCTCAACTTCTCAACTTCTTGACCTCGTATACCTGCCTGCTGACACCTGAAACCTTTCCCATATCCCCTTTCCTCAGTCCTTCACGCTATACGCTATGCCCTTGCCCTATGCCCTCTGCTCTCTGCGTTTCTTCTCCGCTCATCTTCTCCGCTTCTTAACTTCTCCTCTTCTCACCTTCTATCTTTACTCTCTTGGCCAGAAGAACAGTCGTGGTTCCCGTCTGTACAACTTCTTTTTTTTGGTTTACCACCTCTTTTTCAAAAGTCAAAATCCCCCGGTCGCCGGCACTGCTTTCGCGCATATTTTTTACGATCTGCTCCACATGGATGGTATCACCGATGTAAATCGGCGCCTTAAATTGCCAGGTGAGTTCCAGTAGGGCCATAATACTGTCTTCCGTGAGTTCGTAGGACAGGCCGGCATGGGCGATAACGCCTAAAAGTCCGTGTGCAATGCGTTTGCCGAAGCCGGTTGACGCCGCATATTCGGCATCCGTGTGCAGCTGATTGTGGTCCCAGGACAAGCCCGCGAAATTGACGATATCGGCTTCGGTAATGGTGCGCGCTTTGGTAACGAATTTCTGCCCGACAGAAAAGTCCTCAAAATATAAGGATTGAGCAATATTGTTCATTTTTTTTAAGAATCAGCTCGCGTTAAGTTAACATTGATATGGATGCTGGGGTCCTTTTTTGATGACCGGATTCCGGCAAACATCGTATTAAATATGTCGTCGGCCAGGGTCAGAAGATCATCGGGTTTGCCAAGCAGACTTTTACGGGTGACCAGGTGATCGATGGTGCCCCAGATCATCGCCCGCACGAGAAAGGGTTGAATATCGGATCGGAATTCACCATTCTGCATACCTTCCTCCAGCACCTGAATGTAATTGCGGGCCGAAGACTGGACAATTTTGTAGGCCTCGGTTTTCAAAAAATTTCGACTGCCTTTCAGCATCAGCATCACCACGGTTGCATAGTCCGGTTTGTCGGCATACAAACCGAGGTGGCGATAAATCAAAAAACGGAGTTTGTTGGCCGCTCCCTGGATATGGGGTAGAATTTCACGATTTTTTTCCTGATATTCCCTGATGGCTTCCGCCGGGATTGAAAACAGCAACTCTTCTTTGGACGAGAAATATTCATATATGGTCGCTTCGGAAACCTTGGCCTTTTTGGCAATATCTGCTACCGTGGCTGTCTGGAAACCTTTTTGGGCAAAAATGTGTTCGGCGGCCCTTAAAATGGCGGCACCTTTCCGGGGATTTTTCAAAATTCTGGAGTTCGACTTTATATTGGCAGGTTTGGCCGGCATAGGGCTATGCCCTCATAGGTTGTGTTGATAAAATTGAAGAAGGAATAATACGACATCGGTTATGAATATTTGTATATATTAACAATGAATTTCGTATGTCAAGTCAAAAATTCTGAGCATCACCTTAATTATCCCAATATTTTTCTATTACCATTCTGATTTTTGCCAAAAGAATATTGACAGGCTCGAATAACTCCGCTACGGTCGAGGTCTGATCAATTGCGCTAGTTACCGGATTAATTAGAGGTTTGCCATGAAACCCAAAGAAAAAATTGCACTGATAACCGGGGCCGGGAAAGAAATCGGCCGCAGCTTTGCCCTGGCCTTTGCCGAAGAAAGCGCGGCTGTGGTCCTGGCGGCGCGAACGCGCACAGCTTGAAGATGTGGCCGAGGAAGTCATTCGCACCAACCTTTTTGGCGTGTACTTGTGTACCAAAGCCCTGTTGCCGATGATTCAGAATAGCGCACCCGGCCAGGCCTTTAATATTTGCGGGGGCACCATTTTTCACTAAGGAAGGAGCAGATATGTTTGCCTGGACCGTCCATGAGTTCGGCGACTATAAAGGCCGATTGAAATTTGAGGAGCGCGATCTTCCGCGGGTGCGGGGGACTGAGGCCCTGATCAAAGTAAAAGCCGCCGGAGTCAACTTCTTTGATATCCTAGCGATTGCAGGAAAATATCAGATCAAAGCGCCGCTGCCCTTCGTGCCCGGTGCAGAGGCTGCCGGCGAAGTTGTTGAAGCAGGGGATGCCTGTGGCTTAAAAGTGGGCGAGCGGGTGATGACGAATCATTCAGGGGCATTCGCCGAATTTATGATTGCCCCGCAGCAGGCTGCCTTCCGGATACCGGAGAGCATGTCCGACACGGATGCCGCTGCCTTTCAGATCAACTACCAGACCGCTTATTTTGCCCTTGTTCACCGAGCGAATTTGAAGCCATCGGAATTTCTTCTGGTCCATGGCGGTGCCGGAGGTGTGGGCACCGCCGCGATTCAAATCGGCAAGGCCCTGGGTGCCAAGGTCATCGCCACAGCCGGCTCGCCTGAAAAGCTTCAAATTTGCCGGCAATGCGGCGCTGAATATCTGATTAATTACCGGACCGAAGATTTTGTCGCCAAAGTGAAGGAATTTACCGGCGGAAAGGGGGCTGATGTCATCTGCGATCCGGTAGGTGGGGATATATTTGATCAAAGTACCCGGTGCATCGCCTGGGAGGGAAGGATTGTGGTAATTGGTTTTACCTCCGGGCGCATTCCGGAATTCCGCACCAATCGGGCCTTATTGAAAAATATGTCCGTGGTCGGATTGTGGTGGGGAAGTTACCGTAGCCATAAGCCGCTGCTTATGGAACAGACCCAGGAGCGGCTTTATCGGATGCATGAAGAAAGTTCGATTAAGCCGATCATCCACTCGGTGCACGGTTTAAAGGATTTGCCGGAAGCTTTGGAATTAATTGAAAACCGCCAGAGCTACGGCAAGATAGTCATAAAAGTTAGTTAGATGCCTAGTGTGTCGAAAAATTGTTGTCGATGTACCGAGTGCATTGATTATTTTGAGGTTTCAGGTTTTCAGAAAAAAAGCGATTTTGGTTTAAGCAATGGACGTAATTAAGGAGTGACGAATGCCTCATTTTAAAATCAACCAGAAAGACATTTTTTTTATTTTAAAGGAACAGCTCAAATATGGAGCCCTGTGCTCCCTGGATCGCTATAAGGACCTGAATGAAAAAACCTTCGACATGCTGGTCACCGAAGCGATTAGTTTTGCCAAGGGAGTGGTGGATCCCTTGCAGGAAATCGGTGAAGCGCATGGCGTCAAATTTGAGAACGGTAAAGTTGTCTGCCCGCCTGAATTCAGAGATGCGTTTAAGAAATACGGCGAGGACGGTTGGACGGCGGCCGCCCGCGACCCCGAGTACGGGGGACAGGGGTTTCCGCAACATGATGCGAATTGTCGTCAACGACCTGATGTACGGGGCCTGCCAGGCCTTCAACATGGCTCCCAGCCTGACTCATGGCGCGGCGCATCTGATCGAAAGCTTCGGCACCGAGGAACAGAAACAGCGCTTTATACCCAATATGTTCAACGGCAGCTGGGCGGGCACCATGTGCCTGACGGAGCCGGATGCCGGCTCAAATCTGGCTGCGCTTCAAACCATGGCCTGTCCCGAGGGCGACCACTATAAAATTAAAGGCTCAAAAATCTTCATTTCCTGGGGCGAACACAATCTGGCCGATAATATCGTGCATCTCGTTCTGGCTCGCATCGAAGGTGCTCCGGCCGGGGTCAAGGGGATCTCGCTGTTTATCGTCCCCAAAGTGCGGGTCAATGCCGACGGCTCACTGGGGGACGTCAATGATGTGATCTGCACGGCGGTTGAACAAAAGCTGGGCCTGCACGCGTCGCCGACGTGCTCCCTGGCCTTCGGCTCCCATGATGACTGCATCGGCTACTTGTGCGGGGAAGCCAATATGGGGCTGGCGCACATGTTTCAGATGATGAATGCCGCCCGCATCAATACCGGTGTCAGCGGTATGAGCCTGGCCGCAACAGCCTATCTGAATGCCCTGGAATATAGCCGGGCCCGAACTCAGGGCAGGGATGTTGCCGGACGCAAACCAGGAGACGTGCCGATCATCGACCACCCCGACGTACGCCGGATGCTGCTATGGATGAAAGCCATGGTGGACGGGATGCGCTCCATGATCTATACCGGTGCCTTCTGGCAGGACTACGCTCTGGAACTGCCCGCCGGTGGGGAGAAAGAACACTATCAGAATCTGGTCGATTTCATGACGCCCGATCATCAAGGCTTACTGCTCGGATATGGGTTTCAGGGTGTGTGAAACTGCCATCCAGTGTCTGGGCGGATATGGCTACTGCAAGGAATATCCGCTTGAACAGTACCTGCGGGACGCCAAGATCATGTCGCTGTATGAGGGCACCAACGGAATTCAGTCGATGGATCTGATGGGGCGCAAGATGCGCATCAACGGCGGCGCACCGTTTCTGGCCTTCAAGTCTGAAATTGAGAAATTTTCCAGGATCACAGCCATATGCCCCAGATCGGCACCCAGGCCCAGGACCTTGACGGACCCTCGCGCGGCTGACAGCGTCGCCGAAGAACTCGGCCGGCGCATGCAATCCGATCCCTTGCAATGGGCGTCTTATACCTATCCGGCCCTGATCAGTTTTGGTGAAGTCACCATGGCCTGGCGCCTGCTGGATATGGCCGCCGTTGCCGCCAAGGCCATGGAAAACGGCAGGAAAAGTGATTTCTATCGCGGTAAGGTTTTACAGGCTACCTACTTTGTCGGATGTCACGCTGCCGCACACGATGGCGGCTCTGAGTACATGTCTGCGGGAAGGACGCGAGATTGTCGACATGCCGGAGAAGGCGTTTTGAATAACAGAAGACAGAAAAAAGGTTTCAGGTGTCAGCGCCGCCGCCGGCCAAAACAACGGCCGGTCTGATCGAAAAAGAAACATAATAGTTCACCGCAGAGCCCGCAGCCTCCGAGCGGTGAGACAGCTTCGTAAAAATGGCATCGAAATTAAGGAAGTTTCATACGAGGTTTCAGCCCGCCCTGGTGCGACTTGAAGGTTTTTTTCTGTCAGCTGCAGGAGATGCCGACAATGTTTTATATTGCAGATTCATAAATTTTAGTCATTTTACAATTTCAGGCATTTCATAGCCAATAACCAATAACGAATAACTTTTTTATTATGGAAGATTCAAATCCGAACGAACCGCAAGTAATTCTGGATCAAGTCAAACGCTTTGTTGCGGAAGATCTGAACCCCATTTCGCTCCAGGTCGAGAAAACAGGCGAAATTCCGGAAGAAATCGTTGAAAAAATGCGTGGGCTCGGTCTCTTTGGTCTTTCGATTCCAAAGCAATACGGCGGGTTGGGTTTGTCGACCGTGGATGAGATCATGGTTTATGAAGAATTGACCCGCACCAACGCCTGCTTTCGCTCCCGGATCGGCACCAGCAACAGCATCGGGTCCATGGGCATTCTGTTTGACGGGACTGACGATCAAAAGCAGCGCTACCTTCCCCGCATTGCTTCCGGCGAATGGACCGCTGCCTTTGCTTTGACCGAACCGGATGCCGGATCCGACGCCGCCAACATCAAAGCCGCGGCCGTGCTAGCCGGCGATCACTGGATCTTGAACGGCACCAAACAATTCATAACCAACGGGGATTGCGCGCAGGTTTTCACCACCATTGCGGTAACCGATGAAAAAAAACGCGTTCGCGGAGGGGTTCACCGCCTTTATCCTCGAAAACGGCTTTCCCGGGCTTTACTGTGGGACCGCCGGATGAAAAAATGGGGTTGAAAGGCTCGCATACCAACGAGCTGGTTTTTCGAAACTGCCGGGTTCCCAGAGACAATGTCATCGGCGGCCTGGAAATGGTGGGGCAGGGGTTTAAGACGGCCATGCGCGTTCTGGATAAAGGACGCCTGACCATGGGTGCCTGTGCCCTGGGAGCTTCTCAAAAGCTTTTGGAAATGTGTGCCGATCATCTCAAGCGGCTGATCGAATCCGGCCGGCCTAAAGATGATTTGCAGGCGGCTCAGTTTGCTTTAGCGGACATGGCGACTGAAATCTATACCGCCCGCCAGGGCTTGCATCACGCCGCCCGTTTGCGGGACACCGGCACCAACGTCACCCATGAAGCTTCCATGGTGAAACTCTTTTGTACGGAAATGGCCAGCCGGATCGCCGATCGCGCCATGGATATTCTTGGGGATGCCGGCTATCTGAAAAAATCTCAGATCGAAATGTATCTGAGGGATGTCCGGCTGTACCGGATATTTGAAGGCACCAGTGAAATTCAGCGCATGCTGATTTCCAGGAATCTATTGAGGGAATGGAGATATTAAATGGATCAACCCGTCATCATCAGTGCAGTTCGGACCCCGGTGGGCAAATACATGGGCGCCCTCAAAGATGTCGAAGCCTATGACCTTGCAAGCCTGGTCCTCAATGAGGCCGTCAAACGGGCCGGAATGCAGCCGGACCGGGTGGATGAAGTCATCATGGGCCAAGCCTATCAGAACGGCGAATATGTAAATATAGCCCGCATGGCCCTTTTGAAAGCCGGTTGGCCGGATTCCATTCCGGGTTTGACGATCGATCGGCGCTGCTGCACGGGGTTGGATGTGGTCCGCCTGGCGGCCGGCCTTATTCTATCGGATCAGGCGGAAATTATTGCGGCCGGCGGGGTGGAAAGCATGAGCAACGCCGAGTTCTACCTGCCGGGGAGCATCAAGTGGGGTGTGGGGGGAAGCAAAGGCCTGCCCCGGGGGCACGGAAATCTGTCCATCTGGGGGCTGCCGTTTTATGATCGAATTCAGCGCGCCCGGGTCATGTCCCAACCCGAGCAACGCTACGGGATCCTGCCGGCCATGATGACGTGGGCCGAAACAGCCGCCCAAGAAGAAAATATATCACGGGAGGCCTGCGACCAGTGGTCGCTGGCCAGCCATCAGAAAGCTTGTGCCGCTGCTGCTGCGGGAAAGTTTGACGATGAAATACTGCCAGTCACATTGCCGCAGCGCAAGGGCGATCCGGTGGTAATCGCGCGGGATGAAAACCCGCGTCCGGATACGACCCTGGAAAAATTGGCCAAGCTGAAACCGGTTCTGGGCGGGGTCTGCACGGCCGGAAATTCATCAACGGAAAACGACGGAGCGGCGGCGGTGGTTGTTGCCGGTGCGGTCAAGGCGGCTGAGCTGGGCATCGAACCCCTGGCCGCTGTCAGATCTTGTGCCGTGGTCGGCGATGATCCCCGCAAAACCTACCAAACTGTACCGAAAGCGGTAGCAAAAGCGCTGCACACGGCGGGGCTCACCATCGAACAGATCGATCTGATCGAAATCCAGGAAGCATTCGCTGCTCAGGTATTGGCCGATTTAAAGCAGATGGGAGTCGGACCGCAAGATTACGGCAAGGTTAACGTCAACGGCTCGGGCATATCCCTCGGGCATCCCATTGCCTGCACCGGTACCCGTGTGCTGGTGACCTTGCTGCATGAGATGAAACGGCGGGGGGTGCGCTACGGCCTGGAATGCATCTGCGGCGGCGGCGGTTTGGGGATTGCGGCCGTTTTTGAAAGGAAAGAATAAATTCTGGTTGTCAAATAAAATAAATTAGAGGAGTGATTTTCATTTTATCCCCCTCCCTCAATCCCTCCCGCCAGGGGAGGGAAGCAATACTGCTTCCTACTAAAGCTATACAAGTAACTTGACTATAAATTATGCCAGGCCCAAAAATAATGAAAGTTGCACTGACGCATTTTTCTAAGAAGTTAAGAAAAAATTCTACCGCGGTCGAATCTTTACTCTGGAATAGGCTAAGAGCGAGGCAGCTTCAGGGAATTAAGTTTCGGAGGCAACAACCTATAGAAAATCTTATTGTAGATTTTGTTAGTTTTGAAAAACGAATTGTGATTGAACTGGACGGTGGCCAGCATAAGATGAATAGGGAGAAAGATAACAAAAGAGATAGATTTCTTGCTGAAAATGGGTTTACAGTGTTAAGGTTTTGGGACAACGAAGTAATTGAAAACATGGAAGGCGTCTTGGAGGTGATACGGAAAAAATGTCTTCAGTAACTTATCCCCCTCCCATAGACCTTCTCGTCGATGGAGGGTAAGATAAAACTATGCAGGATTGAAATTTATAAATTAAAAGTTGAACCGCCCGGAACGGTATGGCTTCCCTCCCCTTGCGGGAGGGATTGAGGGAGGGGGAATAAAATGGTTTTTACTTCCTTAAAAACCAGTCAACCAATCAATCAAGTCAACTCAATCAACTAAACATATGGAGAGTCAAATTGACTGCTGATGATACATTTAGCGATATATTGACGGAGACCCAAGACCGGATTTTGCGAATCAGGATCAACCGGCCGCAAAAGAAAAATGCCCTTACCCGGGCTATGTACGCCGCCATGGCCGATGCCATCTTCCGGGCGGACCAGGACAGCGATATCCGGGTTATTTTTCTGCACGGTTCGCAGGATTGTTTCACTGCCGGCAATGATCTGAAAGATTTCCAAGCTTTTCGTCAGGATGGTGATAATAAAGACGTAAGCAATTTTTTAACGGCCATCAGCCGGGCGAGAAAACCCATCGTGGCTGCTGTCGGGGGGGTGGCCGTGGGTGTGGGTACGACCATGCTGCTTCACTGTGATCTGGTTTATGCCGGTGAAGGCGCGCAATTTCGCATGCCGTTCGTCGCTTTGGGGCTTTGCCCGGAGGCAGCATCCAGTTTCCTGTTGCCCAAATTGGTCGGACACCAGCGGGCATCTGAATTACTGCTGCTCGGCGAAGCTTTTTCGGCAGCCAAAGCTTTTGAAATCGGATTGGTAAACGCTGTTTATCCCGATTCGGAGTATATCGATAAGGCCCTCGCCCAGGCCGTAATCCTGGCCCAACAGCCGCCGGCGTCCGTGCGCATAACCAAAGCGCTGCTCAAAAAATCCATTTCCCAAACCATTGTTGATACTATGACTGAAGAGAGAAAACAGTTTTCGGAAAGGCTGAATTCCGGCGAATGTGATGAGGCGTTAACGGCTTTTTTTGAGCGCCGCAAACCTGATTTTTCCAGATTCAAGTAAATTTATGGAGCAGAAATTTATGGAGTTTTTCTTCAAACCCAAAGGTGTCGCCATAATTGGCGCTTCTGCCAATCCCTCCAAAGGAGGATCCTTCATACTCAACAATGTCAGGAAAGGGTTTAAAGGCGGCATCTATCCGGTAAATCCGGCTTATCCCGAGATAGACGGATTGAAATGCTACCCATCGGTTTTAGACGTGCCGGATCCGGTGGATCTGGCTGTTATATTTGTGCCGGCACCTCTGGTTCCCGGGGTGTTGCGCGAATGCGCCGAACGCGGTATTCCGGGCGTTATGATCGAATCCGGAGGATTTGCCGAAAGCGGCGAAGATGGTAAGCGATTGCAGGAAAGTATCATCGAGATACATAAAGAAACGGGGATCAGGATCTGGGGACCCAATTGCATGGGGCTGGTCGATGCGGTTCACGATCTGGTGTTCTCCTTTGTGCTGCCGGCCGTCTGGGAGCAGGGTCTGATTGCCGGCAGCGTGTCCTTGGTGGTGCAAAGCGGTATGCTGTCGGCCGGATTTCTGATTGACATTATGACCAATGGCCTCATGGGAATCAGCAAGGCCTGCTCCATCGGAAACAAAGCCGATGTGAATGAATGTGATTTGCTGGAGTATCTGATTGATGATCCCGGGACGGGTGTCATCGGGCTCTACCTTGAATCGATACCGGACGGGAGGCGGTTTATCGATCTTTGCCGGCACGCTGGAAAACCGATCGTCGTCCTGCGAGGCGGCAAGAGTAAAAAGGGCGCTGAAGCGGCTCTCAGTCACACCGCCAGTCTGGCCGGCAACGGGGCGGTTGTCGGCGGGGCGCTGGCCCAGGTCGGCGTGGTGGAAGCCTACGATTTCAAACAGATGATGGACGTGTGCCGCTCGCTGGCAAATTATCCGGAAGTTTCCCCCCGCAACAGCCGGCGAGTAGCCGTTTTGACAATGAGCGGAGCCGCCGGGATTCTTTCCGCTGATTTTATCGAACGGCATGGGTTGGCGGTGGCCGATCTTTCGGCCGTCACCATTGAGCAACTCAAGGGAATATATCCGGTCTGGATGCCGGTTTCCAATCCTGTGGACCTGTGGCCGGCCGTCGAACTTCACGGACGCAAAAAGGCTTATAGCGAGGCTTTTCAGGCTGTCTGCAGCGACCCCAACGTTGATGCGGTTTTATTTCACGGCTTTGTCGGCGGTTCCGCGTCGGGTATCGACCTGCCAAAGATGGTTGAAACGGCCCGGCGAGCCCGCAAACCCTTGTTCGGCTGGGTTATGGGAACGCGGGACGCGGCCCACAAATTTCAGATGCACGCCCGGCAAGTGGGGCTCCCGGTATTCGGCGAACTCTACCGGGCGGTCGAATGCATGGCAGCAGTTATTTTGCACCGGAAATTATCTGAATTCGGTGGCAGCCGGGCGTCTTCGACGGAATCAAATGGTGCAGCCGGGGAAAAATTAAATAAACGCTTAAAGGATGCGAGCGGGGTGCTTGATGAACATAATTCCAAGCAGATCCTGACGTTGTGCAATATTCCTGTGGTCGAAGAGCGGATTGCAGCTTCCGCAGCTGCTGCAAAAGAAATTGCCGGCGCTCTGGGTTTCCCGGTTGTTATAAAGGGGCTTTTACCGGGAGAAATGCACAAAACCGAATTGGGTCTGGTCCGCACGGGCATATCTTCCGAGGCCGAGGTTGAAACTGCATTTATTGAACTGCAGAAAATAATGGCTGACAAAGGCACCGTACTCGTCCAGAGACAGATACAGGGTTCCCCGGAACTAATTGCAGGCTTGATTCGTGATCCTCAGTTCGGTCCGTGTGTCATGTGCGGGCTTGGCGGTATTTTTGCCGAAGTATTGGCGGACAGTGTCTTTGCCGCAGCGCCATTATCTCATTCGGAAGCCCTTGACTTGATTGACCGCTTAAAAACCCAAAAAATTCTAAACGGCTTTCGCGGTTTTGCCCCCGTCGATCGGGATGCCCTGGCAGATATTCTGGTGCGACTCGGCGATCTGGGAGTCTCTTTTCCCCGGATAAAAGAAATTGACATCAATCCTTTGATCGTCAGCGAAGGTCTTCCGATCGCCGTGGATGCGACGATCATCGTGGAATGATGGCGGGCTGCGGGGTGCGAGTTGCGGGGCGCGAGTTACGCGTTGCGGGCAGGCATATGAAACAACTTCCAACATACAACAAACAACGTACAACATACAACGGCCACGGTCATCGAACAATCTCGGAATTACTTAACATGTATTTAACGTAGAGTATTGTTAGGCTTTTCAAAATAAGGAGCAATTATGACCGGAGCAGAAATCCTCCTAAAGACGGCCGTAAACGCCGGGGTCGAATTCTGTTTTACCAATCCGGGCACCACCGAAATGCCGCTGGTGTGCGCATTTGATTCAGTTGCCGGTATTCGGCCGATTCTGGGCCTATTTGAAGGTTGCTGTACCGGGGCGGCCGACGGCTATGGCCGGATGGCGGACAAACCGGCCATGACCCTGCTTCATCTGGGACCGGGTTTGGGCAACGGCATAGCCAACTTGCACAATGCCCGCCGGGCACGTACACCGGTATTCAACGTGATCGGGGAACATGCAAGCTGGCACCGGTCGGCGGATGCGCCGTTGAGTATGGACATTGTTACACTCGCAGAAACGGTTTCCGGCTGGCAGCGTACCAGCACCGCTCCTCAAAATTTATCAAGGGATACCGCCGATGCCATTGCCGCGGCGCTGCAGGGCAAAGTGGCAACCTTAATCGTACCCAGTGATGTCCAATGGTCAGAAAGTTCGGTTAAAAAAATCCACCAGCTGGAGATTGCAGACGCTTCCACTGATAACAATTCCATCGAACGCGCTGCGGATCTGCTGCGCACCGATCAAAAAGCCGCCCTCATTCTGGGCGGCCGGGCGCTGCGTCAAAGAGGTCTGGCGGCTGCCGCCCGCATTAAAGCCAAAAGCGGCTGTGACCTAATTTCGGAACGTGCGCCGGCCCGCATGGAACGGGGTGTCGGAATTGCTGCGACCGAATTCATACCCTATTTTCCCCGACAGGCCCTGGATCTGT
The DNA here is from genome assembly GCA_963769935.1 of uncultured delta proteobacterium. Taxonomy (GTDB): domain Bacteria; phylum Desulfobacterota; class Desulfobacteria; order Desulfobacterales; family JAFDCJ01; genus JAFDCJ01. The sequence goes on along the minus strand of CAVYNY010000008.1, from coordinate 89,771 downwards.
TGTCCAGGTACCAGACGATCGTGCTGGCGGGCGCCCCTGAACCGGTGACCTTTTTCGGCTGGCAGGGGTATGCCAGCCGACTTCTCAACGATGAGCAGGATATTTGTAAAATCAAGGCGGCTGATAAGAACCTGCCGCAGGCGCTGGAAAATCTGGCCGAGGCGCTGGGGGCATCCGGCAGGGTCGATGCTGCGGCAGCCGGCTTTTCGCAGGTTGAGCGTCCCAATCTTCCAAAAGGCAAATTGACGGCGCAGAATGCTTGCCGCATTCTGGCCGCGTTGCAGCCCGAACATGCAATTATCGTCAATGAGTCCATTACATCCGGGGGCGCCTATTTCCCCCTGGGGCCCAGTCTGCCGCCCCACACACTGCTGATGCTTCCCGGGGGCGCCATCGGGTACGGCATGCCCTGCGCCGTGGGCGCCGCTATCGCCTGCCCTCAGCGGCCGGTAATCGACTTTCAGTCCGACGGCAGCGCCATGTACACCGTGCAGGCCCTGTGGATGCAGGCACGCGAAGGGTTAAACATCACCACCCTCATCTGTTCCAACCGCAGTTATAACATATTAAACATTGAAATCGCCCGCTCCGGCATCACTTCCCCGGGGCGCTACGCCCAAACCTTGACGGATTTAAGCCATCCGGCCATCGACTGGGTGCAGATCAGCAAAGGGATGGGTGTGCCGGCGGCTGCGGTGGATAGTTGTGAAGCAATGCTGAGGGAATTTAAAAGGGCGCTGGCCGAGCCGGGGCCGCATTTGATTGAGATGCAATTATGATTGCGGATTTCGGAGTAAAGGATTGGATTCATTTTATGTATTTTTTATCTAATAGGATTTACGGGATGAACTTGTTTTTTCACGATTTCCAGATGCTACCGCAAAAACAGCTCTTCGTTTAAGAATTCTTGCAGAAATTTTCCGGCGTCTTGGATTTGAGCGATGAAAAAAACCTGTTTGCCTTCAAATGAGCTTAAATCGGCGCAGCAGGTTTTGCATCCTTCCACTACCAGAACCAAATCGAGATGCTCATGGTCCAGGGGCACGAATTCAGCTCTCCCGTGCAGACTTTTTTCGATATACGCTGCCAACGCAACCCGATCATACCCGGGATTGCACCCCCCGCAGTATTTCAGCCCAACCTTTAGCATTGTTAGTTTATTGAGTTCATTCTTCCTCAATTCCGCACAATTTTTTCGCCGCTCTCTTCTTTTCCGCCATATTGACCAGGCGTGAAATCATAATCCGCTGGGCCTGGGGGGAGCCGGCGCCGTGCATGGATTCCGTCAGATAGCCGACGGCGGCTGTTCCCAGGGTGATGTTTTCGATTAATCTCAATACGCGCATCCGGTTGATGGCCGGCACATCACAGCTGGCCGTATAATATTTTTCCAGCCATTTGCCTGTTTCCGGCGACGTCAGATCCTGCTCGGAGGGCAGCGTGACCATCAGCCCGCCGGCAATGTCCTGCGCCAGACGCGAAATTTCATATGGGAAACGGGTTACATTTTGTTTGTGAATGTTGGCCAGCAGCGAATTCACGGAATAGGTGCCGCAGTGTTCGCGGAAGCCTTCCGATGCACAGGCAATGCAGCCGCAGTACAGGGTTTCGTTCAGGTGATTCATCTCGATAATTTTATCTTTGATATGGGAGGCCTGGGCGACATTGTTGTACTCCGCAGCCGTCTGGGCGGCACCGATCAGCACATCGCCCACGCCGACCTTGCAGGCATAGCTTTGCCGGTGATAGGCGGCAAATTTTTCAACCAGCTGGCCGACGAAATTATATTCTTTATACATAAACACGCGGTCCCAGGGGACAAACACGTCGTCGAAGATTACCAGGGCTTCATGCCCGCCGAAAAAGATATTCCCGCGATCCAGCACCCCTTCTTCCAGTTTGCGGGTATCACAGGACTGGCGGCCCATAATGTAGACGATTCCCTCGGCATCGGCGGGCAGGGCAAACGAAACGGCGTAGTCTTTATCTTCCTCGCGCATGGCAACGGTCGGCATTACGATGATCTCATGGGAATTGACTGCACCGGTTTGATGGGCCTTGGCGCCCCGGACAACAATGCCGTCTTCTCTTTCCGCGACAACATGCAGATAGTGGTCGGGATCAGGCTGCCGGTGGGGCGGTAGACTCCGGTCTCCCTTCGGGTCGGTCATGGCACCGTCGCAGGTAAAATCATTCTCCTGGACATATCCAAGATACTTCAGGAAACGCGGGGTGTATTCGGTGCCCAGTTCCTTATCCATATTGTAGGTGACAATAGACAGCACATTCAGCGCATCCATCCCCACACAGCGTTGAAAGCAGCATCCGGTTTCCCGTCCCAGCAGCCTTCCCATTTTGCTTTTTTTTACCAGATCATCGAGGCTTTGATGGATGTGGGTGAAGCGGTTTATTTTATTGCCGCTGAGGTGAGAGGTGGCGGTCATGATATCTTCATGCTCGGGACGGTGCGCCAGATCGTAGGTTTTGGCAACTGCCTGCATGGAGGGGCGGATGATGGGATTATCCACAACATTATCTAATTTTTCCCCGAACATGTAGACGACCAGATTCAGGCGCCTGAGGCTTTCTTCATATTGTTGAGCGGTCATCATTGGCATAACAGATTCTCCTGTTGGATCTTAGTTGGTATTTCGGTGCATCTGAAATGAATCTCGATACCTGGAAATCGATCGGATTAGGTCAAAGATTTTTTATCACGAAAATATGTAGATTGGCAATTATAAATCTGAGCCGGGTGCATGCCGGATTGACGTTGCTCCGATATGGTTAAATCGCGGCTTGACACTAGTTTCTCTATTTGTCAGACTCGATCAATTTAGCAGAACCCGGCAAACTATAAAATTTTGGGCCAGGTTCCGGTCTTCAAACATGCCGCAAACAGAAACTAATACCGCTCAACGTGAACCCCGATCGCGACTGATAATGAAAATCGGCGTCGTGGTATTCTGCCGACTGGTCCTGAATACGGCTCGTCGCTTTACCTATCCCTTTGCACCCGTTCTGAGCCGGGAACTGGGGGTGCCGCTGACAGCCATTACCTCCCTGATTGCGGTAAACTGGTCCACCTCTTTGTTGGGCATCGTCCTCGGTCCGGTTGCAGATCGATTCGGCTACCGCAAGATGATGATTATCGGCTTGGTTCTGCTGGCAGTCGGCATGCTGGCGGGCGGATTTTTGCCTTTCTACGGCATTATGATAGTAGCTTTGTTTCTGGCAGGAATGGGAAAAATCATTTTTGACCCGGCAGTTCAGGCCTATATCAGTGAACGGGTGCCTTATCAACGCCGCGGAACGGCCATTGGTTTTATTGAAATAAGCTGGGCCGGGAGCACCTTGCTCGGGATACCATTAATTGCGCTTCTAATAGACAATGTGGGCTGGCGGTCACCTTTCTTTGCCATGGGGGCTATGGGAATCCTGGGTGCTCTCGCTATGGCTATCTTTTTTCCCAAGACTGAAAAATTCGAATCAAAGCCGGTTGCGGCGCAGCCTTTTCTAAAGATGATGCAAATTCTGCTGAAAGACAAATCCTCACTGGGTGCAATGGGCTATGTACTTTTCTTCAGTGCGGCGGTCGACAATCTTTTTGTGATTTATGGGGCCTGGCTGGAAAAAGCGTTTGATGTGGGGATCGTTGCGCTGGGTCTGGGAACCAGTGTCATTGGGCTCGCCGAACTGGCGGGGGAGATCATGGTCGCCACGATATCCGATCGATTCGGCCTGAAGCGGGTTGTTACCCTCGGGGTCATGTTTTGTATCATAACCTATGGTCTGCTGCCGTTTGTCAGTCAATCATTTTATCTGGCACTGGCTGCTTTGTTTGTTCACTTTTTAATATTTGAATTTACGATTATATCCAGCGTTGCCCTATGCACGGAATTGCGGCCCGAAATGCGGGCTACCATCATCGCCGGCTTCTTTGCAGCCGCCGGCCTGGGAAGAATAGTCGGGGCCCTGATCGGAGGACCGATCTGGTTGAACGGGGGCATTGTTCTGACGGGGATGATATCGGCGGGTTTAACCGTTTTCGCTCTAATATCGCTGCACTGGGGTCTGCACGGGTGGGATAAAGGATAGGGTCATGTCCCACAAACATATACAAAGGCTAACATATTGTCTAAAAAGCTTTTCGAAGGCCTATGTATATCGGCAACTATCATTAAATCAGCAAAACGACCGTAGATAAAATTGTTGGAAAAATTCTCACTCAGCACAGGGACGAAGTGGCTTTATTGGTCGGGAACGGATCAGGCAACCTGCGGTCGCTTCATCAACGTCTGGGCGGTACAGGAGAAGGACCGCATCCATACGGGGATTTGTATATATACCATCCCGGATCAGGGGTCGGTTACAGTCGTCAAATCGAGATACGGACCATGAATTATCTACTTGATTTCATTTTCGGTTCGCATTAGTTATACAAAGCTATATTACAAATTTTAGATTCACCGGTTAAACTGTGACGAAGGATGCATGCGACATGAATGAGAAAATTGTGGAACAGTTTCGGCAAAAGCATGAATCGCTGGCGGGAATCGTGCATCTGGTTTCCGGCATGGACGAAGCCGCAGATAAAGTGGTAGCCATCCTGCGGGAAAAAGAAGCCGAAAAGGTTGCTCTGAGCGATCTGCCGGATGAATTGCGGCAGACCCTCGAACAGCGTTGCGCGGCGGCAGGCATGAATCTGCTGACACCACCCTTTACCAATGCGGAGCTGCCCGGGGCGCTGGATTCTATCCAGGCGGGGATTTCCTGGGCCGCCTTTGCCATTGCGGAGACCGGCGCCCTGGTGGAGTTTGCCACCGATGATGCCAAGCGTCTGGTTTCCGCCCTTCCGATAGTGCACATCGGCGTGTTTCGAGCTGCGGATATCGTGGAACATTTAATGGAAGCAGCAGCTCCCATCCGTAATTTTTACATCGAGAATCCCCGCAACGCCACGGTGTCGTTTATCTCCGGCCCCAGTCGAACGGCGGATATTGAGATGCGGCTGATTCTCGGGGTCCATGGACCCGCCGAAACGCATGCGATTATTATAAATTAAAGGAACTGAACTATGCCGCAATCATCCCTAACGCAACTTTATGCTAAAATCGAAAAAGCATTAGGCGAAAAATCCAAGAGAGATGCGCTTTATACCGCCATGAAACGAGGTCGGGACAATCGACGCAAGGCAGTAGAGCTGCTGCCCGGCGGCGAAGGCTTCCGCAAAAAAGTCCGGGAAACCAAACTCCGGTGCCTGGCCAAACAGGATGAATTGGTGGACCGGTTTGCCGATAAGGCGCGGCAGCGCGGCACTACGGTATTTTTGGCCCAGGATGCGAAAGCCGCCATTGACTATATTCTGAAAATTGCCCGGGAGCGGGATGCCAAGATTGTGGCCAAGTCCAAATCCCTGACCAGTGAAGAGATAGAAGTCAATCAGCCCCTGGAAGCAGCCGGCTTGGAGGTTATAGAAACTGATCTAGGCGAGCTGATCATCCAGCAGGTTCACGAGAAGCCGTTTCACCTGGTCTTTCCGGCGGTTCACAAAACCGTGGCGGACGTGGCCGAGATTTTTCGCAAGGCCACCGGTGAGGATATTCCCGACGACGCCGATGCGGTGATGAAAGCCGTGCGCCGCTTCGTGCGGCCTTATTTTTTAAATGCCGATATCGGAATGACGGGTGCCAACGTCGGGATTGCCGAGATCGGCGCCATCGTCATTGAAACCAATGAAGGCAATGCCCGGCTGGTCTCGAGTATTCCGGATGTGCACATCTGCATCATGGGCCGGGAGAAGATCGTTGAAACGGTGGAAGATGCCCTGCAGATGATGCTGGCCCATCCCATCAGCGCGGTGGGGCAGCATCTGACGACTTACGAAACGCTGATGGGGGGACGCTCACCGCTGGGGCAGGGGGACGGCAGCGGCAAAAGGCAATCGCATATCATTATCCTGGACAACGGCCGCAGCCGGATGCGTGAAGATCCCCTGATGCAGGATGCTTTGAACTGCATACGATGCGCGGCCTGTATGAATATCTGCCCTACTTACGGGGTGGTCGGCGGGCACGTTTTTGGCTATATCTATCCCGGGCCGATCGGGATCCCCTGGACGGCATCCGTGCATGGTCTTGAAAAGGCGGGCGAATTTGCACACCTGTGTGTTTCCTGCGGTCTTTGCAAAGAGATTTGTCCGGCCGAGATCGATATTCCGATGATGATTGCAGCAGTCAAAGATCGCTACAGCAGACTGGAGCAACGTCCGCTGGTCAATCGGGTCCTGATGGCCGCCGAAACCATGGCCAAAATCGGCAGTGCCACCGCGCCGATATCCAACTGGTTTATGAAAAACCATTTCTTCCGAGTGAAGATGGAAAAGTATGTCGGTTTAGACAGCCGCCGTGAACTCCCGCCCTTCAGGCGCAACACCCTGGCAAAACGATTTGATAGAAGGGGTGCAACCCTGGTGTCCAACCCGGTGCACCGGGTCGCTTTTTTTGCAGATATCTATGCCAACTACAATGCCCCCGATTTGGGCCTGGCGGCCGTCGAACGTCTGGAATCCCGTGGCTGCAAGGTTTTAATGCCCCCCCAGCAGGGATGCGGCTACCCGTATATCGGCTACGGAGATTTAAAGCGCGCCCGCAAGGTTGCCGAAGAAAACATCAGGAGCCTCACATACTACACAGAGCAGGGCTACGACATCGTGTCGACGGAGCCGACCGCCGTTTACTGCCTCAAAGTATCCTATCCTAAATTGCTGGATGGCCTCCAGGATGCCGTCGATGTGGCCAACCGCACCTATGAATATTTTGAGTATCTGGAGAAACTGGAATCCGAGACCCCCAGAGATTGCCGGCTGCATCTCAGCGGCAACCATTTTGGTTTTCATATTGCCTGCCACCAGCGTGCACTGGGGGCCGGCCAGCATGCCATGGCCTATCTGAAAAAACGCGGCGCCGAGGTGGAAGTGATCGAGACCGGCACCTGCTGTGGGATGGCCGGAACCTTCGGCTTGAAGACGGGCATGCTCGGGTACGAGCTTTCCCAGGCCGTCGGCGAACCCCTGTTTCAGGCTTTCAGGGATTCCGGATTGCAGGCAATTGTTACCGAGAGCAGTGTTTGTAAGATTCAATTGCAGGAAGGTACCGGTCTGAAGGTGTGGCATCCGTTGGAGCTGCTGTAAGTATTGAATATTGAAGATTGCAGATTGAATATTTAAGGTATTCTGTCTATCGGGATTTTTTTTTCGTAGCGGCGGGGTTTATCCCCGCCTAATGCCGGCTTGACAAGCTATGATTGGCGGGGATAAACCCCGCCGCTACATTTTCAAACCTTATTGTGATTTAAAACATTTTAAGCTTTTTCTTGAAGGACGAAACATTTGGCATTAAATATAAAACACAAAACACCCAGACACCCTTAATTCGAACTATTATCCAGCAGAAAAGTCAAACCGGCCATTGCAATACATAGAGCTGCCAGAAACACGGCTCCCGCCATAAAGGTACCGGTTGCATCCACCAGAATTCCCATTGTCAGGGGGCCCGTAAATCCTCCGATTTCAGCCACACAGAAAAACATACCGCCGGCAGATCCCATGTGTCGAGTTTCGACGCCCGGGATTTCCATCAGAACCAGAAGCAGCAATGCCATAAAAGGCGCTATGACAAACCCCAAAACGGCCAGGACGATGTAAAGGATCATTCCGGATGTTTTTAAAACCAGAAAAAGATTAACGGCCGCCAAAAGTGCGAAACATTCGATGATGAGGCCTCTGAAGCGCGGCGGAACCACGCTCGGCAGAATCAGGAGGGAAGGAATGCCGGTGGCGATCGCAAGGGCCGCGGCCCAGCCGGCCTTGGCAGCTGACAGGCCGGAGTCTTCCAGTATTTTAGGCAGCCAGCTTGAAAATCCATGGATGATCGCAAACGAAAACAGGCCCATGGCCAGTAATATCCGGACATTTCTTATTTTGATGAGTTGGCTGAATACCTCAATAATGCCGATACTTTCCTTATGCTCTGCAGATTCGTCTCCTCTGGTTAACAGCAGCCATTGCAGTGCCACGACAAATGCCGTCATGCCATAGACAACAAAAGTAAAGCGCCAGCTGTGGCCAACAAGCGGCATGACCAGGCTGTTCGTCAGGGCCAGGGCCGTCAGTCCCCCGGTCCAGCTGCCGGTCGTGTAGACGCCCATGGCCATCCCACGGCTGCGCCCGCGAAACCAGAATGAAATCGCTTTCGGCCCGCCGACGGATATCATCGGTCCGCCGACACCGAATAGCGCCACCGCAGCCAACATGGATATGAAGCCGACTGAATAATAGCGCAAAGTTGCCGAAAGACCCATGACGAGCGCGCCGGCAAAAATGGATTTACGGACCCCCCAGCGGTCGAGAACGGCGCCGGCAACCAGGGCGGCAAAGATATACGTCAGTTGCCATGATCCCAGAATCAGGCCCATCTGGGAATAAGAGAGGTTAAGATCTGTAATAACCGGCGTGACAAGAGGAAAAATTGAGCGGGAGATAATGCCGAAGGCGGCGTAAAGCAGCCACAACAGGACCAGAATCATCCAGCGATAAGGATTTTGACCGGAATCAGGCAGCATAGAAACATGGAAAAAGTTTTTTTATGAAATGCATGGATCGGTTCTCAAGGTTTGTAATATTAAAATCACAAATTCCAATTAACAAATCCCAAATAATTTACAATGCCCAAAATTCAAAATTCCAAACGGGACACCATTGGTTTGGCCGGTTCCGATCGTTGATTCCAAAATTGCAAACCTGGTCCTGTGGGCCAGGTCAGAGGAGATTGGCTTTGCCATAGGCCAAATCTGTTCATGGTTTCAGGTGTCAGCCTATCCGCCGGCCTGAAAAGCGGCCAATCTGATCGAAAAAGAAACATAATAGTTCACCGCAGAGCCCGCCGCCTCTGGCCCATAGGGCCTACGCCCCGGTGGGAGAACGCCGAGAAAGAAAATTTTTATTAATCTCTGCGCTCTGGCGCTTTCGGCGGTGAGACACTTCGTAAAAATGGCATCGAATTTAATGAAGTTTCATATGAGGTCTCAGGTGTCAGTAAAAATCGAATTCTGAATCCTGAACACTGATTGGGTTGCAAATGAAGATCAACACTGTTGCAAGAAAGTCCATTGCATGAGGGACTCCGGCCCAGCGGGTCGACTTCAGTTGCTGACACCTGACACCTGAAAACTGCTGGTAAACGTGATCACCCATCTCACCCCTCCGGGGTGGACCAAAGCCGGGCCCTCTGGACCCGGATCTTTACTATTGTGTTTTGGGATTTATTTGTTATTTGGTGCTTGGAATTTGGAATTTAAACCTTCCATAAATTTGCGCCCGTATTGGCGGCTGTATTCAAAAAAATGAGCAATACGGTCTTCGGTTGAATCGAATGGAATTTCACAGCCGGATGCCAGAATATAACCGCTATCTGCAGCCGCGGTATCAATGCAGGCACGGATCGAAGCCTCCATTTCAGATCGCGTACCGCTGCTGAAAAGAGTTGTCGGCACATTGCCCATGGTGACAACCTTGCGGCCCGCCAGGCGGGTCCATTTTTGCAGCGATGAGACGGCATCGAGACTGAGGAGAAAAATCCCGGTTTCGATTATATCTTCCATGATGGGATCGATTTTGCCGCAAATATGTAGCGACATGTAGCGTTTCTTTGACTTAAAATAGAGACCGAGTTCTTTATGATAGGGCTTGATAAATTCCTGGTAGATGCGCGGTGAAATCAGACTGCAGGAAGCTGCCGCCTCTCCCAAGGAAGGCGAGAACCCGACTTCAATTAATGCATCGCCCACTGCTCGCACAACTTCGGTAGTGAATTTCATCAATTCATGAATGAAGGAGGGATCTGTTGCCGTGTCCATCAGAAGGGCTTCGGCACCCCTGAGATGCATGGCAATATTCCATGGGCCGGAATGTCCCAGACCTAGGGCGGTCGACCTACGAATCTGTGCGGAAACCCGTTGACAAACTTCAATGAAATAGGGAATTCGTCCGTCTTTTCGAGGATCGGGAACCTTTAGCCGGGCCAGTTTTGTCTTGTCTCCGAGCAGGGCGCACTTTGGATGCGAAATGCCGTTCTCGGGAAATTCCAGCTCACAGCCGACAGCTTCCGCTTCAAGATAGATGTCGTTGTAAACGATCAGGCTGTCCGGCATGAACCGATCATGAAAAGCCAGATGGGCTTCTGCGCTTTTGCGGGCATCGGTCAATATTTCCCTTACGCTATATCGTGTTAGGCGGGAGCAGTAAGGGCCTATCAGGACGGTCGTCGGAACCCGATCGGCACGCTTCCGCCGCAAAGCCGACAGCATGTAATTTTTGCCGCTTGATTTTTCCATTACGCCAACACTCCACCATTCCAATATCGCTGTTTAGGGTTCACGAAAAAATTCGTTCACACCTTAAAAAGTTATATTTCAATGCGGATTAATTAACTAATCTTAAAGAATGATTCATCAAACTCCGGCTTGCCTTCATACCGCTTCAGAAATTTACCCGGCGCCAGGTCCATGTTTTCAAACACTGCCGGGTCAACTTCGATCCCCGCTTTTAGAAGGGCTTTATACACTTGATCAGGCGTCGCCGGGCGGCATGCCATAGATGGGGCACCGCCGCGGGTTCGTAGCCGAGCACTTTGGCGCCGACCATGTCGGCCGAAAGAACATCGGCCGATGCTACCAGCAGGTTGCTGCGGTGCATTTGGCCGTCGATATTGGGGCCGCGTTCGGCTGTGTAGATGCCGTCTATGAGCGTGAACATGGGCGGCATTTTGTCCGCTAATCGGGACACCCAGAAGTTCAGATTTTTTTCCGGATGGGTGTTGTGACATTTCTTGCGCGAAGGGATATCGATGTTGGGTTTGATAAAAACTTTCGCCTGAGAGGGCAGGTGATCCAACCCGCGGCAGAGGTCAACTGCTTTTCGGACAGATTCAAGCGGTTTTTCGTATTTAACAATCGATACCAATTTTTTGTTCATGATTATCATTTGTTCTCTAAACTATGCCCCAAGCGCCGTGCACTATGCCTTAGCGATCCGCATTGAATGCTTCCATCTTTTTACCATACCAAACTCCTGCCATCTGCCATCTGCCCTCTGTCATCTTCAATCAAAACTTATATTTTCCACTCAATATCGCGGCATATATTTCGTCTGTCAAAGACCGATATCCGGGTGCGTCCGGCAGCAGCACGTACAGGGAATCAGGCACCAGGCCGGGATCAAATCCAGCCTTTTTCAGATCTACTTTTTTAATCTTATGGGTCGCGGTATAGTCAAAATCCTTTTGTATCCGCACAAATTTGGGAATCGCATAAGAGGGCAGGGCGTGTTTGAAATGTTCATAAAGCCTCGATAGATCAATATCATCATATTTGTATTCCGGAATAATCGAAATCATCCCCGCTCGTCCCTCGCCGCCCGGCATTTTTACGCCGTAAACCGTCGCCAAGAAAATTTGGGGGAGGATATTGGCCGCTTCTTCAACTTCGGTGGTTGAAACATTTTCGCCTTTCCAGCGAAATGTGTCGCCGGTGCGATCAATAAACTGGATATGGCCGAAACCGATGTCCCGAACCAGGTCGCCGGTGTTAAACCATTCATCGCCCTGTGCAAAAACATTATGCAGAATCTTTGACTCGGTTGCTTCTTCGCTGGTGTATCCGAGAAAAGGATTGGACTGCGAAATCTCACCCAAAAGCAATCCGGTTTGACCGACTTCAATCCTTTGCATATATCCATTTCCATCCCGGATTGCCCTGTCCTCCTCAACATCGTATTGCACTATGGCATAAGGCAACCGGCATCTTCCCACTGTGCAGTCAAGATTAAGAAGGTTGACAAAATACAGATTGGATTCCGCCGCACCGTAGATCTCATATACCTTGGAAATGCCGAATCGGTTTTTGAACTCCCGCCAGATATCCGGACGCAGGCCGTTGCCGATGATTTTTGTCAGGGGATTATCGCGGTCATCCGGCAGGGGCGGCTGTTTCATCAGGTACCGGCAAAGTTCCCCGATGTAACACCAGGCAGTGGCGTCGTACTTGCGCACGTCGTTCCAGAAGTTGCTGACGCTGAATTTGCGGCGAATGGCGACGGCCGACCCATTTGCCAATACCGTCGGCCAACTGAGGGCCAGGGCGTTGGTATGAAAAAAAGGCAGCGGCACATACATGGTATCCTCCGGTTTCATATTTAAGACGATTTTTCCATTAAGATACCTGCTTCGCACCAGCCGGCCGTGGGGGATGATGGCGGCCTTCGGCATGCCGCCGGTGGTGCCGGAAGTGAACACGTAGGCGATAGTATCCGCCGGCTTGACTTCGGCAGTGGTGGTTGGGTTCGAGGCCGGAGAATGCCCGGCGGCTTCATTGAAATCAATAAAACCGTCCGGGGCCGTCTTTTGACCCTTGTCGGCCAGGAAATAAATTTCTTGATCCGACCCCAGTCTCAAATCAGCTTTAACTTCTTCAAAAGCATCTAAGACTTCCTCGCCGACGATAAAGATTCTCGCCGGATGCAAGCCCAGGCAGTGTTTCAGGGCTTCCTGCCGCAAGTTGGTGTTGATCATGCAGTTAATCGCCCCGATCTTGGCCATTGCACTGTAGACGATCAGTAGTTCAGGACGATTTTCCAGAAAGATACAGGCCACATCACCTTTTTTCATTCCACGTGCAATAAAGTAATTGGCACAGCGATTTACGGCCTCATTGTATTCCCGATAGCTAAGGAAGGCTTCTTCAGATTTAATGGCAGGGTTGTCCGGAAATTCCCGGGCATTGTCCTCCAGCATGCTGCCCCATGATTCGCGATTTTCAGGACCGACCTTGAGAATTTGCTTTTGGGTGCGCAATATACCCGGAATCCGGTACGACAGGAACAGCCAGCCCTTTAAAAAATCAAAAAATGAAATTAAGCCTTCATTTTTAGCTGGGGAAGCAGTTCCCATAAAATAAGCCTCTGATTCATCGTTCGATTATAAATGATTAACCTGATAAGCTGATAAGCTCGTAAGCTGATAAGCTCGTAAGATTGTCAGATCGAATGCTCATAGTTAATGAGTTGTTAAGCTGCCAAATGAAACCGCCTAATTTTTCTTTTTCGCTCAAAATTTTATCAATTCAAACGCTTACGAACTCATCAACTCATGAACTCACCAGTTTACCAGCTCACGAATTCACGAACTCATCAGCTTAACAGCTCACCAACTCACGAGCTTAATCGCTAAAAAAGTCCGTTCGCATCTCCACGGTCAGTCTGTCATCATCCACGAGCCGTTTCGCCAATCCAAGTGTTTTGGGAAGCTCATAGCTGAAGAAATATCGCAGAGTGAACATTTTGCCTTCATAAAAATTAGAATCTTTCTTTCCGGCCCCATTTTTTAACGCTTTTTGGACCGCAATACCCTGCAGCAACCATTGCCAGGCAATGGTGATAATACCAAAGAATTCAAGATAAAGCGTCGCATCGGCCAAAAAAATTTCCGGCCCGTCCTGCCCGGCAATCGATATGAGATGGTGAGTTACCTGCTGCAGTTTCGTCAGGGAATCGTTCAGTGCATCGGCGAATTTTTCAAGAAACTTAAAGTCCCTGGCAGCGGCGATAGTATCGTGCACCTCATTGATATATAACAGAAACGCCTGTCCGTTTTTCATTGTCACTTTGCGGCCCAGCAAATCCATTCCCTGAATGCCGGTAGTGCCTTCATGGATGGGATGAATCCGGCAGTCACGAAAATATTGCTCCAGCGGGTAGTCCTCGCAATAGCCGGACCCGCCAAGGCATTGCAGTCCCTGGCTGATGGCCTGGATACCCATCTCCGAGGGATAGCTTTTGGCAACCGGCGTCAAAATTTCCAGCAGGAGATCATATCTTTCCCGATCCTCGCTTTTCAGTACCTTTTGAAAATCAACGTATTTGCTGCATTGCATCAGGAGGCTTTGGGCGCCTTCAATCACGGCACGCTGGAACAGCAGCATGCGCTTGACATCGGCATGTTCTATGATGGCAATCGGCGGCAGGCTGGGGTCTTTTTGGGTGACTCTGCGCCCCTGGCGCCGGGTTTTCGAATACTCCAGCGCCGCGTAGTAGGCGGCGGTAGCCATAGCCGCCGCCCCCATGCCGACGCCGATACGGGCTTCGTTCATCATCTGGAACATGTACTTCAGACCGCTGTGCGGTTCACCGACCAGCCACCCGCGGCAATCGTTTTTGTCGCCGATGCTCAACTGCACGATGGGACAGCCGCGATAACCGAGTTTGTGATAGACGCCGGAGGCGACGACGTCATTGGAAACCAGGCTTCCCTGATCGTCGAGGCGTTTCTTGGGCACGACAAACAGCGATATGCCTCTCACTCCGGCCGGGGCGCCCTCGATTTTGGCCAGCATCAGATGAACTACATTTTCAACCCCATCATGGTCCCCGGCGGATATAAATATTTTCTGACCTTTGATGCGGTAATAGCCCTCAGCCGTGGGTTCGGCCATGGTGGTAATATCCGCCAGGGAGGAGCCGGCTTCCGGTTCGGTCAGGGCCATGGTACCCTGCCACTCTCCGGCGCGCATCCTGGGAACGTAAGTATTGTACAATTCCCGGCTGCCGAAAGATTCAATCAGGTGGGATGCGCCGATCGTTAAGCCGGCGTAGGCGTTGGCCGAGTAGTTGGCGGCGGCAAAAATAAATTCGCCGATGTCGGCCACCAGACTCGGCAGCTGCTCGCCGTCCTGGTCAAAGGTTGCCCGGCTGGAGATCCAGCCGCCTTCACCGAATTCTTTCATGATGGCCTTGACGGCCGGATGAACTTTGACTTCCCCGTTGACCAGTTCGGGCGGCTTGCGGTCCATTTCCTCAAATATGGGAAAAAGCAGATCCTTTCCCAATTTAAGGGCCGCCTTCAGCACCATGTCGAACATTTTGCGGTTGTGCTGGCTGTAGTATTCGTATTGCGTCAAAGATTCAACATCGAAAACTTCGTAAAGCAGAAATTTTATATTGCGTTCGCTGACAAACTTGGCTGCCACGATTTCCTCCCCAAAAAAGTTGATAGTTCATAGATCGTAGTTGATAGCTGAAAGAAGAGACATGATGGAGTTGATTAAGTTGATTGAGTTGATGGTATGGAATGAAAAATTTCCAACCTCTCAACTTCTTATCTTCCCAACTTCCCCATATTCTGACCCTCGCACCTTCTCACCCTCTTACCTTCGGTCCGCTGTCCTCTGCCAGCTGACACCCCTGGCCCAGACCTAACTTTGTATAAATCTGCAAAATAAAACATTGTCGGCATCTCCTGCGGCTGACAGAAAAAAAACCTTCATGTCGCACCAGGGCGGGCTGAAACCTTTCTTAAGTCCTTCATCCTCTGCACTTTGCGTCTTATTTTTTACTATAATCATACCACCCCTTGCCGGTCTTCTGGCCATACTCTCCCTTGACATATTTTTCCACCACGCTGGGGCTGGGTAAATGCCGCACATCGCCGGTTTCCCGGAAGGCCTCCATTCCCATAGTGTAGGTCAAGTCGATGCCGGTGAGATCCATCAGACGAAAGGTGCCCATGGGGTGCCCGGCGCCGTAAGCCTGGGCCTTGTCGATGTCTTCCATGCTGGCCACACCCATTTCCAGCAGCCAAAGGGCCTCGCGGGTGATGGCGGCGAAAATGCGGTTGAGCAGGAATCCGTCGACTTCTTTTTTGAGGTGAACCGGCACCTTTTCCAGCTTTTCACAGAGTGCCATTGAGATTTCCCGGGTTTCGTCGGAAACGTGGGGGCCTTGAACCACTTCCACCAGCTTCATCACCAGGGCGGGGTTGAAGAAATGAACATTGAGGATTTTTTCCGGGCGCCGGGTGGCATCGGCGATTCTGGAGCTGATGATAGCCGAGCTGTTGGATGCCAGGATCGCATGCGGTGGGGCCATTTTGTCCAGGTCGGCAAAAATCTTCCTTTTTAGGTTCAAAACCTCTAAAACCGCTTCAATGACATAATCGGCATCTTTTACCGCTGCTTCCATACTGGCAGTATACGTAATCCTCTCGCGGGCGGCCAGGGCCTGTTCTTCCGTCATCCGCCCTTTTTCGACCCGACCCGGAAGATACGAGTCGGTAAAGGCCTCGGCTTTTTTTAGAATGTCTTCTTTGACATCGGTGCAGGTTGTCCGAAAGCCGTGGAGCGCACAAAGCAGGGAAATCTGATGGCCCATGTTGCCGGCACCGATTACGGCAATGTTTTTAATGTCGTCGATGTTCATTTTTTTTCCTTTCTTTTTTACTATTTTAATTGGACACGGATGAACACGGATTTAACCGCCGGCAATCCTGTCCGCGAAATAATATACCTTATAATCAGTGTCTATCCACGAAAATCCGTTTCACAATAATTTATTAATCCTTTAGACTCGCAGAAATGCTCATTCAATCACCACCCGGGCATTGCTCAATACAATGGATCTGTCGGTTCTGGCCTGAATAATATACCCGTCATCAGACTTCCACCCCTCCGTCGTCAAATTATCACCCGGATAAACGACATCTGAAAACCGGGCGCTGAATTCTTTCAAGCGGGCGACATCCCCGCCCAGCACTCCGTTGACGATCGCGCGGGCTGCAAACCCATATGTGCAAAGACCATGCAAAATCGGACGATCAAAGCCGCCCCGTCTGGCGGCTGCCGGATCGAGGTGCAGCGGATTGTAATCCCCGCTCAGGCGATAGATGACCGCTTGATTTTCAGCGACCTTCTCGGTTATGCTGAAATCCGGTTCGCTGCCGGCGGGTGGAGTGATCTTCCCGGCCTTGGGTCCGGGGTCTCCGCCGAAACCGCCGCCGCCTACGTAAAAGATCGACCATTCGGCCTCGTACAGATCTCTATTATCCTCCGTCCGGCCTTTTATCCGAATCCGATAGACAGCACCTTTGCCCTTGTCATAAATGTTCAGAACTTCTCCCACCTGAATTATCCGGCCTTGGGGTGCCAGCGGTTGAAAAAGCCGGATAACCTGTTCGCCGTGAAGCATCCGCGACCATTCAAGATGGTCACCGAGACGCGGAAACGCCTTGATGGCCGGGACAACACAAAAGCTGGGCAGAACTTTGAGGCCTCCGGGAGCATTTTCATACACCAAGGCCAGATCTTTTTCAGCGGCGCCGACGCCGATGTTGTATAGTACAATATCCTTCCAGGTGTATTCAAATACAATCGGCTCTGTTTTGGTGCCGATAACGCTAAGGTCGACAGACGGCATGGGTTACCTCCCAATTAAATCTGAGCACAAGTTCATGATTTGTGCAATTTCAAATAACAAATCACAAATTTCAAACAAATCACAATAGCCGCTCATTCATGGTAGTCCGGGATCGATTTCGATTTGATCACCACCGCCGGTTTCGTCCGTTGCGAATATTTGAAATCGACGGCTTCTCTATTCCTGCCATATTTCATTTCGAGTTCGGTCAGGGGACCCGCATCAAGGGCACGGACAGGGCAAGCCTCGATACAGTCCGGCAGTTTGCCTGCCAGGTGTCGATCCAGACAGTAATTGCATTTGCGCATTTTGGCACCTTCAGCGGGGCCGAACTGCGGCGCATCGTAGGGGCAGGCTTTGAGGCACTTTTCAGCGCATTCCCTGTTGCCGATACATTTGTTGCTGTCCACCAGCACGATGCCGTCGGCGGCGCGTTTGGTGATGGCATCCACCGGACAGGCCGCGGCACAAACCGGGTCAATGCAATGCCAGCAGGGCGCAATCATATAGCTGACGAACGGTTTCGGGAATCTACCTTTTTCGGTGTAGCGCACTCGCATCCAGTTTTCCGGTCCGGCCGGTATATCATTCCAGTCCTTGCAGGCCACGCGGCAGGCACTGCAGCCGGTGCATCTGGTCTGGTCGAAGTAGAATCCTACTTGCATTGATTTTCTCCCTTATATTTTGAATTATTCACCGCCGAGCTCGCCGAGAGCGCAGCGGCTTTTTATGTTTTGCTCTGTATATGAGATTGTGGGCAAAGCGAAACCTGTATGTCATTCGGGAATTTAAAACTGTTAAGTTGCTCTGCGACCTCAGCGAACTCTGCGGTTAAATATCAATTAGTCTTTTCTATTTGCACCAGGCACGTATTCATCACGGCGGCACCGCCCCCCGAATAGGCATCCTTCGTCAAGGTGTTGGCGCACGCGCCTCGGTCGATGCCGTTTTTGTCCGGGTTGTACCACGCGCCTTCGAAGATGCTGACCACTCCGGGAATGATTCTTTCCGTCACCCAGGCGGTGAGGGCGACCTTGCCGCGATCATTGAAAACATAAATCTCGTCTCCGTCCTTAATGTTGCGCGGATCGGCATCGATCGGATTGATCCAGGCCCGGTGCGGCTCCACCTCCCTGAGCCACTCAACCTCGTATAATTCTGAATGCACCCGGTTTTTCGGATGCGGCGTTATCAGCTGCAACGGATATTTTGCGATCAGGGGATCAAAGCGATCCTCGGGGGTACCCATATATTTCGGAATGGGCGGTGTATCCGCCTTATTTAAATCAGCTACCCGTTGGGAAAAAATTTCAATTTTGCCGGACGGAGTAGAGAAGGGATTGTTTTCAATATCGTCGATTTGCTCTTTAAACGCAATGATGGGTTCCTCCAGCTTTACCCGGTGAATGCCGGCTTCCCGGAACTTGTCGTAATCTTTGATGTGTTGCTGGTATTCCGGGTTGTTATCCACAAACATTTTTAGCCATTCTTCCTCCGTGTGCGGATTAAATCCTTCGATTCCAAGTCGCCGCGCCAGTTCACTGACGATGTCGAAGTCGGATTTGCATTCGCCCAGGGGTTGAAGGGCGCGGTTCATAAAAGTGAAATAGGGGCCCGACGGCCAGGGACGGGTCAGGTCGCTGCGTTCGACGGCGCTGGTTACCGGCAGCAGCAGATCGGCGAAGCGGGCCTGGGCGGTCATGAACAATTCCTGCACACATAAAAATTCAAGTTTCTGCAATGCTGCGGCGGCTTTGTTGCTGTTGCCGGTCTGGTTTAAGTAGTTGTTGCACATGGACCACATCATTTTAATGTCTGCCGGATAACCGCTCTTTTTGCCCTCCAGGATGGCATCAAAGATTTTGTTGATGTGGACCCGCTTGACCACGCGCATACGGATATCCAGGGTCCCTTTAACATTGGGACCGTCCATTTCGAACGGGTTTTTCCCGGGCGGTATGGCGGACATCCGAAACATATGCCCGATCGGGATGCCCATCAATCCGCCGCAGGCGCTGCCGCCCGGACGGCCGACATTGCCGGTCATGGCGCACAGAGTGGCCGCACACCGGTTGAACTGTTCCCCCATGGCGCTGCGGGCCGGTCCCTGGCAGTCCATCAAGGCGGCCGGCTTGGCAGCGGCATATTCACGGGCCAGGCGTTCGATGACGGCCGCGTCGACGCCTGATATTTCAGCCGCCCAGGCCGGTGTTTTTTCGACGCCATCCTCCCGGCCGAGAACATATTCTTTAAATTTATCGAACCCGACGGTGAATTTATCCAAAAAAGCCTGATCGTGAAGATTCTTCTTTGATCATCACATAGGCCATGGCCACGAACACGGCCGTATCCGTGCCGGGTCGGATTGGAATCCATTCATCGGCTACAGTGGCGGCGGTGTCATGGTACCTGGGATCCACAGCAATGATTTTGGCACCGTTTTCTTTAGCCTTGATAACGTGATACATGGTGTTGGTGCCGGATATCATG
Source organism: uncultured delta proteobacterium (assembly GCA_963769935.1). Lineage (GTDB taxonomy): Bacteria > Desulfobacterota > Desulfobacteria > Desulfobacterales > JAFDCJ01 > JAFDCJ01. The sequence continues at coordinate 69,982 of CAVYNY010000008.1, read as the reverse complement.
CGGGCCGGATCCCAGCCCCACAAGATAATGAGTTTAGAATTGAGCAAGTCTTCCCGGCTGTTTCCGACCATGACGGATCCATACTGGGTTAATGAGGCCCAGACGGCGCCTTCCGAAGAAATATTGCCGTAGTGGGTGACGCAGCCGCCGTACTGATTCAGGAGACGCTGAGCCGCAAACCCGCCGTTGTGCAGACCGGCCAGGTAGCCGCCGCCGGTGGCCAGAAAGATGCCCTCGTTGCCGTAAGTTTCCTTCACGCGATTCAATTCGCCGGCCAGGGTATTGTAAGCCTCATCCCAGGATATGCGCTCAAATTTACCTTCACCCCGCTTACCGACCCGTTTCTGGGGATACATGAGCCGCGACGGGTGATGAACATATTGCCTGAGTGCCCGGCACCTTAAGCAGGTTCTGAGCTGTTCGGATTCCGCGGCATCATCGCCTTCGATGCGCAGGATGCGGTTGTCCTTGACATGCAGACGCAGCGGGCATCTGCCCCCGCAATCAAAAGTCGATGTGGTGCGGACAATTTTAACGATACTCTCGGTTTGTGTAGTCCTTTCGCTGCTCATTTAACGCTCCTGATTATTTTGGCAGAATGGTCAATTTGGGATTTGTGGGAGTGGCTTGCAGCCACGATCAAAAATGGCAAAAATCCATTTTAAAACGCGGTTGAAAACCGCTCCCACCATCTATAATTGCCATAGAAACCTTTAAAGCGACTTTCTCGATCTAACTGGCCACTCTTCGGGCCAGCGGCCAGGCTGACACCTGAAATCTGACACCTGAAACCATCTGTTCAGCGCTGCAAATTCTCAATCACCGTCGCAACCCCCAGTCCGCCGCCGCAGCAGGATGAGAAGAAGCCGTACCGGGCGCCCCTGCGAATCAGCTCGCGCATGGCAAACATGCAGATGCGGGCACCCGAAGCGCCGTTGGGGTGGCCGAAGGCGATGGCCCCGCCGTTGGGATTCCATTTTTGCATGTCAATCTTATGGCCGGTCTGTTTTTCGAGTTCTCGGATTACGGCTATATTCTGTACGGCGAAGGCCTCATTGCACTCCATGACATCCATATCAGAGAGAGTCAAGCCGGCGCGTTTAATCGCAATCGGCACGGCATGGGCCGGTCCGATGCCCATGATTTTGGGATCACAGCCGAAATCGGCGCCGGACAGCCATTTCGCCATGGGCTGATACCCGAGTTCCGCCGCTTTCACAACGCTCATCATGAGAACGAAAGCCGATCCGTCATTGCGCCCGGAGGCATTGCCGGCCGTAACAGTCCCGTTTTCGACAAATGCCGGTCGCAGTTTGGCAAGCCCTTCCAGGGTGGTATCGGGCCGCGGATGCTCATCCACCTCAAATATGATTTCAGGCGTTTTGCGGGTTCCCGGAATGGTCACCGGTACGATTTCGTCCTTGAAATAGCCGCTTTCCATGGCCTTTTTGGCGCGCATCTGGCTGTTATACGCAAACTCGTCTGTTTCTTCACGGGGGATGTCATACATCCGTTGCAGATTCTCGGCCGTCAGTCCCATTCCGATCTGCTCATCGGCGACCGGTGAAAGCTGCTGGGCAATCGGTCGCGGGGGATTGAGCCGGTAGGGAGCGGTAGCCATCGAAAATTTACAGAAGGCCTGGCTGTAGGACTCCATACCGCCGGCAATAATGATGTCGGCCTGGCCGGCCAGAATCTTCCAGGCTGCATGATTGATGGAGTCGATGGCACTGCCGCACTGCATTTCCACGTAGGACGCCGACGTTTCATAACCCAAACCTGAATCCAGCACTGCCCAGCGGGCCGGATTTCCCGACTGCGAACACCCCAGGGCGGTTCCCAAAAAAACACTGTCCACACGTGCTTTTTGCTGTATGCCGGTTTTGTCCAGTAAGCCTCGTATTCCGATACCGGCCAGCTTAGAGGCAACAATGTCTTTCAGAGTTCCCCCCATGCGCCCGAATGCGGTACGAACAGCATCTACAATCACAACTTCTCGCTCAGACATTATAATCATTTCCTTTCATACGGAACGAAAATGGCGGGACTTGCCCCCGCCAAAAGGTGTTTTTTTAATCCCGGACGGCACTTTCTTTAATATTCCAAAATCTTTTGCTGCAAAAAATCGAACAGAGAATAGACTGAACCCAGCATGATGCCGTTGATTACTTGCTGAAGAAAAAGTGTCATCCCCAAAGACTCCTGTTAATCTTTCTCTTTTCCGTTTGATTGGAGCAAACTCCTGGTGGCCTGCCGCACAAATTTGCGATAAAGATGATAGAAAAACAAACTGATGACTTCGTGAAACTGGGTGGCTCTTTCAACGTATTCTTTTGAGGTCAATTTTTCCAGGTTGTTCTGGTAGTATTTCCTGAACGCGGTGACCACGTATGTTTTGACAAATTCGGTGATATGACGAAGATCTTCGGGATCGAACCCATCATTAGGACCAAAGCCAAGCCGATCCATATCGACCATTAATTTGCCGACGGCCAAGTCGTCCGGAGAGTAAATCACCTCACCGTCATTTTTTTCAGGCGTGATGACGCCCCATTCTTCAGCTTTATTCAGCCATTTCCAACCCAGTCCGGTTGCCTCCCGGAACGCATCTCGGCCGACGACTTCCCTGTTGAGCAGACGATCTGCGGGCCGGTAAAACCGGCTGTAAAACTGGGATACAGCCTGGTCGGAAGGCGATAGTTTTTTGAAATCTTTAACAATTTTTTTTATTTCCGGTATCGGCAGGTAATAATTGTCTCTGAGATCTTTGATCAGTTGAATCTGATCCACGTAGCCCTCATTATATTCGGCAGCATTGACTCCTGATTTGCGCGGTTTGCGCAGCAGCCCCTCGCGAATGTAAAAATGGATCGTTTCTTTAGGAACCCCGGTTCGCTTGACCAATTGGCTAATTTTCATTGTTTCCTCGGATGGGCTGATGAGGCAAGTGACTGTCAGATGTCGGCAAATGACTGACTTTTTTCATAAACCAATGTAGGAAAAATTGTCAAGCGAAAATTTGAAAAATTTTTTATTGACAATTATTCATAATATTATAAATGATATTCGTGTGTACTATATTGCATACGATTCATGTAATGCGTTACACGCAATTACTCCGCCCTGAAAGATAGCAACGTCTGGTGCGGCAAAACATATTGGCCGGTTTGAAACAAATGAAATTGTTTTAATGTCGTACGGGCGGATTAATTGCCCGTAACCCGAAATCCAAGGAGTTATAAACGATGCCACAGCAAGTAGCAGACCGAAGAGACCAGGATTTTGTAATCTGGGAGCAGATGAATTGTGAAGAGATCCTGAACCCGAAAAATACCCCGAATTCAATAAAAAGACCTGTGAGATGATTGTCAGCGAGGCCAGGACGCTGGCTATCCGGGAAATGCTTCCGATTCTGGCGGAAGGGGATCAACAGGGAGTCCGATTTGAAAGTGGTACGGTGAAAGTACCTGAAAGTTTCCACCGGGTTTTTAAACTGATCAAAGAAGGTGAATGGAATAATCTTAGTGTACCCGAGGAGATGGGAGGTCAGGGTGCTCCCGCCTTTTTGGGTGCCGCGGCCGCCGAGTATTTTTCTGGGAGCCAACTGGCCGCTGTATTGCTATGCGAGCATGGGCAACGGTACGGCCCATTTGATCAATCTGTACGGCACTGAAAAACAGAAAAGGACTTATGTTAAAAAGTTGACGGCCGCCGAATGGGGCGGCACTATGCTGCTGACCGAATCCGAGGCCGGATCCGACGTCGGTGCGCTCACAACAACTGCAGTCAGAAACGAGGACGGTACTTTCTTGCTGACAGGAAATAAAATTTTTATTACCAACGGCGAGCATGATCTGGCGGAAAATATTATCCATCCGGTTTTGGCCCGCATCGAGGGCGACCCACCCGGTACAAAGGGTATATCGCTTTTCATCGTCCCCAAATATTTCGTCAAGGAAGACGGCAGCCTGGGAGCACGCAACGATATTGTCTGTTCCGGGATAGAAGAAAAACACGGCATCCACGCCAGCGCCACCTGCAGCATGACGCTGGGCGCTAAAGGCAAGTGCATCGGCTATCTGCTCGGCAACGAGCGCGCAGGCATGAAGATCATGTTCAACATGATTAATGGGGCCCGTATGAGTACGGGACTGCAGGCCATGAGTTATGCGTCTTCAGCCTACCTGCTGGCGGTAAACTATGCCCGTGAGCGCATCCAGGGTCGTGACCTTGAAAATTTTATGGATCACAGTGCGCCTTCGGTTGCAATTATCAGGCATCCCGATGTGCGTCGCAATCTTTTATGGATGAAGTCATTTGTCGACGGTATGCGCAGCTTCTTTTACTACATGACCCGGCAGGCCACGGCGGCTCTGAATTCGGAGAAGGAAGAAGAACGTATACGCCGCGGCGATCTTTTCTCGATGCTGACCCCGATCGTTAAAGACTACATGGCTGTAAAAAGTCATGAAGTGTGCATTCAGGCCATCCAGGTTTTTGGCGGTGCGGGCTACACCAGGGACTATCTGGTGGAACAATATGCCCGGGATTGCAAAATTACCTCAATTTATGAAGGCACCAGCGGCATCCAGGCCATGGACCTGCTGGCCCGTAAAATCGGCATGAAAAAAGGCGCTGGTTTTTATGAATTTTCTGGGGGAAATTCAACAAACAGCCGCGCGGGCCAAAGCGATTGACGGCCTTGAATGATCTGGGCGTTAAAGTTGGAAACCACCGCCGGCCGTCTGGGCGAAATTGCCCTGCATATCGGCAAAATGGCCATGTCGGCGAATTATAAAGTGGCTTTTGCCCATGCCCTGCCGTTTTTATACGCCATGGGCGATACCATCATGGCCTGGATGCTGTTGTGGCGGGCGGTGGTTGCATCTGAGAAACTGGCTGCCGGCGCCCAAGAAAAAGGATATCGCTTTTTACGAAGGGCAAATCAAAACCGCCGAATTTTTTATCAGTACCGAGCTTCCGCTGACCTCCGGCAAGATGGAGGCCATCCAAGGCGGATGTGCCGCTGCCATAGAAATTTCAGATGAGGGATTTGGGGGGATTTAAAAATTGATAAGGTTTAACGTGTCGGCAGTGTCAGATGAAAAGCCCATAGCTGATAGCTCATAGTTATAGTAAGATAACCCACAAAATTTCGAATTTGGATACCACGGGATGTGACGTTTAATTTGTTCGCCGTTCAGTCCAGGTGAAGTTCTATACAAGCGGTAAGATGACACTATTAATCGGAACTGTAGATGTTTTGCTGTTAGCTATAAACTATCAACTATGAGCTATGCACTATCAGCTTTAAATTACCGGAGGTGCAATATGGAAAACAAACCCTGGCTGCGGCATTATGATTACAATGTGCCCACGACGATTCGCTACCCAAGACTCAATGCACACGATTTGCTCGGTCTTCCCGCCAACACTTTCCGGACAAACCGGCCACCAACTTTTACGGAACCGAAATCTCCTTTTATGAGCTGCGGCAACAGGTGCTGCGCATGGCCAATGCCCTGGGCGCTCTGGGGGTTAAAAAAGGAGACCGGGTGGGCCTGCATCTGCCGACCAGTCCGCAGTATATCATTGCCTATTATGCCGCATTGTCTCGTAGGGGCTATCGGCGTCAATCTGAACCCCATGTATACTGCCGAAGAATTAAAGCAGCTGACCGCCAACACCGGCGTAACCACCCTTTTCACCTTCGACAGGGTGCTGCCGAACATCCGGCCCGTGTGTCGGGAGGTGGACATCCCGCGGGTTATTGTTACCCGGGTAACCGACTACATCGAGGGGTTCGGGACGAGCACCCCGGCGGAATTGGAACTGGAAGAAGGCTGGCATCATTTTTCACAGCTTTTGAAGAGCAGCACGAACACCCGACTTCCCAGGGTTCAGGTCGTGCCGGAAGATCCGGCCCTGATCCAATTCACCGGCGGCACCACGGGCCTTCCCAAAGGCGCCGTGCTGACCCATGCCAATCTGGTCGCGGCCACCATGCAGTGTGCCCTCTGGGGCAATCCGACGATCGGGCTGACGCCGCCGGAAAAGCGATCCGTGCTGGCCGTTTTACCATTCTTCCACGTTTACGGAACGATCGTGGTCATGAGCTGGGCCATGTTCAACTGTGCCACCCAAATCATGGTGCCGCGTTTTGAACTCGATGAATTGATGGGCATTCTGGGCAATTTCAAAGAGATCAGTTTTTTCCCGTCGGTGCCGACCATGATTAACGCCATTTTAAATCATCCCAAAGCCGGCGAGCTGCAGTTGGACAAGAAACTGGGGCTGCTAAACAGCGGCGCCGCCCCCATGCCGGTGGAGCTGATCGAGCGGGCGCGGGATATGGGAATCGCTTTCAGCGAAGGCTGGGGCATGAGCGAAACCACCTCCCTGGGCATCGCCAACCCTGTCTTTGGGGCTGAAAAAGGTCGGTTCGATCGGGATCCCGTTTCCGGACACGGACGTCAAGGTTGGTTGACGTGGAGGAGGGCAAAGAGGAAGTTGCGCAGGGCGAACCCGGTGAAATCATATTCAAGAGCCCGTTGATCATGAAAGAGTACTGGAACAATCCGGCAGAAACGGCCGGTCAGATTAAAGACGGTTGGCTTTACACCGGTGATATCGCCGTTCGGGATGACGACGATTATTTTTCCATTGTCGACCGCAAGAAAGATATGATAATTGCCGGTGGGTACAATATTTATCCGCGTGAAATCGATGAGGTGCTCTATCAGCATCCCAAAATTGCCGATGCCGTTTCGGTCGGCGTTCCCGATGAGTACCGGGGTGAAACCGTTAAAGCATTTGTGGTGCTGAAGGAAGGTGAAACTGCTGCGGCTGAAGAAATCATCAGTTTTTGCCGGGAAAAATTAGCCGCTTACAAATCGCCTAAACTCGTTGAATTTCGCGCTGAGCTTCCCAAGTCGGCCGTGGGCAAGATTCTCAGGAAGGTGCTGAGGGACGAGGAGGCCGGGAAGAATAGATAGCAGCCATTGTTCGGAAAGTATGTAGTAGGTCTCAGGTGTCGGCTGTAAGAAGGTTTCAGGTGTTCCCCCTTTGCCTTTCAGGCTATGGAGGACAGACAGGTGTCAGCCCACCCTACGGCGTCCAGAGTAGGACATGGAGAGGGGAGCATATGGCAACGAAGATTTTGGGAGCATCAAATTAGGGACCAGAAGGATTATAATGCCCATGTCGATTACCTTCATTACAATCCGGTAAAGCACGGGCTGGTAAAAGCACCCAGGGATTGGGAATACTCATCCTTCAGCCGGTATGTCAAGAACGGCTTCTACGATCGTGAGTGGGGCGCCGGCTGTGATATCACCTTTGATGAGACCATTGGAAATGAATAACCAATAGCTAATTTGGAGAGGGGGAGGTAAAAATGAAGACAGATTTTAAAACCATTCAGGTTGAGATCAAGGATGGTGTGGCGGTGCTTACCATGAACAATCCGCCGGTCAACCAGCTGTCGGAGCATTTCGTGCTGGAACTGGCGCAAGCCGTCAGCGAGGCATTTGGGGATGATGGGGTAAAAGCCCTGGTGCTCACCGGCAGCGGCAACAATTTTATTGCCGGCGCCGACATCACGCAGATTAAAGATGTTAAAACCAAAGCAGAACTGCTGCCGAAGATGAAGGCCAACATGCATTTTCTCAACAGCATCGAAACCGGACCCAAAGCGGTGGTGGCCGCCATCAACGGCAACTGCCTGGGCGGCGGGCTGGAAATCGCGATGTGCTGCCACTATCGGGTCGCCGTTAAAGGAATCAATCTCGGTCAGCCGGAAGTTCAGATCGGGCTCATTCCCGGGGCCGGCGGTACCCAGAGGCTGCCGCGTTTGATCGGCCTGCGCTATGCCCTGGAAATGATCACCATGGGCAAACCCATCAAAGCTGAAGTAGCTCATCAAAGAGGGCTGGTCGATGAAGTGACCGATCCCGAGAAGCTGCTTGCTGCCGCTGTAAAAGCGGCCGGACGGTTTGCCGCCCGTGAATTGAATATTAAAGCCCGGGCCACCCGCAACCGGCACTACTGGATTCCCAGTGCTGCCGAAAAAAAAGCGCTCATGGACTTCACCAAGGCCATGACGGCGGCCCAGGCCAAAGGCTATATTGCCCCCTTTAAAGCGGTCGAAGCGATCGACAAGGGCCTGAGCTATGACATCGATGCGGATCTGGCAAAGAGAAGCCGACCTCTTTGCCGACTGTGCGGTATCGGATGTGGCCAAAAATCTGATCGGCATCTTTCTGAATACCCGCGCTGCCGGCAGGCTGCCGAGGATTAAGGGCCTGCAGCCGGTACCCGTCAAAAAGGTCGCCATGCTCGGTGCCGGTGTCATGGGTTCGGGCATTGTGAACCTGCTGCTTAACGGCGGCTATCAAACGACGCTGTGGGAAATTAACGACCAGGCCGTCGCCAAGGGGGTAGAGTTCGGTTCGTAAAACCTTTGATTATCCGATCAAAAGGCGGAAAATGACCCAGGCCGGCCTGGACGACCTGCTGGAACATAAGCTGAAGACGACCACTTCGCTGGACGAGCTCAAAGATGTGGATCTGATCATTGAAGCCGTTTTGGAAGACATGCAGGTCAAACAGGGCATCTGGCAAAAACTGGAAGGCATCTGCCGACCGGATGTCATTTTTGCCACCAACACATCGGCGCTGCCCATCACCGAGATGGCATCCGTATTAAAAGATCCCGGCCGCATGATTGGACTGCATTTCTTCAATCCGGCCCACCGCATGCAGCTGTTGGAAATTATTTGTGCTCAAAAAACATCCGACCAGACGCTGGCATCCAGTGTGGCTTTCGCCCGGACCATCAAGAAAATACCCATCGTCGTCAATGACGGACCGGGATTTTATGTGTCCAGACAGCTGAGCGGTCTTTTGGGCGGAGCGGTTTACCTGACGGCCGATGGTGTGGACGGCGCCGCCATTGAAGCCGCTATGCTGGATTTCGGCATGCCCATGGGGCCGGCCACGCTGTCGGATCTGACCGGCATCGATATCGGCTACCATGTGAACAAGACCTTTGAAAAGAGATTGGGCGCGAGATACAAAGTGCATCCACTGACGGAATTGATTTATCAAACCGGGTGCTATGGCCGTAAAACCGGGGCCGGATATTTTGACTACAGCGGTCCTAAGCCGGTCCCCAATCCCAAGGTCGTAGAGGTGGTGCAGAAATACCTCAAGGACCACGGGGTAGCACCCAAAAAGATGTCGAAAGAGGAGATAACCGACACCCTGCTTTCCCTTGGCATCAACGAGGCGGCCCTCATGATTGAAGAGGGCATCTGCGACCGTCCGCAGGATATGGACCTGGCCATGATTTACGGCACCGGCTTTCCCCCCTATCGCGGCGGTATTCTGCGCTATGCCGACAAATGGGGGCTGAAGAATGTCTACCAGAAGCTGGTGGAGCTTGAGAAACGTTACGGGCTGCGCTTCAAGCCCGCGGATCTGATTAAAGAGATGGCCGAATCCGGTAAAGCGTTTTATCAGGAATAGCCGTTTCGCTCATATTAAAATTCCAAGCACAAAAACAAATCTCAAACAAATACCAAATAAGGAGGAAACATCATGAAAGAAGTTGTCATCGCTGGATATCTAAGAACCGCTCAGTCGCGGTCAAGACCCAATGACCCGGCCCGGGATTGGTTTTGTAAAATGAGGTCCGACGAACTGCTGGCCAAGCTTTTGCCGGAAGTAATCAAGAGAAGCAGCGTTGAACCCGAAGAAATCGATGATTTTCTGGTGGGCTGCGCCACCGGTGTCAGCGAGCAATGGACGTACGGCGGGCGCAATCCTTTATTTCTAGCCAATTTGCCAAGTTCGATTGCCGCCAAATTTGTTGATCAACAGTGCGGCTCGGCCATGGCCGGCATTCACATCGGCTTTATGGAAATCGCCCAGGATTTTGCCGACATCGTTCTGGTGGGCGGAATGGAGCACATGACCCGGGTTCCCATGGGCGGACCCCTGATAGACCGGGGTGCTATTGTTCCCAACATGACTCTTTTCATGGATCCCAAGTACCAGCACTGGGACATGATGACCGCCATGAACATGGGGTTGACCGCCGAAAAACTTTTTGCCCTGACAGACTATACCAAAGAAGACATGGATAAATGGGCGGTACGCTCCCACCGGCGCGCTGCCAAATCTCAGGAAGACGGCTTTTTTGACGGCGAAATTTTGCCCATCGAAGCCGAGCAGGCCGACGGTTCGATGATGGTGGTGGACAAAGACCAGGCCGTCCGGGCCGACACCACCCTGGAGGGCCTCGCTTCCCTGAAGCCGGCATTTAAAAAAGACGGCGTCATCACGGCCGGCATCTCATCGCCTTTAAATGCCGCCGCGACCTCCATGGTGCTGATGTCCAAGGAAACTGCCAAAAAGAAGGGCATCAAACCCCTGGCGACAATCCGCTCGATCGGATTTGCCGGCGTGGATCCCACCATCATGGGACACGGTCCGGTTCCGGCCAGCCAAAAGGCCCTTGATAGAGCCGGACTGAAAGCGTCTGATATAGACTTCTGGGAAATCAATGAAGCATTTTGTATCGTGGCGCTCAACTGCATCAAGGAACTGGGGCTCGACCCGGAGCGCGTCAACGTAATGGGCGGTGGGACGGCGATCGGCCATCCGCTGGGTGCGACCGGCATTCGTCTGACGGGAACCTTGGCCCGCATTTTGGAAGCCAAAGGCGGCCGCTACGGCTGTTCCAATGCCTGCGTCGGCGGCGGTCAGGGTGTGGCCACGATCATCGAGCGGGAGGACTACTAATATTTTCTGCCCACCTCAAAATATCTTGCTGGGGTGGGCAGAAAATTTCTCTATAGCAGGTCAGAATGGAATCAGCACAAGGGGCAGAAAATATGTTTGAAGTATTCCATGAAGTCGTCGGAAACGTTTCGCAAACGATCCTGAAATATGAAAAAGAACTGGACCGCCCGGTGATCGGCGTCATGCCGGCCTATTTCCCTATGGAGCTGATTGAAGCCGCCGGTGGCTATCCCGTTCAGTTGTGGGGCAACAATTTGCCGATTGAAAAAGCGGATGCCTATCTTCAGTCCTATTGCTGTTCGGTGGCGCGTTCAGTGCTGGAGCTCGAATTGCGGGGCATTGCCCACATGGTAAAGGCCTATGCGTTTACCTCGCTGTGCGACACGCTGATCAATTTGAGGGAAATTTATCGCCGGATCATCCCCAAACCGACTCTGGAGCTCTCCATTCCGATTACCCGCACCGCGGAGGCCCGGCGCGGCTATCTCAAAAGTGTGGTTAAATCCGCAACCGATGGACTGGAAGCGGTTACCGGAAAACGGATTACGCCGGATTCGCTGACGAAAGCCGCCGGTATCTATGGTCGGATGCGGACGCTGCAACGCCGGCTTTACCAGGTCCGGCGCGATAAACCCGGCCTGGTTAAAAACCATGATTTTTATACGGTCATCAAGGCCGGCTTCTTCCTGCCCGCCGATGCTTACACTCGAATGTTGGAGGATTTGCTTGGCAAGCTTGAAAAGCTAGCCGCAGACGATCTCAACCGCCCGAAACTGCTCCTGTGCGGAATGGTTTTTGACCCCCTCGAGATTTATAAAATCTTCGATGAATCCGGCGCCTGGATTGTGGACGACGACTTTGCCGACGGTTGGCGGACGGTATCCAAGGAAGTCCTGCAAACCGACAACCTGGTGGAAGGCATCACCGAATACCTTTTCAATCCGGCGCCTTGCTGCTGTATTTACAATCCCGACAATGACCGCCATCCCTACCTGCTGAATAAAGTAAAAGCGTCCGGTGCGGACGGGGTTTTATTCTGGTACATAAAATTTTGCGAACCGGACGCCTTCGATCGGCCCCAGCTGATGAAACATCTCAAAGATGCAGGCATACCGGTGGCTTTCATCGATCTGGAGCTGACCATGACCAACTTTGATGCTGTCAGGACCAGGGTTAATGCGTTTTGTGAAATACTGGAAAGAAGTTCCTAAGCTGGTAAGCTATTGAGTTGATAAGCTGGCAAGCTCTTGAGCTATTGAGCTGGTAAGCTCTTAAGTTCGTGAGTTCGTAGGCGAATAGAATAGATTAGCTCATGATTTCGTAGGTTCGTAAGCTGTACGTTCTTAAAATATTGAAGTATTTTATGCTTATTGCTTACCAGCTCAGCAGCTTATCAGCTATTATAATATCTGTGTCAATCCGTGAAGATCCGTGTCCCATAAGATAGGAAAAATTTTGGGGAAAGAAATACCGTCATGACCAAATTCAACGCTTACCATAAAATGAAAGAGCTTCTGACGAACTACTATATTGAAGCTAAAACCACCAAGGAAAAGCCGATCGCCTGGATCACCAGCGGTGCACCGGTGGAGTTTCTATATGCCATGGACATCCTGCCGATTTACCCGGAAAACTATGCCGCCATGTGTGCGGCCAACCATCAATCCATTGAATTGATGGAAGCGGCGGAAGCGGAAGGTTTTTCTCAGGATATCTGCGCTTATGCCCGAACCGATTTCGGCGCCGACATTACCCAGGGCGGTCCGGCAGCCGGCCTGCCGGCGCCGCATTTTCTCTTGTGCTCCACCAACATCTGCAAAACGGTAATCAAGTGGTATGAAGTGATCGCCCGCAAATACGATGTGCCGCTTTTCATCGTTGACACGCCGTTTTTGCATGACGGTCTGACACAGGACCTGATCGACTACACGGTTTCCCAATTCAAGGATCTTGAAAAATTCCTGGCTGATTTTACCGGTAAGCCGTTTGACCGTGACCGGCTGAAGGAAGTGCTTCGCTTAAGCCGGGAGGCCGCCGGCTACTGGCAAAAATTGCTTCAACTGGGCAAGACGATTCCTTCGCCCTTCAACAGTCTGGACACATTTATCCATTTAGGTCCCATCGTCACCCTGCGCGGCACCCGGGCGTGTGTGGATTATAACAAAATGCTCTATGAAGAAATCGCCGAACGGGCTGCCCAAAAAATAGGATCATTGCCTGAAGAAAAATACCGCGTGCTCTGGGACAATCTGCCGGTGTGGTTTAAAATGCGGCGCCTGGAGCAATTCTTCGAAGAACAGAAGTGTACGCTGGTCGTAACTACCTATGCCAACAGCTGGGGCCAATACAGCAATTATTCCGTAGAAGAAAACGACGATCCATATGAAGCCGTCGCCAAAAGCTATTTGAACGTTTACATTAATACCGGCTTTGAAGACAGGATCAAATATCTGGCCGGATTGATCGATGAGTTCTCGCTAACCGGCTTTATCATGCACTCCAACCGCTCCTGCAAGCCTTATTCCATAGGCATGTACCGTATGCAGGATGAACTGGCCAAAATGACGGGCAAGCCCGGCGTTGTCATAGAAGCCGACCAGAATGATCCCCGGGCGTATTCGGATGCGCAGGTGGAGACGCGGTTGGAAGCGTTTATTGAGTCGATGACGCCGCTCAATTGATAATGTTTTTGAATTGGCATCGGACATCTTAATGACGCTTTAAGTTTTAGGCATCAGCCGTAAAAAGGTTTCAGCAAGAGATCGGCGTTGGCAGGTAGCTGAAGAAGCACAGGAGTATCAGATAAATGATAAATTGGAATTAAGGGGCTGGCCAATTCCTTTGGAACCTTTAAGCTGATTGTGTAATGTTCGAGATTTCAGCTATGAAAAATTAGATAGTGTCCGTCTTCCTGCTGACACCTCGTATGAAACTACATCTCACACAGAGCGCTCGGAGATCACAGAGGTCTGGGTTTACAGGCGCCTGCGGCGAAAGAAAAATGTTCTCTGCGGTCTCTGTGAGCTCTAACGGCTTGTCGGGTCGTAGCTCGAAGAGCGAAGCCTGAAAGTGGGCGTGATATTAAATCCAACTGTGTCCGATTTCCAAAAGTTTCTTTTATGATCAGACCGGCCGTTGTTTTGGCCGGCGGCTGGGCTGACACCTGACACCTGAAACCTATGAGGATCTGACACCTGAAACCTTTATCTCGGCCTTAGGGCTCGCTCAAATATAACTTCACATTTTATACGCCGATGCATCTCTTGCGGCTGCGTTGCGAAAGCTCGGAATATCCAGATATTCCTGCGTTTTCGCGCCTTGCCGCAAGAGCGCCTCAGCGCCTAAAACCGTGAATTAATTTTTTCGTGAACCCTTAGTCATTAAAAGGAGAATCAAATGGATTACGAAAATCTGATTGTAGAGAAGAAGGGCCACATCTGCATCATCACGCTCAACCATCCCCCGGTAAACGCCTGGAATTGGGGCATGATGTCCGATTTTGAAAGAGCCATCGATGACGTTGAAAACGATAAAGCGCTGCGGGTGCTTATTATCACCGGCGGCGGCGAGAAGGCTTTTTCCGCCGGCTTTGATCTCAGTGATTCGGCCAACTCGCATAAAACCTCACCCAAGGGACGGCAACTCTGGACCCGATTGGATCGTTTTGCAAAACCGGTCATTGCCGCCATCAACGGTCATGTTCTTGCCGGAGGGCTGGAACTGGCCTTGAGCTGTCATTTCAGGATCGTGGCGGATAACCCCAAATTAAACATCGGACTGACGGAGCTCAACGTCGGCATCATTCCCGGCTGGGGCGGCACCCAGCGGCTGACCCGGATTGTGGGCAAAGCCAGGGCCTTGGATATGATCCTGTTCAGCACGCGGCTTGACCCGCAGCAGGCCCTTGAATGCGGACTTGCCAACCGCCTGTCGCCGCCTGAGAAACTAATGGATGCAGCCGTTGAATTTGCGGAGAAGCTGATGAAACGGCCGCCGCTGGCGGTAAGTTGTGTTCTGAAAGCCATCTCCGCCGGTGAGTATGAAGGCTTCGAACGGGGGCTAAAGGTTGAAGAGGAGGGCAGTGCCGTTGTCGGCGCATCCAAGGATCGCGTCGAAGGCTTTAGTGCATTTTTGGAAAAGCGTGAGCCGCTATTCACCGGGGAATAATCCCCTTCAGATAGTCAAATATTACCCCTGAAAGCAGTGGCCGGCAATTGACCCAAAAAAGATTTTTGTGTCTCTCACAGAGCGTACAGAGAGTTTTAACCAGAGTCCTTGAGAAGAGGCTGCTTTATGCCAATTTAACTTAAAATAAAAACCATCATTTTTTTCAAAGCCAATATTTGAAATATTTACCCGCTCTGTAAATGCTGTCTTCCAGAGCGGGTTTGCCACAGCTTTAAAACCGGTCGCAGGACGCGGTTAGATAAAAGTATAATTCCGCCGAAATACGAAAATCAGTCTTTCCATTACTCCAACACGGCAGTACTCCGCAGGCTTGAGTCGAGAGTTTGCAGAGTTCCCTTATGGCTGAATTAGGCCACGCGAATAATTAATCCCCATCAGTCGGCAGTTTATAGTCTTTGTACTCGCTGCGCAGTTTCATCTTCAAAATCTTACCGGTGGCCGTGTGCGGCAATTGGTCGACAAAAATGACATCGTCGGGCAGCTGCCATTTCGCCAGCGATCTCTTCAGATGTTCGATGACATCCTCTTTGGTAACACTGGCATTCTCTTCTTTGACGGCAACCAGAAGGGGCCGCTCATCCCATTTCGGATGCGACACGGCAATCACGGCCGCCTCGGCAATGCCGGGGCATCCGACAGCTTCGTTTTCGACATCGATGGAAGAAATCCACTCGCCGCCGGATTTAATGACATCCTTGGAGCGATCGGTAATCTGCATGTAGCCGTCCGCATCGATGGTGGCCACATCGCCGGTGTCAAACCAGTCGTCTTCATCCACTGCGTCACCGCCTTCGCCTTTAAAGTACCCTGATGTAATCCAGGGACCTCGCACGAGAAGGTTGCCGAAGGCCTTGCCGTCCCAGGGCAGCTCATTGCCGATGGCCGTCGACAATTTTCATGTCGACGCCGTATATGGCCCGACCCTGTTTGAGCGACAAATCGATCTTTTGATCGAGGGATAAGTTCTGGTGCTTCTTTTTCAGGTTGCAGGCGGTTCCCAGCGGGCTCATTTCCGTCATGCCCCAGGCATGGATGACATTGACCTTGTATTGTTTTTCAAATGTTTCGATCATCGCCCGGGGGGCTGCCGCACCGCCGATAACCGTGCGCTTCATGCTGGAGAACTTTTTGTTGTTTTCCTTCATATAGCCAAGCAGCATCATCCAGATCGTCGGCACTCCCGCCGACAGAGTTACCTGCTCGCTTTCCATCAGCTCATAAAGGGATTCGCCATCCATTCTGGCTCCGGGCATGACCATCTTGGCGCCGCACATGGCAGCGGCATACGGAATGCCCCAGGCATTGACATGAAACATGGGGACCACCGGCAGGATGGTTTCCAGGTTGGACAAGCCCAGCCCGTCCAGGGTACAGACGGCATAGCTGTGCAGGATGGTGGAGCGGTTGCTGAACAAGCACCCCTTTCGGGTTTCCGGTGGTGCCGGAGGTGTAGCAAAGCGAAGAAGCGGTGCGTTCATCAAAGGCCGGCCATTGATAATCATCATCGGCGGTGGCCAGCAGGTTTTCATAGCAGATGACATTCGGCAGCCTGGTCTCGCGGCATATGGGCTTCGTCCGTCATGATGACGAAGCCCTTTACATGCGGGATTTGGTCGACGATTTTTTCGATCAGGGGGACAAAGGTCAAATCCATAAAGATATATTTGTCTTCCGCATGGTTGACGATGTAAACGATCTGTTCGGGAAACAGCCGCGGATTGATCGTGTGGCAGATGGCGCCCATGCCGGAAACGCCGTAATAAATTTCCACGTGACGGTATCCGTTCCAGGCCAGGGTGGCGATCCGGTCGCTCTGTTCGACGCCGAGCTTGTCGAGGGCTTTTGCCAGTTGCCGGGAGCGCACGGCGCATTCCTTATAGGTGTACCGATGAATCAGGGCCCTCAATGGTTCGCGAAACAATCTCTTCATCGCCATGATTCAGGGCGGCGAATTCAATCAGTGATGAAATCAACAACGGTCGATCCTGCATTAAACCAAACATGAGTAGTCCCTCCAGTCTAATTGAAGATTGAATATTTGTGGTATCCTGTCTATTTTATTTTCGACTTTCACCTGATTAAAGCTAATGTGTCAATTAAAAAGATTAAAATCCTTAAATATTCAATTTTCAATCTTCAATATTCATTCCTTATACCTCCAGCCATTCTTTGCGTATGGATTCATCGGCTTTCAGGTCTTCCGGGGTGCCTTCAAAGACAATCTGCCCATGGCCCATGATGTATAAGCGTTGGGATATCTTCAAGGCGATGTTCAGCTTCTGCTCAACCAGCAGCACGGAAATGCCGCGCTGGGCGATTTCTTCGATCAGTTTGCCGACCTGTTCAACCATTTTGGGCGCCAGGCCTTCGGTGGGTTCGTCAATCATGATAAAGTCGGGATCTCCCATCAGTGTGCGGCAGATGGTCAGCATCTGCTGTTCTCCGCCGGAAATCAAGCCGCCCTGGACGTTGGATCGCTCGCCCAGTCTCGGAAACATTTCGAACACGTCCTCGATGGTCCAGCGTCCCTGCGGTTTTCTGCCTTTCAAACCCAGCTGAAGATTTTGCAGCACGGTCAGACCCGGGAAATATCCAGCGATCTTCGGGCACAAATCCGATTCCTTTGTGTGCGATCGTATGAGGCTTGCAGTCCGGCGATCTCTTCGCCCTGATAAATGATCGAACCCTCGGGGCGGCACGAGCCCCATTATCGTTTTGCAGACAGTCGATCGACCGACGCCGTTGCGGCCCAGCAAACTGACGATTTCGCCGTTGCCGACCTTCAAATTTACGCCCTGCAAGAATGTGGCTGCGGCCGTAATAGGCGTGCAGGTCTTTGACCTCCAGCATTTAGGCGATCTCCTTTCCCAGATAGGCTTCCTGCACCTCAGGATTGCTGCGAATATTATCCGGCGCATCGGTGGCGATAATTTCACCGTAAACCAGCACCGAAATCCGATCGGCCAGATCAAACACGACGCCCATATCATGCTCAACCACGATCAAGGTTTTGCCCTCGGTCACACTGCGAATCAATTCGACGGCCCGTTCGGTTTCGCTCATGCTCATGCCGGCAGTGGGTTCATCGAGCAGAATGACATCCGTATCACCGGCAATGGTAATGCCGATTTCAAGGGCCCGCTGTTCGGCATAGGCCAGCATCGCAGCGGGAAGGTGGCGCCGGTCGGCCAGATTGATCTTCTCCAGAATCTCTTCGGCTTTTTCGTTGAGCCTTTTGAGCCGATCGCACAGATGCCAGAACGAGTAGCGATACCCCATGGGCCACAGCAAGGCGCAGCGGATATTTTCAAACACGGTCATCTTGGGGAAGATATTGGTTACCTGAAAACTGCGGCTCAGGCCGCGGCGATTGATGCGATGCGGGGGCAGCCCGCGTAATGACCCGTCCGTTAAGCTCGATATAACCCGAGCTGACCTCATAAAAACCGCTGATCAGGTTGAAGAGGGTGGATTTGCCGGCGCCGTTGGGGCCGATGATGGCATGGCGCTCCCCTTTGGGTATCGCCAGGTTGACCCCGTTGATGATTTTGCTGCTGCCGAAGCTTTTGTGCACGTCGACGAGTTTCAGCGCCGTCATATTATCGCCCTCTCCTTCATCATTTGAGTCACTTCATTCCAGCTGCGTCGCACCACGCGTTGGGCCTTGCGAAAGAAATAAAACCCGACGATCGATCAATACGACGGCCACCAGCCAGGCAAGCGGCGATTGGGCGCGGAATGAAATGCCGAACAGGCTCATGGGCTCATCCGGGTTGATGCTTAAAGAGAGATGATAATTGATCTCGATCAGCGTCATGGCGCCTGAAAACAGCACCAGGCTCGGCAGGGCGATCAGACCGTAAGCCGGCAGCAGCCGTTTCATGAGGCCGGCCTGCCACACCGGCTGGTGCAGCATGATGATACCCGCCAAACCGTTCGGCGCCCATAGGACCATGCCCACGAAGAGCAGGCCGAAATAAAGCAGCCAGGCATGCGTGATGCCGGCCAGGGAGAGCTGCATAAAGGTGACGAGGATTGCCCCCAGAATCGGTCCGAAAAAATGGCCGATCCCACCGATGTAGGTCATCATCAATACATTGCCCGATGGGATGGCGCCGATGGTCTCGGCGGTGATGATCTCATAATTGATGGCAAACAGACCGCCGGCAATACCGGCGAAAAAGGCCGCCAAGGTTAATTGCAGCGTTCGGACCCAACGCGCGTTGTAGCCGATGAAAGCCGCGCGCTCGGGGTTGTCCCGCACCGCATTGGCCACCCTGCCCAACGGGGTCTTGGTTTGCAGGTACATCAGCGCTACACACACCAGCATCCAGGCGGCAATCAGGTAAAAGACCTCGATCTGCTGACCGAAGCCGAATCCGGTCAGGGTGTGTCCGACCATGCGGTCGGCGGAAATTCCCTCTTCACCACCGAAGAAACCCGGCAGCATGAGTGCACTGGCGGCGATCAACTCGCCGATTCCCAGAGAAATGAGCGCAAAGGTCGTGCCGGCTCTATCCGTGGACAACCAACCGAAAAACATACCGGCGACCACCCCGCCCACGCCGCCTACCAGCGGCAACAACTCCAGCGGCAGCGGCAACACGCCGGCGCCGACCATATTGATCGCGTGCATGGCGAGAAATCCACCCAAACCGTAATAAACCGCATGCCCGAAAGAGAGCATGCCGCCCTGTCCCAACAGCATGTTGTAGGAGAGGGCAAAGATGATGGCGATCCCCATCTGGCTGAGCATGGACAGGGCGAAGCCTGAGTTGAACACCAACGGTAGTATGGCGCAAACGAGAACGGCCGCGAGCCAAATTCCGCCCTGCTGCCAGTAAGCCTTCATATGTGGATGATTTCCTTTGCCACTCGTGGTCATGATTCGCGTTTCCCCATTAATCCTTTTGGTCGAAACATCAGCATCAACACCATAAACAGATAGGGTAGAATCGGGCCGGTGTGGGCCAACTGGATGCGCCAAATATCCCTCAGCAGGCCGCCGGTATCGATTTGCAGTCCGAATAAGGCAAACAGGTCGGTCAACGAATATTCGATGCCCACCGCAAATGTCTGGATGGCAGCCAAAAGCAGGGAGGCGACGAAAGCACCCGTCAAAGAGCCCATACCGCCGACAACGATCACCACAAAGACGATCGGCCCCAACGTCGCGGCCATGGCCGGCTCGGTAATCAAAAGTATGCCGCCGATGACCCCGGCAAGTCCGGCCAACGCGGAACCGCCGCCAAAAACCATCATAAACACCGCCGGCACATTGTGCCCCAGGGCGCTGACGCCGTCGGGATGGGTCAGCGCGGCCTGAATAATCAAGTCCGATGCGGGTGCGGGTTAAAACCAGATAAAGCCCCACGAACATGGCCACCGAAATAACCAGCATAAACATGCGGTAGGCTGAAAACTCGGCGCCTAAGAAGGTAAACAGCGGAAAATCAAGGGCCGCCGGTATGGGATAGTTCACGGCATTACGCCCCCAGATCAGGTTGATGCTCTCTTCGATAATATAGAAAAGGCCGACCGTGAACAACAGCTCGGCCACGTGACCGTATTTGTGGACGGTTCTGAGGCCGTAGCGTTCGACCAGCGCCCCCAAGACGCCCACCAGTAAAGGGGCGATGACCAGCGCGGGCCAGAAGCCGATCATCTTGGTGATCTGATAGCCGAAGTAAGCGCCCAGCATGTAAAAGCTGGCATGGGCAAAATTGAGTACGCCCATCATGCTGAAAATCAGTGTGAGACCGCTGGAGAGCATGAAAAGGAGCATGCCCAGCACCAGGCTGTTTAATATCGAAAAGAAAACGTATTCCAGCATATGATTGCTTTCCTGATTAAACGTGGTGCAGTGAAAAGTTAAGGAACGGGCGGTGCGATTTACCACGGCCGTCCGCTGTGCCGGCACATAGTCTCCCTCAACAGCGGGGACTGCGCCTGCAACAGTCGGCTCCGGCCTTGCCGGAAAGACTTGATCCGGCAAGGCCTTGTTATAAATTGTAATCCGATAGAATTGGCCTATTTCGGCGGACGTACCATCTGGCAGGTCGTCGGCATGGCTGTGGCCGCAGCCTCGATCCGCTTGAGGGTTTTAAAGCCGACGCCGGAATTTTCGGCGTCATATTTAACGGTCCCTTCACCGGCCTTGGCATAGACCGAAAGGTACAGCGGCTGGATCAGCTGATGATCTTCGGCCCGCATGAGGACTTTGCCGTACGGGGTTTCATACTCCATGCCTTCCAGGGCATAGGCGATGTCTTTGGGGTTGGTGCTGCCGGCCTTATTGATGGCCGCGGCCAGCATGTCCATTTCGGTGCGGATGCGGCCGTAGTAGTAGGGAGACCTTGCCGCCGTCCGAATACTTTTCCTGATAGCCCAGGAAAAACTCTTCGTCTTCTTTGTTGTTTTCTTCCTGGTTCAGGTCGAGATGCCATTCGGTGACCGAAATGAGCTTGCCGATGCCCGCCTCACCGATGGCCGCGGGCGCGCCCAGACCGCTGCCGTAGAAGGTATAGAATTGCGCATCGAGACCGGCATCTTTAGCGGCCTTGACAAGCAGCGACATGTCCGCACCCCAGTTTCCGGTAATGACGGCTTGCGCGCCGGTGGCCTGGATCTTGGCGACATAGGGTGAAAAATCCTTGACTTTGCCCAGCGGGGTGAAGGTGTCGCCGACAATCTCGATATCCGGACGCTTTTCCTTAAGCATGGCTTTGGCTGCATCGCTGACGGCATGGCCGAAGACATAGTCCTGATTGATCAGATAGACCTTGGTAATGTCTTTTCTGCTCTTTGATGTAGTCGGTGATGGCCGCAATCTTCATGTCCACATGGGCGTCGAAGCGGAAGTGCCAGAAACTGCACTTTTCATTGGTAAACGCCGGGGTGACCGCCGCATAGTTCAGATAAAGAACCGGTTTGTCGGGATTGCGTTTATTGTGTTTGTTCACCGCTTCGATCAAGGCCCCGGCCACACTGGAGCCGTTGCCCTGGGTGATGATCTGGATGCCCTGATCGATGGCGCTTTTAAGCTGAATCAGGCTATCCTTGGGGCTGACTTTGTTGTCGAAGGGCACAATCTCAAACATCTTGCCGCCGAGAACCCCGCCCTTGGCATTGATCAATTCGGCATTGTATTGAAAATGCTTGTAGCCGGCATCCCCCACCCCCGCAAAAGCGCCTGACAGCGGATCGATGTACGCAATTTTGATGGTGTCGGCCGCCATGGCGGTTCCGCCCACCATGGCAAAAAGGGCCAAACCTGCCAAAACCAGAGTCAATTTTCTAAATTTCATAACCGTCTCCTTTCATCTGATAAACATTCGTTTTGAGTTGCAGATATCCCGAGTTGAATTCACCGAATTGACCTTTTCGGAAATTGAATGCCATAGCATTCATTTTGGGGATTATCCGATGGGAAAAATCGTTAACGCATTATTATGTTAGATTCAGGCGGTTCCAACCTGATCTTCCGGGGATGATAAATTACAAAAATTCCTACGTGTTTCCTGTGGAATTGTCAAGACCTAAAAATAACGGGCAAAGTCAATAGCTATAGAATTTATTTATTGGTAGGAGATGCAGCCTTATCTGAGCGCGCAGGGGGTGGGATGTTTGACAGCTTGGAATGGTTCTATTTAGTTTGGCCTATATAAATGATCAGACCGGTGTCCGTCGGCACGGATGAATATTTGGATATATAATCGTTATAGGTCTCGATCACCAGCCGCAGTTTATCCGGATGACCAAAATAGCGGATTCGTTTCACCCATTTCGATTCAACATCAACTCTTTGCTCACCGCGGTGTGCGCTTTTAACTTGGTAAAAGTCAAATACGATGCGAGCGGGGTTTTTCATGATAAATGTCTTGTAATTTTTAATGGCGCCGTCGGCTTCAACGTTGACGACAAAATTATCCGCCAGAGATTTTGTAGTGACTGTTTTAAGAATCGTAGCGACCGGTGTGTTTTTCTGATTCGGCTTTGGCTGCGGCTTGGGGTCGGCAGTTTTCTGCGGCATTTTGGTGCTGCCTGAAAGGGCAGGGGACTTTGGAAAGACGACCTGCAACCCGGCTTCAACCGGCACCAGATCGTAGGACGCTTCCTTTTTCAGGCTAATCAATATGTTGGACGTTGGTGTATTGTTTTCATCAATTTCGCCGGTTCTGATCACACTGATAAAATTATTTTCCGGCGGTTGAAATCGGTTGCGGCTGAACCCCAAACCGGTATCGGGAAATCGAAGCAATATGGCTTTTGGGTCAGCAGGCCTGCTGGTCGTATAGACAAGGGGGCGGTTGCCTTTTATTGTGAGAATCAATGATGTAGAATTTTCATCGATGACAAGGTCAACGATACGTCTGGTATTGGGGGACGGTCCCTCGGCAGCCCTGTGTGAAGAACATCCGAGCAATAATGCCAGGATGCAGGCCAGCGGCAAGATCGGCATGTTTTTCATTCGGAAAACTGTCAAAATATTCCTATCCAGGCGTCAACCGCCGCGCTGAATTCCTTTAATTGAACCACTTGGGCCGGCGTGTCTTCGCTTAAAGCAAAGGCGGCTAAAACCATGCCTGACGCCGGATTAATTTTCCTTCGTTTAAGGCGTCTCGGTAATTTAAATTTGTCTGAAACTTTGCTCCTGTTATAAGCCTGGTTCGCCACTAGGCCGTGCCTTATTATTTGCAATTGGATTATGATCTGATTTTTACAGCGTAAAAATCAGAACCTTAAAAATTCGGGACGTCTGTTTCCGGCCGTCAGGCCCTCATCAATCAGCTCCAACACCCTGGGTTTTTCTTCCGGAAACTTATAGCCTTCGTAGCTCTGGCTGAACAAGAGTCCGCCGTGCCGGTTATGCCAGTAGTTGCCGGCATGATCAAAGCAGACTTTTGAGGCAACATTCAGGTGTTCCATCATCAGCTTTAATTCCATCAATTGTTCGTCGGCCGACAGCAGCTGAAATTCGCCGCTGCTCATGTGCTCATGCATGGGTGTTCCCGGGACGGGATAAAACGGTCGCGAACGAATGTAGTGCGGATTGATTTCGTTTAACACCCGGGCGGTATTTATGGCATGGTTCTGCCACATCCGGGTCCCGCCCAGACCCGGCATCCAGTATTCGGATACCTGAAATCCGGCTTGCATAGCTTTTTGGCCGCCCTTGATATGTCCCTGCGCTGGTTACGCCTTTTTTGATTTTTTCCAGCAGTTCGTCATCGCCGGTTTCCAAACCGATATGCACGCGGTCCAAACCTGCCTCGCGAATGGCGATTAACTCGTCCAGTTTTTTTTGAGCCAGGGTTTTGGACCGGGCATAGGACGTCACCCGGTTCAGGGACGAAAACGTTTTTCTCAAATGCCGCAGAATATCCACCAGTTGATCGGTCTTCATAATCAGGCTGTTGGCATCCTGCAGAAATGCGGTTTTAGCGCCGGCTTGTATCCAGTTATAAACCATGACAAAACCCTGATGGTAATTCAGCTCCGGCTCTGAATTCAATAGTTCGATGGCAGCCTCACGGGTAACGTTGCCGCCAAAGCCGAGTTTCCAGGATATGTCTCTAAGTTTATTGCAGATATCGGCAATCGTGTCGATATCGCCCTTGACTTCGGCGGGGGATCTTAGTTCAAACTTTTCGGTTTTATACATCGCGCAAAACTCGCACCGGTTCCAGGGGCAGTTGCGGGTTACCCGCACCAGCAGCGAGTGGCTGCCGCCTTCACTCGGGGGACGGTACACGCCGACTTCAAAATCAAAATTCTTGGCAGGCTGCTCAGACATTAATGCTCCGTTTTTACCCTGATCAAGGCGTAAAGCTCGAGCAGGGGGTTTGTTGTGTGCTGCTTGTTGTTTGTAGTTAAAAAAGATATCAAAAAATTAATGTGTCAAATAAGGTAACCATCAAATATTAATGTTCAAATCAATGTCACATTTAGGGAAGACCCGCTCCGGGGACCTCGACTTGCACAATTTCGATTTTGCCGCCGGGTTTCAGGCGAACCTCGTCCGGATTGTGAGATTCCGCCGTACACACAAACAGGGTGCAGCGGTCCGCTCCGCCGAGCATACAGGCATAGGGTTTGGCCGAAACCTTCAAACGGTGCGTAATGTTGCCTCCCTCCTGAACCCGCACAACTTCTCCGGGATAAGGGGCCGCTACCCAGATTGCCCCTTCTGCGTCCAGACAAATTCCATCGGGATATACGTCCTCAAATTTGGCCCAGATACGGCGATTTTCAAGACTGCCGTCGGGGTTGATATCGAATGCGGTCAGGCGATTGCCCCAGGTTTCGGCCACAATCAACGTCCGATCGTCGGGCGCTAATGACCGTGCCGTTGGGAAAGAGCAGATCTTGCGCCACAACCCGCATGTCGCCGGTGGCGGTTACAAGCACAATCTCTGCCGGTTTAAGCGGTGCTTGGGCCGCCAGATCAAAACCAAAATTGCCGATATAGGCCCGGCCTTGTTTATCCACCACCATGTCATTGCAATGAAACGAAGCGAGTTTTCTCAAGTCGGCGATTTCCACCAATCCGATACGGGTCGAGACGCAGCAGGCGCCGATCGATCATCGAGACGACCAACAGCCGTCCGTCCGGGAGCCACCCCAGACCGGATGGCGATCCTTTGACCTTAACTATTTTTTCGCTGTTGCCGGCCAGATCCACGGTCATCACGTGAAGACCCTGCATATCGGAAAACCAGAGTTTATCAGCATGCCATCGCGGCCCCTCCGGAAAGAGGAGCCCGTCTAGTAGAATCGTGGTATCTTGTGTCATAAGTGTGTTCCTTCCAGAACAAATTCAGGCGGTCAGTTGACCCGGGTATCGGCTTCATCTCCTCGCTTTATAAGATTTACGCGGTCTGCCTTGGTCTCCAAAATAGTGATTGAGGCGTTGTCCGGTCTGAAGATGACGACCTGGTCGTCCTCAACGGCAAAACCAACCGCAACGTTAATTGCAATGAAATGGCTGAAAATCACACTGTCCGCTGTAATCGAAAAGATCGTCTCGATAACATCCTGGCGCCATGCGCGAAGTTTTCGATCAAGATTTGACCAGTGGTCGATCATCACTTCTTTAAGCCAGCCGACCCTGTTCGTTGGAGTTTCGGAAGGAAATGGTATCTCCCCGAGGCGTGGTTCAATTCTGGTCTCACATTGCCAAATTTCAGCCAACGGTGCGGCCGTTGCCCTGGCGCGGTTAAGCGGACTGGTAATAATGGGAAGCGGTCCCCGAGGAGCCAATTTTTGGGCTGCGGCCTTCGCCTGAGAACGACCCAAGTCGTCAAGCTCGGGATCTTTTTCCAAACCCCAGCCGGACGCCGCTCTGCCGTGACGCACCAGATAGATTCTTGCCATAAGATTTCAAATGAATATTGACGATTGAATATTGAATATTTGTGGAATTCTGTCTTTTTAAATAAATTAAGATAAAAATCCATAATTATTCAATCGTCATTCGTCATTCATCATTCCAGGAGCGACCAGGCGAGATCCGCGATCTCCCGGGCCATGCGGCCTCTTTCAATGGCTTCGGTGGAGCTGGCGTTACCCATGATTCCCCGCTTATAGACTCCCTGCAGAATACTGGCCAGGCGAAAAAAAGAAAAGGCCAGATAAAAATTCCAGTGGGCTATGCCGCAGCGGCCGCTTAAGCGGCAGTATTCCGCCAGAAATTCATCTTCGGTCGGAATGCCGGTGGAAGAGCCGGTCAGGCCGTCCAGACTGATTCTTCCGGCAATTCCGGACCGATAGAACATACAGCTGTAACCCAGATCGCCGAGAGGATGGCCGAGGGTTGAAAGCTCCCAGTCCAGCAGTGCCACTATCCTGGGTTCGGTGGGATGGAGGAGCATGTTGCCCATGCGATAGTCACCGTGGACGATACAGCTGGTGTCGTCTACCGGCACGTTGGCCGGCAGATATTCCATCAGACGCTCCATGGATTCTATTTCATCGGTCTTGGCCGCCACATACTGCTTCGACCAGCGGCCGATCTGGCGGATGAAGTAATTGCCCGGTTTACCGAAATCGTCCAGCCCCAGGACACCATAATCCACCGAATGCAAGGCCGCTAATACCCGGATCATATCAAAATAAATGGCGTGTCTTTCATCCGGCGTCATACCCGGCAGTGAGATGTCTTCCAGAACGCGTCCCTGAACATGTTCCATTACAAAAAAGATTGTACCGATCACGTTTTTGTCTTCGCATAGCAGGTACATTTCGGGAACCGGCACTTCTGATTTTTCCAGGGCTTTCATCACCCGGAACTCGCGATCCACCTGGTGGGCCGACGGCAGGAGATCGCCGGGCGGTTTTTTGCGCAGCACATATTTTTTTCCGACGGCCGTCAGAAGAAATGTGGGATTTGACTGGCCGCCTTCAAACTGCTGGACGGTGAGGGGACCCTGGTAGCCATGCAAATTTTTTTTTAGATAAATGTCCAGCGCACTCTCATCAAAGCGATGCGCCTCGCGCACCGGTGTTAATTTGGCATCTGTTTTCATGTCTCTTTCCTTAATTCCAGTCTGGCGATGACTTCGCGATGAACTTCGTCCGGACCGTCGGCCAGACGCAGTGTCCGGATGTTGGCGTAGGCTGCTGCCAGCCAGGTATCGTTGCAGACACCCATGCCGCCGTGAGCCTGAATGGCACGGTCGATGACTTTTAAGGCCATATTCGGCGCCACAACTTTAATTTCGGCGATTTCAGTTATTCTTAGCAGAACCTGTTCGATTTCTTCAAGGTTTTTCGAATACCAAAACTAAATATCAGGAAACCAGCGATAATTAGAGGACATGGATTTCCGCAGATCTCCCCTGATTCTGAATACCTTAGTTTTTTTGCAAAAACCAGCGGTCCAAATCCATTGCGATAACTTGACCTCCAGCTTCCCCGAGGTGTATTTTTGTATAAAACTCAGGTTCTTACTCATTCCGGATGCGGTAAAGCTCCATGGAGTCGAACGGATCGCGGCCGGCCTCCAGGGCTTGAATCCAGGACTGACGCCGGGAACGGCGATTCGCTTTGTTGCTGTCTTTCTTGACGGCGTCCACGTATGTGCGGAAATCCTCGATGGCGCTGGCGATTTCTCCCGCCTGAGCCCGGGCAAGTCCGCGGCTGTCGCGAAAC
The DNA here is from genome assembly GCA_963769935.1 of uncultured delta proteobacterium. Lineage (GTDB taxonomy): Bacteria > Desulfobacterota > Desulfobacteria > Desulfobacterales > JAFDCJ01 > JAFDCJ01. The sequence goes on along the minus strand of CAVYNY010000008.1, from coordinate 41,836 downwards.
CCAGCGTTATCGGGATCCAGCGCGACCGCTCGCTCGCAGGCAACCATAACCTCGACATAAGCACCGCGCGTAGCACCGAACCAGCAGATCCGGTTGGCTAGCTCGGCATGATCGCCGGCCGCGGCCAGCTGGGCTGCTTTGGTAAAAAATGAGCGGGCTTGGGCGGATTCTGCGAGCTTGGCTGCCCTGACCGCAAGTCCAAGCGCTCTCTCAGCGTCAAGCGGAATCTCAGCCGGTTTCTCAGTATCCGGACAGCTTGTGCGATAGGACAGGCTGCCCAGGTAAGTTTCCCATTCCTCAGACGTCAGATTGCGGCGCGCGATTGCACAGGCCCGTTCAAGCCAGCTGGCAAGATCCACGTCCCACAGAACAAGATCGTCTTTGGCGGCAGAAGCGAGATGCCGCCCATCGGGACTAAAGGCCATGGCGTGGACCAAATTCTCGTGCCGTCCCAGCGTAGCATCGAAGATTCGCCAGGCCTCGACGTCAACAAGCTGAATTTCGCCGCTGTCTGTCACAACGGCAATTAACTTTCCGCTCGGGTCCAGCGCCGCAAAGCTCCCCGCGATCGGGGCGCGGACACGGGGTTCGTTCGGCTCGAGACCCCAGAGCTGAGTTTGTTCGAGGCTGCTCGAAACCAGAAACCGATCTTGCGGTCCGAACGCCAATCCGGTCATGCCATCCGATTGAAGCAGGTGCGTGCCGACAACGTGACCGACTGCGCCGTTGGTAAGCAACTGCCAAATCAGAACGGTCCCATCTTCTGCAGCGGCAGCCACGCGGGAAGCTGAGCGGTCAAACACCACCTCATAGATATCCTGCCCGGTATCAATAGTGGCGATGCCTGGGGGTTGATCGGCTGTATTCACGGTCCAGAATCGCAGTTTGTCATCGAAGCCGCCCGAAACGAGATAACGACCGTCTTTGCTGAAAGCGAGGGCCTCGACCGGCGCCTCATGGCGACCAACGAGTTGAGGTTCGGGTTCAGAACTGCGGTTCTCCAGATTCCAGAGCAGGACGCTTCCGTCCTGTCCGCCGGAGGCTAAATGCTTTCCGTCCGGATGGGCAGCCAGCGCCTGAATCCAATTTTGTTTCGTGTGGATGGGCGGGCGATCCGCCTGGCCGCTTTCGACATCCCAGACCCTTAAGGTTTGATCACGGTCTCCGACAGCGAGAAACCGACCCCCGTCCAGGAAGGTGAGACACATTGGATCACCCGGGTCCGAAAGGGGCCTTCCCAGTGGTCTGGTTATATCGAGATCACGCATGATGACGGCGCCGTCGGCGCCGGCTGCGGCCAGTAACCGTCCCTGCGGGTCAAGCGCGATCGGGGCCTTTCCAGCCAATTTTTCCAACAGCTGCCATCGTTGCGCATCCCATAAGTGGAGCTCTCCTCCGCGATCGCCGATTGAGACAGCTATGACGAGCCAGCGCCCGTCCCGCGAGAAAATGACGGAAGATACATTGACGCCTTCAGCGAGTCGGCGCGGAGAGGTCTCCGAGTTCAGATTCCACAGAAGAACAGCATCATCCCAACTGGCCGTAACGAGGTATTGACCGTCCGGGCTGAATTCGAGATCAATCACTGCGGCGCTGTGAGCATCCATGATCCGGCGCGGATCACGCGAACCTGCCAGCAGCGCATCTGTATCCCAGAGCTGCAGCTCGCCTTTGGAACCGCCGATGGCAACCAGAGCAGCCGATTTATTAAATTCTACGGATCGCATCGTCTCTCCAGCAGTGCTGAACTTAATTGCGAGTTGCCGATTCGAATCCGCTGCACGCAAAATCAAGCTATGGTTGGCTGTTTCGACCAGGATCCTGCCATCCGGGCTTTTCCGGCTCACTATTGAGCGCCGTCCGAGAGGCCGTCCCGTCTTCGGGTCCCATTCATTGCCGTGGCGGTCTTGTACGACAATCGATTCGCCGTCGCCGGTTGAGGTCAATAACGTCCATGGGTCCGCGCCGCCGACAATCGCCAGCCCTTTGGTTTGGCCGCTGTTTGCATCCCAGCGGCGCACGCCGAAGTGCTTGCAAAGACCGAGGGTGTCGAGCCCCTCGCACCCCAGTGACAACAGCTCCCGGCCATCGGCTGTGAAGGCCAAACTAATGATTTCGCCCATATGGCCATGGAGATGGAAGCGTCGGCGCGGATCACGTATGAGCGCAGCCAGCAGGCCGTTTCTGGCATCAACCGTTGGTCTGACTTTGAGAGCCTCCATACCCAACAGCAACGAGAGATCACCGCGTTCGCTGCCGGCAAGTGATACTGCCTGGGCGGCAAGCTGGCGTGACAGGGCGATCGCTCCCCGTGTCTCGGCGATCGCTTGGTTCCGAACGGCGATGACTGCGGCCACGATGGAGGCAGCGGTCAGAAGTGCAAGCGCAGCGATTGCAGACCACGTGATGCGTCGCGTCTGCCGGTGGCGGCGCACATCCTCGCCGATCAGTTCATCTTTCGGGCGTCCCAGAAGCGTGCTGGCAACATCTGCGATAGCTGAACGAAAAGTCAGGTTTCTAAGGGATAAATGCTCCTGGGTCTTGGCCCATCGCAGATCCAGATACAATGGTTCATCCTGAAATCCGTGCCCAACGTCCGTTGGTATGGCCGTTGTTGCGGACCAGTCGAAATCACGCGCCTTGCGGTCCCAGAGAATTTCGCCGTCTGTCAGAATAATCAACATCCGGCCCTTCGAGCGTCGGCTCAACCAAAATTCGAACTCTTTACGCACCCAATATGATTTCGCTGACTCGGGTGAGGCAAGAAACAAGAAAAATTCAGAACGCATTAGCGCCGATTCGATGGATGGCCAAAGTTCCGGACTGGTCGCAAGCGTGGTCTCGTCGCGGAAAACTCTCATGGCTCTCAGCCGGTACCAGGGCTTGGCAAATCGATGTAACCCCGTTTGAACGGCCGGCGCCAGCTTTCCGTCGGCCGCATGGCTGTATGAGATGAAGGCTTTATAGGTGAATTCAGTTGTGGGCGACGACAGGGCCTCGCGTTTCGGCGAGCCGGCCTTCCTTAAGATCTGTTGAAAAACCGCTTTTATGCCCATAGCGGCGAACCTCCGAAAAACAAAGCGCAATCAAATGCAGCACGCATAAGCGACGCAGCCATGTTAGCGATAAATTCGGTCTCGAGTATAATTTATTAATTCGCTGCACCCTCGAACTGACAGTTGGGGTATTATTTTTCAGGTCGAAGAATTTAAACGATATCTCCCTTAAGGTGGTACGCGTGTCAAGTCTTTTGTCTATCAGCAACTCCGTTTATGCGCGGGTCATAGGCCTTTGAAGTTTAAAACTGCCCGGTGCTTGCCGTACCGGATCAACGAATTGAAAATCCGCGAAGAAAGTGCTAAACGAGGTATTGGATAGTGACCTCAGCGGGCATTCTTTGCAAATGTTGATGGTATCGTTATCTTACAGTCGGGCTCTAACATTTAAAGCCCTGTTGACCATCATGCTTTTGGGCGGCGGTTTGGTATGGTTGTTCGGCAGGGGGGGAGCCGTTCACATCGGTGCCAGTGGGGTTATTTTCGGTCTGATCGGCTTTTTGATGACCATGGGTGCATTCCGTCGCGAATGGACGGCGTTGATAATTTCCGCAGCCGTTCTGATCTTATATGGCGGGGCGGTTCAATCTTTGTTGGTTTATATTCCGGGAACCAGCTGGTCGGGCCATCTTTTCGGGTTTATATCCGGTGTCCTGGCAGCCTGGTTGACAAAAAAGAAGCGAGTAGAATAGCGATGGGTGCCGAGGACTGAGCATGTGGCAATTTCCATCGTCCAAATTCTCTTTAACTCAGTCCTCAGTCCTCGTTATGCAGTCCTGATGAGTGCCTTTTATTCTATTCTATCCACCAGACCCCATTCCTGGGCTTTATCGGCACTGAACCATGTTGTCTGGCTTTCCAACTGTTCCCATTTATTCTTATCCAGTTTGGTGGTGCTTACCAGTTTGGCGATATAGCGGTCCTTCAAAAGCATCATCAAGTCGTTTTGGGCGTTGATATCCGAAGCCGTTTCGCGTCCCGGCCACTTCCAGAGCTCAGTTTCATGGACCATAAAAAGCGTTCCCGGTGCAGCCAGTCTGACCTTGCAGACTGCTAAAACCGGAACTGCGGCACTGGCAATGATGCCCGAGGCATGCGCGGTGATATGAAAGCCATGGCGTTGCGCGCGCTCGATCTGATCGGCAAGCGCCAGCCCTGAAAAGGCATCACCACCCGGAGAATTGATAAACAGATTAATATCGCGTATATTGGAATTGGTTTCCAGAAAAATGATGTCATTCCACAATCGGGTAACATCCGCTACCGATAAATCGGAGAAAATTTTAACAAATGCCTTGTCTTTCAAAATAAACGACAGCTCCGAAAGCTGGCATTCCTGATTCGGAACCTCCATGGATTTGATGACGCCTTCACCATCATTAGCTACGGCTTTTTTCGATTCCGCTGCCTGAACTCTGACGACGATTTTCTGGGGATGTTGCGGCGTCAGGGATCCTGTCGCAGCGCAACCGGCAAGAAAAATACCTAAAACAGTGATGAATAAAAAATTTCTAGACATAATCGACCCTCCTACAATTTAGGGGCCTCGCCCCAAGTGGAATGCCGGAATATTGGAAAAATGGGTCTAATAAACTGCATTATAGGGCAACGGGAAAATTCATTTGGAAGATAATGTTAAAAATGAATTATTGTGCTTTAAACCCGACTATCCCGTCGTTCTCTCCGAGCCGTAGGCTCTACGATCCGGAGGCCAATATTCCATTATTCCATGGTTGCGTCAAAAACGCAGGCCTTAAAAATACTCCGTCTAAGCTGTAGAAATCCCGAGTCGTTTAATTGGTTTTGGAGTACTCGAACGAGATAAAGCAAGAATTGTACCAGTTCATTGGTTCTCAAGAATATTTATTAGCCTTAATTTCAGATAGTTAAATTATCTCACGGAAAACTTAAATGAGGTGGATAAAGATAAAAATGCCACCAGGGTCACGGATTTGACGTAGGCCTTCAACCGCCAAGGTATAAAATCGAAGTATGGAGTCTAACTTTTTTTAAAAAGAAGAAATCCAAGTTAAGGATTATGCGCGCAACACTCGGGTTTGTTATTGCAAATCGGGAGCAATCGGAATATTTTAATTTCTATAATTAAAATGTGAGCGTTTAGTAGAACGATGATCGCTTTCATTTGATTTTATTCCATAGCAAGGAGTTGAGTCATGCCTGCCTTTGAGAGTCAATACGCTGACGTTAACGGCCTCCGCCTGCACTATGTGAGCGTGGGACAGGGAAAGATGATTATGTTCGTGCACGGTTTTCCCGAATTCTGGGGCGAGTGGGAAGATCAGCTGATCGAGTTCGGTCAAGACCACCAGGCCGTGGCCCTCGACATGCGCGGATATAATCTGTCCGCCAAACCCGGAAATGTCGACGCCTATCATGCCGGGAGCCTCATTGAAGACCTGCGGGCGCTGGCCGAACATCTGGGACATCAAAAATTTATTCTGGTGGCTCACGACTGGGGTGGGGCGGTGGCCTGGTCTGTTGCCATGCGCCACCCGGAATGCCTGGAAAAGCTTGTCATCATTAATGCCCCGCATCCGGCGGTCTTCGCCCGGGAATTGTTGAACAATCCCGAGCAGCAAAAGGCCAGCCAGTACATGCTGCTGTTCCGGTCACCCCAGGCAGAACGGATCCTGTCGGAAAATAGTTATGCCAGGCTGGTGGATGTCCTTTCTCAATTCGGCAGCAAGTGGAAAATGACGGAGGAAGTTCGCTTAAAATATATTGAGGCCTGGTCGCAGCCCGGAGCTCTGACCGGGGGCTTGAATTATTACCGGGCGTCGCCGCTTTATCCGCCCACCTCGCCGGAAGATATCCAAAAGATAAAAAGTATTTTAAATCTGCCCCGTGAATTGCTGGCGGTAAAGGTGCCGAGCCTGGTCATCTGGGGCGAAGAGGACCAGGCGCTTCTCTCCGGCAACCTGGATGGCCTTGAGGAGTATGTCGACGATCTGACAGTCAAACGCATACCAGACGGTACCCATTGGGTAAGCCACGAGCAGCCGCAGCGGGTAAATGCGCTGATTCGCGACTTTTTGAAGTAGTTTTGTTCAAATGATTTTAGCTTTTTAAAGAGGGACACGGAGAGTCTCGATAGCGGATTTTGTACGAGTTCGTAAGTTCTTGAGCTGTTAAGCTTCTCTGAAATAGGCTCAGATACCTTTGCTAAAGAGCTTAACAACTTATGAGCTCATCAACTAATCTGTGATCTGTGAAAATCTGAGAAAATCCGTGTCCTAATTATTGGAAATACGACATGGTGGAAATTGTGACGGAATATGAAGAGCTGGCACCGCAGTTTAAAGCGGCGATGCTGGATTGGATGAAGACCCGGAATCCCTTTTGGTCCCTGCTTGGCATGGAGCTTATGGAAGTTAAAAAAGGCTGGGCGAAGGTCAGGCTTCCTTTTAATGATAAACTGACCAATGCCGTCGGGTTGGTACACGGTGGCGCCATATTTTCACCGGCCGATTCCGCCGTCGGTATGGCACTGGTTGGCCTGATTGGCCGGGATGAAAATATATCGACGCTGGAAATGAAAATTAATTATCTGAAGCCTGTAAAAGAAAGTGCAATTATTGCCGAGGCAAAAATTGTTCACAAAGGAACCCAGACGGCTATCGGGGATGTTGATGTCAGAGATGAAAATGATGCCCTGATTGCCAAAGGCCTGGCTACCTATGCGATTATGAAAAAGAGACAAACAGGAAGCTAATAACCAATAACGATTACCCTATGAAAGTGAGAGGTTTACTATGGCTGAAAGGTTAATGGAATACTTTAACAAACAGCCGCGGCTTGGCACCCTCAGCACAGCTGATAGTAGTGGCAAAGTCAATTCGGCTTATTTTGGATCCCCGCGGATGATGGATGAAAAAACTATTTTCATGGGACTCGGCAATAACCGCACTTTTGCCAACTTGCAGGAAAATCCCAACGCCGTGTTTATGGTCATGGAGCCGGGCAAGAGCATAATGGATTGGAAAGGTGTCAGAATATACGTCACCATGATCGATTGCCAAACCTCCGGTAAGAAACTGGATCAATTAAAGGCTGCCGTGGCAAAACATGCGGGAGAAAATGCTGCTAAAATGATGCATGCGGCGGTAACATTTGAAATCCACGAAATCAGGCCGTTGGCGGATTTCGGGCAGGGGTGGGAGAAATCGATTTAAAGTTTTCAATTGTATGTTGTCAATTGTCCGGTGTTTGGTCTCCGGCGGATCAACTGACAAATATTTCCTTTCGCTAATCAGAGACATCAACATCCATATGTTTGTGGGAGCGGTTTTTAACCGCGAATTTAAAATGATTCAAATCCATTGAACACAGTTGGTTATCGGTATCATGTCGGAGCAATACTTAAAAAAGATAATTCATCCAGGCGATGAGAACGGCAATGGAATGGTCGTCCAGTTCCAATTGCCGTCGGGGCTGGAAATATTCGGCCTTCCCACTAAAAATTACTACGGTGGCCACTGGGATCTGGGGCCAACCTGGAATTATGCCGTGATGGCGGACAAACCATTTCTGGTGGATGCCGGACGTTTCGGGCAGGGCGAAAACCTTGTCGGCATGCTGGAAACGGCCGGTATCAAGTCCGAGGATCTCGATTTCGTTTTAATCAGCCACGGCCATGAGGACCATGACGGTGGTCTGGCGGAACTGGTAGAATCGACCCGGCTCAAGGTAAAAGCGCATGCCATTTATGATCTTTTGATTCGTCGGTATCCCGAAAATGCGCCCGCGGGGCATAAACAGAATTTTCCGGCCAAATGCTGGCACTGTATGATGCCGGAAACCTTTTGGATCAAAAAATTGCCTGGGACTACCATAAGGTTTTGCAAAATTTGGTGGTGGAAAAGATTAATGACGGCGAAACGATCCGTTAGGGCCTGATATCCACAGCTTTCCACCTGCCGGGCCACAGCCCGGACTGTCTGGCAGTCTTAATAGGCCAACGGAAGCTCTCATTACCGGGGACGTCGTGCTGCCGGATATTTCTCCCTGGCCCACCCGCGAGGGCATGTTCGATGAAGTCGCTGCCATAATTAAGCCACGATATTTCAACCCCGAAGCAATTTTTGGACTGCAATGTTACCTCAAGTCCTTGAAGAAACTTGAGCAGATCGGGCAGCAATATCCCGACCTGTTGGTCCTGCCCGCCCATCGGCTCTATTACGCCGGCCATTGGAACGGCATCCAGTTGAAGACCAGGGTCAATCAACTGATCCAACACCATATCGAACGATGTGCGGCCATTCTCGAAATTTTAGCCGATGAACCCATGACCGACAAAGCAATTGCCCGAAAACATTTTGAAGAAAAACTGCTCGAGGGATTCGGGCGCCTGATGGCGGCCAATGAAATAGTCAGTCACTGTGAGCTCCTCATCAAAAGCGGCGATGTGATGCCAACCGACGTAAATAAATACACGGTCACGGGAACTACCAATTTTGAGCGACATATCAAAGCGTTAGGACCAGACTATTGAATGGAAAAACACCAAACAGGAGAGAGTGAAATAGGCGAATGGCATAAAACCGGGTGTGTTTTGTGTGCACAGAATTGCGGACTGGAGGCTCGATTTTAAAAATATAATGCGTTTATGGTGGAATCGCTAGCCGATAAAAGACTATAAATATTCAGTATTCAATTATGTAGACTTTGACTCTGTGATCTTTGCGTGCTCTGCGATAAAAAAAAGGAGATTAGAAAAGTTATGCTTAAAACGCGCATCACGGAATTGTTCGGCATCGAACGTCCCATCGTCCAGGGCGGCTTAATGTGGATTGCCCGGGCCGAGCTTGCGGCGGCCGTGGCCAATGCCGGCGGGATCGGTTTTATGACGGCCCTGACATTTTCGGAGGCGGAGATGTTGCGGGCTGAAATCCGCAAGTGCCGGGCAATGACGGATAAACCCTTCGGCGTCAATCTAACTTTTCTGCCGACCCTGAGGCCGATCGACTATCCGGCCTACATCGACGTTTGCATTGAAGAAGGCATCAAGTTTATCGAAACCGCCGGCCGCAACCCGGAACCCTACCTCGATCAACTCAAGTCCGCGGGTATCATAGTAGTTCACAAGTGCACTTCGGTGCGCCACGCCGTCAAAGCCGAAAAAATCGGTTGTGATGCGGTCAGCATCGACGGATTCGAGGCGGCCGGACATCCCGGGGAAGACGACGTCACTTCCCTGATCCTGATTCCGCTCACCCGCGACGCCATCCGCCTGCCGATTATCGCATCCGGCGGTTTTGCCGACGGCCGCGGCCTGGTGGGATGTCTGGGACTCGGGGCCGACGCCATGAACATGGGAACGCGCTTTGTGGCCACCAAAGAAGCACCGGTGCATGAAAATGTCAAACAGGCGCTGGTTAATCACGATGAACGCAGCACGCGCCTGATCATGCGCACCCTGCGCAATACCGAGCGCGTGCTTCACAATCAAACGGTTGACAAGGTTTTGGAAATCGAAACCCGCGGCAACACCCGCATCGAAGACATTGCAGCCTATGTTTCCGGCCTGGTCGGCAAAGAAATGCTTGAAGACGGGAACATGGAAAAGGGGGTCATGTCCGCCGGACAGAGCATGGGGCTCGTGCGTGACATACCTACCTGCAAGGAACTGCTGGATCGGATCATGGTCGAGGCTGAAGCGCTGATAAAAGCGAAGTTTGCGCAGGTGATAAATTGAAAATGGAGATAATGGTATAACATGACAGCTGCTAATAATCAGAATGAATGCGGAATTTGGGACAAAGAAGTTGGCTGCCTGCTGCCGCTGACCCTGCTGGAGGCGTTGCCCGTATATCATCGCGAAACTATTCCCGCCGATTACCTTGACATCATGGGACACATGAATATCCGATGGTATTTTGAATTGTTTGCTACAGCCGGCCGCAAATTTTCCGCAGCGCACGGATTGGACAGCGCGTACTTTCACAGCGGTAAGGCAGGGGTCTTTACTTTAAAACAGTTTATTCAGTATTTCGCTGAGGTGAGAGTGGATCAGACCGTTGCGGTCCACACCCGTTTTATCGGCCGGTCGGATAAACGCATTCATTTCATCAATTTTATGATAAATGAAACCACCGCCCAGCTGGCGGCCACCTTCGAAGCTCTGATTACGCACGCTGATTTGAGAATACGGCGGTCGGCGCCGATGCCCGCTCAAATCGCAAAAAATTTCGACGCCACCCTGGCTAACGATGAAAAGCTGGACTGGCAGGCACCGGTTTGCGGCGCGATCCGGTTGTAAGCTAAACAACGTTAATGGAGAAAACTATACATAGTCTGGAATTTTCTTTGATTTAGAGTTTAATTTTTTTTGGAAAGATAATACGATCTTGATAAGTTTATACTACGCGCCTCCCTTGTCTGCCGGATAACTTCCCAGATTTTTCAGTGAAATCGTCATGGCCGCCATCTTCTCCAATACTTCTGCGACCTTTGAATTCTTTTCCGAGCCTTCAAAGTCCAGAAAAAAGCTATAGTTGCTAGGATCTGAACGCAAGGGCATGGAAGAAATCCGGGTCAGGTTGATATTCGCATCGGCAAATAATCTGAGGACACCATAAAGCTGGCCCGCCTCATGGGCCACCGCAAAGATTACGGAAGTTTTATCGCCATCGCCGGAGTAAGGTTCACGGGACATAAGTAAAAACCGCGTGGAGTTGGACGGTCCGTCCTCAATCCCTTCTTTTATAACATCCAGGTCATAAAGCTCGGCGCATAAGGCGCTTGCAATGGCGGCGGACGCTTTGGGATTTTCCCGGGCCAGCATTTTTGCGGCACCGGCCGTATCGTAGTAGGGGCGTGGTTCAAGTTTATTGCGCATCAGAAAATCACGGCACTGGGCCAGCGCCTGGGGATGGGAGTAAACCACCCGGATCTCACGATAATCCGTTGCCGCCGTAGCCAGCAAACAGTGATTGACATCGACTTTGACCTCTCCGACAACATTCAGTTCAGTGGTCGTGAGAAGATCATTGACCTGGGTGACGGCGCCCTCCAGGGAATTTTCCACCGGCACCACGCCGAGATCCAAATAACCTTCTTCCACACCGCGAAAGACGTCAACGAATTCAAGGCAGGGGATATACGCACCGGCCGGCACCAGACGCCTGGCGGCAACGTCGCCGTAGGCCCCATGTTCCCCCTGGAATGCAACCAACTGACGATCTTCATCCTGCAGCCGCTTGCTCTCTTCGATAATGGTCTTCAGCAACTGGCGTGAAAATGAGCGTTTAACCAGGTCCAGGTTCATGCGCTCCATGCGCGCGAGCAGATCCTCCTCGCGCTGAGCAGCTCCGGCGGATTCCTGGAATTTCTGGGAGCGTAAGGCAAGTCCCATGCGTTCCTGGAGCAGGACCAGAAGTTCCCGATCAATCTTGTCTATTTTTTTGTTGATTTCATCCGGTTTCATTTTTTTATCTCCTCGAATTTGTTATTTGCTACTAGTCGGCAGGCTATCCATGAATGTTTTCAAGGGCCGCAGGCGCTCCATGATATCCGCGAAAATTGGGGGAGTGAGTGCCTGGTCGGCGTCGCACAGGGCTGCGGCGGGATTATAATGAACCTCCACCATCAAACCATCCGCGCCTGCCGCGACAGCCGCCAGGCTCATGGGGCCGATCAGGCTGACACGACCGGTGCTGTGGGTGGGATCAATAATGATGGGCAGATGGGTCAGCTCCTTGATAGCCGGCACCGCACTCAGATCCAGTGTGTTGCGGGTGTAGGTTTCAAAGGTTCGGATGCCCCGTTCGCAGAGGATTACGTTCGGATTGCCTTCGCTGAGGATGTACTCGGCGCAGTTCAACCATTCCTCAAGGGTTGAATACATGCCTCGCTTGAGCAGCACCGGCCGTCCGGCCTGACCGACCTCTTTGAGCAGGGAGTAGTTCTGCATGTTGCGGGTTCCGATCTGCAGGACATCCGCAAATTCAGCCACCCAGGAGACATCCCGCGGATCGATAACCTCGGTGACAATCGGCAGCCCGGTCTCTTTACCTGCCTGGGACAGCAGCTTCAAGCCGTTTAAACCCAGCCCCTGAAAAGCGTAAGGTGATGTGCGGGGTTTAAAAGCACCGCCGCGCAGCATGTCCGCCCCGGCGGCTTTGACCGCCCGCGCGGATTCGAACATCTGCTCCTCGTTCTCCACGCTGCAGGGGCCGGCGATTACGGTAAAATCCCGACCGACTGCGACATCGCATATGTTGATGATGGTGCGCTGTTCCGTTTCACGCATCGCTAGTTTAATGTTTTTCATAATGACTTTCCTTTATACAAAGCGTTTAGATAAATTGCTGATTGGCCCTTTGAATCGATTGAATCTAAGCCGACCGCAGGGCGTCACATATACACAACGCTTTGCATGTATGCACAACAATTTATTCAATTATGAGACATTAATTATTGCCTCAATAAAAAAAGACCCCGGGATTTTTCCCGGGGCCTTTTAAAAACAAAAACTCCCCGGGCGGCGCTCAAGTCCACCCGGGGGTTATAACAGCTGTAGGTTCGCGTTAACCGGCCGGATGGACGCCTCTAAAATTAAAAAAGAAGCGTCCGAAATTAAAATATCCTTTTGTCACATAAATTGTCTTCATTTTCTTGATCCCATTGATAAGTCGTGTCAGCATAGCTAAATTCTTTTTTACTTGTCAATATCTTTTTTTAAAATCGTTTCAAGGCCCAAGATTTCAAAATGTCAGCCAAACCGCCGGCCATCGCAACGGCCGCATTAACCGTAAAAGAATCTTCGGCTTTTGGAGCCCCAAAGAAAGCGGGATTCACAGGGGGGGGTGGGGCACTAAAAAAAGAACTTGACACGCAGAATTCAATTCTATACTCTCATTTCCACGATAGAAAAAAATTATAAAGGACCGCAACGTGGCGCAAATCTTTTCTGGCAACCATGCTTATTTTTATTATTGGTATTATTTTAATGGCATCGGTCTGCCTGGGGTGCGCTGAAAAGATACAGCAAAATAATTAAGCATACAAAACCGTGGGCAGAACTTAAAGCTCACGGTTTTTTTGTTTTATGACCGGCATTAAAGGTAATCCGGACAATTAAGACTTTGGCAGCTCAAATAGACCAAGTCTAACAGAGGGGAAGAATTATGAAACCAACCGATGATCTGCGCGTGAAAGGATATCGGCAGCTCATGGAGCCGAGTTCGTTGAAGCAGAAGCTTGCCATCAGCCGGGAGGCCAGCAATACCGTGCTGTCCGGCAGAAAGGCCATCGAAGAGATTATAAGCCGCAAAGACAAACGGCTTCTGGTAATCGCCGGTCCCTGTTCTATCCATGATGAAGCGGCGGCCTATGAATATGCCGACAAACTCAGAAAAATCAGAGAAAAGGTCGGCGAAGCGCTCTTGGTGATCATGCGTGTTTATTTTGAAAAGCCCCGGACATCTGTTGGGTGGAAAGGATTAATCAACGATCCGCGGATGGACGGCACCTGTGATATCATGGAAGGATTGCAGAAAGCGCGCCGCATACTGCTGCAGATTAATGAAACAGGAGTTCCGGCTGCCACCGAATTCCTTGAAACGATCACCCCCCAGTATGTGGCCGATCTTGTCACCTGGGCCTGCATCGGCGCCCGAACAACGGAGTCCCAGACGCACCGTGAAATGGCCAGCGGTCTTTCCATGCCGGTTGGGTTTAAAAATGGTACCGACGGCAATTTGTCTTCGGCCATAAACGCTATCCTGGCGGCCAAAACAGCCCAAAGTTTTTTGGGTATTAATCAAAACGGTCAAACCTGCATCGTGCAAACCGGCGGAAATCCGTGGACGCATATCGTATTGCGGGGAGGCCGGCGACCCAATTACGATCCCATCAGTATTGAAGAAGCCCGCCTGAACCTGATTGAAAAAAAACTGCCCGAGGCCATTATGGTGGACTGTTCTCATGGCAACTCGATGAAAAAATTCCAGGGTCAGGCCATCGTCTGGCGCAATGTGATCGACCAGTATATCGCCGGCAACGATGCGATATTCGGCCTTATGCTGGAAAGCAATCTGTATGAAGGCAATCAGAAATTCAGCGGGAATCTTGCTTCTCTCCAATACGGTGTATCCATCACAGATGAGTGCATTTCCTGGGAGACCACCGAACGCCTGCTGCTGACGGCGGCCGAGAAACTGGTAAACTCCTCGAAAACGAACAGTTCCGACCGCTGGGTGAACGCTTTATGAAGATAGTGAACATAAAAACTGCGGCCGCAGATTCCATGATCATGATCGGTGAGCGGCTGCAGAACCTGACCAAGCACCTGCCGGTGAAAACGCCCATTATCGTCACCGATACCAACGTGCAGGATTACTGGGGGAAGCATTTTCCGCCGGGACCTGTCATTGCAACCGCAACCGGTGAAAAAATAAAAAGCATCGACACCGTCCGTTGCATTTATGAGCAATTACTGACGCTCGGGGCCGACCGATCTTCTTTTATTGTCGGAATCGGCGGCGGAATCGTTTGCGACATTGCCGGTTTCGTCGCTTCCACCTACATGCGGGGGGTGCGGTTCGGGTTTGTGTCAAGCACCCTGCTGGCCCAGGTGGACGCCAGTGTGGGCGGTAAAAACGGGGTCAATTTCGGTGGTTTCAAAAATATCGTGGGCGTCTTTAATCAGCCCGAATTTGTCATCTGTGACCTCGATCTTCTAACAACGCTTCCTCAAAGCGAAATCCTGAGCGGTTTCGCCGAGATTATCAAACACGGCGCCATCGCCGACCAAGACCTTTTCGCCTATCTGGAAGAAAATTCCGACAGAGCCCTGTCCCTGGACCGGGCGGTTATCGAGAAATTGGTATACGATTCGGTGATCATAAAATCATCTATCGTCAGCCTCGATGAAAAGGAAAAAGGCGCGCGCCGCAAACTTAATTTCGGTCATACTTTCGGCCATGCCATCGAAAAAATTACGCAGGTTCGCCACGGGGAAGCCGTCAGCGCCGGAATGGTGCTGGCCTGCGAACTGGGGGTGAAAAAAGGCAGTCTGACGAGTAAAGATTCAGCCCGGATTGCCCGGTTGCTTGAAAAATTCGGCCTGCCCGTCCGGCTCCAATTTGACCGCAACCAGGTGCTTGAAGCGATTCGAAAGGATAAAAAAAGGGAAGGGGATCGGATACATTTTGTGCTGCTCAGTGAAATCGGCCAAGCCTATGTTGAAGAAATTGCAATTCAGGAACTGGAAGAGTTGGTTGAAAAATAAAGGCACCAATTCAGCTAATTGAAATTAAAGGACACAGATTTTTACAGATCTTCACGGAGTAGTAAGTGGGGCCTTCTCGGCCTAGCTTAGGGTTCACGAAAAAATTAATTCACGGTTTTAGGCGTTGAGGCGCTCGTCCGGCAAGGCGCGAAAACGCAGGAATATCTGGATATTCCGAGCTTTCGCAACGCAGTCGGGCGGGATGCATCGGCGTATAAAATGTGAAGTTATTTTTGAGTGAGCCCTTAGCAGGATTCAGAAGCTATTCTCTATCAATGACCTCAAACAATATATCCGTGCAATCGGTGTTTATCCGTGTCCCATTTTGACATCATGGACAAACCAACTAACAAAGAAAACCAATCAGACACCCCCGGGGCTGAGATCGAAGCCCTCAGGCGGCGCATCGACGATATCGATGATCAGATCCTTGGACTGATCAACCGGCGGCTGGCGGCCGCCCAAGCCATCGGCAGAATCAAGCGCAAATCCGGGATCGCAGTGGTCGATAAACGGCGCGAAAGTGAAATTTATTCCAGACTCTTGACTCGGAGTATCGGAGCATTAAAATCCGCATCGCTTTATCGCATATTCAGAAGCATCATTGATTCCGGCCGCGACATTCAAAAAATGCAATTCGGAAGCGAATTGCCTCCGATTTATGCTGTTTTCGGAGATCCGGTAAGCCACAGCCTCAGCCCCGTCATGCACAACAGTGCGCTCGCCCAGACCGGTTGCGAGGGTGTCTATTTAGCATTCAGGGTCAAAGACATCGCGGCAGCGGTTAGGGGCGTGCGAGCCCTGGATATACGGGGTGTCAGCATCACCATTCCTCATAAAGTCGGCGTCATGAAATACCTCGACCAGGTAGACGCGCTGGCCCGGAAAATTGGTGCGGTCAATACAATTGTAAACCGGCAGGGAGCTCTTTGCGGCTACAACTCAGATTGTACCGGTGCCATTAAAGCGCTTGCGGAAAAAATCGGCATTCACGGCAGGGAAGTAGCGGTGATCGGGGCCGGCGGAAGCGCCCGGGCCGTTGGGTTCGGCATCCGGCAGGAAGGAGGGCGGCTGACCATTATCAACCGCTCAAAGCAGAGCGGCGAATCACTTGCCGCCGACCTGGATTGTGAATTCAAGCCTCTTGCGGAAGTACGGCGGCTGCCCTATAGTATCGTCATCAATGCCACATCAGCCGGAATGACGCCGCATGAAACCGACACCCCTCTGAATGCCGCGCTGCTTGAAGGCGGAATGATTGTCATGGACCTGGTATATAACCCGTTGGAAACCCGTTTTTTGAGGGAAGCGGAAAAAAAAGGATGCACCACCATAGACGGTGTTGCCATGTTGGTACATCAGGGAGCGGTGCAGTTTGAGTTGTGGACCGGCCAGAAAGCACCGGTGGATGTTATGCGCAAGGTGGTGTTGGAAGCGCTGTCAAACCATTAACGCTTGAAGCTGGAAAGCTGGAAGGCTTGAAAGATTAATTGCTGCGTGCTTCCCGCCACCTATCACCCTAGCCTCCCAGCCGTTGGATGAATCCCGCAATTGTTAAGTCTCGATTGACACTTTGACAATAGCGAAAAACTTTTTGATAGACGATGATCGAAATCAAGCCGCATCACATAAAACCATATGCTGAAGTCAGCGTTCCGGGTTCCAAAAGCTATACCCACCGGATTCTGATTGCCTCCGCGCTGTCGGATGGCGCATGCCGGATCGAAAATGCGCTGCTCGCGGAAGATACCCGGCTGACCATGCAGGCCCTCAGGCAGATGGGGATTCGCATCGCGGATGCCCCTGAGGGCCGGTTCATCGTTCAAGGAAGCAAAGGGCATCTCAAGCCAGGTGTGGATCGCATTTATCTTGGAAATTCCGGTACTTCCATGCGCCTGCTGACCGCCGTCGCCGCCCTCGGCCGACAGAGCCTGACTTTGTTCGGAACCGAACGGATGGCTGAACGGCCGATCCAGGATCTTATCGATGCCCTGCACCAGCTCGGCGTGCAGATCCGATCTACAAATCGCAATGGTTGTCCACCGGTTGAAATTCATGGCGGCCCCTTAAAGGGTGGTCCGGTGACCATCAACTGCCGCACGAGCAGCCAGTATCTTTCCGCCTTGCTTTTGATCGCGCCCTGTACCGAAAAGGGTCTGGATATCGCAGTCTCTGAAGGCCCGGTATCCAAGCCGTACGTGGACATGACGATCGATGTCATGAATAAGTTCGGCGTAGCGGTCGGCCGAGAAGAATATGGCCGCTTTCTGGTTGCCGGCCAACAATCCTATCGGGCGGGCGCATATGCGGTCGAACCGGATGCCTCCCAGGCCGGTTATTTTTGGGCCGCCGCCGCCGTTTGCGGAACCCGGATCAAAGTTAAAGGCGTCACGGAAGATTCCAGGCAGGGGGACGTCAATTTTGCGCAGCTGCTGGCAAACATGGGCTGCGAAGTCAAAAGGGAGCACGATGGCATTACAGTTGCCGGCAGACACCTGCGGGCAGCCGAGATCGACATGGGCGACATGCCGGACATGGTGCCGACCCTGGCGGTGGTTGCAGCCTTTGCCGAAGGGACAACGGTCATCAAGAATGTTTCCCATCTCAAGGCCAAAGAGAGTAACCGGTTAAGTTCGGTTGTCAACGAGCTCGTCAAAATGGGGATTCAGGCCCGTTGCAGCGACAAGGAATTGATCGTTACGGGGGGCACGCCGCACGGAGCTGAAATCCAAACTTACGCAGATCACCGCATTGCCATGAGCTTTGCGGTTGCAGGGCTGGTCACTCCAGGGACATTTATTCTGGCGGAGCGCTGCGTAGAGAAGTCATTTCCCGAATTCTGGAACGTTTTCGAAGGGCTCTATAATTGAATATTGAAGATTGCCGATTGAATATTTAAGGTGTTCCGTCTCTTTTAAAAAACGATCTATAGATCTCCTTCTCCTTGACGGGGGTGGCTGGGTAGGGTGAATTCAAGATGCTAAGTTCCCTGGACTTAATCTTGTATATAGGCCCGATCCAATTTAAGGAAGCTAACCCTGAACCATGAACCTTTGAACCTGCATGGAGAGGTAAACCCTGAACGTTGAACGCTGAACCCATCAACCCAAACAATGTTTTTTTGATCGGATACCGCTGCACCGGCAAATCATCGGTGGGCAGGTTGCTTGCGGCCAGGTTGGGTTGGCATTTTGCAGATACGGATTCTTTGTTGGTTGCCGAGAAGCAGACAAGCATCAGAGAAATCGTTGAAAACTGCGGCTGGCAGGAGTTTCGCAAATTTGAGCACGAAGTTGTCAAACGGGTCTGCGATCAAAATCAACAGGTGGTGGCGACCGGCGGCGGGGTGGTGCTCAATGATGCGAATGTGGCAGGCATGAAAGCAGCCGGAAAAATTTTCTGGCTGCGTGCGGCGCCGGAAACGATAAGAAGAAGAATGATGCAGGACACGGATACCGAAGCATTTCGGCCTCCTCTGAGCTCCAAAGACAGTATTGCCGAGATAGAAGAAACCCTGCTTGAACGGGAACCATGTTACAGACGGGCTATGGATTTTTTAGTAGATACGGATGGTCGGCGAATCGATGAGGTCTGCGAGGCAATCATGCGGCAACTTATAGCATTAGATGCGGAGCGTAATGAAGCTCACAGCTCATAGCTCAAAGCTAATAGAGGTTTAACATGATGATATCATCTAAACTATCAGCTATCAGCTATGAACTATCAACTATTTTGTCTCCGCGCTTTATCAATTTGAATTGCCGTCTATAAGTCAGAGATACGATGATACGATAAAAACCGTCTAAAAAGAATTCGGAGACAATATAAATGTCGAGCACATTCGGCACCATTTTCAAAGTAACCACTTTCGGTGAGTCCCATGGCAAGGGGGTTGGGGCGGTGGTTGACGGATGCCCCCCGGGCATGGCACTCAGTGAAAGCGACATTCAGCCGCAGTTGGACCGCCGTCGTCCCGGTCAGAGTCGTTTGACAACCGACCGGGATGAAGCCGACCGGGTTACGATTCTATCCGGCGTCGAACACGGCCGGGTCTTGGGTACACCCATTGCACTAAGCGTGGCCAACCGGGATCAAAGACCGGGTGACTATGCTGCGCTGCGAGCCATCCCCCGTCCGTCGCACGCCGATTACACCTACCAGATGAAATACGGAATACGGGCGGCGAGCGGCGGCGGGAGATCCAGTGCCCGGGAAACCATTGGACGTGTGGCGGCCGGTGCGATTGCCGAAAAATTTCTGTATGAGGATTATGGTGTAGAAATCGTTGCCTGGGTGAGTTCGGTCGGCCCAATCAGCGCCTCCGATGTCGATGAAACCTGCATTGCCCGCCGGGAAGTGGACGAAACAGAAGTGCGCTGTCCCAACCACGATGATGCCCGGCAAATGATGGGGGCGATCAAAGACGCCCGCGAAGCGCAGGATTCATTGGGCGGCGTTATCACCTGCATTTGTCGTCACGTCCCGGCCGGGCTGGGTGAGCCGGTATTTGATAAATTGGAGGCCCGACTGGCCCAGGCCATGCTGTCGATTCCGGCAACCAAGGGTTTTGAAATCGGATCAGGCTTTGCGGGTACCCGGATGACGGGCTCAAGACATAATGATCCTTTTGTGAAAAAAGGCGATCGCTTAGGGACGCAGACCAACTTCAGCGGGGGAGTCCAGGGCGGCATCTCAAACGGTGAGCCGATTTTATTCCGGGTGGGTTTCAAACCGCCGGCAACCATCGGGCAGGCGCAGGCAACGACTGATTTTAACGGGAACGAAACCACCCTGGAGGCCAGGGGGCGCCACGACCCCTGCGTGGTGCCGCGGGCCGTTCCGATCGTCGAGTGCATGGCCGCCCTCGTCATTGCCGATCTGGCGCTGCGGCAGCGGAGCAGGATACGGGGTGGAAATTTTTGATTTCAGATTGCAGATTTCGGAACGCGGATTGGAAAAGAAGGAATAGTTTCTTTAATTTTAGGCATCTTAGGCAATTTAGCACATTTTAGGCATTATACAATTATGAAGCTATCAGATCGCATCAATCAAATTGAGGCATCCGGGACCGTGCAGTTTACCCTGCTGCTTCAGCAGCTCAGGCAAGAAGGCCGGGATGTCATTGACCTGGCGGTGGGGGAACCACCCTTTGATACGCCTTCAAATGTCATCGAAGCTACCAAAAAGGCGCTGGATGACGGCCGGACAAAATATGGGCCGGTTGCGGGTCTGCAAGAGCTGAAATGGGCTCTGGGCCAGCAGTTTGGCGGCTATGATGAAAAAAACATCATTATTTCAAATGGTTCGAAACAGTGCCTGTATTCAATATTTCAGATTATCTGTAACCCTGATGACGAAGTTATCATACCGCGGCCGTATTGGGTAAGTTTCCCGCAGCAGGTCAAGCTTGCGGGCGGTCGCCCGATTTTTGTCGACACGCACGACCATCAGTTGGACTGTGAGAAAATTGAGGCAGCAATATCTCCCAGAACGCGGGCAATCCTGGTCAACTCGCCCAACAACCCCACCGGTGCGGTTTACCCGGCAAAAGATTTAGCCGAGATTGCACGAATTGCTTCAAAGTACCGGCTTTACATTATTGCCGATGAAGCTTACAACTTTTACGTTTATGACGGGTTTAAAGCTGAGAGTTTGTTCGCGATTGAGAATATACGCCCTCAGCTGATTGTAACCCGAAGTTTTTCAAAAGGCTTTAACATGACCGGTTTCAGACTGGGCTATATAGCTGCTTCCCGCGATATCATCAGCGCGGTCAACCGATTGCAAAGCCATTTGACCGGCAATGTCTGCACCTTCGTCCAGTACGGCGCTCTTGCCGCCCTGGGATTGAGAGATGAGGACCTTTCCGGCTGGCGTTTCGATCTGGAAAGAAAAAGAGACTATGCCTACGGCAAAATTTCCGGTTTGTTTGACTGTGTCAAACCCCGGGGGGCATTTTATCTTTTTCCCGATGTCTCGCGCCGTCTCGACAAAGGCATGACATCGGCTGATTTCGCCGGGCGCCTGCTCGAGCGGCATGGTGTTGCCGTGGTGCCCGGAGAAGAGTTCGGTTCACCGGGTCACGTCAGAATATCATATGCCGTCCCCGAGGACAGCCTGGTAGACGGTCTATCAAGAATAGCAGAGGCTTTATGATTGGGATTATTGGATTCGGCAGATTCGGGAAACTCGCAGCGCATTATCTGGCGGAAGACTTTGAAGTCTTCGTCTATAACAGAGCCGATAAATCATCGGAGATCAATTTGACCGGTGCCCGCGCGGCGCCTCTTGAAATGGTATGCAGACAGGATATCGTAATACCGAGTGTGCCCATTTCGATCTTCCGGAATATTCTAAAAGACATCTCCCCGTTGATAAAACCGGATGCGCTGATAGTCGATGTGTGTTCCGTTAAAGAATATCCCATCCAATGGATGAAAGAGATCCTGCCCGCTACGGTATCAATTCTGGCAACCCATCCCATGTTTGGTCCGGACAGCGCCTCGGATTCCCTGGTGGGAAGAAAGATCTGTTTGTGTAAAGTGAGAATTTCTGAAATACAGTACCTCAATGTTAAAACTTATTTAGAAGCCAAAGGCTTGGTCGTCATCGAAGCATCTGCAACGGAGCATGACAGGCAGATCGCCACCAGCCTGGCCCTGACTCATTTGATCGGCCGGACCTTATCGGAATCCGGCGCCGGCCGGCTCGATATCGATACGGAGGGGTATAAAAGGCTCCTGCACATTCTGGAAGTTGTCGAGCGCGACACCTGGCAATTGTTCATGGATATGCATCGCTACAACCCGCACGCCAGAAAAAAACGGAATGAATTTATCGATATTATGAAAGACATCAATGCCAGATTGGAGCAGGGCGATTTGGTCGGTTAAATGATGGGTTGATTAAGAGGAGCTAAATTATGCCGGAAAGATCCGATGCGAAAAAAATCCTGGTCATTCATGGCCCCAACCTGAATATGCTCGGCAAGCGAGAGCCCGAAATTTATGGCCACAAGGGCCTTGAAGAGATAGACTCAGAACTTAAAGCATTGGGTGAAGATCTTGGCCTGAAGGTCGCAACTTTTCAATCCAACTATGAAGGGGCGATTGTTGACGAAATTCAGCAGGCCATGGGCAACTGCCAGGGAATCATCATCAATCCCGCCGCTTTTACCCATACCAGCATCGCCATTCGGGACGCGCTGGCGATGCTGGATGTTCCAATCGTCGAGATACACCTGTCCAACGTCAATAAAAGAGAACCCTTCCGCCATCAGTCGATGATCGCAGATATTGTCACGGCGCGGATCGCCGGTTTCGGATCGTACGGATATCTGCTGGCACTGGAGGGATTGGCCGGGATGATATAAAGCTGAGAGTGATGCTCCTCCCGCAAAGCGGCCTGGAAATCGGTCAGATCAGGTTTCATTTCCTTTGTTTTGATCATTTGAAAAGTGGTAAAAAATTTTGGGACACAGATTTTCTCAGCGCGGCAGAGCCGCAACCAAATAAGCTCTTAATTTCGGATTGACTCGATTCAAATGCTTTTTGCAAGCACTTGAAAAACAAAATAGAAATGGCGTCACAACTGGGGTATTGTTGGAAGTGCCAACAACCACCAACACCCAGGAGGACGCCATGGACAGTTTTATAACACAATATGAAAAACAAATCATCGGGCATCTTAGCGGTTTTGACCGTTTGGTTCTGCGCGGCACGTTGCGAGTTTTGGCAGTCAAAAGTGGAATGATGAGCTACCTTTGGAATACAGGGGTTCGATTGAAAGATTGCGGTAAAATGTTTCTGGATAAAAGCAAACAATTGAAAGAAGCCTCCTGTGCACAAGCTCACCGGGAGGCTCGCCCTGTTATCTATCTTGCTTCTGCCAAGACAAATAAGGAGGAGCAGGCCCGTAAAATTGTTCAGCGCGATGGGATTCGTAAGGGATTGATTTGCGTTTTGACCGCCGTGGAACCCTGTCAAAGTTATGAAATATTTCGGAACCGGCAACAGAAAAAACTCGAGCTCCAGCCGCGAATAAGAAAGTGCTTGTTTCTGTATCATTACTGGATCGATGAAATATTCGGGTTTATGAATGCACGGATCCAAAGCTGGTTTCCCTTCTCTATCCAGATTTGTCTCAACGGGCGCGAATGGTTGGCCCGACAAATGGATCGACTGGGACTTCGTTACCAAAGACGGGATAACTGTTTTCCGTGGATTGATCAAATCGAGAAAGCCCAAGAATTGATGAACCAGCAATTGCAGACAAATTGGCCGGCCACACTCGACGAAATTGCCCGTCGTTTGAATCCGGATCATGATGCCATGCTGGCACCTTTTCGGGAACCTTATTATTGGTCGACCCACCAGAGTGAATGGGCCACGGATATCATGTTCAAATCTGCTGAAAGCCTGGCCAGGATCTACCCAACCCTGGTACGCAGCGGCATCTCGGTATTCGGCAGTCAGGATGTCATGCGTTTTTTGGGGAAAAAACCCCATGGCAATTTCCAAGGTGAAGTCGTCAGCCATTATAGACACCGGACCGAAGGCATCCGACTTAAGCATCAACTCAAAGCCAACTCGGTAAAAATCTACGACAAGCAGGGAAGTGTGCTTCGCGTCGAGACCACAATGAATACCACCCGGGATTTCAAGGTGTATCGTCCAAAAGAAGGGGACCCCGAAGGCCTCTGTTCCTGGCAGCGAATGCGTAAAGGCATTGCCGATCTGCATCGGCGAGCCCAAATTTCTCAAGCATCCAACCAACGGTATCTGGCTGCCCTGGCCTCTATCAAAGTGGATCGTTTGTTGGGTGAGATCGTCGAGTCGGTTTGCCGCCCCACTTGTTGGAAGAGCCAGCGGGTTCGTGCCCTCCGTCCATGGGCTAAAGAGGATACATCCCTTCTGGAAATAATCAGCCGAGGCGAATTCAATATCAACGGATTTAGAAATAGAGATATTCAGCAACAATTCTATCCCGGAAATCATGATACCCATACAAAACGGCGTCTGTCCGCCCAGATCACTTACCGACTCCGTATGCTTCGCGCCCACGGAATCATCCGTAAGGTACCGCGCACTTTTCGCTATGTTTTGACTGATAAGGGTCGTCAAATTGTCACTGCTGTCATTCAAACTCAACATATTCCAATTACAAGAATTACAGCTCTTGCAGCATGATTTGCTTAATAAAAATTAAAGAATTTACACGTTAGTAGTACAGCGCGGCAGAGCCGCAACCAAATTTTTGTGGGCGATTATGACCGTTTTTGCCCATGCTGAAACTTTATTACAACCTGTTTGAATTATTAGAATTTCAGCCCTTTCGGCTTATTTTGCTTAATAAAATTTAAAGAATTTTCATATTAGTAGTACAGATAAACTATTTTAGGTTCGCCCGGCGGCGGAAGGTGTAGTCCAGCATAGTCTGCAGGAAGAAATTAGCCTGTTTTTTTCTTGCCGAGGCGATGGGGTTCATTGGTTTTTGAATCTGTGTGCATCTGTGAAAATCTGTGTCCACGATTTCGTAGTTGAAGATTTGCTTGGCCGCCTTGAACATGGTGTATTCTCATAATGTCATTTGCTTGGCGAATCGTACAAGCGCATATTGCAGATCGTGCTTTTACCGGTGAGGGCTCACGCCGTTATGGTGGGCGATGGAACAGCAAAGGGTTTGCGGTAGTTTACACCTTATCAATCCGGTTCACCCTGATTTTACGAAATTAAAGATCGGCAGTCCCACAAAATTCGAATTTGATCCCCGGCTGATAAAATAACAAAAAAATCCTGAAAAGTGGCTCCAAAATGGTCTCACTAATCAGGATTTTCTTTCTTTAGAGTAAGCTTTAATATTGAGTGCGTAATTGGTCGGGACGGCTGGATTTGAACCAGCGACCCCAGCGTCCCGAACGCTGTGCTCTACCAGACTGAGCCACGTCCCGACAAATTCTGCTTTTAAAATATAGTTTTCTGAATGTCAACCAATATAATGAGATATTTTTGTTCGCGATGGCGCCAAAAGAGTTGCTTTGGTTGAATGAGTTGATTAGCTGATTAGATTGAAACGATGAACTCAACCAACTCAACGAACACAATCAACACAATAAACTCAGTCAACTAATTCGGAACGGATTCTTCAAAACAATGGTCTGGTCTCTGTCCGCGCCCACGGATATAATGAATATCGGCGTTTGGGTAAGCTCTGTGATGCGGTCGAGATATCTTCTGACGTTGTCCGGCAAATCCTCCAATTTCTTTATACCGCCAATATTTTCCGACCAGCCCGGCAGCGTTTCATAAACCGGTTTGCATCCCTTCAGGACTTTCAGGCTTGCCGGAAATTCCGCCAGCATTTCTCCGCGGTAGTCATAGCCGGTACATATATTCAGAGATTCCAGGCCATCCAGTACGTCCAGTTTGGTGATGGCCAGGCCGGTCAGGCCGTTGAGGCGGACGGCATTTTTTAATACCACGGCATCCAGCCATCCGCAGCGGCGTCTGCGGCCGGTGGTGGCACCGAATTCGGCGCCTTGTGCTTGAATTTTATCACCGATGGCGTCAAATAATTCAGAAGGGAAGGGGCCTTTGCCCACTCGGGTCGTGTAGGCTTTTACGATGCCGATAACATCGTTGATCTGCTTGGGACCGACACCGGCGCCGCAGCAGGCGTTGCCGGCCAGGGTGTTGGATGACGTGACGTAGGGATATGTGCCGTGATCAATATCAAGGTGGGTTCCCTGGGCGCCTTCAAACACGATCTGCCTGCCGGCTTCAATGGCTTCGTTGATGAAAACCGAAGTATTGGTTACGTGGGGTGCGAGCCTGGCGGCATAAACAGTATACTCATCTATGATGGCAGCCGGATCCAGGGTTTCGGCTGAAAGGTAATTCTTCAAATAAAAATTTTTTTCGTCCAGGATGATCCCGACTTTTTCGGCAAAGGCTTCCGGATCCAGCAAATCAATGAATCGAATGCCGCGGCGGGTGACTTTGTCCTCGTAAGCCGGACCGATTCCACGCCCGGTGGTTCCTATTTTTTTATCCCCTTTAAATCGTTCCCGGGCCTGATCGATGGTTCGATGGTAGGGCATGATCAGATGCGCCTTTTCACAGATCTTAAGACGCGCGGCACTCACATCAACGCCCCGCTTGCTCAATGCATCGATTTCCTCCAGCAATACCGCCGGATCCACCACGACGCCGTTTCCGATAACACAGGTTTTATTCTGTAAAATTCCGGACGGGATAAGATGACAGATAAATTTTTCTCCGCCTACAACCATGGTATGGCCGGCGTTGTTTCCACCTTGAAATCGAACCACCAAATCGGCATCTTCGGCCAGCAGATCAACAACTTTGCCTTTGCCCTCGTCACCCCACTGGGTTCCGACGATCACTACGTTCGCCACTTTGTGCTCCTTTGATTTAAGCCTTTTAAAAAAAATTAATTAACCACTTATTGACACGAATTATTGCAATGGTCGAAAGCAGCAGCATATGTAATGAAAAAAAATAAGTTCGACACAATTCGCGTTAATTTGTGGCTAGTTTCAAGCATCTAATTTGTTGCTGAAATCTCACACTCGTTTCGCACGAAAAAAATCCTGCATCCGTTTGCGGCAGTCTTCTTCCAAGACTCCCTTTAGGACATCCACCCGGTGATTCAGGCGGTCATCCTGGGCGAAATTATATAACGAACCCGCCGCTCCCCATTTGGGATCAGGCGCACCAAAAACCAGTCGTGAAACCCTGGCGTGTACAATGGCCCCCATACACATGATGCACGGTTCGACGGTGACATATAGCGTCGTATTTAACAATCTGTAATTGCAGATTTTAGAAGAAGCTTGCCGTAGCGCCAGAACTTCGGCATGTGCGGTCGGGTCTGCCAGTTCAATGGTCCGGTTGTAAGCGGCTGATAGAACTTCCCCGTTTTCGGCAACGAGTACTGCACCTATCGGAACTTCGCCGATTTGTCCAGCTTTTTTCGCTTCTTCAAGCGCAAGTCTTATGAAATGTTCATGGGGTTTAATCATTTATCCAGCACCAAGTATCCAGCAATAAATCCATTGACATCAAAATCACTTTAGCTTATGTTCCACGTAAATTTCAAACAGTATTAAAATGCGCCAGTAGCTCAGCCCGGATAGAGCGCCGGACTACGAATCCGTCGGTCGCAGGTTCAAATCCTGCCTGGCGCACCAGTTAAAATCAAGGGGTTAGGACGATTCGGTCATATCCCTTTTCTCATCTGTGTGAGAATCTGTGTGAGAAAAATTTCTAAAACGTTCATTGAACACGACCATCGCTTGCCTCTCAGACTCCCCAATTGAATGCAGATAAAGCTCAGTCGTTAACCTGTTTTCATGGCCAAGAATCCGCTGAATCGATCCAATCGGAACATTTGACTGCTCAAGCAAAGATGCGCCGAAATGACGAAACGCATGGTAGCGGAAGTATCTGACTATAGCCCTGTCGCAGAGCGTTCGCATGATCTTTTTTCGCTCTTTGTAGGGACCATCCATTCATCAACTTTGCGACTCCAGTAACGATGCAAAACACCCAAGGTACGCTTTTGTCACATTTGGCGTAACGGCGAGAAAGCACATCAAGTAGCTTGTCGGTCATGGGGATCTTTCTCGGAGTTCGGTGCCCGCCTTTTTTCTTGCGTGTTTACAGCACCAGGTAACTTTCCGTAAAATTCACATCCTGCCATGTCAGACGGTTTATCTCGCTCATTCTTGCTATTGTCAGGGCGATCGTCCACAAATATTCCTGACTATCCGGCTCAGCGGCTAAAATCACACGCAACACATCCTCGTTCGGTGGCACATATTTGATCTGTTTGTCCACCGGAAAAAATTCGATGCCACGGGTCGGATTATGGGTGATCAAGTTTCGCACCGCGGGTGTAATCCATAATTGAAAAGTGACCGCAGATACCGTAGCTCCTTGTTTGCCGTGAATGGCGAGGTTTCTCTCAATCGCTTGAGCAGAAAGTTTTGGATCATGTCGGTTGAAATTTCCGAACAGGTTAATCCCTTCCATTCTTTAATCCAGCGTCTGGCCATGTATATATGATCCGTGTAATGCCGTTCTGAATTATACGCTTTAACGTGATCCAGTCGCTTATTTACCAGCTCCAAGAAGTCCATGTCGATCGGGGTCTGTTCTGTTGGAATCGGAAGTTTCGGCCTTTTCAGCTCTTCTCGTTGCTTTGCTTCTGCCTCCTTTGCTTTTTTTTTGGTTTTGAACCAGGCTTCCGTGTACCTGATCCCCTTCAGGGTGAAGTCGTACCTCCACCCCTTGTCCTTGCCTTTTACAAAATAGACGCACATAGAGGTCCTCCTTTCCAGGAAAAAATAGAGAACCTCCAAGTTTCCTGCCGCCAATGCCGGCCAGTTTTTGTAAACCCAGCTGGTGCTTTTGCGCAGATATTGGGAGACCTCCTCGGGGGTCAAAATATCCTTTTGAGCGTCATAGGTCAACGGTTAGCTCTCATTTCCGACATTAAAGACCGGATAAGTTTATGCGGTTTTTACCTACGACAAATTACTGCCGTAATTACCACTGCTTAGAACAAAGGATAAAAGTCTGAATTGGATTATTAAAGAATCGGGTAATAACGAGTTTTAGAATATTTTTATGGATGAGTTAGAAAAATTTGGAGGAGTTGACACAAAGATAATTGAAGGGTTTTGTTTCGTCGGCAAAAAATCGATAAACTCTTAAAATCTATATTATCCGATCAAATTTAGACATTCTTAAAGGAAGCCACTTAAATTAGGCATAAAAGATTGTACCACGTGACTCCGGTCACAAATGGCGGCTGGGACGTGAAAGGGGAGAGAGCTACAACCGGCCTTCTGGCACTTTCAGAAAAAAGCTGACGCAGTTGCCCGAGGTAAGAAGCAATCGATCAGATAAAGGCGAGGGAACTGGTAAAAAGGCCCGGTTTGAGGCGGAAACGTTTGGCCAGATATATCTCTATCCGGTAACACTGCTTTGTGACCTGATTGACAAACGCTGCGGGACTGCGTTCATCGGGATTACCCCAACAGGATCCGGCGACTCTTAAAACTGTCGTTTTGCCCTTCGAATTTCCATATGCCCAGTCCACCACAAAATTGGGAGCATCGATAATCTCCAGAAAAGGAGTCGCTAACGAGAAATAGACACCAGCAATCGCTTTCGGATAGCGGTGCAGCGCCTTGCAGCATGCCTCATAGGTTCTGAGTGCCTCCGCACGCAAGCCCCGATTTGCATATAGAATCATGAGGCTCCGGTAGGCTGCCTCGAGGGAAGGGTCCGCCTGGATCAACTTCTTGTTGTAGACAATGGCCTTTTTGAATCTCCCCTGTTTCTCATACAGGTGAGCCATCTTCGATAAAATATCGAGATATTTTCTGTGAATTTCCTCCCTTTTGGCCGTCACCCAGGGGGAATAGAGCTCCTCGGCCAGGAAATCCCCCCCGTAAAGAGATTCGGCTTCCCCATAAACGCCAAGGGCCTCTTTGAGATCCCCCTGCAGCTCCTTTCGCGCGCCTTCTTCCATTTTGCAGAAAAATTCGTCCACATCCACCCGGCAAAGCTCCCCATCGAGGGAAAGGAGATTGCATTTTAGATGGATATAGGAGGAGCCAAACCGCTTGCTTTGGGCAGGCTCGAGGGCTTTTCGAAACCGGTGCAGATTAATCTGAATTCATTGATTGTCTTTTTATTGCCGTCGAATCGAAGCCTCCAATTTTGGCCTAATAATTTTAAATTTTTTTCAAATCTACGTTGACAAATCAACTTTTAAATCTAATCTGTATAATGGAGGTCAGACATTGTGGTATTTTTTACACTGAACGAAATTGGAATTTACGCTTTCTAATCAATTCTATAAAATATTTTCCTAAATCCTCTGCTACTCTTGGCAAGCGCCACATTCGCAACCTCCAATTAGAGGCTGTAAAATTTTGCCTATTTCATCGCAGCACATTCTGCAATAATCCGGTTGAAAACGACTTCTCGCGAGAGTCTTCATCGATTCTGCTTTAAAAGCTCTTTGATATTTTGGTCATTTCATGAATTGGACCATATTCTTGCGATGTTGGGTTTCATCTATGTATTGCCTTCAGCAGGTGATCAGATTGATTTTAAGTTAACTTTTGGATTGCTGAAGCAAATCCCAAACCGAAGAAACCTACACCAGGTTTGAAAGGAGATAAACATGAAACAGCAGAGAAATAATAGACCTTCAGCCATATTAATTGCCGTGGGATTATTGACGGCGATCTTACAGGTCGCTCCGGCCGCGAGCGCATTTGATATGGACACCGGAAACGCACCAGTCGAGGTGATTATTCCAAGCGTGGTGCCCTACATTTTCAGCGACGTTTCGCCTACCGGTTCCGATGTCTCGCTTGTGATTCGAATCACAACCCTGATAACCAATGCCTGGTTTGACGCATCGGCGCCATACCATCCGACAGCGCAAGGGGTCTATTCAAGGCTTGGCCGTCGCCCGGAGAGTGAGAGCACGACGAACAGAAACATCAACGTGGCGTGCCTCTATGCCAGCTATCATGTGCTAAATAGCCTGCTGCCGAACCGGAGTGGTATTTGGCGCGACATGCTGACCTCGGTCGAACTCGATCCTGATGATGCATCTGAGGACACGGCCACGCCAATTGGAATCGGCAATCTCGCAGGCGAGGCGGTGGTGTTGTTTCGTGAGGATGACGGAATGAACCAGCTGGGAGATTATGATGGCAGCGTGTACAACCTGGAACCATACGAGGATTATACCGGCTTCAAGCCGGTGAATACGGCTTATGAGCTGCGAGATCCATCGAAGTGGCAACCGAGAGTCATCCCAATGGGCAACGGAACCTTTCACGTACAGCAGTTCGTTACACCGCAATATCGCTATGTTACGCCGTATTCATTTAAAAACCCGAATAAGTTTCACACGCCAAGGCCTTTTGCCAGTAATCCGAGGGGGTGGCGTGGACGTAAAGCTTATAAAAATCAGGCGGATGAAGTGTTACAAGCCTCTGCAAATCTGACGGACTACCAAAAGATGGCTGCTGAGCTTTTCAATAATAAAATCCGAGCTCTCGGATTTTCCGTCTTATTTGCCGCTCAGTCGCACGATTTGGGTCTGCAGGACTTTATTCACCTTGATTTCATGACAAATGTCGCTGCCTTTGACGCCGGAATCGTATCCTGGAATGAAAAGACCAAGTGGAATTCCGTGCGCCCGTTTAGCGCAATCCGCTATTTGTATGGAGATCGGCCTGTGACGGCTTGGGGCGGACCGGGCATGGGCACCGTCACAGACCTGCCGGCGAGTCGGTGGAAGGAATACCTGAACCTGCCGGATCACCCGGAGTATCCTTCAGTTTCAACCGCAATGTGTGAGGCGCAAGCACAAGCCGCAAGGCGTTTTTTCGGCAGTAACGACCTCAATTGGTCGGTTCCCACGCCAATGGGATCCTCAACTGTCGAACCGGGGATCACGCCAAAAGAGGATATAATTCTCGGTCCATGGCCAACCTGGTCCGGCTTTGCAAACGAATGCGGTCTATCCCGTTTATGGGGAGGCTTGCACTTTCTTAGTGCCATCGAAGCCAGCAGGGAATTTGGCCCTGAGATTGGCGAACTTGCTTACAAATTTGTTACCAGGCACATTGAGGGCAACGTCGGCCCCTTGCCGTAGAGCCCGGCTTGCAAGCTCGTCAGTATAGGTTTAAAGAGGCAAATAGGAGTTCGATTGACCGCCGGATGCGCGACAAACGCGTGCGTCGGCCGTACACCCAAAGGCTCAATATTTTCCAAGAGTAAATTGAAGACCCGGCTCAGCATCCGCTATTCTGGACCCGGCCGCATATGTAAACTATAACTTCATACCTAAACCGAAAGTGTAGATTCTCCGGTCGATGAACCCCGAAGCCAAATTCAATTTATTCGATTCATATTCAAATTTTTAACAATTTTTCGAGAAGGTTAATGTTTTGCTGAACAAATATAACATTGGATCGGATTACTATCAGAATTCGATTCAGGCACGATATCCACAATTAATTGAGACTGAAAAAAGAATGGGTTCGTGATTGGCCAATCTGCATAAGATTTAAATTTATGCTATAATTTTAACTTTAAATCACGACAGCTGTAAAAGACCTTACAATGATTTATAAAATCCTTGCGATATCAATTTCAAACCTTTAGTTTTAATCGAATCGTGGATATAAAAAATTCTGATTTCTTCTTTCAGTAAAATTCTTTTCAGACTTTTAATAGCATAGCATTCTGAATTTGTTATTTTTAATTTATATTCGAGTTTGTAACCTTTGATTTTAAAAATGTGCAAAGGCTTTCGTAAATATCAAATTACCTACTAATCTTAATCAAGAATTGGCGTTTCCCGCTAAGAGATGAAAATTGCCTATCGTTGAGCACTGAATATCATCCCCCAAATTGAAATTCTTCGCATATATGATATAATAAAAACCTACAACTCCAAATATGGGACACTGCTTTAAGGTCCCGATATTAGGATAAGGATAGATCGTTACTAATCTATATTGAAAATTATCTGATAAAATTTAGAGATGGTTCAATGGAAATATCAGAAGAAAAAAAAGCTTTAGGAAATGATCTACCGGACGAAATCATGATGAAGGTTGCATCTTTTCCCAGTATGCCTCGGTCAGGGATTAAGCTTAGGGCACTTCTTGCAGAAGAAGACGTTTCGGTGGATGAAATAGAAGCAATCCTACGTCATGATCCGGGGCTTGCGACCAATGTTCTCAGATTGGCAAATTCTGCTTTTTTTGGGCTCCGCAAAAAGGTTGGGAATTTGAAACACGCAGTGATGTTGTTGGGGGTCAAGCGGTTTGCTCAAATTGCAGTCAGTGCCAGTATGAGCAAATCTATGGATAAGGCTGTCGAAGGCTAGGATCTATCTCCTGGAGAACTTTGGCTCCACTCAATTGCAGTATCAAATACCGCAGAAGCATTAGCAATAGAAAAGAAATTGGCTGAAACGAATGATGTTTTCACTCCAGCGCTGCTCCATGCTATGGGAAAATTGATATTGGGCCAATTCGTGAAAAAAGAGCAGCAAAACATCAAACGAATAACTGCGCAAGGCGTGCCTTTGGATTTAGCCGAGCATATGGTTTTAGGAACTGATCATGCTGAAATAGGGGCAATGATTCTCGCCCGATGGTCATTTCCTGATTATATTGTAAATGCGGTTCGTTGGCACCACACTCCAAAACGTATAAATAATTCAACCACAAAATCAGATATGGTTTATCTATCAAACATCGTGTGTCAACTAAATGTTACTGGTGATTCAGGTGATGAACAATTAATTATGCCATCCTCTATAGTGCTTAGCCGATTGGGAATTAAGTTAGAAGAATATGAAAAATTTGCTGAAAAAACTCGTAACTGGATAAAAGAATTATCTGGAACCCTAAGATTTGACTAAATTATTTTGGGGGCGGTAAAATAATTTCCTATTTTTTGATACTGCAATACCTACATCAAGTTAAGAAATATAAAAAATGCACATGCTGAATAAAATCAAATTTTGCATTTGCTTAATGGCCGTTAGCATATTCTTTTTCTCAAATGGCTTTTTTATAGTGAGCGCACCCAGTGATTTAGCTACTTCAAACTCAGCATCGATACCATACCAATCGCAACCAGACATTATAATAAATTTCGCATCAGGGTATTCTTCCTTTATATCCATAGCAGTTTCGATGCCACTTTTACCTGGCATGACAAGATCAGTTATAATCAAATCTGCAGGTTGCTCAGAATAACGTATACATCCTTCCTCTCCGCTCGATGCCTCTGAAACCGTATAACCATCATGTTCTAACATTCTCCTAAGCATCCTTCGGAGTTGATCGTCATCATCAATTATCAGGATTTGTTTGATCACTTTAACCGTTGATTTTTTAGCCAATTGATCGATCCGTTCAAAAGATTCTTTTACTATTTTATATAGTTTTTCGATTTCAATAGGCTTTGTCTCATACCCATCAAACCCCGCATCTATAAAATCCTTCGGGTCAAATAGGCCAGCATGGCCAGACAATGCGTAAATCATAGCTTCAGGATCATCTTTTCGAACCAGTTCACATAATTCAAATCCATCCATTGTATCTAAACCTAAATCGATGAATATGACCGGAATTTGGTCTTGTTCTAAAATTTCAAGGGCTTCCTCAGCTCCTTTTGCTATCCGCACTTCATATCCGATTCTATTCAACGCCATTTTTAGCATATTCCGAATAGAAGCTTCATCATCTACAACTAGAATCTTATTATTGCTCATTTAAAATACTCTTAAGTTTAAAAATTCTTGAGAATCTGAATTTTAGCAATAGATCATGATTATTTATCGCTCGAAG
Organism: uncultured delta proteobacterium; assembly: GCA_963769935.1. Classification (GTDB taxonomy): domain Bacteria; phylum Desulfobacterota; class Desulfobacteria; order Desulfobacterales; family JAFDCJ01; genus JAFDCJ01. Next base: position 7,098 of record CAVYNY010000008.1, on the reverse strand, counting down.
ACGTGAGAGTCTTCTAAGAATATCTCGAGATTCGCCAGATCCACTTCAGACAAACGTAACACCTCGGATTCAGGTGTTGCATAAAGGACCAATGACGGTTCTTTCCTCATACCAATGCTCAGTTTATAGCATGCTTTGTCTGCCATTCTTACCAGCGCCAGTAATAAGTTTTTGGAATCAAGATCATCTGTGTGATGGTCTCTGGCTATTTCACAATATTTTCCAGGTAAGTTCCAGTGATGCATTAGCCTATATCCGCATTCGGTATGCAAGCTGTCCATCGCCTCGGTTAATAGAGCATTGGAAACTTGAATGCCGGTTCCGTTATTTTTTTTCAGATTATCAGCGATCTTTAGGATATGAAGCTTTCCGACATCATGGAGAAGGCCTGCAAAAAAAGATTCATGTTTAATCCTCTGCAGGCCGCCATGGACCGCTAACCAATGTGACCCGATAGCACATCCCACAGAATGTCGCCAGAGATCTCGCATAATATCATTTAGAATTGAATCGTTGGAACGAAAATGATTTTTGTGGGTAACAAGTGCCGTGATATTGGAAACTTCATTTATCCCTAAACGTATCACGGCCTGGTGAATGGTTGTTATCTCTTGTAGGCCTTTGTAAAAAGAAGAATTAGAGACTTTTAAAACTTCACCCGTTAGTGCCTGATCACTTACAATTAGTTTTTCGATTAGATTTACATCAGGATCCTTTTTGGCGATCTCGTTCTGTATTCGCATGGCTGTCTTATTAAATACAGGCAGCTGAGCTCTTTCAGAGCTTAGCTGTGAATTCACTATTTCAGCAAAAGAGATCTGATCGGCCATTATTTTCCTCCTAAATATCTTCGCAATTCATGCAAAGGCCTGGGTTTTTCGAGTTGGGGAAGGCACCGCAGAACCTCATCGATAGTAGTAATTCCGGATGCAGCTTTAAAAATTCCATCTTCGAACAAGGTTAGAAGGCCCGTTGATTCAATGCTTATACGACGGATTTCCTGGCTTGTTTTCAGTTCAATAATGGCATTGCGAACAAACTCATCAAGAACGAGTAGCTCAAAGATTCCAACACGCCCTTTGTAACCTGTATGTTGACATAAGGAGCAGCCGCGGCCTTTCTGAAATGGCATATCGAAAATATCGTCTACCGTATAACCTAAATTTTGGAGTTCAGCAGAAGACGGCTTATATGGCTCACTGCAATTTGTACATACTTTTCGCACCAATCGTTGGGCCAACACACTAACAACCGTCGAGGAAATTAAAAACGCTTCAATGTTCATCTTTAACAAACGAACTAAACCACCGATACTGTCCTCAGTATGAAATGTGGTCAGCACTTTATGTCCTGTTAAAGCGGCCTGAACTGCGACTTCAGCTGAAAAATTATCTCGAATTTCACCTATTACGATCACATCCGGGTCTTGGCGGACAATGTGACGCAGGGTTTCTTCAAAGGTGAGATTAATCTTTGGATTAATGGAGCATTGGGTGATCCCATCGATAACATACTCAACGGGTTCCTCAGCAGTGATTATACTTGTTTTGGGATCATTGATAGTATGGATGCAGCTATAAACTGTTGTGGTCTTCCCTGATCCGGTGGGACCTGTGATTAGAATTACACCGCTCGGCTTAAATAGAGCATCTTTTTTAAAGCGCTCCAATATCTGCTCAGACATTCCAACTTCCTCGATCTTTAATAGTTGACCCTGTCGATTCAGCAGGCGAATAACTATCTTCTCACCGTGGATAGACACATAAAACGAAACACGTAGATCAAGGTCCCCTTCTGGGTACTCGAAAAGTATTCGGCCTCCTTGATGTCTTCTTTTTTCTGTAATATCGACATTACACATAACTTTAATGCGACTGGTCAGGGAGGGAATAGCTTCTTTCGGAAAATCCTCGAAATGAACCAGCACACCATCCTGGCGAAAACGAACCCGCAACTTATCACTGGCAGGTTCCATGTGTATGTCGCTGGCATTTCTCTTTATCGCCGCCAAAATGATTTTATCAACCAGATTCACCGCAAAACTTTCGTTAGAAGATGCCGTTCCTCCAGTTTTATTTCCGCGCCGCACCCATTCTATTACTTTTTCCAGGAGGGCCTTGGTGGTGATGGCCTGCAAAAAGTTAGTACCATAAATCTGTTTGGCAGCCTCCAAATCTTGCTTGTTGTCAGGGTTAGCAGAGGCCACAAGGATTTTTTGCCCTTCCCGGCGCACCGGGATCAAATTATGTTTTAAATACCAATTAATTGGAGCCATGGAAAAAAGCGTTCGATCTATTTCAGAGAAAGCCGGTTCGATATAGGGAATGCCAAGTTTAAGGGCTCTCGTTTCCATCAAGGTCTTCTCGTCTATGAACCCTTGCTCGATCAGGATTCTTTCAATTTCGCGTTTTGAATTTTCACTTGTCTGAATATCAATTGCAAGTTGCAGCTCTGTCTGACGAAGATGGCCTAATTCAACCAGAAGTTTACCCAGCGGCATGGAGATGGGTTTATTTTGTAATGCATCTATAATTTGATCATGTGTTATGAAATTGAGTTCTTTTAATATTTTTGTAAGAGGCTTAGAGGTCTCTATCTTAGATGAAACGCGTTGGGCATGCTGAACTTGTTTAGGGGTTAGGATTCCTGCTTTTAAAAAGCATTCTACGAGTTCACTACCATATCCAGAAGGATTCGCTTCAAGATTAGGTGCACCGTTATGTAAGTTTTCAGATTTTGGTTCTACATCGATTTGCAAACTCATTTTATTTTGGTTCCCTCGGCATGTTTTATTAAAGAGTTGGAATAAGCGAATTGCTTTTAATGATTCAATGGCAAATTTGGATTGTCTTTCTCTATAAGTGACTGAAATTCATATTGAATAGTAAAATCAATAGCGTTTTTAAACAGAAAATATATACATGCGTTTTTAAACAGAAAATATATACATTTTTTATCGGCAATATTAACCAATACTTAAGAAATATTGAAAATATGTCATAAAGGCTGAATACGGTTGATAATAGGTATGGAAAAAACCAGCCTATCTGCATATTTAAGGTTAGTGTGACCGTATCTGTCACAGCCATGGTGCAAGATCTCCTAAAAACAAAAATCGAAAGGTGATCTTATGGATATCGATCAATTAAGACAACAATTTCCGGATGAAAATTCATGTCGTCAATTTTTTGAAGACACTCGTTGGCCAAATGGTCGGATCTGTCCGCATTGCAGCTACGAAGTCTCTTATCTTATCAACGGCAACAGTATACGACCGGATCGTTATGAATGTAAAAAATGTAAACGCCAGTTCACCGTCACTAAAAAAACACCGCTTCACAGCACCAAACTTCGCTGTGGAAGTGGGTGGAGGCGATGTATCTGATTGTCAGGTCCAGCAATGCCAAATCCTCGGTTGTTTTGGAACGGTGGATCGGAGTTACTCAACCAAAGGCCTGGAAAATCGGACATGCTATCCGAAAAATGATGGATCAAAGGCAATCCGACGTAGGTCTTTTAACCGGTGTGGTTGAATTGGATGAAATGTTCGTTGGTGGAAGTCCCCGTCGCAAAGATGGAGTAAAGAATAAACGCGGTAAAGCAACTTCCAAACAATGAGTTCTCATCTCAGCACAGTGTTAGCGGCGCCGTAAAAATGTCATAGAAGTGGCGGTTTAAAAATGTGATCTTTTCGGGCCGATAAAAGTAGGCCGCCAGAGCTAATTTGTCTCCGGCGACCAGCGCATCAATTTTCGATAATTTCTTTCATCCGATAACTTTTTCCCTCGATGACCACAGTTTCAGTATGGTGTAGCAGCCGGTCAAGCAATGCTGAAGTCAGGGTGGTGTCGTTGTTAAAGATTTCCGGCCAGTGCTTGAAGGCACGATTTGTGGTGATGATCAAAGATCCTTGTTCATAGCGTTGGCTGATTATCTGGAAGAGTAGATCCGCTCCGGTTTTGTCGATCGGCAAATAGCCAAGTTCATCCAATATCACCAATGCCGGTTTACGATATTTTTTCAATTCCTGTTTTAGACGTCCGGCTGATTGTGCAGCTGCCAGGTTATTGATAACATCCACCGCAGAGCAGAACAGTACGCTGTGACCCTGTAGGCAGGCATGGTAGCCGAGCGCCGTGGCCAGGTGCGTTTTTCCCAATCCCACGCCGCCAAGGAAAATCACATTGCTTTTTTCATCGATGAACTTGAGCCTGAACAGGTTTTTTACTTGATGCTGGTTGATTTTTTGGGGCCATGACCACTTGAACTGTTCCAGTGTTTTGATCTGGGTAAATTGCGCGGTGCGGATACGTCGTTTGGTAGCCCGATCGGCTCGCAGATTGGCTTCAGCGATGGCCAGCTCGGTTAAGTAATTCACATGCGTCCATTGTTTTTGTGCGGCCGTTTTTGCCAGGGATTCATAATTTTCGCGCATATAGGATAGCTTGAGGTAGCCGAGCTTTTCATCAAGCTCATTTTTCGTATTGTCGGTTGTTGTCATTATGATTTCTCCTCATTTTTTAAAGATTTGTTGTAGATTTCCATATCCGGTTTTTCGACCGTAATTTCCAGCAGGTCCTGTCTGCGTGTAAGATGCAAGGCACCGGCTTCAGGCAGTTTGCGGGTGCGCTGTTCGAGCAGATTGGCGATGTATTCGCAAGAAAACGCCTGAAAGGCAAAAGCATCCTCGATGGCCCTTTGCAGGGATTGTTCGCCATAGATTTCACTCAAGGCAACAATTTGTCGGATATGGTGAAGCGGGTTCATGCGACGCTGTTCAAGTTGCCGGTAGTAAGCGTCGGCCTTATCGGACAGGGATAAAAAGCGCATGAAAATTTTCTGATCCCTGGCTTTTCTGCGTTGAGCCAGAAGCGCTTTGGGGTGATCGGGCAGTTCAAAATCCTTTCGCCTGTCATAGCTGCGTACATGGCGGGCAATCAGTTTTTGCTGATGATAAATACAAAGCCGATCCGGGTATGCCTTTAGTGTGAGCGCAGCACCGGCATATTCTGCCGGCACACTGTAGCGGTTGCCATCGACCGGCACCCGGAACTGTCGGGAAGCCCTGACCTGGTCGATGGTGGCAATGTCGTAAGCGTATGGCGGCAATGGCGTCATAGATTCACGTTCTCGCGGCAACCTGTCCACTGGCCTTTGACCGGTTTCGCCGTGAAGTCGAATGTTTGCCACGGTGTTAAGCCAGTGAATGACCGCCGGGTTGAGGATGTTAAAATCCGGGATATCGAGACCTCGGGTTGCCCAATATTAAATGCCACATATGCGGTGATGTAATTCAGTCCAACAAATACACCCCAAACTCAAGGGGTGGTGCTCCTCCCGCAGCCAGCTTCGACACCTGCCTTCGACGCTGCGATCATTGCGGGATTGGTTACTCCAATGCACAAAATCCGGACAGCGTTGTTAAAATTTATCGTGACCCGCTCGACAACATACCCCCTGAAGTGCACAATGGCGCCTTGGAAACAGTTTCAAACGCACTGAATAAAATTAACAGAGAAAACAAGCTGAAAAAGTTTGCCTTCGAAACCTCAGAAGATTCCGTAACCTGGACCGCCTTTAACTATTTAAAGCTGAGAGGAATTTTATGCGAGTCCATTAAAAGAGCAGGGGTCGACTGGTTAATTTCAACTGACATGGCACCAACGATGTTATTATGGGGCGTCCCGGTGCCTGGTGGTGATCGACATGGAATTAATGTCCAGAAAAATTTGATAACGGTTTTAAATCAAATAGGGGAGTCCCCTCAAAAATATTCAGAACCCGATGTCATGTTTGATTTTGGCGATATAGGTGTGGTTTTAATCGAGGTCAAATACTGCTCACCAAACGACACACTGGATGAAAAAAGTCCTAAATGGGATAAATATATTAACGGCAGCAGCGCCTTTGTTGACATTGCAGGCGTCCAAAAGTCTGGCTATTATGAACTTGCTCGTAATTGGCGGATCGCTTGGGATCTTGCAGGTGGGCGGTCGATGGCACTTATAAACCTGTGTCCGGATGCTATCTTTAACCGAGATGCCGGAAAAAGATTAAAAGGATTTTTTAGTATAGTCTCTAATACTTTGGCTATACCAGAAATGATGCCTACAATGGAAACTAAAATTGCAATTAGCTTTTCATAGCGGACCCACCAAGGTGTCATACGTTGCATCAGCTTTTCAAAGATTTAAATAGCGGTCAGAAGCGCAGCCTTTTTATCATCAATAGCAAGACTTTTCGATAAAAAATCACGATCCCTCGCACCAGCTAAGAAACTCTCTGTATCTTCATGCAGTCCCGTTTTCTTGCGATTTATCCAGAAGCTGACTATGAAACCAAGAATAATTCCTCCAATTCCCAAAATAATACCGACCCCGACTCCACTCAGAAATTTGAAATTCAATTTCGGAAGGCTTATGCCAACTGGAGACCACACTAAAATAAAGAAACATATTAATTAATATACCCAAACAACACTAAGAATGCGATAAATGTGGTGCGCAGCACAGGGAAAGATCTATTTTTGGGCATTTCTTGTTCATCTTTCCCAACTGAGAGCCGCTTTAATCTGGTGGCTTGGATGGTCTCCTCGGCATAGATAAGGTCTGAAATAATTGCTTGGATTTCTGCTGTGGGAAATTTGGGTCGGAGTTCTGGCTGCTTTTCAAGACATCCTTTAAGAAATCTACGAAGATTATCAGGTATTTGAGGTATTGTGGGTATTTGGACAGGTTTTTGAATTATGTCGAAAATGATTTGATGTGATGAGTCTCCCTGAAATGGTGGTTCTCCAAATATGGCATGATAAAGCAAAGCGCCTAAACCGTATATATCGGCTGCAACTGACTGTTCTTTTCTAAGAACTTTCTCTGGTGACATATATAGTGGAGTTCCGTAGATTTCTCCAGCTACTGTAGTCCGTGTATCTGGTTGAATAACACCAACAACACCGAAATCAATCAAAGAAGGATTATTGAATTTGAGATCTCCGTTTTCCTTCGGGATAAATACATTCGATGGTTTTACGTCTCGGTGAATTACCCCTTTTAAGTGAGCTGTCTCTAAAGCTCCAGCTATTGCCTCACCAACAGATAT
>CAVYNY010000007.1:0-307342 GCA_963769935.1 uncultured delta proteobacterium | reverse complement strand
ATGACGAACTAAGCGTGTATTACGTCGCCGCTACTCGAACACGAAAGGTTTTGTCCTTCATTTGCAGTGATGCCGATATAAATTTGATGATTCGAAAAGCCAAGCGCTGCCAAGTTGTTTTCTGACTTAGATCAATTCGTTATCAAATAAGCCCTTTTTCCCGTGTTGATGTTTGAATTTTGTCGCATAATTCCTTCTCAAACCAGAAGTTAGAAAGACTATAAACCCAACCCGCCCCATGGCTCTCAGGTACTGGTTTACCTGCTACGATAAAGTTTGATCTGTTCGGCGTCAGGTTTAATCACTTCCCATCAATCACCTACCGATTCTGCCCGCATCATCTTATCGCGGCTGCATCAACAATACCTGCTATAATTTTCACAGTCCGTTCAATGGTGGATTGGGCGTCACTGTTAACTGGGTATCAGCTGCGGGTGAATGGCTGCGATTTTCGGGATCTGAAATGCGCGATGGACTGCACCTGCCATCTCCTTTGTCGATGGACGCAGGGCTGGGTCTTGCTCATGGGTCGATCCTAATTGGGATAACAGCTGGATAGCGCGCTTATCAAGGGCAAATCTGCCCTGATCAGGTGTTTCACCGGTAATCCTCTTCGATCAATTTTGAATGATGATCCCGCTGCTGGTGGCTTGCGCTTTGATGAACTGTGGTTCCTCTTGTTCCTCATTGCCTTTTCAGAATGCCGGCGGCCCTCCAAAAACGATTCAATACCTACAAACACCCGGTCTTCTGATTTCACAGGCGAGGCCGCCAGTTCATGGTGGCTACAGGCTGCGTGCCAGCTTGATATAAGTTCAAGCCTGATCGCTGCTGCTTGCCTTTGCCAGGTCGGCAGGTCTTCGGCTGTTGGCGGCGCCTTCTAGGTTCTGCTATGGGAGAGCCAGTAAAACGTTTGGTGTCGAAACCGGAAGCGCACCGGTATCCAAATAGAGAAGGCTGACGCAGATCGTTATTTATTCTTGCCCGCTCGCTTTCGTTGGGTAGCAGTAATAGATCCCGCGCACCGGTTGAGGGCCACGTATCCCATAGACGCACGCGCTTTAACGGCCATTTCATCCGATTCTTGCTGGGAACGCTTTGGAATCGGGGTTCGGGTATCCTAAAACGTTGAAATGGACGCTGTCATCGCCTCTCCGGTAGAGAAACTGCATATCGGACCACTGCACGGTCATAGAATTGATGGGAATAACAATAGGCCATTCCAGCCCCTTGGCCGAGTGCATTGTGATAATCGATACGGCTTGGGCTTCAGCGTCCGGTCGGCCTTCGATTTGGGCATCGCTTTTCTCCCAGCGGTCCCATAGCGCCCTGACAAAGTCTGAGATTCCCCGGGCAGCATAAGCACGGGCCATCTCCAGCACCAGTTCAACATTGGCAAGGGCGCGCTCTGCCCCTCGACCATGGCGGGCTTTCAAAAGTGGGCGTACCTGCAATTCTTCAACGGCTTCGGCCAAAAGGTGGTAGGGTGTTGTGCGCCGTGCCTTGCGGGCCAAGTTTTGCAGCACAGTGAGATTGTATGCTTTAAAACCGGGTTGTGCAGCAATGTCGTATGATTCCACAGATAAAGCGACGGGCTTCCGTTGCATGCAAAGCGTCGATCTCATCTGCGATTTGCTCTTCGGTCAGACCCACAAGGGGCCCGCGCAGCAAGGCGCCCAGCGCTAAGGTGTCGCGAAGGTCGGTAACGGCTCGTGCTACGGCAATCAGATCTTGTACCTCCTGACGTCTGAAAAACCCTTTTCCTGCCTGGGTGGCTATTGGGATATCTAGAGTTCCAAGCTCCCGCTCGTAAATCCATAGACTTGTGCCGGTTGGCGCTAGCAACGCAATGTCCCAGCGCGGCTCATCGTTGCTCTTTAAGGCCTTGTCATAAACCGCGTATGCTCCGATGAGGCGGCCTATCGGTTAACGACGCTCGCCTCTGGGCGTCGAGCGATATCACATCACTCGCCCTTGGCGCTGCGAGCCCCTTCACAAGGGGTACCTCGAAGGCGGCCACGGCCGGCCTGCTATCGAGGCCACGGGCTGCAGTTAGGGCCGTAGAAGCCGGGCATAACTTTGGGGAATGTCGAGCAAATGGATGAAATGGTTATTGACAAACTCCAAGATCAAACTCAGCGATCTAAAGTTTGTTGAAATTTCGATCACGGCATCTCGATCTTGATGAACCAGTGCCTGCTTGCCACAAGATATATGGCCACATCGGCTCCACGGAACCGGTAGATTGCCTGCTTAGGTCACCCACTGGAAAAAGTGCCCCGGGTCACAGGCGACTTGTTGCCATGGAGCCTGCGGGTGTCCTTCTGCCGGCCAGAGTCCACAGAATCTCGGCCTGAATAGGATCTGTATCCTGGATCTCATCTACCAGGACCCGAGATAACGCCGGGCCAATGCCTGTCGAACAGGTTCATTGGTTTTAAGAAGGTGCGGGCATCAGTGGAGTAGATCGTAAGAGTCCAGCAGGGCAGCCATACGCTTATACTCACAGTTAAGTTTTTCAGGGTGTCGAACTCTTTAACAAAGCGCTGAAAGGTCAGTGCCCCCAGGCCGGCACAAAACTCCTGATAAGCCGCATTACAGTCTTGATAGTGATTTTCGCCGGCCGCGCTCAATTTTCTCTTGTTGGCAGCTCCCCGGCCGACCGTTTTGGCAGCCGTTTTCCATTTGCCTTTACGCCCCCATTGTTTAAAGACGGGGCTATCTTTCTTGCAGGCTGTGGGCGCCTATGAAAAAGAAGCTCTGGATGCGCCTACCGTTGAGTGGTTCGGTGGCAGCTTTTCGTGAGATATCGGTTTAGGGGCCCATGTCATCGATAATAATCAGCCGTAGTACATTCGGTAACCCCCAGTCTGTTATGCCAGAAAGCAAAGGCAGTAACCTCTTTGTAGAGCCGAAATATTCGTTGCTATCTACAGTGGCAGCGGGTGCCTGTGCTGTGCGGTGGATTTTATTAAACCGGCGGTCTTTTCAATTTGGGCCAAGTTTTGTCAGCCGTTTGATCAACAGTTCTGTGAAAAAATCCTGTCGCCGCCGGCACCCTCCATGGGAAGCATACGCCCTATACCTTGGATCCCTTTGTCACGTCCAAAGCGTGCCGATAGCCAGGTATGGATTAAATCCTGGAAAGCGATCTGGCTGCAGCTGGATCATAATGGCGGCCCCTGGATCCAGTCCGTTCCGACGGGATAGGCTTTCAGTTGCTGGCAAAAGCCATGTATTGTGGTGCATGTAATTTCGTCAAGCGCCCTTTCACTTCTTGAAGGTATTGGCGCTGCTTGGTGGTAAGCCCCTGGCGAAGGGCCTTATTTAGCTCTATGGGCACCTCACCGTCAAGCAGTCGGCATACAAAATACTCGATACGTTCCAGCAGTTCGGCGGCGGCCGCTTCAGTGAAAGTGATCGCAACGATTTGCGTGGAGGATGCCGGCTGCAATTAATAGTCGACACGCCCAGCAATCAGTGCGGTCTTGCCGGTGGCCGGCGCCGGCTTCCACCACAGTGCAGGCAATGATCAGTCAAGGCTCCAGCCTTTCAGCGGCATCAGGCAAATGAGTGGGTGTGGTGGTTGAGATCCGGCATCTTTGTTACTCCTCATCCCACAGCGGAGCAATCTTGGAAAGACTTTGAGCGACAGCGGCATCTCGTGTCCAGATAGCTTTCCTTGGCCCCGCCCGGCAGCAAAAGCAAGGTCATACCATTGTTCCTGCGCTGCAGGACCCGGAAAGGCCTTCCCAGCCCTAAGGGATGCAGCCGCGGATGTAATAAAATTTGCGATTTATCAAGAGTGGCTTGCGATCTATTAAGACTTATGCCCGGGCGCCCACGCGCGGTTAAAGCAGCTGTGCTTCAACCTCAGTTTGGACAGAGCAGGGCTTTGACCACATAAGCGTAAAGGCATCGTTGTAGTTCGGCACCCCCTTTAAGTTGCGGCGGCTTACCTCTGGAAACTTACCGGATTTATAATGGTAACGCGAGCCCAGGGTATGTCTGTCTGAAGATAGATCCAACCGGTTGACGTGCGCCCCCGATAGCTATTTCGGTCCCGGCAATGATCACGGGCTAAATAGGATCAAGTTATTTGCACCGAGGGTTTCCCTTGGAGGGTTGGGTATGTCGGTCACCCCCGGGGCCCTTCTGCGCGGGCTGCGTTCGCCGGGCAAGGACTATTGCGGGTAGGATAATGCGATGATGGCAAGCTCGACGGCTTCTTCACATTTTCGGGCGCCAGACTATCGGAAGGGGGCACGGTGCGGTTGCGTCCCAACGAGCGGCCACTTTTTGTGCGGCAACCCGAACGGCCTTGCGTGTGCTTTGGAGGCCTTTGCAAAACCACCTGAACGAGCAGTTTCAAGTTGAGTTACGGCCTCATGGAGGATTTCGTGCAGTAAATTGCCAAAGGACAGAGCATCCAATGTGAGGGGCTCGTCGGTCTCTTCGGGTTCGGACAGCCAAAACCATAGGTCCATAGATAGCCCAGCGGATCGCGCAAAAGTTTCACCAATGAAGAGGCCGATTGACACCTATCGAGAGATCGCAAAAGCAAGGGGTGTTCGGCACGCACCAGCCCGTCGTGTGACGTAAGACGCCCGGTGTGCCAGTCTTTCCAAGTCGTCAGGGCCGAATGCGTCACGGGCAAACTCGAAAATTCGGCTGGCCTCGCAAAGAGGCGGTCGGTTGCGCTGGCCGCATGTTCAGGTTCACGACTATGAGCCAAGTGGATTTCTTTTATGTTGCGAGGATAAAGCGGCGAGATACCATTTTGTCGGCCCTCACTATTACGTCGGGCTCGTGAGCAGACCAGCTCGTCGGATGTCATGGCTTGGATCGTTGCGAAATAGCGCCGATCGGCTTGGTGTACAGGAAGCGGATTGATCCGCGAACTTTCCACGATATGCTCCGGAAGCAGCGGGTCTTCGCTGGCTCTTCGTGGCCAGGAACGTGATGTCAACCCCACTAGCCAAGTCAGCGGTCTGGGCACGGCGGCAAGGGCTGATGCCGGGGTCCACAGGATCGAAGCCCCAGGCTCAAGCCCGTCGTCTACCCTGAGACTTGCCAAAGTTACATCCAGCGCTTCGGGCGGACCATGTGATAAGGCTCTTTGCCAGATTGCCAAGGCGCGGGCTTTAAACAGCGTCTCTCCGACCTGACCGGCGGCCGCAAGGCCCAATGCCAGGGATGTGATCAAATCGTTAAGCAAGGGGCGCATATCGGCGCCACCTGGAAAGCTTTCGGGAGGAATTGCATCAATTGCGATCCGCCAACGTTCGGCATCGAGCAAGGGGGCGTCTTCGGGCAACAATTGCCACCAGTTGCCGGGCAGGTCCTTAAATCGAGGATTATGAGTTCGCAAAAGCGCAACTAGACGAATAATACGCGTCCGGGAAAAACCGCGCAGCATCACTTCGGCAAGGGCGGCAACAAGTTGGCCATCGAAGGAGCTGAGCGCTGCCTGGCCATGGGCAAAGTGAATCGGCAGATTGGCCGCTTCGGCGATTGCCAGCATATGATCATCCCAAGCCTCGGGTGAAGCTGAAGCGATGGCAATGTCCTGTGGGGCAACGCCACTTGCCAAATGTCGCCTGACCCAGCGAACGGCCTCAATTATTTCATGGCGGGGACTGGCACAGGAGAAGGCTTTAACCTCAGGCTGCTCGGCCGGACTTGTCTTAAGTGACATGCCGGAATCATGGAGCCATTCCGGCACATACCTTGCTTCGGCTATCCATGAGACCTTTGTGATTTTTGAAATGGCTATTATTATTGGCCTCCAGACCGGAGCCATCTCGGTATGACCATAGATTTCAATGGGACCGAAAATCGATCCCGCATGCTGAACCCGCTTTAGGGCGGCTGAAGTAAGATCGCTTGGACGCAACTGGTTGCTGGGCAAGCATTCCAGAACACCCTGTTCCAATGCAATCAATGCCTCAATGCGTTCCATTGCCGCCCGTTCAGTTGTGCACTGCAACTCTTGGTTCAAATCAAGGCCAGCCAGCCACAGCTTGGACAGTGTTGTGGCCGCGGCTCGCTGAAAACCTGGCAGCCTTTTTATGGCGTCAAGCTCGCCTAAGGGTCTTGAAATTATGGCTGAAACAGCGGTATTCAGGTCCTCGGGATCAATCGGCCTGAGAAAGCCCCCTGCTAAACGCGCGACCAGTTGCTCGACTGTAAAAATTTGAAGGCCATGATTTCGATTAAATGCAGCTTGGGTACGATGGCTTCGCCAAGCATTCCGAGTATGAGTAATAAACGTTTTGCGCATAGCCATTTTAAAAATGTTAAAACCAAGGAGGTCTCGAAAACGGCTGCATTTTGAGAAATGATGAAACCTTGAAAAGAAGACGGAGGAACTATACTGAATTGAATGGAAAAAGGCAAGATTTTACATTTGGACCGATAGGGCATCCCCGCAAATCTGTTTTAAATTCTCATCAAATTAATGAATGCAATGGAGCTCAACAAATCGGGAAAAAATCAATCAACCTTCTCTAAGTCAGAGAATTTTTATTGAAGTGTACAACAAAAACCAACGTTATCGCTTAACATTATACGTCTACAAAAGGTACACATATTCTGTACTAAATGCGTTAAAAATAAATCAAAATTTACCTTTTTAGAATACATGCCACGAAATTTTGCATATTTAAGGGTTTCCACAGACACCCAGGACCTAAAAAATCAACGATACGAAATTCTAAATTATTGCCACCGGCATAAACTCCGGGTGAGCAAGTGGCTTGAGATTGAAATGTCCAGCCGGCGGTCATCCAAAGATCGCAGGATCGATGAACTCATCTCCCAACTGAAACCCGAGGATCGGCTTATTGTTTCCGAGCTATCCAGGCTTGGCCGCAGCACCGGTGAGGTGATTCAATTAATCAACCAGCTGTCGGAGATGCAGGTTGAGCTTATCGCTATTAAGCAGAGTTTAAAAATTAGCGCCAAAAACCACAGGGACATGACCTCAAAAGTAATGGTCACCATCTTTTCGCTTTTGGCTGAGCTTGAAAGAGATTTAATTTCTGATCGGACGAAGACGGCACTGGCTCAGGCCAAGGCTGCCGGCAAGAAACTGGGCCGGCCGAAGGGACCGGGTAAATCCAAGCTCGACGGTCGAGAGGACGAGATCAGGGATTTCTTCAACAAGGGCGCTACTAAAGCCAATGTCGCACGAGTTTTAGGAGTGTCGCGATGCACGCTCTACAATCACATCAAGAAAAAGAAGCTATAAGACCGGTTCAGCTCCCCCTATTTCCATGGAAGGTTATTCGGCAATCTTATAGGCAGTTATTTTTTCTTTTTACCGATTCCGCTGTTGATGAGCTTACTCACTGACGAATAACTCGTCTGTTTGAGCAGGGTGTCCACGTGCATGTCCGAGCGCACACCGAAATTCCTGTCGTACTGTTTCTACAGGGTGCCAACATGCTTGTCGTCGCGGGTATCCCTGAGACGACCATCCGTTTGGTTTCGTGATCTTTTGCCGCGCATTGCGGGATCATCTTGTGCCGTTGGATAAAAACCTCCGTTAGGATTGTTCTTGCGATCTATGCCGCACCATATCGTCACCAGATCGGGTGACGGCATTCACAAAATCTCAATTGGTCGGATCATCATGTCCGGGACCTGCGGCTTCCTGACGTCGAATCGTGTCCGTAAACCGCGAGACGATCTTCTGGGTAATGTGCCTGGGATTTGACCGTCGTATGGCTTGAGCGATTGTTTCTGCCGCTGTGGCCGTGATTCCACCAACCTTGTGCAGTTCAGCGAGAAGCTCGAGTCCCCACAGCAGAAAAACACCTTCCTGCCTGCATAGTTTGCGCAGATTCTTGTCATTGGTCACGCATGTGAAACCATGCCGCTTGGCCGTGAGGAGGCACAGCCAGTCCTCGAACGACAAGGGTCCGGATCGACCGCCGGCGGTATACGCATCCTCGATTTCAGGCTCGATGATAATCAGCCCGAGCGCTACCAACTCGTTTTCGTCATCGATTTCGTTAACCTCGTCAACTACCGGGCTGGTTACGTAAAGCGATCCGACATGTTTCACAACGAGTTCCAACACAGCCCGTTCCGTTTTAATGAAATCGATCAGCACGCAGGCGTCCATTATCATGAGCTTGGGCGGCGGCGAACGACGCGTCACAGGCCGGCCTCCCAGTCTTTCAAGAGCTCCTGCATCTCCTCGATGCCGATCCGTAGCATTTCCGCACCGCGGCTAAGCGATATTTTGTCTTTTTCCACCGCCTCTCTGGTCAGTCGACTAAAACGGTCTTCGAAAAAATCAAATCGCTGCATCCCGAACGGTTCGGCGGTATCCATGCCCATCGGTTCTTCCTTGAAAAAGAGTCTCCGGTTGAAGCGTCGCTGATACGCAATATTGAATTTTTTCCAGATGGAACTGTCCGCATCGCCATACTCAATAAGACGGGAGAGCACGGTTTTATAACTGACCCGGAAAATACGCTTGACTTTGAAGGCCCTATCCACGAAGTGCAACCCGGCCGCTTCATCATATTCCTTGCGGAACCCTTCGTTCGGCATCAGAAAATGCCCGGCGAAACGGTCGGCTTCGTGCTCTTCCTCCTTGCTTTCCTCGACCTGGCTGACGTCGTAAGCATCGGGATGCAGCATGAGATGACCGAGTTCGTGGGCGGCGCTGAAAATGCGCCTTTCAACCGAAATCCGCTCCCATACGTTCACGACCACCGCCGGACCGCCGTCCTCCTCCCCGACAGACAGGCCGAAGAAACTATCGGAAGCCATGGGAACCGGGAAAACCTTCACACCCGCGTGTTCGAGCAGGCCGCAGATGTCGTGGATGGGTTCGGTGGGTTTCAGCCCCAGCTTTTTGCGGCAGAGCCCGGCCGCCTCGGCGAGGCGGCCCCTGGAGCAATGCGCCCTGGCCGGATTGAGGCGGAACGGCTTCTCATTCTTCAGGCTATTTTCTAAATAATTGAAATCATCGAGCCACCTTGCCACTTCGGCCAGAACATTTTCTCGATTCTGCATCCGCTTCGCCGACCGGAAACGGACGGTACGCAGTTCCCGAACCGGCTGGAAAAGTTCATGAATCTTCACATTTAGCGCCTTGGCGATTGCCTGCATGGTCCTCATCCGCGGCTCACTCTTTGCAAGTTCGAGATTCTTGATTGCCGGCAAGGAGAGGCCAGCGGTGTCCGCCAAAGCCCTTTGGCTAAAACGCTTCGCAGTCCTCAACCGCCTTACATTTTTGGAGAGTACTTGCAGGTTCATGGCCACCTCCTTTCATTATTTCAAAATATACCACATAACAATATAATGTCAAGTGGTATTTAAATCATTCCCGGCCGACAAACGGCAAGCTATCGGCCGCGTCCAAGACCCGCCGGCGCTGAGAGACTGTGATCGCCCGCTCGACCTCAAAGGCCGATACCAACTGTCATCAGATGGATTTTGGTCATGGGTTTTCGAGGCAAAACGGTTTTAATTTGCGGGTCCACTTGGTGAAGGTTTTCAAATACGCCACAGGATGCGGTTGACGGTCCGGTCGCTGTAGCGTGCCTACCTTGCACTGGGCCTTTTTTTCAGTGAGTCCTTGGAGGTCTTGGACTGCCGCAGCTACCCTGCCATTTAAAAGGATTCGTGACTTTTGCCTACAAGGTGGGCTGGAGACTATCCGAAATATCCAGTCTAACTTGGAGCCATTTTGACCGCAATCAGGGTATAGTACGTTTAGGAGTCGGTGAGACCAAAAACGATGAGGGCAGAACTGTGTATCTCGATGACGAACTGAAAGAAATATTTGATCTGCAGTGGCAGATCCGAAAAAGGACCGCGACCATTTTGCCCTATGTTTTCTTGAATAAAGACAATACAGACCGGATTAAACGGATTGATAAGGCTTGGAAAAAGGCTTGTAAGGATGCAAAAATTGGTATAAGGATATTCCACGATATCCGCCGGACAGCAGCCCGCAATATGGTGCGATCGGGCATTCCTGAACGAGTTGCCATGATGATCTCCGGGCACAAAAAGAGGTCGGTTTTCGACAGATATAATATTGTCCGTGACGAAGATCTAAAATTGGCAGCCCAAAAGCAGGCCGAATATCGTGCATCCTAAATGGGCACAATTTCGGGCACAATTCACGAATTCGGCCAAAAATCGAGAAACGGCGACACCGAATAACCTATTGAAATAAAACATTTTACCATCTATTTGCCCTCGTAGCTCAGTGGATAGAGCACCGGATTCCTAATCCGGGTGTCGCAGGTCCGATTCCTGCCGGGGGCACCAGCCTTTTGAAGATCATTAAATGCGTTATGATTCAAGCCTTGCCCACTATCAATCCCGCCAAATTCCTCCGCCCTGAAAACGGGTGATACCAGTTTTGGATAAAACACAGTCGTCCGATTGGAATTGATGAGGATGCTCAATTTTGCCTAAGCGGATTAATTAAGCCATAATCAAAAAAAAGCTTAACTTCACAAGAACTATCTGATAAGAGTGAGGTATACGCAGACCTAACAAACAGCAATAGCATACCCGGGATTTTGTAGATATCCTAAAATAAACAGACCGCCAGCTCTTGCGCTTTCCGCTGGATGAGCAACTGCAGATCATATCAGCGATATCGGCAGCCGAAGTTGCCTTTTAACTATCGGAATGAACTCTGATCCACCCACGCTGTTGAACAATTCCAAAGGAGGCAGAGCGATGAAAGATCTGATCGGTTATATTGCACGGGCACTAGTTGATTTCCCGGAGGAGGTATCGGTGAGCGAAGTCAAAGGGAAACATACCACGGTATTGGAGCTTCATGTTGCCAAAAATGATATGGGAAAAATTATCGGCCGGCAGGGCAGGACAGCCCAGGCCATCCGAACAATTTTAAGCGCCGGTTCAGGGAAAACGAGAAAGCGATATGTCCTAGAAATCATCGAGTGATGATTTGCCCTGAGGACCGGCCACCGCCTTCAAAAAATATCGATTCCTCAAGGCCCTCCCGCCGGCGGTCCCCTACGACCGAAATATCGAAAACCGGTCTGTTCACTTTGATTTGACGCAGATGGGAAAAATTTCGATTATCCGGATCAAGCCGGAGCCCATAAACCACAGACTCAAACTTTTTTACGGCATTGTCGATAAACTTTTAAAACGAGTGCTGCGCTTGGAATCAAATGAAATATGAGATCAAAGATATCAAGTGGTCTTGTCAACGTGCCGTTCTTGAGCATGATCATTTTATTTAAAACATGGGGCATTGGGGTGAAGGGGGTCAACAGCATGAAAGCTGCCATTCCTATCAATATAGGATATTCTATCTTGTCAAGTAAATTCCACATGGTATCACCTGGATTTGCATGGTCGCATAAATGATACGGATTATCAACCACTATTTTTGCATATTGAGCTTTGGCCCGGCATCTTGCGGCTGATTCACGATAGTTACGGGTTTCCGTTCCACAAGAAAGAAGCTGAACGCCCCTGGTCATTTAAGACCGGATAGAGGTTGCCGTAAAACAGAGGAAGGTAATCGATGAAACAAAAATATCACATATGGAAAAATGTCGCAGGCAAAAATCTGCATATCCAAGAATATGCCGTATTGACTGCAGATTCCAGAAAACAAAAGCTCCCCGGTCTGCAGGATGAGGATTTTTCATTGCTCTGCGAACAAATTTATGAAGCCGAAGAAGTTAAGAAAGCATCCGTGAAGGGCAAAGACGAATTGATCTTCTTTTTGCGAAATCAGCATTTTTTTCCAATAGGCGCCTATATGGATCTGATTGCCGATACGGTCATTGGAATGTATGCGTCCAACGGCGAACAAAACGAAAATCTTATATTCGACGATAAGGTAGACCTGCTTGGCAATGAGGGCGAGTTGGGGTCAGTAGTGGAAATTGAGAACGACAAAGAGGCCGAATCGGAAGAAGACATTGTTGATTTGGTCGATGATGATTCCGAGTACAATGAAAGTGATTCAGCCGAGAGCACCCCGCATAAAGAATTTGACGAGGATGAAGACTTTTAAAGGGCCGCATGGCCCATACCTGCGATAAAACGAAAAAGAGCATCCCTCAAACATGCAGGAATGCTCCTTTTTCTCCAGGTCCAGGAGTTATACGACCGTAACATTGACAGCCCGGGGACCCTTGCCCCCCTCTTCAATGTCAAAAGTGACCCGGTCGCCTTCATTGAGCGTTTTAAAACCAGGCGCATTGATACCCGAATGGTGAACAAAAACATCCGGGCCCTCATCCTGTTCAATAAATCCGTAGCCTTTACGTTCATTAAACCATTTGACAATTCCATTGGCCATACTGGCACCCTCCTTCCTTAATAGAGTTGCGGTTCCAAACTTCAGGCTGTCCAATTGACAAATGGCTCTTTCCTGCAGAACGAAACCGGACCGCCTGGTAAAGCTGCGGCCATGTACATAATAACCTTGATAAACACCCTCCCGAAATGCAGAGTGGTGCAATTTCAAACAGTTTGCTGTTAATCATGTTGCCAGTCAAGGGAGTTTAAATCCAGAGTGACAAGATTAGCGGAAGAAAGATCGGCTGCGATACGGTATTTTCTCATTATTTGATAGTTTTCACGTTACAGCACATATTATATTCAATATCTATTTGGGATGCAAGAAAAAAACTCACCGCCGGTCTGCGCCTAAGAAACTGGATGATGACGCCATCGAAAAGTTTCTCATGAAAATCAATACCGGCGATCTGGCAAAATCCATGAAAGGTATGGGAGGCCGGGCCCAATTAAGAATATACACGAACCTGTCGCAAAAAGCGGCCGATGCCCTGCGAGATACTGTCGAAGATCTGGAATCTCTGAATGAATCGGATTTGGCCAATGCCAAGGAGTTGGCTTTGGATATCATCACCGACCTCCAGGCACGGAGCACAAACACAGGCTTGGAATAGAACACATCTTTTCCTGTTGCAATATCCCGTCCAGCTGCTATATTTAAACCAAATTCGGAATAACATCAGAGGGGGTTGTATGCCGATATTTCATGATACGATACCCAAAACATGCCGCATTCGCCTACTGCGGGTTATTGCATTGGCTGCCGCCGTTTTGTATGCGGTTGCGGCGACTGCCGCCGGCCAATCAGAGGCCAAAACGGCCGCCAAGCAGCCCCCGGATGAGCCCATCCAAATTACCGCCGATCAGCTTATTTCAAACAATGAAGAGCAATATGCTGATTTTATAGGAAATGTTAAAGTAGTCCAGGCAGATTGGGTGATTACTTCCGACAAATTGAGAATATATTATAAAGGGAATTTGTTGAATACCGAAGAGAAAAGCAATTCAGAAGAGAAAAACAAATCAACGGAACAGTCGCTAAGGAAAATCGTGGCCACCGGACATGTAGAAATAAGATCGGAACAATATTCGGCCGACGCCGACACGGCTGAATACGATACGGCAGCAGAGACGATTATTCTGACCGGTGAGGATGCCAAACTGTTTAAAGACAAGAATTCCATTACCGGGCCTAAAATTACACTTTATCAGAAAGAGGGGCGGATTCAGGTGGAAGGAAGCAAGGACAAACGCATAAAAGCCGTGTTTTTCTCAGAGGGCAAGGCGTCCGATGCCTTCAAAATGGAAAAACCTAAGCAGTAGCGCTCCCGAGGTTCAAGGTTCCCCGTTCAGGGTTACCTTGCCTCAGAATTTATGCGTGATATACAAATTAGTATGAGACTCCTCAAGCAAGAACTTACTGGGTCGAGAAACCGGCAGCTATGTCGGGCAGCCGATGGGTTGAAGCATGAGCCTTTAAACCTTGAACCCTGAACCTCTAAACCCTGAACCTCCGAACCTCTCTCCTTGAACCCTTAATGCATATTTCTCAACTTCTTCAGCTTCTGCAATTTTTCGCTTTTAAAAAGCAATTCGATCCATTCCTGAAATAGCGGCACAAGCAGCTCCGGATTCTTTGGTTCACTGTCTCCCATCTTTTTTTCAGCTTCGGCCAGCGCTTCAGCGAGATCCTGTCGCAGCGGTTCCTTTGCCAACAGGTATCGGTAAATTTTAACAGCTTTGGGCCAGTGGCCCTGGTCCGCATAAACTTTTGCCATCGTCTCAGTGTAAATATCGACTTCCTGGTTCATTTTCCCCGATCCGGTTGATTTCTTGATTTTAATATAATTTCATTTTCCCCGATCATGCCAAGCTCATGCCTGGCAATGTTTTCAATATAGGCGGGATCATTTTTCAACCGCTCGATTTCAATGCTGATAGCAAGATTTTCCTCGGTAAGTCGTCTATTTTCCAGGACAAGTTTAGCCTTTTCCAGCTTCAGCGATCTGAGGTCCAACAGCCCGTGCTCGCTGACAATGATAAAAAAGAATAATGCTATCAAAAAGAGGATTGAAATTGATAACAGAATACTTTGATTTTTTGTCATTATCTGCCAATGCCTTTCCTGGCTTCAGCCAGAACATAATGAAGCTCCTGGCTCCTGGTAACATAGGAAATGATCACAAATACGCCCAGGCCAATGGCAATACTGGCGGTCACACCCACTAGCATTGCCGACAGCGTCCCGTTTTCAACGGGTAGTATGGCCCTGGAAGTCGCCCAAACAGCCAATCCCATTGCCACGGAATTCAGCAGGGTTCGGCCGGCAGACCTAGCGATGTTTCTCCAGCCCAGAGATCCCAATTTAATCCTTAAAGCGCGAAAAAGAAGCACCAGATTCAAAATGGATGCCAGAGACGTTGCCAGAGCAAGTCCGCCATGAGCCAGCGGTTTCATCAACACAACTCCCAGGATGATATTGGCTGAAATTGAAATAATCGCCATGCGCACAGGGGTCCTGGTGTCCTGCAAAGCAAAAAAAGTTGCTGTAACAATTTTCACGGCCGAAAAAGCCCATAGACCTAAAGAATAGTATAAAAGTGCCTGGGCCGTCAACTGTGTTGCGGCGGCATTAAATTCACCCCTCTGAAACAAAATGGCCACGATGGGTTCCCTTAACACGATAAGACCCACCATGGCGGGAATTGAAATAAAGAAAACCAGCCTGAGTGCAAAGGCGAATGTATTTCGCAGCTCTTTAATCTGCCGGGCTGCAGCCTGCCGGGAAAGACTTGGCATGACGGCGGTGGCCGTAGCAATTGCAAATATCCCCAGAGGAAATTGCACCAGCCGATCGGCGAAATAAAGGTAGGTGACACTGCCTTCGGACAGCAGTGATCCCAGTAGAGTGCCGACAACGATATTCAGCTGGTAGACGGCACCTCCTAAGAGAACCGGAGGAATCAAGGTGCCGACCCTTTTCAGACCCGGATGAAACCAGCGGGCTTTTTCCCAGAATCGAAATCCTTTGCGGATTAAAGCCGGCAGCTGCAGCGTCAGTTGCAGAGCGCCGCCAATCAAAACCCCCAGAGCCAGCCCCGTGACCGGTTGCGACAAGCTGGGGGAAATAAACAGCACGGATCCTATCATGGCTATGTTCAGCAGAGCCGGTGCCAAGGCTGGTATGGCAAAATTTCCGAGGACATTGAGAATACCCATGCAAAGCGCCGCCATCCCAATAAAAATTATATATGGAAACATCAAGCGGGTCAGTCCAACGGTCAGGGAGATCTTCTCCGCACCAAAACCGGGGGCAACCCCCCTTACGATCAGCGGCGCCAGCAGTATCCCGCTACCGGCTATAAAAATCACTATCAAGCACAGCAGTCTGAAGGCTGAACGCGCCATATCAAACGCTTCACCGCGCCCCTTATTGACCATCAAATCCGTAAACACCGGAATAAAAGCCGAGCTCAGGGAACCCTCGGCGACCAGCCTTCTCAGCAGATTGGGTATTCTGAACGCTGCGATAAATGCATCGGAGCTGAAACCGGCTCCGAAATACCAGGCAATCACGGCATCGCGAATAAAGCCCAAAATGCGGCTCAAGAGCGTCGCCGTACCCACAACACCGGCAGCTTTTACCACCCGGGAATTTTCCGACATCGCAACAGCTCGCAGTGCAAATATTGAATCCGGAATCGGGGATCCCGGCTCTGATCCGTCACCATAGGAAACTCTGGATTAAAACCCGGAAGCAAAGAAAGGATCGGGGCAAAAATTATTTGCGTTAAAAATCGCTAAA
The DNA here is from genome assembly GCA_963769935.1 of uncultured delta proteobacterium. GTDB lineage: Bacteria > Desulfobacterota > Desulfobacteria > Desulfobacterales > JAFDCJ01 > JAFDCJ01. The sequence continues at coordinate 291,210 of CAVYNY010000007.1, read as the reverse complement.
ATTTCTTGACAGATCATCGATTAATTAATATTTATCCAGGTTCAAACAAATTACGGAAAGGAGTAAGTACCCTTGGCAAATCATAAGTCGGCCATCAAACGCGCTGGCCAAAACGAAATAAGGCGACTGCGCAACAAATCAACTAAAACAAGAATTAAAAGTATCGTCAAAGACGTACGCTCAACAGCGGCAGAATTATCCAGTGAGAAAACAAGGGCTAAGATAACCGCGGCCCAATCCATCATTGACAAGGCCGCTAAAAAGGGAGTGATTCACAAAAAAACCGCCGCCCGAAAAATTTCCCGCCTTGCAAAACTGGCCAATTCCACCAAGGCTTAATTGCTCCCTGAATTGAGCGGTATTTTTGAGGGCGGTTTAATTAAAAATCATTGGTTAGCCGGTTGAAGATTCTCTCAGACATTCGTTCCGATAGCACTGTGATGGCATTCGTCTCATTTTGATCGGTTGCGATCTTGCTGTTTTCAACGACATCATAAGCTTGTCGATCTGAAATGTCATTAGCGGCCCACAGGACCTTTCCGCCGTCCTTGGGGACCAGGACAAGGTCAACCGTCATAAAAACCTCCCGCTGGCTGGCCACTTCAGTGCCGACCCTTGCAATCGTCTGGGTGCGAATCTTTTTGATCACGCCTTTTAAGATGGCATCCGCGTCCGCGGAGCTGCTGGCCAGACTCTTTCCTCTTTGCCGGGTAAACTCAAAAATAACCTGATTGGTAACGGTCCTTTCAATCCCCGTTTTAGACGTGCGATTTTCAAAAACCTCTATGAAAATATGTTGCACGCCCTTTGGATATTGACCCTGGCCCGCAAACCGATAGCCGCAGGCGGCGACTAAAACGGTACAAAGAATCATGAACCCGATTTTTCTGCTTTGTTTAAACAATAAACCTTTAACCTTATGCCTGTCGATTATATCACAATGTTGACCAGTTTATTTTTGACCACAATGACTTTTCTAATTTTTTTGCCGCCTATAAACTTGTCGACCCGCTCGTCCTTCAGTGCAATTTCTCTGATGGTCGACTCGTCGGTATCGGCGCTAACCCGGAAGCGGCTCCGCAGTTTGCCGTTAACCTGGACCACGATCAGCAGTTCGTCTGTTTCAAGCGCATCCTCACGGTATTGAGGCCATGCAGCCAGCAGCACACTGGACTGATTGCCAAGTGCCTCCCAGAGTTCTTCCGCAAAATGCGGTACAATCGGAGACAGAAGCAGCGTCAGAGATTCCATGGCAAATCTCATCACCGGCAGCAATTGGCTGTGCTTCCTTTGCAGGTCAACCCCGCTCAAGGTGTTGGACAGCTCCATAACGGCGCTGATAGCGGTATTGAAATGGAAGCGGTCTTCGATATCTTTTGTAACCTTATAAATTGTTTGATGGGTTTTGCGATACACTTCCCGCAGCACGTCATCCAAATCGTCGGAATTTCCATCAAACGGTTTTGCATCCTTTATCGCCTCCATCACAGCCGCAGCCAGACGCCAAACCCGGTTTAAAAACCGGAAGCCGCCTTCAACGCCCTGTTCGCTCCACTCCAGATCTCGTTCGGGCGGCGCGGCAAAAAGACAAAAAAACCGTGTCGTATCGGCCCCGTATTTATCCAGCAAAATATTCGGATCTATGACATTCTTCTTTGATTTCGACATCTTCTCCACCCGGCCGACGGTAACCGGTTTGCCGCACCTTTTACACAGGCGATAATCCCTGTCGCCGTCAACTTCTTCGGGCAGCAGAAATCCGTGCGTTGGGCACATCACCGTTTCCTTGCACACCATCCCCTGGGTCAGAAGATTGGTAAAAGGCTCTTTAAATTTAACCAGCCCCTGATCATTCAGCACCCGCGTATAAAACCGTGAATAGAGCAGATGTAAAATAGCATGCTCGACGCCGCCGATGTATTGATCCACCGGCATCCAGTAGTTGACGGCCCCCGTGTCAAACATGCCGGTATCCCATTGCGGGCTGCAGTACCGTTCAAAATACCAGGAAGATTCCACAAAGGTGTCCATGGTATCGGTTTCTCGTCTGGCCATAGAGCTGCCGCATCGGGGACAAGTCGCATGAATAAAATTCTCCAGCACGGGAAGGGGGGATTTTCCGTCTTCCAGCATATTCGCATCTTCCGGCAGCACCACCGGCAGATCCTTTTCCGGTACCGGCACGATACCGCAGTGATCGCAGTGGATCATCGGAATCGGTGCCCCCCAGTATCGCTGCCGGGAGATTCCCCAGTCCCGCAGTCTGAAGCTGACCGACCGCCGGCCTACGCCGTTCTTTTCCAGATACTGGGCGATTTCATCCTTGGCCTTCAGATTACCGATGCCGTTGAACCGACCGGAATTTATCATGACCCCTTCCCCGGCATATGCTTCCGTCAGGGTATGCCCATCAAGCACCGCATCCTCCGGCTGTACGACCACAATAATGTCAAGTCCGTATTTTTTAGCAAAATCAAAATCCCGCTGATCATGCGCCGGAACAGCCATCACGGCACCGGTGCCGTATTCCATCAAAGCAAAATTGGCCGTGTAAACCGGAATCCGTCGGCCGCTCAGGGGGTTGAGGCAGTAAGCCCCGGTGAACACGCCTTCTTTTTCGTAATCTTCAATCGAACGGGGGGAACGATCCTGCAGCGAAATTTTCTCAACAAAATCATCGACCTCTTTTTGCTGGGCAGTTCCGCGGGAAAGTTTGGTCGTCAGCGGATGTTCCGGCGCCAGAACCATAAACGTTGCACCGAATACCGTATCCTGGCGGGTGGTGAACACCGGAATCGAAGCATCCTGGTTTTCTACAGCAAAATTGATCTGGGCCCCGATACTTTTGCCGATCCAGTTCTTCTGCATGGTGATCACTTTCTCGGGCCAGCCGGGCAGTTTCTCACAGTACAGCAGGAGGTCTTCCGCATAGTCGGTTATTTTGAAAAACCATTGCCAAAGTTGCTTCTGACGGACCTGCCGACCGCAGCGCCAGCAAAGGCCGGCTTCGACCTGTTCGTTGGCCAGGACGGTCTGACAGTCTTCACACCAGTTGACGAATGATTCTTTGCGGTAGGCCAGGCCTTTTTGGTACATCTGCAGGAACAACCACTGTTCCCAGCGATAATATTCAGGTTTACACGTAGCAAGTTCTCTATCCCAGTCGTAACTGAAACCCAGTCGTTTGAGCTGGGCGCGCATGGTAGCGATATTGGCATAGGTCCATTTGGCCGGATGGGTCCTATTGGCGATGGCGGCATTTTCGGCCGGCATACCGAAAGCATCCCAGCCCATTGGGTGGAGGACATTGAATCCCCGCATGCGCTTATACCGGGCAACCACATCACCGATGGAATAATTGCGAACATGCCCCATATGAATCTTACCTGAAGGATAGGGAAACATTTCCAGCAGGTAGTATTTCGGCTGCCCGGGATCTTCGGTTGCCTTGAATAAACTCCAGGCTTCCCATTTTTTTTGCCATTTGGTTTCAATTGCTTCAGGAGTGTATTTCTCATCCATCACTTGCTTTTCCTCTTTTCAAATTTTCCGACATCCAGATCTCAACCGATCCCGGTTCCTAATTTAACCCTTTACTGTTTTAGCTCCAAAAGCCGTGAAAGAAAAGCTTTAAATTTCAAAATCCGGCTATCGGCAACCTTCTATTCGCCAGAAATCGTTTGACTTGTATCTAACAATTTAATATTCGAGTAAATAAACGCATGTCATCGAACTGATTATTAATATTATCTCTTATATGCCCAGTGCAAGGATAAAAATTTATGAGCATCAAAATTTTGGTAAATGCAATCGACCCGGAAGAATGTAGAGTCGCAACGGTCAAAGACAACAAACTTGAAGAGTTTCGCATTGAGAGCAGCCTGAAGGAGATCACCCACGGCAACATATACAAAGGCATCGTCTCCCGCATCGAACCCAGTCTCCAGGCTGTCTTTGTCGACTACGGTGCCGAGCGCCACGGATTCCTGCAAAAATATGAAATTCACAGCGACTATTTTATGGACCCCGAAGATGGACAGCAGTCCATCGACAAGTTGGTTCGGCGCGGACAGGAATTGATGGTGCAGGTTATTAAGGATCCTTTTATGAAAAAGGGAGCCATGCTTACCACCTTCATTTCTTTACCGGGAAGATATATGGTTTTGAGGCCGGGCAGCGACAACCGGGGCGTTTCACGCAAGATAGAAAGCGATGAGGAACGCCAACGTCTGAAAGATATAGTAACCACATTAAAGATCCCTGAGGACTTTGGGCTCATTATCCGCACCGCCGCCGAAAATACCAGCAAAACAGCTCTCTCCAAGGATTTGACCTATTTGTTTCGGCTGTGGAAAACAATCAAGGACAGCGTGATGAAACGGAAGGCCCCTGCCCTGCTCTACAAGGAGCGTCATCTGGTCATACGATCGATCAGAGACTCCTTCACCCAGGAAGTGGCCGAGATTTTGATTGACGAGGCTACCGTATTCAATGAGGTGCGGGAATTTATCAGGCTTTTTGCGAGCCGGCACGACAAGATCGTCAAGCTTTACAAAGGCGCCAAACCCATTTTCTCCAAGTTTCAGCTCGAAGACCAGATCGCGTCAATATTTGAAAGCCGGGTCGCCTTAAAATCAGGCGGAACCCTTGTCATCGAGCAAACCGAGGCCATGGTCTCAGTGGATGTAAATTCCGGTAAATCCACCCATGAGAAGTCTATTGAACAAACGGCATTCCAAACCGATCTCGAGGCGGCCGAAGAAATTGCGCGACAGCTGCGGTTAAGGGATCTGGGGGGATTAATCGTAATCGATTTTATCGACATGAAGGATGCCAAACATCGATCCGAAATCGAACGCACCCTGAGACAATTCGTAAAAGAAGACAAGGCCCGCACAAAAGTCGGCAAAATCTCACGGTTTGGATTGTTGGAGATGTCACGCCAGCGAATGCGCCCCTCGATCGAATTCGGCAGTTATCTGCCCTGTAAATATTGTCAGGGCAAGGGGCTGGTTCCTTCGGCCGAGACGCTGGGCATCGGTTTTCTACGCAAACTCAGCCTCGAAACGCTCAAAGAAAAAGCCAAGCGGGTCAAAGGAATCGTGCCGGTGGATGTGGCAGAATATCTTCTGAATAAAAAACGCCGGGAGATTGTCGATCTGGAAATCAGACATGAGCTTAATGTTGAAATTGAGGGCGATCGGTCAATGGTTCCGGGAGACAGCAAGATAATATGCCGTGAGTGAATTTTTTCCCCCGGAACAAAAAAATTCAAGAAAGATTTGACGAATTCGATCTTTTAAAGTATATCATCGTGATTTTAACGAAACAGATGCCTACGTTATTTCTAACCGCATAATATAAATCATAATATTAATAATATAATGATAAATAGAATAACCTAGCTGTCAACAACCCGGAAGGAGGAATCGTCTTGTTTGATATAGCATATGCAATGGGCACAGGGGGTGCAGGAGGCAACGGCGCCGGTGGTTTCGCAGGTTTTATACCGCTGATTTTGATGTTTGTCATATTTTATTTTTTGCTGATCCGCCCCCAGCAAAAGCGTACGAAAGAGCACCGCCAGATGATTTCCAATCTAAAAAAAGGCGATCGTATTATCACCAGCGGCGGTATCCACGGTCGTATCACCGGTATGGATGAAACCACGATAACCGTCGAAATTGCCGACAAGGTTCGCGTTAAAGTCGCCCGCGGCAATGTATCGAACCTGGCTCAACCGGCAACCCAAAGCCAGCCGGAAAAAAAATAACCGGTAGATGCTGAATTCCCAATTGGTTTCCAATACGATTGTGGCATCATATGGGTTTAAAAATCTCAGCCCCATGCAATTTCGTTAAGTGGCGGGGGCGTTAAATTGTTCAAGGCGGACAAACCGACCCAGTCCCCGCTGCCGCACGGTTTATCCGCTGCAATTTAACCACCGGACCATTTGACAAATTCTCTGGGGCTTTCGTATGATGATCACAAACAATGGATGTTTTGACGGGTGAGGCGGCCGGCGCAAGCCGAAAACTGGGGAAGTCCGGCCACCCCAGCCGACTTCTTGACGGATTACTTTTAATCGGATCTATAACCAAAGAGAAGGAAAAAGATCATTGAAGAATGTTTCATGGCAATTGGTTTCAGTTATTGTGGTGATCGTAGCGACGATCATCTATCTTGTTCCGACCCTGAAGCCCGGTGTATGGCCGCACAAAAGAATCAACCTCGGTCTTGATCTTCAGGGCGGCATGCACCTGGTTCTGGAAGTGGACTCGGGAAAAGCTGTTGAAAGCACGGTCGAGCGTATTGCTCAGGAAATACGGGAATTGCTGAAAAAAAAGCTCATCCGGGACGTTGCGGTGGATCGAATCAAAGGGAACGAGATATCCGCCGAGGTCAAAAACGAGGAAAATATTGAAAAATTCCAAGCGCTGCTGGATGAAGATTTCAGAGATCTGCGCAAGATTTCGGAAAAAAAAGACAACGGCACCCTCTCGATCATTTTGGGCCTTACTGATAAGGATCGCGATCATATTGAACAGCTGGCCGTCAGCCAGGCCCTTGAAACCATCCGCAATCGCATTGACCAGTTCGGTGTCTCCGAACCGGATATCGTACGTCAGGGTGAAAACCGGATATTAATTCAGCTGCCCGGCATCAAAGATACCGAGCGAGCCAAGGATCTGATCGGTAAAACCGCGCTGCTGGAATTCAAACTGGTCGATGACACCCATTCAGTCGAAGACGCACTAAAGGGCAATATCCCGCCGGGAGACGAAATCCTTTACAAAGTTGAAGAAAATTCTGAAACCCGCCGGTCGCAGAAGACGCCGTTTCTGCTCAAGAAAAGAACGTTGTTGACCGGCGCCTACCTGACGGACGCCCGGGTTCAAATCGATTCGCGATATAATGAACCCTATGTCTCCATCACTTTTGACAAGAAAGGCGCCCGCATCTTTGAAAGAATCACCGCCGATAACGTTAACAAGCGCCTGGCGATTGTGCTGGACCAGACTGTCTATTCGGCTCCGGTTATCCAGGAAAAAATTGCCGGCGGTCAGGCCCGCATTACCGGGCGCTTCACCACTAATGAAGCACGGGATCTCGCCATCGTGCTTCGCGCCGGTGCCCTGCCGGCACCGGTAAATATACTCGAAGAGCGGTCTGTGGGCCCTTCGCTGGGGGCCGACTCCATCCGCAAAGGCTTGCTTTCCATGTGTATCGGCGGGTTCCTGGTCGTGGCCTTTATGATCGTCTACTATAAAATCTCCGGCCTGATCGCAGACCTTGCGCTGGTGCTGAACATCATGATGATCGGCGCCGGGTTGGCCGCTTTTCAGGCCACCCTGACACTGCCGGGAATGGCCGGAATTATTCTGACCATCGGTATGGCTGTGGATGCCAACGTGATAATCTTTGAACGGGTCCGCGAAGAAATGGCATTGGGCCGCACACCGCGGGCAGCCATCGATGCCGGCTATAACCGCGCCACCCTGACCATTTTGGATGCCAATGTGACGACCCTGATTGCCGCGGTGGTGCTTTTCCAGTTTGGCACCGGCCCGGTTAAAGGATTTGCCGTCACCTTGAGCCTGGGTGTTATCGCCAGTATGTTTACCGCCCTGATCCTGTCACGGTTGATTTTTGATTATCTCCTGATGCACCGCCAGGTAAAGACGCTGAGTATTTAGATTAATTTGTAAACCAATCAGAAGGAAATTTTATGCAATTTATCAAGCCGGACATTAACATAGATTTTATCGGCAAAAAAATGATCGCTTTTAGTTTGTCGGGTGCGATGATCCTCATCAGTATTATTTCTCTTATCCTGCACGGAGGCCCGAGTCTTGGCGTCGATTTCCAGGGCGGCACGCTGATCCAGGTGAAATTTCAGGCCCCGGCTAACATTGCAGATATCAAATCCGGGATGAAAGACATCGGAATCGAGCAATCCACCGTCCAGCGGTTCGGGGAGCAGAACACCCATGAATATCTGGTTCGCACCGACAGTTCGGTCATGACCTCCGAAGGCTTCACCGCGAAATTGAAAAAAGCCCTGGATAAGGAAACCGGCGGGGATGCGGAAATTCGGCGGGTGGAAATGGTCGGGCCCAAGGTCGGACAGGATTTGCGGGAAAAAGCATTATTTGCCATGTTCTACGCTCTGTTGTTTATCACCATCTATATTTCAGGACGCTTCGAGTTCAAGTGGGTAATCAGCGGCATTATGGCGGCGGCGCTGATCGGGGCGGTTTATATTTTTACGCTGTTTAAAGTCAGTATTCCTTTTCTGATTGTTGCCGCCCTGATTATATCCCTCGTATTATTCTGGTTTCTCGAGCTCAAGTACGCCATGGGCGCCATTGTCGCCCTGATCCACGATGTCACGATTACCGTCGGCATGTTTTCGCTTTTCGACAAAGAGTTTACCCTGGCCATCATCGCCGCCCTGCTGACCATTATCGGGTATTCCTTAAACGATACCATTATCGTTTTTGATCGTATCAGGGAAAACTTAAGAAAATATCATAAAAGCCCATTGGACGTCATCTTAAACCGCAGCATTAATGAGACGCTCAGCCGCACCATTCTGACATCGCTGACCACCCTTCTGGTGGTGGCCGCCCTTTTTGTCTTAGGCGGCGGTATCATCCATGATTTTGCCTTCGCCCTGCTAGTCGGAATCATAGTGGGAACCTACTCGTCCATATTCGTGGCCAGCCCGATTCTTATGGCCTGGCAGGCGAAACAAACCAAGAGCAAGGGTAAGTCGTGATTTAATATGGGCTGCAATGGATAACCTTCTGTCATGGTTTTGCCTTAAAAGTGTACCGGGAATCGGAAATCTCCTTGGCAAACGTCTGATAGATAGGTTCAAGTCGGCGCCGGCAATCTTTCAGGCATCCGATGAAGCGCTCCTGCGGGTGGATGGAATCACGAGCCGTCATGTCGCGAAACTGAGAACACATCAAATACCGGCCAGCGTTGAAGCAGAGCTGGATCTTGTGACCCGCAGAGGTTATGCCATCGTAACCCTGGCGGATCCGGATTATCCTCAGCTGTTGCGCCAAATCCCTGATCCGCCGCTCTTTTTATACACCCATGGCCGGCTCGAAAGCTCTCCCGCCAAGCTTGCCATGGTCGGTTCCAGAAACGCAACCGACTACGGTATGACGACGACCAAAAGTTTGAGCGGCACCCTGGCATCACTCGGTCTTACGATCGTCAGCGGAATGGCGCGCGGCATTGACACTGCCGCCCACGAAGGGGCGCTGGCGGCTGGCGGAAAAACAATTGCCATACTGGGCAGCGGTCTGGAGCGAATTTATCCGGCGGAAAACAAAGGGCTTTTTCAGCGAATTTCTGAAAGCGGTGCGATTGTATCGGAATTTCCATTGATGACGGAGCCCGAAGCCCATAATTTCCCGATACGCAACCGGATTATCAGCGGAATGTCGCTGGGAACGGTCGTCGTGGAGGCCACCAAAAACAGCGGCTCGCTGATCACCGCCCGGCTGGCCGTCGAGCAAAACCGCGAAGTGTTTGCAGTACCCGGCAGTATTCAGTCGTTCAAGAGCATGGGGACGCATACCCTTATCAAACAGGGAGCCAAACTTGTCGAGCATGCCCAGGATATCGTTGAAGAACTTGCCCCGCTAATCCAGCTTAACCAGCGTTCCGCACGGCCCAGCCGGAACAGCGTCGATGAAAAGAAAGCCGAGCTTGCAACTGATGAAGCCCGGGTATACGACGCCATCGGGCCTTATCCAATCCATATTGACGATCTAGTCAGAAAAATCGCCCTGGGACCCGGCAAACTTTCAGGCATTTTGTTGAAATTAGAACTCGCCGGACTGATCCGTCAATCACCCGGCAAGTATTTTACCCTATCGTCTTAAAAGGAAAAATAAAGGCAGAAATGTCCGGCTGACTATTGACAACCTACAACGGACAATTAGATTTTACACGCTTCAAGTATTTTGCCTTTTAAAATACGACGCTGTGTATAAACAGAACAGATGCGAGGATAGACTGTGAGCAAACCCTTAGTTGTCGTGGAGTCACCGACAAAAGTCAGAACCATCAAAAAATATCTCGGCAACGCCTACAATGTTGCGGCGACCGTGGGGCATATCAAGGACCTTCCGAGTAAAGAGATGGGCATTGATGTCGAAAACGATTTTAAGCCCAGCTACAAATGCATCCCGGGCAAACAGAAAGTCATAAAAAGCCTCAAGCAGGCCGCCGGCGATGCTCGTGACGTTTATCTGGCCCCCGACCCTGATCGTGAAGGCGAGGCCATCGCCTGGCATACGGCCGATGTCTTGAAAAAAAAGGGACGCAATTTTTACCGTGTGCTTTTTCATGAACTAACAAAAAATTCAATCCAGAAAGCCATGGCCGAACCCGAGGAGCTTGATCGCTCCAAGTATGAAGCCCAGCAGGCCCGTCGGATACTCGACCGGTTGGTGGGCTATCAGGTTTCACCGCTTCTGTGGCGCAAGGTAAAAGGCGGATTGAGTGCCGGAAGAGTGCAGTCGGTGGCTGTTAGGATTATTTGCGAAAGAGAACGGGCAATTCAGGCCTTTGTACCCGAGGAATACTGGTCGATTACCGCCCATCTTGAAAGCGACACCCCGCCCCCCTTTGCAGCCAAGCTGGTTAAAAGAAATGGAGAAAAGATACAAATTCCGCATGAAAATGCGGCCGCCAAAATTCTAAGGGATCTGGACGGGGAACAATTTATTGTCGATAAAATCCAGAAAAAGACCGTTAAAAAAAATCCTCTGCCCCCCTTTACCACGAGCAAACTGCAGCAGGAAGCCATCCGCAAGCTCAGATTCAGCGCCCGCAAGGCCATGATCATTGCCCAACAGCTTTACGAAGGCATTGATCTGGGTCCCGGCGAACCCGTGGGGTTGATCACTTACATGCGCACCGATTCCACCCGTATTGCGGCCGAGGCCGCCGTCGAGGCGCAGCAGTTGATTCTGGATCGTTTCGGCAATGATTATGCCCTGCCCAAACCACGGTTTTTCAAAAATACCAAAAAGGTGCAGGACGCGCATGAGGCCATCCGCCCGACCTCGGTCTTCAATACGCCGGAGGCGGTCAAGCCCTATCTTTCGCCGGAGCAGCTGAGCTTGTATCAGCTCATCTGGCAGCGATTCGTGGCCTCTCAGATGGCGGAGGCCTTGATCAATCAGATTTCACTAACGATTAAAGCCGGAGCCTACCTTTTTTCGGCCAGCGGTTCTTCGGTAAAATTTCCCGGATTTATGGCGCTCTACATGTCGGTGGACGATGAAATTGCGACCGAAACCGAGCAACAGAAACCAAAGCTGCCCGAGCTTGCCCAGGGAACTGTCCTGAAACTCAACCAGCTGGAGCCCAAACAACATTTTACCATGCCGCCGCCGCGTTTTTCGGAAGCCTCGCTGGTAAAAGAACTTGAAGAAAACGGCATCGGACGGCCCAGCACTTACGCTAACATCCTTTCGACCATCCGCGGCAAGGGCTATGTCGATCTGGTAAGGGGTTATTTCAAGCCGAATGAACTGGGCTTTATTGTCAACGATCTGTTGGTGCAAAACTTTCCGGAAATATTCGATGTTGAATTTACCGCTAGAATGGAAGAAAATCTGGATCAGGTGGAATCGGAAAAGATCGACTCACTGCAGGTTTTAAACCGCTTTTACAAGCCGTTCAAAAAAGATCTGGATTCCGCATCCGAGAAAATGCTCAGCGTTAAAGGTGTCGGCCTGCCGACCGATCTGAATTGCCCGGAATGCAATAAGCAGCTACGCATCAAAATCGGAAAAAACGGACATTTTATAGCCTGCAGCGGTTATCCGGATTGTACCTATTCCAGGGACTACACCCGGGATGAAAAGGGAAATATTCAACCGGTCGAAATTCCTGAAGAGGAAATTACGGATAAGGCGTGCGAAAAATGCGGCCGGCCCATGGTCATCAAAAGAGGCCGCTACGGTGACTTCCTGGCCTGCAGCGGGTATCCCGAATGCAAAAACAGCCAGTCCTTAAATTCCAGCGGCCACGGCAAAACCATTGGGCTCGGGTGCCCTCAGGATGGCTGCGAGGGAGAAGTCGTGGAGCGCAGCTCCAAGCGCGGCAAAATTTTTTACGGCTGCAGTCGCTTCCCGGAATGTTCCTTCGCAACTTGGGACAAACCCCTTGATCGCCAATGCCCGGTGTGCGGGGCGAAATTTCTAGTAGAAAAAATTACCAAAAAACAGGGAAACTATGTCACCTGCCTGACTGAAGGCTGCGGATTCAAAGAAAAAGCTTGACAACCTGTTGGATAGTTGCTACTGCTTTTCAAAATTAAACCTGTGATGCAACCATGTCTATAGTAATTGCCATTAACAACCTTATTAGCCTTATTCTCGTACTCGCCGGAATAATTATTATTGCCGGCGAGCAACCAGGGTTGGTAATGGCATAGTTTCACCTCCCAATAAAACAAAAAAATCCGTTACCGACCCCCGCGCCGGTAACGGATTTTTTTTTGAAAGGAAAAGCCTCTATGAAACTTACCGGTGCCCAAATTTTGATGGAAGTTCTTAAGGAAGAAGCTGTCGACACGATATTCGGTTATCCGGGTGGTGCCATCATCGATATTTACGATGAATTGGCCAAAACAGATATCCACCATGTTCTGGTCCGCCATGAACAGGGGGCCGTGCACGCCGCCGATGGGTATGCCCGGGCCGCCGGTCGGGTGGGTGTCTGTCTGGTGACCTCAGGACCCGGCGTCACCAACACCGTGACCGGCATTGCATCGGCCTATATGGACTCGATCCCGGTGGTCATTCTCAGCGGTCAGGTACCGACCGGACTCATCGGCAACGATGCGTTTCAGGAAGTGGACATCGTCGGCATCACGCGCCCCTGTACCAAGCACAATTATCTGGTCATGTCCGTTGACAACCTGGCATCAACGGTTAAGGAAGCTTTTTATCTGGCCCGGTCCGGGCGACCGGGACCCGTTCTTGTTGATATACCCAAAGATGTTGCCAAAGCCGTCACGGAATATATTCCACCCGGTGAGGTGAAACTAAAATCCTATAATCCCACCTACAACCCCAACATGAAGCAGTTAAAGAAAATCATCGGACTTATTGAACGTTGCGAAAGGCCCATCATTTTTGCCGGAGGCGGCGTCATACTGTCAAAAGCCTCCCGGGAGCTGACCGAACTGGCCCGCAAAACCCGGACCCCGGTGACGACATCGCTCATGGGGCTCGGTGCGTTTCCGGGCACGGATCCGCTGTCACTGGGTATGATTGGAATGCACGGTACCTATCGAGCGAATATGTGCACGTCGGTCTGCGACCTGATGATTGCCATTGGGGTGCGGTTCGATGATCGGGTAACAGGCAAAACCGACGCATTTGCATCCCAGGCCGAAATTGTGCATATCGATATCGACCCCACCACCATCCGCCGCAACATACCGGTAACGGTTCCCGTGGTGGGAGATTGCAGGATCAGCTTGCAGCATTTAAACCGGATGATAGCTGAAGTAGACCTGGGGGATCTGCATGAAAAAAGAAAAAACTGGTTCGCTCAGATCGATGAATGGAAAAACGCCGGTTCTCTGGCGTATAACCAGGGGAAAGACACCATCAAACCGCAATATGTGGTCGAGAAGCTTTACGAGCTGACCAAGGGTCAGGCGATCATCACCACCGAGGTTGGTCAGAATCAGATGTGGGCCGCACAGTATTATCTCTATGATCAGCCCAATCATTTTATCACCTCGGGAGGTTTAGGGGCTATGGGTTTTGGACTTCCGGCCGCCATCGGCGCCCAGGTGGCCTGCCCTGATAAAATAGTGGTGGATATTGCCGGCGATTCCAGCATCCAGATGAATATTCAGGAGATGGCCACCGCCGTCCAGAGCTGTCTGCCGGTGAAAATTGTTATCCTGAACAACGGCTACATGGGAATGGTCAGGCAATGGCAGGAGTTGTTTTACAACAAGCGGTATGTCTGCACCTGCATGGATTGCGCCCCAGATTTTGTCAAACTTGCCGAAGCCTACGGCGCGGTGGGCCTGCGCGCAACAAAACCGGCGGAAGTCCAATCCATTCTCTCAGAGGGCCTTGCGATTCCAAGACCGGTTATTATGGAATTTATCGTTGAAAAAGAAGAAGGGGTTTACCCGATGGTTCCGGCCGGAGCAGCCATTACCGAAATGTTACTGGTGTAGGCGGGTTGCGGGGTGCGCGCAACCCGTAACGCGCAACGCGAAAAAGGAGTATGTTTATGGAAGCAGAAAAGCACATCATGACGATGCTGGTCGACAACCAGCCGGGCGTACTGTCGCGGGTCGTGAGTTTATTCAGCGGCAAAGGCTTTAATATCGAAAGTCTTGTTACCGCCCCGACAATGGATCCTCAGGTTTCTCGAATTACCATAACCACCAAAGCCAACCCTCCGGTCATTGAACAGATCGAAAAGCAATTGAGGAAACTGATCAACATTATTAAACTGCGGGATATGACCGGACCCAAGGCCGTCAAACGGGAAATGGCCCTGATCTGTGTCAACGCCAAACCGGAGCAGCGCGCGGAAATCCTGCGGATTGTGGATATCTTCAGGTGCAAAGTTGTAGATATCGGACTGGAGCATTTCATTATCGAGGTTACCGGCGATGCAGCCAAGATAGAGGCCCTGCTGAATCTTCTAAAACCAATGGGTATCCAGAAGCTGGCCAGAACGGGACCGTTGGCGCTTTACCGGGAGCCAAATTAGCGGAATGCCTGGAGCCGCGATAAACAGGGTTTACATGCCTATTAATCGGACCTAATTTTATCCTAACCAACAACGTATAAAAAAAGAGGTAGATATGACACAATTTAATTTTGGCGGCGTAGTTGAAGATGTAATCACATCCGAGGAATTCTCTTTGCAAAAAGCCAGGCAGATTCTGGAAAAGGAAACGGTGGCTATTTTAGGCTACGGCGTTCAGGGACCGGGACAGGCGTTGAATCTGAGGGACAACGGCATCCGCGTTATCGTGGGCCAGCGCGAAGGGGGAAAAACCTGGCGGCGGGCGGTTGAAGACGGATTTACCCCCGGGCAAACCCTGTTTCCCCTTGAAGAAGCTGCCAGGAAGGCCACCATCGTTCAGTTTTTGCTTTCCGACGCCGGGCAGGTAGCCACCTGGCCGCAAATTAAAGAATGTCTGGACGACGGCAATGCGCTCTATTTTTCCCACGGTTTCGGTATCGTTTATAAAGACCAAACCGGCATTATTCCACCGGAAAATGTTGACGTTATCATGGTGGCACCCAAAGGTTCCGGCCGCAACGTGCGCTTGAACTTTCTGGACGGCAGCGGCATCAACTCCAGCTATGCCATCTTTCAGGATTATACGGGCCGGGCCAAAGAAAGAACCCTGGCGCTTGGAATTGCTGTGGGCTCCGGCTATCTGTTTCCGACAACCTTCGAGAAAGAAGTGCACAGCGACCTGACCGGCGAACGGGGCGTTCTGATGGGATGCCTGGCAGGCGTTATGGAGGCGCAGTACAAATTGCTGCGCAAACACGGACACAGCCCCAGCGAAGCCTTCAATGAAACCGTGGAGGAATTGACCCAGAGCCTGATCCGGTTGGTGGCCGAAAACGGCATGGACTGGATGTTTTCCAATTGTTCGACAACTGCTCAGCGGGGCGCCCTGGACTGGAGTCCGCGCTTTCGGGATGCGGTGGCTCCGGTGTTTGACGAGCTCTATGAAAAAGTGCTCTCCGGTCAAGAAACCCGGCGCGTGCTTGAAGCCAACAGTGCAGCGGACTACCGCGAAAAATTGGATAAAGAGCTTGCCGAACTCAAAAATTCAGAAATGTGGCGGACCGGTGCAACCGTCCGCTCGTTGCGGCCGGAAAACCGCAAAAAGCTGTAGCCTGGAGAAAAAAATGGAATCGACTCTTTTATACGATACCACCTTGCGAGACGGCACCCAGGGCGAGAACATCACGTTTTCGGCCGAAGAAAAAATCAAGATCGCATTACGGTTGGATGATATCGGGATACACTATATCGAAGGTGGCTGGCCTGGATCAAATCCGAAAGACATGCAGTTTTTCGATCTGGCCAAACGGGTAAACCTCAAAACTGCCCGGCTCGCCGCCTTTGGCTCTACCCGCCGGCCCCGTATCCAGCCCGGCGATGACGACAATTTGAAAGCCCTGCTGGCCAGTGAAACCGCAACGGTCACCATTTTCGGCAAAAGCTGGGATCTGCATGTCGAAGAAGTCATGCACAACAGCCTGGCGGAAAATCTGGCCATGATCCGCGATTCGGTTCAATTTCTAAAATGGAACGGGCGTGAAGTCATTTATGATGCCGAGCATTTTTTTGACGGCTATAAAAACAACCGTGACTATTGCCTGCAAACCCTGGCGGCCGCCATTGAAGGCGGTGCGGACTTCGCCGTGCTTTGCGATACCAATGGCGGTACGCTGCCTTTTGAAATCGACTCCATCTTTCAGGAAGTGCGCCAAACCTTGAATCAAAAAGGCCTGGCCGATTCAGGAAAAAAATCGATTAGATTGGGGATTCATACCCATAACGACTGCGGTTTGGCGGTTGCAAACTCAATCACCGCCCTGCGGGCCGGAGCTGAAATGGTCCAGGGCACCATCAACGGTTACGGTGAAAGATGCGGCAACGCGGATTTAAATTCGATTATTCCCATCCTGAACCTGAAGATGAACCGCCCCTGCCTGTCAGAAAAAAATCTGAAAAAAATTAAATCGCTCTCAAGATATATCAGCGAAACTGCGAATCAGGTTCCCATAAACAACCGGCCGTTTGTGGGCCAGAGTGCCTTTGCCCATAAAGGCGGCATCCATGTCAGTGCCATCATGAAAGTTCCCAGGGCCTACGAACACATGGATCCTGAGCTGGTTGGCAATCAAAGACGGGTACTGGTGTCTGATTTGTCGGGCAAAAGCAATGTGGAATACAAAGCCCGTGAATTGGGTGTTGAGCTGGGCAACAACGGATACGACAGCAGTAAAATAGTCGCTGAAATCAAACAGCTGGAGCAGCAGGGATACCAGTTCGACGTCGCCGAGGGTTCGTTTAAAATCCTGATGGAAAAATTCACCGATCAATTCGAGCCGTTATTCGAACTGGAATCTTTCCGGGTAAGCATTGAAAAAGATAAAGATCAACCGTGTTCGGCCCATGCCACGATAAAAATATCCGTGGGAGGCAAGCAGGAAATCACGGCCGCCGAGGGATATGGCCCGGTCAGCGCCTTGGACAATGCTTTGCGCAAAGCGCTGGACCGATTTTATCCGGATCTTGATACCATGAGCCTGGTGGACTTCAAGGTGCGGGTCATTGAAGGCAGCCGGGGTACCGCAGCCAAAGTGCGGGTGTTTATCGAATCCCGTGATCAGGATCAAATCTGGAGCACCATTGGGGTATCCGAAGATATCATCGAAGCCAGCTGGCACGCGCTGGCGGACAGCTTTCAGTACAAACTGGCGAGCGAAAAGCAAATTCGCAGCCGACAAACCCCCGCTCAGGAGGAATTGCCGTTATTTACCAAATGACCAAGCCGCCCCCGGAAAATCGGCAAGCATCCTCAAATTCATAAGGAGAAAAACCGTGTTTAATAAGGAAGGTATAAATGCCGCAGGAATTGCATCCCACCGCGTCCTGCGGCCCATGCTCTCGTCGTTTTAGTCAAATGGCCAATAAATCGTCTAATTGAAAAGGTTAAAATCCGCTTTCCCTAATCAACCATTCAACCATTTAACTATGAAACTAATATGATGGGAGTATAACAATGAGTGACCGCGTAATTATATTCGATACTACGTTAAGAGACGGCGAGCAGTCTCCGGGTGCCAGCATGAATGCCGCCGAAAAGTTGAGGCTTGCCACCCAGCTGGAAAAGCTGGGCGTCGATGTGATTGAAGCCGGCTTTCCGGCAGCTTCCGATGGGGATTTGGACGCAGTTTCCCGCATCGCCGCCAAAATTGACAAAGCCGAAGTTGCCGCTTTGGCACGCACCTCAAAAAATGATATCGACCGGGCCTGGCAGGCAATCAGCCATGCGGCCAACCCGAGAATTCACACCTTTATTGCCACCTCGGACATCCACCTGGAGTATAAGTTGAAAATGACCCGGGATGAGGTGCTCAAAACCGCGGTGGAGGCTGTCAAATATGCCAAATCCTTCACCGACAATATTGAGTTTTCATCAGAAGACGGATCCCGCAGCGACCGCGACTTTTTGTGCCGTATATTCGAAGCGGCCATAGAAGCCGGTGCCACGACCGTCAATTTGCCGGACACAGTGGGCTATGCCGTGCCGGAAGAATTTTCGGATCTTGTCAGCTACGTGATCAGCCATACGCCCAACATTCACAAAGCCGTGTTCAGCGTGCACTGTCACAATGATCTGGGGCTGGCAACCGCCAACACACTTGCCGCCATCAGGGCCGGTGCCCGTCAGGCGGAAGTCACCATCAACGGCATCGGCGAGCGCGCCGGCAACACCTCGCTGGAGGAAGTTGTCATGGCCCTGCACACGCGGCAGAATATTCTGCCCGCCATCACCGGTATTCACACCCAGTATATTCATCCAACCAGCCGATTGGTCAGTATGATCACCGGCATTATGGTGCAGCCGAACAAAGCCATTGTCGGTGCCAACGCATTCGCCCATGAAGCCGGCATTCATCAGGACGGTATTCTCAAAAATCCCATGACCTATGAGATTATGAAACCGGAAACCATCGGTCTGAGCACCAACAAACTCGTTCTTGGCAAACATTCCGGCCGACACGCGCTGCGCACCCATCTGAAGGATATGGGCTACGATCTTGCGGACGAGGAACTCAATCTCGTTTTTGAAAAATTCAAAGAATTGGCTGACAAAAAAAAGCATATCATGGATGAAGACCTGGAAGTGATTGTAACCGAAGGTATTTTGCGCACCGCGGAGATCTTCCGGCTCGAGTATCTGCATGTGATTGCCGGTACCACCGTGCTTCCCATGGCCAGCGTAAAGCTTCAAATCAACGGCAGGTCGGTACAAAGCGCCGGCTACGGCAACGGCCCCATCGATGCCGCCTATAATACCATCTCCAAAATCACCGGCACCGAGTCTGAATTGCTGCGGTTTTCCATCAGTGCCCTGACCGGCGGCACCGATGCGCAGGGTGAAGTAACGGTCCGACTGAGGGAAAACGGACTGGTCGCGCTGGGTAAAGGCGCCGATCCGGATATTATCACCGCCAGTGCCAAGGCGTACATCAACGGGCTCAACCGGCTGGAATATTTGAAAACCCATCCAATCAAAGAAACTTCGCCGGTGTAAAAAAAGGGAAGTATTGGAGTGCTGGAGTATTGGAAGTAAAATAACAAGACAGGGAACAATAGCTTTTCCATTACTCCACTACTCCCCCACCCCATCACTCCGACTTTTATATTTCCAGCGTCCCGATCACGTCTGATATTTTTTCAATATTTTTCTCAATCAGGAATTTTTCTATTCCGTCAATAATATCGGTGGTTGCATGTGGGTTGACAAAATTGGCGGTGCCCACCTGGATGGCCGTGGCACCGGCGATAAAAAATTCCAGCGCATCCTCAGCCGACATGATCCCTCCGATGCCGATAATGGGAACTGCTGCAGCCTGGGCCACCTGCCAGACCATGCGCAGGGCTACGGGTTTGATGGCGGGTCCGGACAGCCCGCCGGTAATGTTCGCCAGCCTCGGGCGCCGGGTGTTTATATCAATAGCCATGGCGGTCAGGGTATTGATCAGCGAGAGGCAGTCTGCACCGGCATCTTCCGCCGTGCGGGCAATTGCAGTGATGTCGGTGACATTCGGCGATAATTTTACAATCAGCGGTTTCGTGGTCTGTTTGCGAACCGCACTGATTACGCTGAATGCGGCTTGCGGGTCAACGCCGAATACCATCCCGCCGGCTTTTACATTGGGACAGGAAATGTTCACCTCAATGGCGGCAATTGCCTCAACTTCCTCGATGCGAGCCGCCAGCTGCACATAATCCTCCTCGCGCCGGCCGTAAATATTAACAATGAGCGGCGGTTTAAGCGTTTGCAGAAAAGGCAGTTTTTCCTTCACGAAGGCCTCGATCCCTAAATTTTCAAGACCGATGGCGTTCAGCATGCCGCAGGGTGTTTCATAAATCCGCGGCGGGGGGTTGCCTTTGGTGGCTTCCAGGGACAGGCCTTTGACGATGATGCCACCAAGTCGATTCAGGTCAACAAGATGCTCGAATTCCCGGGCATAACCAAAAGTGCCGGAGGCGGTCAGCACTGGATTTCGAAGTTCCAGCCCACCGATGTCAACCTTTAAATCCGGTTTATTCAACATAAGAGATTTGATTCCATTTTTTTTAAAATTTATTGCCAAAACAAAATCATCGGGGATATGTATAGAATATCTGTAATCGGATGGCAAGCCGTTGTTTGCTCGATTGGTTTGGATCGTTGTGATCGTTTGGGTCGTCTGGATCGTTGCGGTATTTACATCCTATTGGTCGTCCGACAAAAGTTTCCCCAGCTTGTCATTGTCATTGGCGGTTCGACTTTTTCCACCCCGGCGGCCGGGAAACTTTTTGATCTGTTTCCTGAAGTTGATGTTGTCATCAACGGTGAGGGTGAGCTGCCATTGAGTCAATTAGTAGCCGGCTTGAAAGCGTCCTCCAATCCGGGTGATCTACCCCACGTCAAAGGCGTTATGACGCCTAAATCCGTTGCGAACGACAATGACGGTGCCGGCTTCAGTCAATTGGATAATCTGAACCAACTCCCGCCGCCGGACTACGATGATTATTTTGCTTTGCTCAAATCATTTGCTCCGGTCAATGTATTTTTCCCTGTTTTGCCGGTTGAAACATCACGCGGCTGCTGGTGGCAGAAAACGATCGCATCCGGCAAGTCAACACCCAAAATGCCGGGACGTGCCGCCGGTTGTGCTTTTTGCAATCTCAACCTCCAGTGGCAGGGATATCGCCGCAAAGATCCCGCTCGCGTGGCAAATGAAATCGATCATCTGACCGGCCGATACCAAACGCTGGCAGTGTCCATCGTGGATAATGTGCTGCCCAGGAAAATTTCCGGGGAACTATTTAAAAAAGTTGGCCGCCTGCAAAAGGATCTGCGTCTGTTCGCCGAGATTCGGGCCAACACGCCGGCCTCGGAGCTGGAAGTCATGAAGTGCGCGGGGATGCAGGAACTGCAAATCGGCATTGAAGCCCTCAGCACGTCCCTGCTGAAAAAGCTTCATAAAGGTACCAATGCAATCCAGAATCTGGAAATCATGCGAAACTGTGAGGCACTGGGTATCGTAAACTGTTCAAATCTGATTCTTCATTTTCCGGGCAGCGATGAACAGGATGTGGCCGAAACACTGCGCAATCTTGAATTCGCCCTGCCCTTGCGACCGCTTCACACCGTGGACTTCTGGCTGGGTCTGGAAAGTCCGGTGTGGCAGAATCCTGCGGCCTATGGAATCAGAGCAGTTTTTAATCATCCCAATTGGTCCCGCTTATTTCCACGCGGCATTTCACGGTCCATGGTGTTTATGATTCAGGCCTTCCGCGGTGATCTGGGATTTCAGAAAAAAATCTGGCAGCCTGTTAAAAAAATGGTTGCCGTGTGGCAAAAAACCTACGCCGGACTCCAAGGGGCAACGGCAGCGTCACCGGTTTTGAGTTTTCGCGATGGCCGCAAATTTTTAATCATAAAACAGCGGCTGTACCAGACCGATTCGATAGAACACCGTCTGGTCGGGACTTCCAGGCTGATCTATCTTTTTTGTATGCAGCATCGATCTCTCAAGCGTATTCGAAGCCGGTTTCCGGCGTTTGCTGAAGACAAAATCGTTGCCTTTTTAAAAATGATGGTCGATAAAAAATTGATGTTTGAAGAAAGGGATAAATATCTGAGTCTCGCAGTTCCGATAAAACTAAGGAAATAAGAAGCTGGAAGGCTGGGAGGCTGGAAAGCATTGGCAATACGGTAAGGTAATTTAAAACAGAAAGGAGAAGAAAATGGCCGAGGCATCGAATCTGGATCAAATCTTTCACCCAAGATTCAGGAGATTATTATCAGAATTAAACACCATGGGCTGAGGCTCGGCGATAATTTCAAGATCGGAGCGTTTTTTTATCTCGGCGGCAAAGGCTTCCGACACCTCAACCACCTCTAAACAATTTGTATTTTTTATTCTCACAATCTTGCTTCTCTCAGGCGGAGTCAATCCTATTGAACCCAGGCCGACCTCGATGGCCTCGCGATCGGTATCAAAATGCATGGGGACTGCGGCCTTTTCCAGGCTGATGCCGGTGATGCAGTTTTTGTAGGTGGCAGCATAGTCAATTTTGTCAACCAGTCTGCGGGTGGTGATGTCGGTCAATCCGATCCCGACCGCATTGCCCTTGCTCTTGGCCGTCAGATCGCGCACAAATAGCCTTTTTACCTGCACCGGATGGTCAAAAACTCCCAGCAGGTCGCGATTTCTGCCGGTTACATTCGGATCGATCCCCACGCCGCTGATGTCTTTGCCCATTTCATCCACGATTAAAAGATCGATATCGGCAAACGGCAGTTTGGCCATCATTTTCTTGCTCAGCAGCAACAGCTCTTTTTCCCGGCCCTCAATGTCGTCAGGTTCAAGGGCCGAAATCAGGGCAGTACGGCCATAGGCGTTTTCAACGATCCCCACGGCGCATAAAACCGGGGTCTTTCGAATTACCAGGCGGGCGGCATCCGTTATGATCTTGGGAAACGAATACTGGATAGCGGCTTTATGATAGAACTCGGCTCCCTTCAGTTTACCCATGCCGATGGCCATCATCTTCATCAAACCGCTTTCAATGGGGGCCTTAAATTTGGTGTGGGACTTGATCCGGTTGACCACCACGATATGATCGGCCGCCAGGGCATTTTTATCGACAAACACCGGAACACCGTCTTCGGTCCGGGCAATCTCTGTCGCTTCCATGGAAGATAAAATGGGTGCCTCCAGATAAGATTCCGTCACGCCGAGTTGTTCCAGCACCGCGACCTGCCCTTCGGCGGTCGCCCCCCCATGGCTGCCCATGGCAGGAAAGATAAAGGGTTGGGCATCGAAAGATTTCACAAAATCAACGACGGTCTTTAGAATGTCGGCAATATTGGCGATTCCCCGGCTGCCGCCGGTAATTGCCACCCGCTGCCCGGGTTTGATTGCGGCTAAAGACAATTTGCCCAATGCGGCCTTCACCGTCTCCTCTAAATTTGCAATTTTGTTTTCGTCGAATCTCTGTCGAAGGCGGTACATCTTTGGAAGTTTCATCGCAGCCTCATACTAATATTTCGAAAAAGGGGTTCTTGTTTACATAATTTAACGTCTCGGAATTTCTACAACTGGTTGAGTATAGAAACCTGGCCCAGAGTGCCAGGCTTTGATTCCACCCCAGAGAGGTGGTTTCGTTCATCAGATAATCCATGGAATAATGGAACGGTGGAACGATGGAATAGTGGGTTTTTGAAGGATTTTATCTATTCTGACATTTAAATCAAGACCAATTTTTCGATTTACCCAATATTGCAATATCCCAAAACCCATTTTCCCAATAATCCAATATTCCACCATTCCAATTAGGGCGAAGCCCCTGACTTGTATCTGACAGGGTTTAAAGGACCAACAGGATTTTTTCACGGCCCCCGCTTCCAGAAGATTAAAATTTGACATGCGATACCACTTCGGTTTAGATAAGGATCATATTTTGATCAATACCCAAACCGAAACAATTCGTACTCATAATCAAACAGGAGCTAAATCAATGGAACAATTTCGCCTGGACGATAAAATTTCTCTGGTAACCGGCGGCAGCAAAGGCATCGGATTCGGTATCGCCAAAGCACTGGCTGAAGCAGGTTCAGACCTTGCGCTGGTTGCGCGTACTAAAAAAACTCTGGACCAGGCCCTGGAAAAGCTGTCTCCCACAGGCAGGCGGGTCTGGATTTATTCCTTTGACATGAGCAACACCGGCCAAATTAGTGATCTGTTTGCCGATATCGTCAAAGACACCGGCGGGGTGGATATCCTGGTCAACAATGCCGGGGGAACCCGGCGCGGCCCCGCCGATGCATTAACTGTGGAAGACTGGAATTTTGTCATCAATTTAAACATGACGGCAACTTTTGCCTTGTGCCAGTCTTTTGCCAGAGAACGCATTAAAACCGGCAGAAAGGGGAAAATCATCAATATTGCCTCCCTGATGAGCGAAACCGTTCGGGAAGACAACGCACCCTATGCAGCTTCCAAGGGCGGTATTCGGCAGCTGACCAAGGCCCTGGCGGTGGATTGGGCCAAACACGGCCTCAATGTCAATGCCATCGGCCCCGGATTTATTCAGACGGATTTGACCAGAGCACTATGGGAAGATGAATCCTTTGATAAATGGGTCAAATGGAAAACGCCCTGGGCCAGATGGGGTAAACCGGAGGACCTGGGCAATGCCGCCGTTTACCTGGCGTCCCCGGCCTCTGATTTTGTTACCGGCCATACCTTGTACGTCGACGGCGGTATGCTCAGCACTTTTGGTCCCAGTTCCTGGTAACCGGGGACAAGAACGGGTTGATAGCGCTTTTTAATGCTTTCTCAACCGATCCGGTTCATTATTCTTGACTTGGTTTTCGTTTCGTAATTTTTAAACTTGCCCGTTGATCTATTATTCTTCTTTCTTCCCAGAAAGGAGAGCAGACACGATGGTTCGGCAGCAACTGATGCCGGATGAAAAGGAGATATCTCTCAATGCGTAGCTTTATCGCCATCCGCCTCCGCCCCGGGGCCCAACACCAATGCAACTGATGACGTATTCTTCATGGGAACGAAATTTCCCTGCTCCGCCACTGGAATGATCGTGATTCTTTCCTTATGCTTTAAATAGATGGTAATAACGGCAAATACCGCAGCGACCAGTGACCAGTATACATACAATCCATAGGGAGTTTTCAACAGCGCCATTACGGCAGCTGCCAGTATGGGGCCGAAGACGGCACCAATGCTGTAGCATAGCAATAATGCGGAACTGACCGCCACCGCATCCTTGCCTTCGAACACGTCATTCGCCCGGGCAACGGCTACCGGGTAGACCGCAAAAATAAGTCCACCGAAAATTGCCATTTCAACCAGGAACCGATAAAAAGACGTTCCGTTGTTCATTAAAATAACGATGCTGAGCAATGCCGCCAGCCCCGCGACGGTGCACAAGATGAGGGTCCGGTCAAACCGGTCCGAGACAATGCCGACGACCCATTGTACGGCGAAGCCGCCAATAACGGTCGTCGACATGAACCACGACAGTTGAAAGACGGAGAGACCGATTTTTGTTCCGAAAACCGGGGCCATCGAAAAAAACGCACTGTTTGTCAGGCCGGCTGCAAAGCAGCCTATCATGCCGAGAGGTACCTTCTGGAAAAGCGCATTGAAAGTGTAGTGGGCCGTCTGCGGTAATTCGGGATGGACGGATCGCGTAACGGATACCGGAATCAGGCTTAAGCATAAGAGAAGCGCCGCAATGAAAAACACATTCTGACCACCGCCATTGCCGAAATTGAGTAGTTGCTGTCCGATGCCAATTCCCATGTAAGTTAGGGTCATGTAGACGGAAAACACTCGTCCGCGTGTTCGGGGCTCGGTGCATTCGTTCAACCAGCTCTCAATTACCATGAATAAGCCGAAATTGGCAATTCCGTTGAAGAATCTGAGAGTCGCCCAAAACAAAGCTGAAATATAAAGCCCGTGCAGGATAACGATTATTGTGCCGGCAGCAGCAAATACAGCGAAGGATCGGATGTGGCCAACCCGTCGGATCAAGCGATGGCACAGAAAATATCCAAACACCAATCCCAGAAAATAGCATGCCAGAGTGGTGCCGATTGTCGGGGTTGAAAATCCAACCTGCGTCATGCGCAGGCTGAGTTGGGTGTTCAACAGCCCGCCACCCATCAGAAAAAACAGGGCCGATGTAAAAAGGGCCCCGAAGGAGATAAGCGTCGATACCATTTACTAAATCTTTCCGCAAAACCTACAGTGATCCTCACAGGATAGAACCAGCCGGATGTAATTAAGGCGAATGATCACAAAAATCAACCGAAAAAATATGCACTCTTAAGTTTATCCAAATCAAGGCTAAACCGCAATTGGAATAAAATAACGATATTATTTTCGAGTTGGAAACAAGGCAATAGATTCCGATTTATTGGGGTTTGAGAAATTTCCCTGGCTTGAGCTTCCAGGTTTTTGGGTTTGACATTCGCAAATCGACTGGGGCAAGCATAAAATATCCATTTCGTATCTGCAATATTTTTGATCATTATGATAGTTGGGCATCTTGCACAAGGTATGAGAATAAAATCTTCCTGTACTTAATAACAAACAAAAATAAATTTTTGCTTTGAGATATATCGAGTAGTCTTCAAGCATGAGATCAAAAGGCTTACCACAATATATAGTGTCCGCCATTTTTTTGGTGGAAATCAATGATGGAGAGATTAGAACAACAAATCCAAGATTTTTTGCCAGTACTAAAAGATTTGCTTCATTGCGGCAATCCATCATTTAATTTTTTTTTTAAATTGCGTATCGCAATCCAAAATATATAAATTAAAACTTCCAGATCAGATTGACGTTAAAAAAGTGAATTGCATAGGTGTCGTATTCACCCTTGAGGGTGCCCTACAGGCAAGAAAACTGACCCCTTGTCAGAAGGTAATCTTTTCTATCGAGGATATATAGCCCGGTGTGGGTAAATGTTAATATTAAATACCGTTTTGCGCGAAAGGAAATACAAGGTTAACCAATACCCTGACAAGCTCTTCCCTCAGGTTCGTCAGGTGACGCCGCATATTGATATCTGCATTTTCCTCATCGTTGGCCAGAATGCTTTCGACGATAGCCTCATGCTCAGTAATCGAGCGCTGCATTCGACCCTCCAGTGCAACAAGTCCAATCTGTACACGGTACCATTGATCATTCAGATCTTTGATTATGCGGGCGGCTCGTTGGTTGGCGCTCATGGCAAAGATTGTGTTATGCAGTTCCATATCCGCAGTCTGCCATGCTGTGAGATCATAGGATTCAAAAGCTTTTTTCATATTTTTAAGCGTTGCTTTTAAAAGGCCCCGCATTTTCTTATCATCGCTGGCAGCAGCTTTTCTGCAAATCATTCCCTCCAATTGCAATTTAATATCAAAAATATCTTTAATATCTTCCAAAGAAAGGGAATATATTTTCCAACCTTTGCCAGCGTTACTGACAAGGAACCCTTCTTGATCCAGGCGAAGCAATGCTCCTCGAACAGGGGTTCGGCTCATGTTCAGTTCATTGGCAATTTGGGCATCCGTCACATTCTGACCGGGCGCCAAACCCCGTTTCATTATTTTTTCTTTTACATAATCATATGCCTTATCTTGCAAGGTGCCGCCGGTAGTGGATTGCACTACTATGTCCTTTTTAGGTCGACTCATCAGTTTCTCCGATCCATTAATTGAAGGGGATAGCTTTCAATCAGTTTATTTTCTAATCGAGTAGGATTATACCTAAAAGGTATACAAAATCAACCATTTTTTTGTCCAATAATATCCCAATATATCTATTGACAAAGCATATTTTGTATACTATTTGGTTGTTTATTGGATTCATTTAGAGCGTATATTGCACTCATATATTCCTCTTTTTTGCAAACAGATTTGAGGTTTTGGGTTAGTGCAGTGCCATGAATTATTTCATTCATGGCCAAACTGAGAAAAAAGGCAGCAAAGCAGGGCACACTTCATAGAAAAGCGGACTAAGAAAGCCGCAATTTTGCGATCTGACAATGAAGAAAAAGCGAAAATATCAGCAAAGTTTGAGAACCTCCTTGGATTTAACTTGACCAATACTTGGATGAAATGCTCCGCTCGGGGCGAAAATGAATAGACGAAACTTTGTTCGGATGGCGAATTTATTTCGCGACAATGAGGCGACGGCCATATGAAAGAAGGTCCTTACCTATTGGGTCTTGACATTGGGGGGACCGGCGCCAAGGTTGGGCTCTTCGCCTTGGATGGCTCCCTCATCGGAACAGGATATGGTGAATACCAAATGATCAGCAAGGTGCCCGGCCAAGCGGAACATGATGCCGAGGTGTGGTGGCGGGCTGCAGTGCAGGCTATCAGTAAAGCGATAAAGGGTATCAATTCGAAAGAAATTTTATCCATAGGAGTGGGTTGTACTAACGGGTTGATCGCCGTTGATTCCAAGGGACAGCCACTTCGCTCTGCCATCATGCTATGGGACCAGAGAACCCTCCCGGAGGTGGAAGAAGTTCGCCGAATTTTAGGGGCAGACAACGTTTTCGCCATTGCAGGCAACCCTGTAGCACCTGGTGCCTATTCTCTACCATCAATTCTATGGTTGAAAAACGAGGACCCTGATACATTCGATGCCGCCCATAAACTTATGGTGCCCGGCGGGTATATTGTGGCCCGGCTAACAGGCCAGTTCACGATGGACTACTCAAGGGCTTCTACTACCCTTTTATTCGATATTCGGAAGATGGAATGGCATAGCTCTTTCCGAGAAGCACTGGGGATTCCACTGGAGAAGATGCCAAGAGTACTTCCATCCGAAGCAGTAGCAGGCGAAATCACGACTCAGGCAGCACGTCTGACTGGATTGGCTCCCGGTACTCCTGTAATCGCCGGCTGCATGGACACAGTCGGGGCCTCTATCGGATCTGGTGTTATGAGCCCGGGTGACTGCTTCATCATTATGGGAACAGCCGCAAGGGTGGCCTCCACCTTGGGCGAACCTCAATTTGACGATCGGTTTATGAACTGCACCCATGTCGTAAACGATCGTTGGTTATCTATCGGGGCTATCAATGGTGTGGGGTCTTCTTTACGCTGGCTGAGGGATAATTTCGGTCAGACGGAACAAACAATGGCGAATTTAACTAAGCAGGATGCTTATGATTTTCTGACCGCCCAAGCGGAACAAGCGCCTCCTGGAAGCAAAGGCTTAGTATTCTTACCGTATATTTCAGGCGAACGGACACCGATCTGGGACCCATTTGCCCGTGGGGTCTTTTTCGGAGTGACACTGGGTCATAATCGCAACGATTTTATACGCTCTGTTTTGGAGGGTGCCGCATTTGCTATCAAACATGTGGTCGAAATTCTTGAATTGGACCGAGGATTGGATATTAAGACAATTCGTATTGGAGGCGCAGCCGCTGAAAGCAACGTATGGAATCAAATCATTGCTAACGCATTGGGGAAAAAAATAGTGAGTTTGACGCAGGCGCATACCGAAGTGCTGGGCGTTGCTATACTGGCCGGCGTCAGCGTCGGAGCCTACCCCGATTATTTAACTGCAGTGAATCAAGTTGTCGTGACAGGTCGTGAGTTCCATCCTGAGCCCATCGGTCAGGCCGTATACGATCGTCTGTTCCCAATTTATAAAGAACTCTATATAGATGTTAAACCGTATTTTGAACGGTTGGCGAAATTAGATTTACCTGAGGTTTGGATAACAGGAGCAAAGAAAGAATGACAGAAGAAGAGATACGAAAGCGACTTGTGGCATACGCCCAAAAGGCTTATCATAGGTGCCTTGTTGGAGGCACAGGCGGAAATTTTAGCGCAAGGCTGAGCGAGAAGGATATGGTTATCACTGCCTCAGGCATTTCTCTCGGCGATAGTGAGCTAAATAACCTGGTCCATGTTCGCATTACTTCCTATGAATGGACGAAGGGTGGAAGTTATCAACCTTCCAAAGAGTATCGCTTCCATGCCGATATCTTACGTTTGCGCCCTGATATCAGTGCCGTTTTGCATGTCCATTCGCCCTATGCTACAGCCTTTGCAGTAAAACAGCGGGACATACCTATGGTGACTGATGCAGCTTTTAAACAACCTCCAATGCCGCGTGTACCTTTTGCCCCGTCAGGGTCAGATGATCTGCAGAAAAATGTTGCACGCGTCATTAAAGAAAACCCTGGCTGCAAAGCCCTTTTAATGGAGCAACATGGAATTGTAGCCTTGGGACAAGACATCGTAACGGCTTACAACATGGCCGATCTTATTGAAGAACTTGCCTGTATCGCCTATTTGTCAGAAGGGTTGAAGTAAGTAGCGCTGTTAACTACTCCTTTGTTTGCGAATATTAAAGCCTGAAATGTTTTCGCAATCCTCGAAATCGGGTTCAGTGATTTCAGATACTATTTATTAATAATTTTGACCGGAAAAGGGGTTTTCAAGATGCAGTCGAATTTGAAACAGAATGATTTTTGGGGGGAAAAAACCGCCAAATCGAGGGAATATTTCGAGAAGGCCAAGAGTTGCCTTGTCAACGGAGTAGCAAGTAGCCTGCACAAATCACCAACCGAAAATTACCCTATCTATATTGAGCGTGGAAAAGGGTCAAAGATTTATGATGTCGATGGCAACGAGTATATTGATTATATGGGTGGCTATGGGCCGATGATACTTGGCTACTGTCCCCCTGTTTTGAATCAGGAAGTAATCGATCAGATAGGCAGAGGATCGATATTCGCTGCCCCGGACAAAATACTCAATGAAGTGTCCGAAAAATTGGTTGACATAATTCCTTGTGCCGAATTAGTTAGCTACACAGCTAGTGGCACAGAGGCAAATATGCTGAACTTCCGCTTAGCAAGAGCATTTACTGGCAAAGATAAAATAGTAAAATTCGAGGGGCATTACCATGGCTGGTCCGACGAGGAACTGATAAGCGTTAGACCCGATTCTCTGCAACATTTAGGGCCGAGAAATAAACCCTGGAAAACGATTGGCAGCGCTGGTCAACGCGAAAAGGCGGCAGATGATATAATAGTGCTTCCGTGGAACGATTTAGAATTGGTCGAAAAGGTAATAGAAAGGCAAGGGCATGAGATCGCCGCCATAATCACAGAGCCTATCATGGGCAACTGTGAGCCTATTTTTCCCAAACCCGGTTACTTGCAAGGCCTAAGAGATCTGACGGCAAAAAACGACATCGTTTTGATATTCGATGAGGTAATCACCGGATTCCGCCTTTCCATCGGCGGGGCGCAAGAGTATTATGGCGTGACCCCGGATACATGTTCATTCGGAAAAGCGGTAGCAGGGGGTTATCCGTTAGCCGGAGTTGCCGGAAAAAAGGAAATAATGGACTCGGGTGTGCATCCTGTGGGAACGTTTAATGGAAATCCAATTTGTATTGCAGCATGCAAAGCAACGATCGGAGAGTTGGAAAATCCTTCGATTTATGAGCATATGGCGAACTTGACAAGATCCGTGGTAGACGGAATAGCAGCCATCGCTAAAAGTAATGATATTTGCTTATTTTGTGATGCAGTTGGGTCAATTTGGCAACTTGCATTCGGGATACAGCAGAAAATGAATGACTACAGAGACAATTTCATGGTCAACAAAGTTGCGTATCAAAAATTCAGAAAAGGCGGCCTGGAAAGAGGCATCAGGTTTCATCCCTCAAGGGGACGGCAATATACTTCAGCAGCCCATACAGCCGAGGATGTGGAGAAGACCTTATTAGTCGTGGATGAATTGCTCTGTGAAATGCGCCGCGACCGCTCTGCATATGGTCTTTAAAGATTCTTATCCAATATTGCGTAAAACAGTTCGGCTTAAACCGTTCGGCCTCATTTGAGTCAGGCATTTTACCGGGGCGACGATAGATAGCTAAAAATTAACCCGTTTGCTTGGCGGTGTAAAATAAGGGGGAGCAGCTGCGAGCACCCCTTTTTGCTTTTGTTGAAGCCAACGGCGGTGACTTCGACAGGGACGTTGGCGGATTGAACTGCCCTGCCTAAGTTCGTTGATCCTCGAATCGAATCATGGGCATTTTATAGAAGCCTTCTCGCTTTTGTGATTTACTGGATTTCACTTGCGGTGGCCGCTTGGACTGGGTTGATTATTTGGCAGGTAATCTTTATATCTCCCAACTCCATCGGCCTCCGCAAGTTTTTCTCTTTTCCTTAGATATTAAAGGATTGCTATCAATTAAAGTCTCTATTTTTTCTCTCTCTTAACCTCTACACCGGTAATTTTTTCATATAATTTGACTATCGCGGAAAAGTTTTCATCACCATAACCTGCTGCCTTTGCCATATCGTACATATTAAAGATATTATTGGCAATCGGCATGGGTGCTCCTGTTGCACGACCGAGTTCCGTAATATATCGCAAGTCCTTATGCACGAGTTTCAGATGAAACGAGACTCCGAAATCTCTGCTCAAAACCTTTGGCACCGTGCCCTGAAAGGCGGCACTATTTCCTCCGCTGACGCTGACGACGTCGAAAAATGCCTGCAAATCAATTCCATATTTTTGCCCGAAAACCAGCATTTCTGATAAACCGGATACATTCAGCTGTCCGAGAAAATTGTTCATTAATTTCACAGTATGCCCAGCCCCATGTTCTCCCACAAAAAAGATGTTTTTTGCTATTGCCTCAAATATAGGGTACATCTCGTCGTAGTCCGATTTTTCGCCGCCTACCATCAGGTTCAGTTCGCCCGCCTCCGCCTGTGGTGTGCTGCCGGTCATCGGAGCGTCCAACATTCTAATTCCTTTTTTTTGCAATTTTTCCACAATCATTTTTGTGGATTCAGGATAGCTCGTACTCAAGTCAATTATTATCTTTCCTTTGGATAGGAAGTTAATAAGACCCTGATTGCCCAAAATCACCTGTTCCACCTCAGGAGATGCTGGAACGGCCAGCATAAATACTTCATTTTGGTTTGCCAGTTCTTCAAGGGAGCGGGTAGTTGTGGCTCCCTTTTTTCCCAAAATCTCAGCTGCTTCAGTGCTTTTATGGATAAAAATTTGTACGGAATAACCATTTTTCAGTAAGTTTTTAATTATTCCTCTTCCCATCAGGCCGGCGCCGACAAAACCGATACTGTTTTTCATTATGACCTCCTTAATTTGTGCAATTTATGAACGATGTTCTGAGGGCCTTTTTTCATGTGTTGCAACACCCATCACAGCATGTGGTTTCCACAAAGCGCTCAAAACCGGTCAATTTGTTTTCAATTTGGGCTTTCAGTAACCGGGTTAATTATTCAAGGCATTTGCAAATCACAAGACTGGCCTTATATGTTGTTTTATATCTGGATTGCAGCGGCATTCAATACTTTCCGGGTATATTATATTTATCAATCCGAGGTTTCAGATATTCGATTGCTTGGCGAGCTGCTGCATCCGGATCGGGTCTCGGTAAAATCTCTACTGAAACCCAGCCGTCATAATTCATTTTTTCAAGCGATTCAAACACACTGTCGAAATCAATATGCCCTTGCCCCGGAGCCAAGCGGTTTGAATCCGCAAAGTGGATATATTTTACGTATTCTGAAAATCGCTCAAGTTCGCCGCCGAGCGTCCGGTCCTCAATATTCATGTGAAATAGATCAGGCATAAGCCCCATGTTAGGGGCCCCTATTGTTTTCATAAGAGCGGCCCCTTGCTCGACGGAGTTGATAAAATTTATCTCATACCGGTTAACAGGTTCTAAAATAAGATTTACTGCTTTCCCACTAGCGTATTCAGCCAGCTCCCGTACAATTTCAAGAAATCGCAGCTGTGCACTCTCCATGGTTTCGTTTTTTTCTACAAAACCTCTTGCCCTACCGATATTGACCATGGCACCGAACCGAGATGCAAGATCAATTAGATCTTTGAAGACAGTTTTTACTTCTTTCCTTTTATTTTTATCGGGGTGCGTAAAATACAAACCGAGTCCGGCGAAAACCTGTCCGGTAGAAATGCATGGAATCGAAACTCCGTATTCAGAACAAAACGCTTCAAGCCTGTCCGCCTTCACCTGTCCTGCATGTTTAAGCGCAAGTTCAATTCCGTCATACCCGAATTCAACAGCCTTGCGCATAGAGGCCTCAATGCCCCGCCACACTACAAACGCATCAGGAATTGCATCTTCGGTGGCAACCGCAACTGCAAGCTTAATCATAATGTAAGCCCTCCTAATATTTGCCGGATGCCTGACATAACACGGCATTTAGGCAATCGGTTGATTTACCATTTCGAAAACAAGCTCATAGCAGCGCAAACAAACACCTGCTGTGGCATAATTTATATTAGGTCTATAACGGCATTCACAGCAAGCAAACGCCGTAGATTATACCAACCAAGTCTTTTACGAGGCATCTCCATTAAAAAATTGCCTCTCCACCTTGTTTTTTACTAAACAGATGAATCTTGTCCATGTTTATTTCTAAATTGATGTCATCACCAATGGCAACTTTTATGTTGGGGCTTATGATCGCGGTCATTTTATCATCCCCCGTTATAATATCTATATACGTTTCCTTGCCTAGCGTTTCGATGACATCCACTTTGGTTTGGATGTGGCCGCTTTTTCGGGCAGATGGCTCTCCCTTCCAATCTTGGGCAATGTCTTCCGGGCGCACCCCCAAAATAAATTCTGTTGCCTTTGCGGCTAGCGAAGTCATAGCCAAATCTTCCGGAAGCTGTAGTTTAAAACCGCTGGTTTCTAGGTACACCAGGGAATTTTCCCTTACCATCCGGCACGGCAGAAGGTTAATAACCGGGCTGCCAATAAAACCGGCAACAAATAGATTAGCAGGTTTGTTGTAAAGCTCTAAGGGAGCACCTACCTGTTGGACCAGGCCGTCCTTCATCACCACGATACGATCTCCCATGGTCATGGCCTCTACTTGATCATGGGTAACATAGACTGAAGTTGATTTCAGTCGCTTGTGCAACTTGACCAACTCAGTTCGCATCTGCACCCGAAGTTTTGCATCCAAGTTGCTCAGAGGTTCGTCAAACAGAAACACTTCCGGATTACGAACAATCGCTCGTCCTAAAGCAACACGCTGCCTTTGGCCGCCCGAGAGCTGTTTGGGTTTGCGGTCCAACAAGTCCTGAACCCCTAAAATGTCTGCCGCATCCCGGACCAACTTTATCCGCTCTTTCCTTGGCACCTTGCGCATTTTTAGCCCAAAGGCCATATTATCGAAAACATTCATATGAGGATAGAGAGCATAGCTTTGAAACACCATGGCGATGTTGCGGTTTTTTGATACCAAATCATTGACCCGTTGATCCCCGATATAGATATCCCCTTCCGTGATTTCCTCCAACCCGGCCATCATCCGCAGGGTTGTTGTTTTGCCACAGCCGGAAGGTCCAACCAGCACAACAAACTCCCGGTCTGAAATCTCAAGATTGACATTGTTTACTGCCACAACATTGCCGTATTTTTTAGTAAGACTTTTCAACACAACTTTTGCCATTTATGGTGCCTCCGATAAGTCATGCTATCCAGGCTGAGTGACCAGTAATAGTTGTTCCTCTCATACCAATAGTCGGCCAGTCTATAATCTATATTTAAGAATACCTATAATTCTTAAAGGTGCAACAATAACCTATTATGCCAATGCAAAAAAGAATAAAAGCTATTGTATTAAAAAGCAAGCATAAAATGAATACAAAATTATATAAATTTTGTATTGACAATAATTTTTTAGGGGATTAATAAAAATGATTATCAGAACATGATATCACACTAGTTATGTATACATTGCGATAATTTTGGTACAAGAGCCCGTTGAATACCGTTTCGCTCAAAGTGCCAGGCTTGATCCGTCGGGATCGCATTAAGAAGATTGCCTGATAATGAATACAGTTCAAAGAATTTACTAAAAGGATCTCCCAATATAAACTTGACCTGATGAATCATTGACCAGGAAATAATGGTGTGTATGGGGATGGCTCAAACAAGGGCCGTCAAATAAAATCAATTTTTCTTGCCAACCTTGGCTGAAAAGGAGGTACTTTTCGATGAAAAATCATAAGACTATGTGCTTAACATTGGCTATCATCTTTTTATTCGCCCTCGTAACGATAGCCAGTGCGGGCCCCACTACCATTTCCCTGTGGTATCCCGAAGGAGACATCGCTCCGGGAACTGCCTCATACAAGGACAAGACCTTGTTTGCCGAGTTTGAGGCTAAAAACAACTGTAAAGTGCAGCTGGTGGGATTGGACTATGACACGATGATTCAGAAGCTTTTTGCGAGTGCGGCGGCAGGGAAAACAGGCGATATCCTGCTCGTTGACAGGTCCTGGATTCCTGGATTTCTGAAGGAGGATATGTTAGAGCCGGTATCCGAGGCAAAAGCCAAGGCCTGGCTTGCGGCTACCGCTCCAGAGGTCAGGACGCTTTCGGATTACGGCAATGGCCTAATGTGGGGCTATCCCCAGTTCGGCCTTGAGATCTATGGCTTGACTTGGAATAAGGCGCATTTTGAAGAGGCCGGACTGGATCCCGAAAGGCCGCCTGTAACCTGGGCTGAATTTCGTGAATATGCCAAGAAATTGACCAAAAGAGACAGTCAAGGCAACATTACGCGGGTGGGGTATGCCATCCGGCATGTAGGGCATCCCCATGGGATCGTTCACAAGCACTGGTGGGCCATTTATGGGGCAGGCGCTGCATTGGTCAACGATCCGTTGGCTCTGCGCGGAGGCAAAACGATGTATAACAATGCGGCCGGTAAATCCGCGCTTCAACTCATTTTGGACATGTTGGACGTGGACGGATCAACGAGCCTGAACTTTCCGGATCCCCGCGCCGCCTTTATCAGCGGTATCGCCTCCATGCAAATCAGCGAGACCGTGAGCATCAAGGCTCAACAGCCCAGAGATGCTCCAGATCTGAAGTGGGGGGTAGCTTTACCGCCCGTACCCCACGCTGGAGATAAGCATGTGACTCTTATGGGCGCCTGGATGTATGTTGTGCCGAGGCAGGCCACAAATAAAGAGCTGGCCTGGAAGGCCCTTGAATGGCTAAACAGCCCACAGAAGGACTACGAACTAGCCAAAAAGTATGATGCAACACCCCTGTACATGGAAAACTGGGATAAGGAGCCCTTCAGGTCCGATCCATACGATCAAAGCCTAAAGCCTCTCTACCTTTGCGGGATATCTTATCCAAATAACCTCGGACTCAATGGCATCTTTGATGCACTCGGTTCTGCCATCCAGAAAGTTTGGCATCACGAGGCTTCCGTTGATGAGGCACTCGCTGATGCGGAACGACTGGGCAACAAAGCTATCGCTGACGCCGCTAAATAGACTGGCTGCTGCCCCAGGGAGGTTCCCCTGGGGCAGCTCTTTGAAACTCGAAACCCGGGAGTACAAAGAAATTGGGTAAGCATAAACAATCAGTGGCGCATACTTTGGCCACCCTCCGCTCAAGACGCATTTTCCATGCCTACCTTTTTATCGCGCCTGTCATTTTGTTCTTCGGTCTGTTTCGGGTAGTCCCCTCCATCCAGACCCTGCTCTACAGCTTTTACAAAGTTGAATTGCTTCGGAGACAATTTACCTTCATCGGGTTAGATAACTTTCGATCTCTTCTCACGGATGAGATCTTCCGCGGGGCAACATTAAACACCTTGGTGTACGTCGCGGCCATCGTCCCCACCTCGGCCACCCTCGGGCTATTGTTGGCCGTCATTTTCAACTCCAAGTTCCGGTTCCAGTCTGTCTTTAAGGCGATCTATTTCTCACCCATGGTAACAAGCACGGTAGCCGCCGCAATGGTCTGGTGGTGGCTATATAATCCCCAGTTCGGACTTTTTAATGTCGTCCTTCGTCTGTTGCATATTGAGCCTCAGTCCTGGCTGATGTCCAGCCATACGGCGCTCACTTCCATCATCATTTTTAGCATCTGGAAAACCCTGGGCTACAATATGATTATCTACCTAGCTGGGCTTCAGGCCATCCCGGCACAGTTTTACGAAGCAGCCACCATCGATGGGGCCGGCGCCTTTCAGCGCTTTTGGCACGTCACAGTACCGCTTTTAGCTCCCACGACAACGTTTATTTTGATCTATAACAGTATTCTCGCTTTCCAGGTCTTCGATCAGGTCTTTGTATTGACTGGAGGGGGTCCTGCCAATTCAACCAACGTAGTCGTTTTGGAGTTGTACCGGCAGGCGTTTCAGCGTTTCAACTTCGGCCTAGCTGCAGCCGAGGCTATGGTCCTCTTCATTTTTATATTGGTAATCACGATGTTGCAACACGTTTACTCTAAGCGCTTTGAAGTCACATATTGAGGGGTTAAGGACATGGTGAGTTCAATTGTAAAGGGCCTTAGGAATTTGAATTTCTACCTTATCGCTAGTATCGTGGCGGTGCTGATGATCTGTCCATTTTATTGGATGCTGATTACCGCCTTCAGTCCTGCGCAGGACATCATCTCCTTTCCACCCAAGTGGATTCCAACCCATCTGACAATTCATCACTTCATTGAAGCTTATGAAAAGGCTCCATGGCTGACCTACTACTGGAACAGCTTCGTCGTTGCTTTTGTCTCCGTCACCTGTTCACTCCTGTTCGGATTATTCGCTGGGTATGCGTTCGCCGTTTATCGCTTTCCTCTGCAAAACTTCTTTTTTATCCTAATTTTGGGAACGCTTATGGTGCCGGTCCAAGTTACATCCGTTGCCTTGTATGTTTTGCTATCAAAAATCGGCTGGGTGGATACCTATCAAGGGATCTTGGCCCCGAACTTCGCCAGCGCTTTCGGCGTATTTATGCTCCGGCAGGGGATTAAAGCAATTCCCGTGGATCTAATCGAGGCAGCGCGGATGGATGGTGCGGGAGAAATTCGTATCGTTTTGACCATCATCGCCCCGCTGGTCAAGACCATCATAGCAACAGTGGCAATGATCCTTTTTCTGGAGTGTTGGAACGATTTTCTTTGGCCAGTAATCGTAATAAACTCACCTAACATGCGAACGATCCCCGTGGGGCTCGCCCTGTTCAAGGATCCTTATGGAAATATAAACTATGGACCCTTAATGGCGGCCACCGTGCTCTCCACTGGCCCCATGTTAATCGCGTATATAATCTCGCAGAAGTATATGATACGCGGCATAGCCCTTTCGGGTCTTAAATAATGGATTAAAATATACTCATTGTGGTACTGATAATTCAGTTTTTGCATTAGACTTTTTTAACGAAAAACAAAAGTATTTTACTGTGCATGGGAGGTAAGATGCAAAACAGACAAGAGCAGTTAGCGATCTTTGGTGGAGAGAAGGCCATAAAGGGGCCATTGCCAACCCACAAAAACCGCTCAGGGAGAACCATAGGAGAAGAAGAGTTGGAGGCCGTCAAAGAGGTGCTGGACTCTGGAACCCTCGCGTATATATATGGCACTAAAGTTCGTCAATTTGAAGCAAATTTCGCCAAGAAATTCGGTGTTCCATTTACTATAGCCACAAGCAGCGGCACCGCTGCAATACACGCGGCATTGATCTCTCTCAACACCGAGCCGGGGGATGAAATACTGGCTTCCCCCATCACCGACATGGGAACCGTAATTCCAGTCCTATACCAGGCAAATATCCCAGTATTTGTAGACATTGACGAAGAAACTTTTACCATGTCCCCACGACTCATTGAAGATCGTATCACCCCACGAACGAAAGCGATAATCGTTACCCATATTTTTGGAGCTCCTTGTGACATGGATCCAATAATGGACATCGCACACAGGCATAAAATTGCCGTGATTGAGGACTGTGCCCAAGCCTTTCTCGCTAAATATCAGAATAGAATTGTAGGGACCATAGGGGACCTTGGATGTTTTAGCCTCCAGCAATCTAAACACATTACAACGGGAGACGGCGGTCTCGTCATAGCCAGAAAGGATAAGGCCTTTGGACGCGAACTTCGGCTGTGTGCTGACAAGGGATGGCCGCGTGACGAGTGGCGCGATCACCTCTTTCTTGCTCCGAACTACCATATGACTGAGCTCCAAGCTGCTGTGGGCCTCGCACAATTACCCAAACTTGATAAGGTGGTAGTCGATAGAAGTAGCTCCGCAAACTTGCTCTCGGCATTAATTGGCAGCGAAATAGGGGTATATCCGCAGCGCATTGTTGACGGAGGCTTTTGTAGTTACTATGCTTATACGTTCCGGCTTGATCCTCAAGTGTTTCGAGTACCAATTTCAGACATTGTAAAAGCTCTCAATGCGGAGGGTCTCCCTGCACATTGTGGCTATTTAGATCGGCCTCTTTACTTATATAAAGTTTTGCGTGATCGAATGACGTTTGGAAAATCCGGATTCCCCCTCAGTGGAGTTTGGGGGGAATATAGATTCGAAGAAGGCTTGTGCCCGGTGGCAGAAAAACATTGCAGAGAAACAATTTATATCGTTTGGAACGAAGGTTTCACTTCCCAGCATTCAGAGGCAATGGCCTCATCAATTACAAAAGTCCTATCCTATTACAGACGATAATACAAAATTGGACTCCGGCCTTCGGCTTCAAAACATAACTTTACTGTTGGGAAAATCCAGATCGGACAGTTTGAAGCCGAATATCTCGATTCTTCAACCGGCAAGATGCAATAAAGAGATAAGCATCTAACGGCCCTGGACCCGTTCATGGCTGTCGCCTTATGCTTAATTAAAGACTTTCCAAAAATCGTTTTCCGGTGGAATATACTTTTCTGTGCGTTTTTCAGGATATTTCTTTATTTGACAGAAGGGATTTTGTTCCTTCGATCAGCCCTCAAGGTCATCCCTGCCCCAGTCCAATATGCACCCCACAGTCTTCGAGGAGTCTGATTGCATATTGCATCAGCTAATAAAACAAATCTTGGTTTGTCTAAAAGTTTGCATGCCTAACCCTGAAATTATGGAAATATGGAAATTGTATGAAAAAAAATATACGGGTTATGATTTTTAGAGCCAGTGGTCCGGCACAATATATTGTTATATCGCATACTGGCGGTGAAACGGGGGATATGCGTCTTCTATCGCAATTAATTCGAAACCACCAAAATTCTAGTTCATACAGCCATTTTTTAATAAAGTGAATATTTTGCTAACTGCTATGTGCTTTTTTAACACCCGGATTCCTTAGTTTATATCTAAATTATATCTTTCTTCCCATTCGTATCGGACTTAAGCCGCGCTAAAAACACCGGCCCCAGCAAACTGCCGGCGGCCATACAGACAAAGCCCATACCCCAGGCCAGGCGGTTGCCGCCGAAAAAGTCGAGCACGACGCCGACAGCCAGAGGGCTGAGAAAGGCTGAACAAAATCCGAAGGTGGAGTGAACGGCCAGGGTCGTGCCCCGATAGCCCGCAGGGGCGACGGCGACAACTCCGGCAGTCAGCGACGCTGAATCACCAATAATGGTGATGCCGTACAAGATCGCCATGAAGGCCACCAGTAAGTACGGCAAGGCTGCGCTGAAACCAAGGATCGTTCCCAATGCCGCGGATACGATCATCACGACCGTTATAACTTTTCTGCGGCCGAAGATACGGGACAACTCATTGCCGCCGATGCTGGCCGGAAGCCCGATCAGACTGACAATAAAGGCGATCTGGGTCGGACGCCAGGTAAAGGCGCCGGCCGGCTGCAGCTGAATGCTGAAGGCCAGGAAAGCCACAATCCAGGTTCGCAGCGCAAAAAGTTCCCACATGTGGGCGGCGTATGCCAGAACATAAGCCATGGCCGCCTTGGATCGCAAAACAATTTTGAAATCCGCGAGCAGGGCGCCGTTCTTTTCAGCACTGCGCACCCGCGCCGGGGGCACATACAAAATGACAATTACCAGTGCGCCGACGGCACTTATGGCAGATGCCATAAAAGCCCAGCGCCACCCGGCCCGCACATTGATTTCACCGGCCAGCAGATACGAAAGGCTGGCGCCGATGCTGAAGCTTGCGGTGTAAAAAGAAACAAACCGGGACTGCAGCGTCCCCTCCCCTTCGGTGTGATCGCCGACCACCTTGAGCCCGGGCATGTAAATTCCGGCCAAGCTTACCCCGGAGAGAAGCCGCAGTACAAGGGCCGACCAAAATCCCTGGGCCAGATAAGCATAGCCAGCGGCCGACATGGCAGCGAATAATGCTCCCAATCCCATAATCCGGCGGGCATCAATCCGGTCGGTGATGCTGGTCAGCACCGGCACCAGAATCATGTAGCCCGCATAATAGGCCGCGCTGATCCAGCCGGCGGCCGTGTTGCTCAACTGCCATTCCGCCTTGAACGTCGGCAGCAGCGCCGGAAAGACGGCAATGGAAGCCAGGCCGAATATTTCCGCCAGGCAGACCAGCAGCGTAAGTCGATATGGTGAGCTTGGAAACATCGGGCGAGTTTACAGCGTTTATTGAGTTCGTTGAGTTTCCAGATACGCCCCTTTAATGGCCGATGCCGCCTGGGAGGTATATCGTTTAAGGATCCCGGGGGGATGCTGCCGGACGACAGGGGTCCAACTCTTTTTGCGCTCGGCCAGCAGGGCTTGGACCTCATTTGAATTAAGGCGGCCGTCTTTAGGTCCGACGATATTCAGGGTGCGGGCGGGAATATCGATGGATATGATATCGCCGTCTTCCACCAGGGCAATGGGTCCGCGGTCCAAATAACAATTCCACTATTCCATTATTCCGGGTGAAATCAAAGTCAACCACCCACTAAATACTTCCGCCCCAACATGGCTGCTCCCTTCAACGAGGATTCGGTCTCAAATCGGTAGCTGCAGTTGCGCATCCATTTGGTTTTAGCACGGATCAGCGCCTCATTGACCGCCCCGCCGGAGACTATGATCTCATCGGCCAGGGGCATTTCAAGGGAAACTTCCTTCAGATTCTCCCGTTGATACTCACAAAGGCCCCGAACCAGCGCGGCCAGCAGTTCTTCGCGGGAAGTCTCCTGGGTCAGCCCGCGAAATTCGGCTTTCAGCGGTGCCAGAGAATACCTGGAACCCATCAGATATGGCATATAAGCCACACCGCTTTCCCGGTTCAACCACTTCTCAATAGTATGCGGGATAAAATCGCTGAAGAATTTTTCTTCGCTCATCTCGCTGCAGAAAAGATTTTTAAACCACTCGAAGGCCTTGCCGCCTGCATTCATCACATAAAAGGAAAACCACCGCTCCGGCAGGACGTGGGTGCGGATGTTATAATTGCGGGAGGCAAAACATTTGGAAAGACAGACCATGGAAATTTCGCAGGTGCCGTTGATGTTGAAGATTTCGCCCGGCTGCCGGATGCCCACCGAATATGCTGCCAGCACGGCGTCATTGCCGCCGATCAATACCGGCGGCTCCTTCTTGAAGCCAAACTCTGCGGCAAGACTCGTGCGCAGCTTGCCCGTGCTGTGGTAGGCCGGCATCAACTCCGGCAAACAGGCGGCCGACAGATCAAACGCATCCAGGATTTCATTATCCCAGGTCATATCATTCTCGGCGGTACGGTACATCGCCGTCAGCGAGGCCGATGAGGGGTCCATGGCAAATTTGTCGGACAGCCAGCGGGCCATGAAGGTGTTGGAATGGCCGAAAACGTGCGTCTTTTTAAACACCCCGGGCAGATTGTCTTTGAGCCAGAGAATGCTGGCCAGCGAACAGCCGCCGGCCACCGGCATGTTGGCGGTTGCACTTGAGCAGTGTTTCCAGACCGATCCGGTCGATGATCTGCTGGGCCTGGGTCCGGGAACGCTGGTCCAGCATGAGAATGGCCGGATAAAGCGCATTGCCCTCCTGATCCATGGCCGTCAGTCCCGGTGTCGTGCCGGAAAGGGCAATGACATCGATTTGGGGCATAAAATCTGACATTTCCCTGCACCCCGCCGCAAACGCCTGCTGCCATTTTTCCTGCTCGATATCACTGAACAGCCCGTCATTGTAAGTATTGATCGAATACTCCTGGTAGAATTGCCTGAGCAGGTCAAGACCGCCGTTGATATCCTCAAACACCCCCATTTTCATAGCGGTAGTACCGACATCAACACTGAGTATTTTCATGGAAGCTTTCTCCTGGATTGCACGTTTTTCATCTAATCAATAATGACGCCTGATTCGTGCGAATTACATCTGATTGAAAGGGACACGCCTTCCCCCCAGGCCAATCCTTTTTCAGGCCAATTCATAGGGGGAAATACTACATCACGGCGCCGATGTTCCAGGGTACAAATTCGTCTTCGCCGATACCGTTCAATTCGCTTTTGGTCTTGCGTCCCGAGGCAACATCCAGAATGAATTCGAAAATACGCCGGCCCATCTCTTCCACGGTTGTCAAGCCGTCCATGGTTTCCCCGCAATTGATGTCCATGTCATCATCCATGCGGCGAAACATTGCAGTGTTGGTTGCCAGTTTGATGCTCGGGATCGGCTTGCAGCCGTAAACCGAACCGCGGCCGGTCGTAAAGCAGATGATATTGGCGCCCCCGGCAACCATTCCGGTCAACGAGACCGGGTCGTAGCCGGGCGTATCCATAAACATCAGTCCCTTGCCGGTTATGGGCTGGCCGTATTGCAGCACATCCACCAGGTTGCCGGTTCCGCCTTTGGCCACCGCGCCGAGGGATTTTTCCAGAATGGTGGTCAGGCCGCCGGCTTTGTTGCCGGGTGAAGGATTGTTGTCCATTTCGGCATTATTTTTCGGCAGTGTAATTCTCCCACCAGTGAATGCGGTCGATCAGCTTTTCGCCAACTTCGCGGGAGACGGCGCGGCGGGTGAGAAGATGTTCTGCGCCGTAAATCTCCGGGGTTTCACCCAGAACGGCGGCCCCCCCATGCCGCACGAGCAGATCAACCGCCGCGCCCAGCGACGGGTTGGCGGTAATGTCCGGAGTAACCGTCGGAACCGCCGCATTGGAGGCCCAGGATGAGCTGGCCGGCTGAGACCGGTGTGCGCTCGATCCTGATCGACAAC
The DNA here is from genome assembly GCA_963769935.1 of uncultured delta proteobacterium. GTDB lineage: Bacteria > Desulfobacterota > Desulfobacteria > Desulfobacterales > JAFDCJ01 > JAFDCJ01. The sequence goes on along the minus strand of CAVYNY010000007.1, from coordinate 246,388 downwards.
GGGCAGCATGGCGCGCACCCGCTCGATACCTTGCTGCACGGTTTTTCGGGTACCGCCGGTTCCCTGGATGGTCATGGTCTGCAGCAGCGCGTTCTGCTGCAGGTCCCTGCGCTGAAACAAAGTATCGATCTGCATGACTTCGCATCCCAGGCCGACGACCAGGATGGCACCGTAATTGGGATTGCGGATATAGCCGGCTAAAACGTTCAGCAGCATTTCGAATCCTTCCTGGTCGTTGGAACAGGCGCAGCCCATGCCATGGCAGATGGGAGACAACTCCGTCCACATTGGGAAATTCAGCCAGTGCATCCCCCTTGAAGGCATCGGCGATAAACCGGCTCACCGAGGCCGAGCAATTCACTGTGCTGATAATACCGATGTAATTGCGGGTGGCAACCCGGCCGTCCGCTCTGACAATTCCCTCAGAATGTCGCCGGCATCGCCTCATATTCGGGCGATAAATCAGCATCGGCACCGATGGCGTAATCACGGTCGAAGGCTTTCATCCCGACGTTGTGGGTGTGAACGTGCGCTCCGGGTTGGATATCCTTTGAGGCAAACCCGATAATCTGACCGTATTTTTTTACGGCCTCGCCTGATTTTATGGGGGACGCGGCAACTTTGTGGCCGAAGGAAATCGGCTCACGGCTGACGATCTGCTCCTCCGGGACTTTGGTTCCGGCCGGAATATCAACGCGGGCGACAACTACGTTGTCGGAATTGTGAAGACGTATCGTGAGTGGGCGGGGTGCGGTCATTTTTGGTGATCCTCTCTTTAGACGCTTAGTATAGTCTTATTTGTAATTTGTTTTCGTTTTATATTTTTTTTAACACGAAAACACGAAATCTAGAAAAACACGAAATTTATCTCGTCTCTTTTCCGTGTTTTCGTCCTTTCGTGTTTTCGTGATTAGTCTCTTTTTTGGATACAACTCGTCCGAATTAGGTCCCACAAAATATATAGCAGCCAATAGCTTAAAATTGGCTTTTCAACTCCATCGGGGGGAATATGCTCTGGCGGGGTATCCGGCTCTAAACAACATCTTTAAAACCGGGTCGGCATTCCTCATTTTTCGCTGGGTTGTTTTTGGTATCCAACCGCCACTTGCGAAACACAGCGATGAAAGGACCGCTCCACAAAATCACGGTTATGATGCCGAGCACGGCGCTCACAGGGCGATGGAAGAACACAGTTAGGTCCCAGTCGCTTTTTATCATGGAAACCATAAAGCTGTCTTCCAGGAGGTTGCCCAGCACGATCCCCAGAATCGCCGGTGCAACCGGTATATCATTGGCCTCCATAAAGTAGGCCAATATCCCGCAGGCCAGCATGACGCCGACGTCAAAAGTGGTATTGTTGATGGCAAAGGACCCGACGATACAAAACATCAGGATCGCCGGCATCAACATATTGCGAGGTACTCGCAGCATCTGGCTGCCGGTCTTGATGGCCATGACGCCAAATGGAATTAAAATGAGGTTGGCCAGGATAAAGGTGATATACACGGCATACAGAATCTCGGGAGTCCGCTGAAAGATCATCGGGCCCGGCCGCAGCCCCTTCATGAACAGGACCCCAATCACGATGGCGGTAATGGAGTCACCCGGGATGCCGAAGACCAGGGCCGGCACCCAGGCACCGCCCAAGCCGGCATTGTTGGCCGTACCGGCGTCAACGATACCCTCGATGTGCCCGGTACCGTATTTTTCCGGTTCTTTGGAAAATTTTTTGCTGACCGCATAGGCGATCCAGGCCGCGATGTCCGCACCGGCACCGGGTAAAATACCTACAAAGGTGCCGATCAGTCCGGAGCGGACCACGTTGAACTTGTACTTTCGAATCGTTTTAAAAACACCCGTAAACATCTTTTTCGTTTGAACCCCGGTGGCCGTATAATTACAGTCCTCCGAGGAGACATTGCGCATAACCTCGGAAATGCCGAACATGCCGATCATCGCCGGGATAAATGTAAAACCGTTTAAAAAATCCGTAATTCCAAACGTAAACCGCGGATATCCCAGCGTAATGTCCACCCCGACCGTGGTCATCATCAGCCCGATCAGCAAGGAAACCAGGCCCTTCAGCAGGGAGCCTTTGGTCACCAGAACGGAACAGCTCAAACCGATGCAGGCCAGCCAGAAATATTCAAACGACGTGAACTGCATCGCCACTTCGGCCAGCCTCGGGGCCAGCAAAATCAGGATAATCGAACCAATCATGCCGCCAATGGCCGCCACCGTGACATCCACCCCCAGCACGTAGCCGGCCTGACCCTTCTGAGTGAAGGCGTAGGATTCATCGACATAGGCCGCCGAGGAGGGGGTGCCGGGAATTCGCACCAATGCGCCCGGAATATCACCGGCAAAAATGGCCATGGCTTCCATGGTAACAATAGCCGCCAGCGCCGGAACCGGGTCCATAAAAAAAGTAACCGGCACCAGCAGCGCAGTTGCCATGGTCGCCGTAAGGCCGGGAATAGCGCCGACAAACAGCCCATAGATTGCGGAAATACCAATTATCATCAGCACATATGGCTGTACGATGAGAGAAATTGCGGTCAGGATATGTTCCATTTTTTTACCAGCCCCAGAGGCCCCACGGCAGGGGTACAAGCAGAACTTTTGCAAATAAGATATAAATGGACAGGGTCACAATGATCGACATGGCCAAACTCGGCAGTATTTTCACTTTCAACCATTTCATCAGAATCATAAGAATCACAAAGGAGAAGATTAGAAACCCTATATATTCGGCGAAAAATATGTAGCAGAATATCGTACCCAGCACAAAAACAATGTTCAGCCACCCCGATAGGGTAATGTTTCCCAGGTCGAATTTCAGGATTTTTTCTCGTTGGCGGACTCCCTGGATGATTAACCCGATTCCACAAAAAATGAATAACACGGCCAGGACCTCCGGAAACAGCGACGGACCCGGGTAGCCGTTTTCCAGAGTCGGAAATCCCTGGACGTGGATCAGTACGGCAGAGGCAAAAACAATTAAGACCAGGCCGATGGCCGTGTTACTCGTTCGCATGGTTGATTCCTCGTGCTTTTTTTCTTATTTGACGATGCCGGCCGCCTTCATGATTTTGCCGTTGTCCTCGTCGGCCTTAGCGATCGCCTTGGCAAAGTCAGCCGAATTCAGCCAGTAAATGCCAAAGCCGCGGTTTTTCATAAATTTAATAAAATCATCGCTTTTAACGACTTTTTCAACGGCCTTTTCAAGCACGGCCACTATTTCCGGGGGCGTTCCCTTGGGAGCGGCAATCCCGCGCCAGGCACCACAGGTCCAATCGATCCCAAGTTCTTTGAGGGTCGGGACTTCCGGAAACTTCGGATCCTTTTCATCAGCCATGATCGCCAGGGGTCTGACTTTTCCGGCGTCAATCAAGGTCGCAGCCTCGGGCAGCGAGCAGGTGCTCATATCGATGCCGTGGGCCATGAGATCCTGCAGGGCCGGGGCGGCGCCTTTGCTGGGAATCCATTTGATCGCTTCCGGGGACAGCCCGATGGCATTCATCCAGCCGGCCATGGCCAGATGCCAGATTCCGCCCTGGCCGGTGCCGGAGTCCTTCAGTTTGCCGGGGTTGTTGCGCACGTAGTCCTCAAGTTCTTTGTAGGTTTTCCAGTCCGAATCCGCAAGCACGTTGATGCCGGCCGGATCAAAGTTCACCATGGCCACGGGAGTCAGGTCTTTGTATGTCACCTGGGTCAGCCCCATCCAGTGCATCATGGTGATTTCAACTGTCGGCATACCGATGGTATAGCCGTCGGGTTTAGCCGTCGCCATGGCCGTATGCCCCACAGCCCCGCTGCCGCCGGTGCGGTTGACGACGTTGACCGGCACACCCAGGTTTTTTTTGAGCAGGGTGGCAATGATTCGCGATACCGCATCCGTGCCACCGCCGGCACCCCAGGGACAGATCAATGTGATCGGCCGGCTGGGGTAATCCGCAGCCGAAGCGGCGGTCAAGCCAAGGGCAAATATGAATGCAAAGATTACCGCCGCAAAAGCCAAATTCTTAGATTTCATAACTTCCTCCTTTTTAATTTGTTGTTTTAGTTGCTGGTTGACATCGATCACGGACCGGTTAAGAATCTTTAAGGTGGTGCAAAACCTCCGATCGATAACGTTTTGAAAAAAATTCCCTCCAATATGTCTGCAGGTGCATCTATCGGCGAAAAAGATAATCAAATATGAAGACTTAGATATTAGCAACCAACTCTTGTTGTCAAGTGAAATCCTTTAAGCGTTTAGCGGCGCCGTATCGACAACTTGCGGTCGATGTTGCCGAGTGCGGAGAGTGTCAAATGATTGCAGGTGTCGGCACCGCCGCCGGCCGAAGGAGACTGCCGGCTTGATCGAATACGAAACGTTTTTGGTGCCTGGCTCCGGTTTAAAGCTGGATTTTCCTGGATTCGGTCAGGCTTTTACTGCCGGCATTGCCCGGGTGGAACCGGTCGTTATACCGCCGTCTATCAGGATGGTCTGTCCGGTTAGATACTCGGCCGCATCGGAGGCCAGAAAGACCACCGCTCCATCAAGATCATGGGGGGTGCCGGGCCTTTTCAAGGGTATGCGATCGGTCAGATAATCGACCCAGTCTTTATTCTCATACATCGCCCTGGTCTGCTCGGTCTTGAACCAACCCGGCGCCAGGCAATTAACGGTAATCCCGAATTTACCCCAATCATCGGCCAGCGACATGGTCAACTGCTTGACGCCTCCCCGGCTGGCGCAGTATGGCGCCAGACCGGCATAACCGAACACACTAGTTACGGAGCCGATATTGATGATTCGACCGTATTGACGTGGAATCATTTTTTTGGCCACCGCCTGGGCCACGAAAAATGTGCCCCGCAAATTGGTGTTCAGCACCAGATTCCAGTCATCCCAGGTTACCTCAAGGCCGGCTTTGCGAACATTGCAGCCGGCATTGTTTACCAGGATGTCGATTTGGCCGTAGTGCCGGCCGGCCTTTTCAACCATCTGCTGGATACTGTCATAGTCCCGCACATCAAGCGGCAGCGGCAGCGCCCGGCGCCCCAGGGATTCGATCTCCTGTCTAAAGGCATCCAGGTATTCCAGCTGCCGGCTGGTGATTACCAGATCGGCGCCGGCCCGGGCCAGGGCGCGGCTGAAATACTGGCCAAGCCCCCGACTGGCACCGGTGACGACGGCCACTTTACCGGTGAGGTCGAATATATCTTTTTTCATTACTAAACTCCTCATTTTTAGAAAAGGTGAGGACGATAAATTTCATTGGAACCTCAAAAAGATCAAAGATGGTGTGGGAGCGGTTTTCAACCGCGAATTAAAAGAGCGCAGTCCGATTCAAATCGCGGCTAAAAGCCGCTCCCACGTCCAATATTTCTGGCATTTTCTGAATAGCCGGTTGATCTTATTTGAACGCCTATGGACATGAGACTCGAACCTCTGAACGCTGAACCTTGAACCCTGAACGCTGAACCATTACTTACTTTTCAGGGATTGAGTATAACCTTAATCAAGCCGGGCTCTTTCGCATATAACCGTCGAAACCACTGCGCGCCGTCTGCAAGCGGGGCTGTAGCGCTGATCAACGGATCGACCAGAATGGCACCCCGGGCAATCATATCCAGACAGGCCGGGTAATCACCACGGGACGCACATGAACCCCTCAGGGTGATTTCTCCGGTTACCACGGTTTGAAGCGCCAGTTCGACTTGAGGTTTTAAATTGCCGATTAAGGTCAGTGCACCGCCTTTGCGCAGGCTTCCCAGGGCGGTCTTCAAGGAAGCATTCAGCCCGACCGCGTCGAACGCCGCGTCGGCGCCCCGCTGGCCGGTTATTTTTTTAATCACGGACAGGGCATCTTCCTCACCAGGATTCAAGCCCCGGTCTGCGCCCAGCTGCCGTGCCAGCGCCAGTCTTTCCGGCTCGAGATCGACGGCGATAATTTGGCCGCAGCCGGAAGTTCGCAGGGTCTGAATTACCAGCAGCCCGATGATACCAGCGCCCACGACAACCGCCGTATCATTTAAGGACAGAGGGGTAATCGCCACTGCGTGGAATGCCACGGAACATGGCTCCACCATGGCGCTTTGCTCGAAGGTGATCTTATCAGGCAGGGGGTAGACGATATGCCGGGGCACGGCCACGTATTCGGCAAAGGTGCCGTTTTGACGGTAATCAGCACACGCTACACCCAGCACGCGGCGCTGGTCGCACAAATTGATAGCACCCCGGCGGCAGTAAAAGCATACGCCGCAATAAACCGTGGAATCGAACGTAACGCGCTGACCCGGCTTGGATTTTCCGGCATTTGAACCCGCGTCCGCTATAACCCCCGAGGCCTCGTGCCCCATAATCAGCGGCGGTATACGCCGGCCGGTGCTGCCGTCCATGCCGTGCACATCGCTGCCGCAAATTCCGGCGGCTTTAACCCGGATCAGCACATCATCCGGCCCGACCTGCGGATCGGGCACTTCTTTGTAAGTCAGCCGGTTATATTCTTCCAGTACCAGGGCCTTCATGCGATCCGTCTCCAGCCGGTGTAAGTGATAGTTAATAGTTATTGGCTATTAGGATGATTGGATGATTGTAAGTGATTGATTAAGTCGACGGGGGGAAAGGGCTAACCGGAGGAGTCGTGGACGCAATATAATCGACCTTAATCATCCTTTGCTCACGAGCTTATCAGCTTCTTATCCTCACACCCTCTTACCTTCTAACCATCCAACCTTCTCAACTTCTTAGCATCCCGTCTTCTCACCCGTTCCGCGCCGCACGGATGGTCTGTAAAAATTCGTCGGTCTTCTGCGTCAGCCGGCCCCAGTCACCTGCGGCAATAATTTGTTTATCGATAAGCGCGCTGCCGACACCGACCGCCGCTGCGCCGGCTCGGATAAAATCCACCGCCGTATCAATATCCACGCCGCCGGTGGGGATCAGGTCAACCTGCGGCAGCGGGGCTTTGACGGCTTTTATATACGCCGGTCCGCCCAGGGCATCGGCCGGGAAGACTTTGACAAAATCGGCCCCCAGTTCCCAGGCCTGAAGGATTTCGGTTGGCGTCAGCGCACCGGGCATAACGATTTTACTATAGCGGTGGCACAGGCGAATGGTCGCCGCATCCAGGATCGGTGCGACGATAAAGTCGGCGCCGGCCAGAATAGCCATGCGGGCGGTTTCACAGTCGAGGATGGTGCCGGCGCCCACCAGAACCGTATCGCCGAAAGTGTCGACAATTTCTTTTATACTATCCAGGGCACCGGGCACCGTCATGGTGATTTCAAGCAGCGGCGCCCCGCCGTCACGTATCGCCCCGGCCACCCGCACAGCCGCCTGCGAATTGTCGGTTCGAATTATCGGCACAAACCCGCAGCGCAATATTTCATTTTTAACCTTGTCTTTATCTTTAGATATCATCCTTACACCCCACAACACGAAAACCCGTCGTCATTTCGGTACCGGATTACCTATCGGTGTACCCCCGGTCGGGGTCCTGCCAGCAGCGCCTCAACTTCTTCCCGGGTGCACCAGTTGAAGTCTCCCGGAAAACTGTGCTTCAACGCCGCGAAGGCGACACCATAATCCAGCCCCGTTTGAACATCATTCTCGACAATAATGCCGTACAAAAATCCGGCTGCAAATGAATCCCCCCGCCCGACCTGATCGACGATTTCTATATCATAAGTCCGGCTGGTGAAGGTTTTCTCCCGGGTCCTGGCCAGCGCGCTATACAGGCAGTTCCGGACGAAGTCGCCTTCCCGGTAGCTGACGGCAACCATTTCGATGGGGTATTTATCGAGCAGAATCCCGGCCAGCGTCTCATCATTTTCCGCTTCGACACCCAGGATGGTGCGCGTATCGCCTTTGGTGGTAATTAAAATATCCACATAGTCCATCATTGGCGCCAGGGTTTGATTCGCTGCGGCGGAGCTCCACAGCTTGGCGCGGTAATTCAAATCCAGGCTTACTTTGCAGCCCGAGGCTTTGGCCTTCCGGAGCGCCTCCAGGGTTGCCGCAGCCGCTGAATGGCTGACGGCCGGCGTAATACCGGTCAGATGAAAATATTTGGCCAATTTAAAAATCTCATCCCAGTCCACCTCACCCGGCTGGATGCTGCTAAAAGATGAATTGCCGCGGTCATAAACGACCGAGCTGGAACGCGGCGTGGCTCCGTATTCCAGAAAATAAAGCCCTGCCCTGCCCTCTTTTTCCCAGATAACCGGAGAAACATCCACGCCCAGCTCGCGGGCTTTATTGGCAATCATCCGGCCCAGGGGGTTGTCGGGCAGTTTGGATATCCAGGCGCTTTTCAGGCCGAGGCGCGAAACGCCGACGGCTACGTTTAATTCGGCGCCGCCGATGTTCAGATCCAGCGTGGTGGTCTGCTCCAGTCGCTTAAAATCCGGCGGAGACAATCGAATCATGGCTTCCCCGAAGGTAATTAAATCGTACATGAAAGCTCCTCCATCCTCATTTGTCGGGTGACTTTTGTACGTTCGGCAAGATCATTTAATGGTTCCTTTAAAATCTGTTTTATGCTAAAAACCCAGGTGGACGGCAATAGGCACCGGCGGCTCGAAAAATTGCGCAACTATACGTTCATTATTATTCTGCCGTCAAGCAGAAATCAAATGGTCCGGGCAGCAAGTTGACTTCGAAAAGGAGATGCAAATACATGAAATACCCGAAAATGATTAGAATCAGGCAAAATTTCAAAACCAATCCCATCAAAGATATTCCAGCCGCAGTCCGCTCTGAACTGGGCCGGATCGAGCCTCAAAAAGTAATTGCCCGGGGACAAACCGTGGCCATTACCGCCGGTAGCCGCGGCATCAACAACCTGGCCGTAATTCTGGCTGAAATCGTGCGGGAGCTGAAAAAAATCGGCGCCAAACCTTTCATTGTCCCGGCCATGGGCAGCCACGGCGGCGCCACACCCGCGGGACAAAAAAAGATTTTAGAGCATTACGGCGTGACCAAAGAGAACATGGGTGTGCCCATCAAATCGTCCATGCAGGTGGTCCAGATCGGGGCCACCCCTGACGGGATTCCGGTATATCTGGACCGTTACGCCTCCCAGGCCGACCACATCGTCGTCTTCAACCGGGTCAAACCTCACACGGATTTTAAAGGCAACATCGAAAGCGGTTTGACGAAGATCATGGCCATCGGACTGGGCAAGCAAAAAGGGGCCGACCTGTATCACAATGCTATTGTGCGGCTGGGTCACTATCCCGTATTAACATCGGTGGCCCGGGTGATATTGGAAAAGTGTCCGATTGCGTTCGGCGTAGCCGTGGTTGAAAATCAGCGGGACGAAACGGAAATCATCCGCGCCATCCCGGCTGGAGAAATCGAGAAGACAGAACCGCAATTGCTCAAAAAAGCCAAGCTGCTGCTGCCGCAAATACCCCTGGATCCCATTGACCTGCTGATCGTTGACTGGATGGGCAAGGAAATCAGCGGCACGGGCATGGACCAGAATGTGATCGGCCGCACCGTCATCTCCTACCACCGCCCCGACACTAAAATCGATGTCCTGCGTATCTTTGTGCGGGATCTGACGGCCGACTCCGAGGGCAACGCTACTGCCGTCGGCAATGCCGACTTTACCACCAAACGGCTGGTTGATAAAATTGATCGCCGGGCAACCTACATGAATGCCGTCACATCCTCCTGCCCCGAAGCCGTCCGGATACCGCCTTATTTCAACACGGATCGCGAGGTAATCGACACCGCGCTGAACACCATCGGACTGGTCGAACCGCAAAATGCCCGCATCGTCCATATCCGCGACACCCTGCATCTGGAGGAGATGTATATTTCCCAGGCCATGCTGGCAGAGGCCAAAAAATCAAAAGGGCTCAGCATCATCGGAGCTGCGCGGCCGCTAAAATTCGGCAAAGACGGCAATCTTGTCTCGGATTTATAGGGTTATCGCCCAATCATTAAGATTGGCGAATTACTAGAAGACCGGGAAGCACTGAGGCTGTAATGATGAACAGGTGAAAAGTTCTGAAGTCGGGAAGTCGAGAAGATAGGAAGCTGATAAGTGCGTAAGTTCATAAGTTGATTAGCTTTCCAGGAGATAATCGATTTGAAATCAATTGCTACAATTTTAACTCCCATGTCTCGGCGATCAAATCATGGCCGAAGCTTGTGTGGGGTTGTTCATCAGTGAGCCGAAAGCCGGCCTTTTGATAGATGCGGCGCGCCGCCGTCAAAATGCTGTTGGTCCAGAGCGTGATCCGGCTGTAACCGACCTGCCGGGCAAATTTCAGGCATTCATTCACCAAGCGGTTGCCGATACCCAGCCCGCGGGCCTTTGGCTCAACCAGCAGCAGGCGTAGCTTGGCCGTTGAATCTGATTGCTTGACCAGAAAAACCGACCCGACGCTATCGCCATCCATTTCCGCTATCCAGCAGCGCTCCCTTTTGGGATCGTAGTTTCGGATAAAACCGGTCACAATTTCCGCCACCAGTGCCTCAAATTGCTCATCCCAGGCGTATTCCTCGGCGTACAGGATGCCGTGGCGGTGAACGACCCAGCCCATGTCGCCCGGCTGGTGAGTCCGCAGGATATAGGGCACCTTGTTTTCAGTCTTGGCACCAAGCAGATCTTCAACCGTTTGCATTGCCTGGACCAGGCGGGTCCGGTCAGCCGGCGACAGGTTACTCAATTTCGCTTCGATTTCTCTGCGGGAGCGGGTGTTAATCCCGGCAAATGCAGCTTGCCCGTTTTCAGATAAGCGTAAATACTTTTTGCGCCCGTCCGCTTCGGAGCGGCCCTTGTCTATCAGACCCCGTTTATTGAAATCGCGTAAGATGCGGCTTAAATAGCCGGCGTCTAAACCAAGCTCGTTGGAAAGTTCCGTGGCGGTTGTCTTTTCATGGTGGGCAAGTTCATATATGACCCTGGCTTCGGCCAGCGAAAACGGGCTGCGCAATATTTTCTCCTGCAGCAGTCCGATTTGCTTGGTATAAAAGCGGCTGAACCGGCGCACGGCTTCGACATGTTGACCGATGTGAGTTGAGGCCATGATTTGATCCTTGGGGTTCATGAAAAAATTAATTCACGGTTTTAGGCGTTGAGGCGCTCTTGCGGCAAGGCGCGAAAACGCAGGAATATCTGGATATTCCGAGCTTTCGCAACGCAGCCGCAAGAGATGCATCAGCGTATAAAATGTGAAGTTATTTTTGAGTGAGCCCTTAATGCGGGTTTTTCAAATTATTTGCCATTATCAACAAAAATACTTGATAATGTCAAGTGTTTTTTTTATTTCAGCGCAACCCGCTGTGAATCTTCAAGTCGTCCGTTGCGGAATTGACAAACCTATTCGACCCGGATGCTGCTTGCTGGTTCCCACATGACGTCGACGGTTCCCAGGTTTGACCCTTCAAATCCCTATTCCTTCTCTTTTTGTCTGCCTAAGAACCTTGCGCCTTCTTTTGCGTTAGTATGACCACAGCCAGGATCCGGAACACGTCATTATATATGCCCGCATCTTCGCTGGCCCGGGGACCGGCAACATTTAAGATTTTTATCCGCCGCAACTGAATCCAGGACACAATCAATGAGGCTGCATCATGGGAAGCGGTCAGGTTCAGATCGATACCGAGCAGCTGTTTACCATGTTTTAAGGCCATTTCCCGCGTGTAATCCGTTCCGCCGGTGGGCTTGCCATGCGAGAATATGACCGTGCCGTCTGAATCAACGACATTCTGTTCGGTTCGGGCGGGGTAGCTGTCGGTGGGCATCTCTTTGAGACTGTATTTGGCGTCAAGAGGGCCGTCTTCGGCCAGGCGGCCTTTGGGGAGCCAACCGCCGTAAGGCATATCAAATTTAAGGGCAGCGTCCAGGGCTGCCCTGTCGGCTCCGGTTTGGCCGCCTGATATTATTTTGAACAACATTTCGCTCTATTTTTTCTGTAATTTTATCATTCCGCGGTTCATGGTAGCCAGGTAGATGTCGCCATTGGAGCCGACCGCCATGGGCCAGGGAAATTCAACGGGAGGATATCCGCCGACCGTTGAATAGCCAATCGGCAGATCCGCGGCCACCAATGTCAGGGACATATTGCGGGTGTTGAGCCGGAAAAGCTTTTGGCCGGCTCCGTCCAGGAACAGGAGACTGCCGTTGCCGTCGTTTCCGATGTTAATCTCCTCCTCTTGATTTGCTATCCTCGGTCATCATGCCGCATGCTAAATGCTGGCTTAATTTAATTCGGCAGCTGATTAATGCTTCTTTGCATGCCGATTTAAACGAATAAATTTTCCTGCAAAGCCTCCGATAAGATGTACAGACCTTCGGAGGCTTTGTATGGGCATTTTGAGTAAAATTCTCCTCATAGCTAAGCTCCTCCATTCTTTGATTCCGACTGCTGAAGATCAAGCTCCATAAATACAGTAATCGAATAGTACTTATCAAGGTTTTCCGCGTCCTGGTACGATTTCATGCTGTTATCGGCGTATGGATCGATTTCGTGAAAGCCTACCGACCGGTATAGCGAATGTGCCGCTGCCAGAAATTCCAAGCTCTCAAGTTTCAGCCGGCGATACCCGACGGCGCGGGCATCTTCTATCAAACGATTCACGATAGCCCGCCCGATGCCCTTTCCTCTCAGGCAGGCCGGAACATACATGCGCTGGATTTCCCCCACGCCTTCTTCAAGTTTTTTCAAACAACCGACCCCGGCGATATCGCCGCCGTACTTAACAAGGTAGAAACGCCCGCCCGGCGGATGAAACTTGTCGGCGTCCGACAGATCGGATGCCACCATGGCTTCGACATCGAATTCAATGCCGTAATCGCGCTGTACGAGCTGGTTCAACCATTCCAAATACTCACGAATCAGGTCGCCCGCTTGCTGTCTGTGCTCGGCGCTGTTGACCTGATAAAATAGTACGGTTTCCATTGGATAACATGTCCCCGGCCGATAAAAGCTTTGCGGCGCCGCTATCTAGCGTGCCCTGTTCTCCGGGCTCCGCCGTTGGATCCATTTCCAGAGGCTTTTGCTTGGCCTCATAAATAAACTCATTTTTCGACTTTCATTCCAAATAAAAATCGCAATGCCTTGACCCGTTTGATCAACAAGTCATATGCGGCAATGATCACAATAAATGACAGGGTGCTGAGCGTGAGGTATTTCACCGCAACGCGCGCTTCCCAATCGGCAATATAAAAACCGATTACGACGATTACCGTTTGATGAAGAATGTAAAACGGCAATACCGCTTCTCTGGCATATTTCAATATCCCGTTGTTGAAGTTGAGAAATCTACTCCCGAAGCCAAGCAGGGCCACGAGCCAAAACCATGAATTGAAGGACCGGCAAAATTCCGTCAGACTATAGGATACGAACTCTCCAAGGGGAGCTGTATCCACAGGGAAGAAGAACATCAAACCGGTTGTCAAGAGCCCCAACGCCAGTGAAACATACCGGGATCTTTCCATCGCTTCTCTGCATCTTGAATCCAAGCCCGACAGGAAGCCTGCTACAAAAAAAACGAGATACGAAAGAGGACTCCACCCGCCAAAGCTTCTGATTCCGACACCTTCCGGCTGCAAGTTGACCAGCAATTCCATCGCAAACAGCGGGACACCAAAAAGGAAGATGGCGCCGTTCTGCGCAAAAAACGCCGCGGCCCCTGAAATCAGTTCCTGAATATTTTCTTGCTTCAGCAAAATGAAGAGCGGAAGTGTAATCAGGGTAAAAATAAAAAGCATTTCCAGGTACCAGAGATGAAGGCCCATCCAGGCAAAATTTCCCCCAAAGGCATAAAATCCCTCAAAATAGTGCGGGTAGAATTCGATGAAACTTCCATTAAATTGATCGTGACTGACACGTTCAATCCAAACCTGCACGGGAATGAGCAATATGAATGTACCGAATATCAGAGGAATGACCAGACGCCGGAATCGGTTGCCGATATAGCGGCCGGTTGTCCGGGACTTCAGCGAGTAGCAGGAACTTATGCCTGAAAGTATAAAAAATAGCGGCATTATCCACTGGGCCACAATTGCAACAAAAAGGCTCAGGCCTGCATCTAATTGGTTGTTCTTCACATGCCAATCTTCAAAATTGAAGAACCTGGCACAATGAAAGAAAAATATAGTCAGCATTGCCAGCACAGTGAGCCAATCATTATCATAACGCCTTGCTTTTGTATTCATGGTGAGACCACATTCGCGACGACCCGGCGTACCGCGGCAACCAGCTCGGCATTGCTCTCCGCCAGGGACCCGTCCGGAAGCTTCAGCGTGTCTTCGAAACCGGTGCGCGTGTCATAGGTGCGCGCCGCCGCCAGCTTGATGAACTCCCAAGCCGATGCTCCGAGGCCATGCAGGAGGCGCGGACAGCGGACACGATCCAGGCCGGTCTCTATCTCTGACAAGTTCGTTCGCGCATCGCCCGGCCCCTCGGCGGGCTCGATCAGAATCCGCAGGCATTCGTCGGCGAAGTCGCTGTATAGCAGGATCTCGGCTGCCCTGGCGGTCCAGATGCCGGCCTCCACTCCAATTCCTCTGTCGAGCAGCAGCCTGACTACCTGCAAAGCGCCCGTTTCATGCATATGGAAATTTAAACAGCTCTCTTTGCCATGACGGCAAGGTTATCGAAGACACCGCGTGATTCGGACGACCGTTCACTGATTCCTGGCTGTATTTCACCAAATCGATCGTGTATTCCTTTGTCTTTGGTTGTCCTGTGATTTAAACCAATTCACCAAAAGTTTCAAGCAAGACGGCATCAAATCTCTAAAGCCAATAATCCTGGCCCAGAGGACCAGGTCTTCAAGGTTGGAATAAACGGCTATCCGTTCTTGTGGATTTTGCCCGCAGGGGCTGCAGCAGCTTGTTATAGTGAAAGCAATAGTGTCGCACCCTAAATATTTAATGTCGCCTGGGAATTCTTAAAAAATAAGATGTGACACCTCTTCATCTCTTCATCTCCAGGCGTCCACGGGATTTTGAACGCAGAATTTGCCCCCGGATATCTCGATGCAGGTTCCGGTGATGTATGACGCATGGTCTGAAACCAGGAACAGGACCACCGCGGCGATCTCTTGGCATTGGCCGAATCGCTGCAGCGCAATCTGGCCTGCAAGCTCCCTGCCCCTTGAATTAATTCCCGGTTCCGTCATCCCGGTTTCGATCACGCCGGGCGCGTAACCGACGACGCGGATGTTGAAAGGCGCCAGCTCGGCGCCGAGGGTTTTGGTCATGCTGTAAACGGCTGCCTTCGATGCGGCATAGGCGCCGCTGCCGATCGAAGGCATTAAGGATGCAAATGAGGCGGCGTTTACCAGCACGCCGCCGCCGCGCTTTCTGATTTTATCGGCGGCAATCAATCCGCCGTAGTAAATTGACTTGACATTGACATCCATCACCTGCTGCCATAATTTTCCGGAGTGTCGATAAGCTTTTTCGGCGAAAAGATGCCTGCATTGCTGATCCAGATATCGATGCCGCCCAATTTTTTCTCGACTTCATCGGCCAATGAAAAGATACTCGCGCGCTGGGACACATCGGCGACCTGCCCGTAGGCATTGATTTTTTTGCCTTTCAAATAACTTAAGGCCCCGGCAACATTTGATTGCACACGGCTGCAAATTGCTATCCTTGCGCCGGCGCCGGCCAGGGTTTCGGCAATGCTCAAGCCGATGCCGGCTGTGCCCCCGGTAATCACGGCTGTTTTGCCGGTCAGATCGACAACCATAATTTTTCCCCCTTCAAGACGAGAAGAATTTTGACTCATTTAGGGTTATAGTTTACCGGTTTCAAAGGCTTCTCATTTACATAGAGCTGAAATACATCCGGCCGGGCATAGTGGCCCACGACATCCAGGTCCAACTGGGCCCTGACAATTTCATCCAGGTCAAGGTCGGCGTACAATATGGCCTCCTTGTCATACACCGGGCCGGCCAGCACCTCGCCCATCGGAGAGACGACCACGCTGCCGCCGCGGCACATGATCTCCGGCTGATCTTTGAGTTCATCGATCGCTTCCAATTCGGCGGGATACATGTCTTTGGTCACGAATTGATTGCAGCCCAGGACAAAACAGCGGCCTTCAAAGGCAATGTGCCGTAAGGTGGCCTGCCAGATGTCCCGCTGGTCGGCCGTGGGGGCCAGATAAATCTCGACCCCTTTGCTGTACATGGCCACCCTGGCCAGCGGCATATGGTTTTCCCAGCAAATCAAGCCCCCGATGCGTCCGATGTCGGTATCAAAAACAGGCATGGTGCTGCCATCCCCTTCGCCCCATATCAACCGTTCGGAACCGGTGGGTTTCAGTTTGCGGTGTTTGCCCATCAATTTCCCCTGGGGGTTGAAATACAACAGTGTGCAAAAAAGCGTGCCGTGGCTGTATTCGGCGTCCCGCTCGACAACCCCGATCGCCAGATACACGCCCGCTTCGCGGGCCGCCGCCCCTAAAGCCTCGGTGGCTTTGCCCGGAACATCCACGGAGTTTTCCCAATATCGTTTCCAGAGTGAACGGCCTTGCGGGGTTCGGTTGCCGACAACCATCCCAAAGCTGAACCCGCGAGGATAGGCGGGAATATAGGCTTCCGGCAAAAGAACGAGCCTGGCACCCGCGCGGCCGGCCTCATTGACGACCTGCACGGCTTTTTCTATCGACGCATCGCAATCAAATAAAACCGGTGCGGACTGGGCGACAGCGACTTTAATCATTTTAATGTTCCTCCCCTCTTCCGCTGCTAATGCAGCTCTTTATCGTCAGAATCGTTGAAGCCGAAATAGCTCTCGGCATTGTAGTAGCAAATATCTTTGACCATATTCCCCAGCAGTTCGAGGTCATCGGGCAGTTCGCCGCCTTCCACCTCTTTGCCCAGCAGGTTGCACAATATTCTCCGAAAGTACTCATGCCGTGGGTAGGAGAGAAAGCTGCGGGAGTCGGTCAGATGGATCAGGGAATTGGTCACCAAAGCGCCGTCGACCACTTTATAGAAGCTTTCCCTCGGGCTGAGGGGCTTTTCCTGCGGATACCGGCGTTTGACGGCCAGATAGGAGGAAATGACCATCAATGTGATGCCCACCAGAATTCCCGGGATGACGCCGGCCAGAGACAGCTTGCCGATGGACAGCGAAAACTGGGTTTGAATTCCGTTTACGGTCACGGTCACCCAGCCGGCCGCCAGGGCATAGATGATCACATTGTGGCTCGGCGGTATGATAACCCCCTGAACGGAGGAAGAAATGGTGACGGCCACCGAATAATCATTGTCATAGCCGGCCTTTCGCATCATCGGAATCAGGATGGAGCCGATCGAGGACGTATCGGCCACCGAGGAGCCGGATATCCCGCCGAACAGCATGGATGCCAGGACATTCACCATGGCCAGGCCCCCCCGGATCCGGCCGACAAACACATTGGCCATGACGATCAGTTTCTGGGAAATGCCGCATCTTTTAAAAGTCCCTGGCCGGTCGGACCGTTCAAGACCTTCCACATATGATCGCGGCTGGCCCAGATGTAGGGCAGGCCAAAAGCTTCCAGTGAAGGCCCAAACTCGGTGACCGGTGAGACGCTGATGCGGGCCATGTCCAGCGCACCGAACTGCACCTGCTCGACAACCTCCTTTTCGCCTTTCCCCAGCTGGCCGCCGTATTTGACATCGACGATAATTTCTCCCTTGGAACGTTGCTTTACCAGTTCGGCGAATTTGAACAACCCTTGCGTGGTGGGATAATCTTGGGGGTGGATTTCAGCGACGGTGAGTTTGATGGTTTTTGCGGCCGCGCCCAGCGGCATTGCCAGCAAAACGGCGAGTACGATTGCAATCAAATAGGATCTTTTCATGATGTCCCCCTCTTGCAGTAGGTGTCTGAAAAATGTGAGAAGGCTCGGTCATAGGTTCGGATTATACATCCGGTTGGAAACATGAAGGGCGTTTTTGTGATCACCTCCTTTATTGATCGTTATGATTCACCGGCGTTATCAGCTGTCTGCTGTGTTTATTACAGGGAAAAATCTTTTTCAATCATTTTCGCAGTTCGAATCAAAATCAGTCTCTAAACAGATATCATGTAAATACTGGATGTTTCAGAATCCCACACTCGGCGAATTCCACAATATCCAGCATCAAGTATCCAGCATCCAGCATCGTCCCGGGAAAATCGGCTGCCTTCCGTCTACCCCACATGAAGAGTTAAGCAGACTTAAGCAACGTTTGGGCAAATTCACCTTTGTTTTTTGGCATTGACTTGCCATGAAAAGCAAATTATTTGAGATTTACAATGACGACGCTGAAGCCAATGAAAGTCGACGGGGGGCAGCGGCCGATTTGCAACTGGTGTTGAAGCATATTTCAGATACCTCCAGGATCCTGGTTTCCGCCGGCGATAACATCTACCGGTTTTCCATCAAGCCCCTCTGCCGGCAATTTTTGCAGAGTCGCCATCATTATGTTGCGGCGCTGCCTGAGATGGACAGGCGTAAGCTGAAAAAAACCGGCGTACTTGAACTGGACGCGCAGGACCGGGTGATTCGCCAGCACGAAAAGCCGGGCCGGCCGCAGTCCACGTGGTCCTGCCCACCGCTGTATTCCCTGCAGGCTTCGGCCCGGCCCAGGCTCGAAGCGTTTGTCAACAGCTCTGCAAATAGCGATGCTCCAGGGTATTTCATTGATTATTTGTGCCAGACCGAGGCAGTATATGCCTTTAAATTGAATGCATCCCGACTGGACATCGGCAGCATGGATTCCTATCGGGAGGCCGATCGGATAATGCGGGCAGAGTTGAAAAGATGAGAAGGATACAACCATGCATAAACTCCTCATACTAAATCCCGGTCACTTCCACGCCGCCCTGGTATTGCGTGAACGTCATCCAAGTCTCTCCGATGATATCCATGTGTATTCGGAACCGGGGCCGGATCTGGATCGCTTTTTGGAGATTGCTGAAGCCTTCAACAACCGACAGGTCAACCCCACCCGCTGGCGAATGAGCGTCTACCGCGGAAAAGACAGTCTTGAAAAATTAATTGATGAAAAAAAGGGAGATATCGTCGTTCTGGCCGGCCGCAACAACACCAAGATGAAAAACATCGATGCCTTGAGCCAGGCAGGGTTTGCGATATTAGCAGATAAACCATGGGTAACAACCGAGGCGGCGCTGCCTTTTTTGCGATCGGCCCTGGCACCCGATCGCCCCCTGGCGGCGGATATCATGACCGAACGCTACGAAATTGCTACCCTGCTTCAAAAAGAATTTATGAAGGAAGAAAAAGTTTTTGGAAAAATTCGAATCGAAAAAGACACCAGCCCTTCGGTCTTCAAAGAATGTGTCCATCATCTTTACAAGATTGTCAATGCAAGACCCCTGGTGCGACCGGCCTGGTATTTTGATATCGATGTCCAGGGTGAAGGCCTTGTCGATACCACCATTCACCTGGTGGACATGACCCAATGGATGCTGTTTCCCGCCACGGCTATCGATTATGAAAAAGATATTGAACTGGTAGAAGCCCGACGCTGGGCAACCAGGGTTCCCCTGGATAAGTTCGCAAAGATCACAGGCACCGATCACTTTCCACAGGATATTCGTGAATATGTGAAAGATGATGTCCTGGACTATTTTTGCAACGGCGAATTGATTTACCGCATCAGGGGCGTACCGGTTTATCTGCGGGAAATCTGGTACCTGGACGAGCCGCCCGGGGGTAGAGACACCCATCGATCTCTCATCAAAGGCACTCGTTCCGACCTTATGATCCGCCAGTTGCCGGAAAAAGACTTTAAAACCGAGCTTCTAATTGTGCCGCGGGAAAACAGAGAGCAGGTTGAGGAAGCCGTTCAGCGATGCCTGACAACATGGTCTGACAGGTATCCGGGCCTTTCGACGACCCCGGAAAAAAATGCCTACTTGATTCAGATTCCCGACAATATAAGAACAACCCATGAGCAGCATTTCTACCGGGTGCGCGACGCATTTATCGAGCAACTGGATAAAGGCATCGAATCTCCGGGGCATCGTGCCTGCACCATCGCCAAGTACACCCTGCTGGCGAACGCCAGGACCAAAGCCCTTGCGTCGCCTTTTGAGATGCTGCATTGAAAAGGATAAAGGAGAAAGGATGCATTAATTTTAGGCATTTTAGACAATTTAGGCATTTTAGGCATTTTAGGCATTTTTAAAGGGGGGAGGACGTCATGGCAAAAAAAGGCGGTTATGGTTTCGGTATTGTCGGCTGCGGGATGATCGCTGATTTTCATGCCCGGGCAATTGAAGCCATGAAGGGCGGGTACCTGGCCTGTGTCTTTTCACGCAGCAAAGCCAACGCGGATCGGGTCGCCCAAGCACATGACTGCACCTCTTATCAGGATTACAGGGCGTTTCTGGCCCATCCCGGATTGGATATTGTGACCATTGCCACACCCAGCGGAGCGCACCTGGAGCCCTGCGAACAGGCGGCCCGAGCCGGCAAACACATTATTTGCGAAAAGCCGCTGGAGGTGACCCTGGAACGGGTTGACCGCATGATCCGGGTCTGCAGCGAAAACAAGGTCATGCTGGCCGGCATCTTTCCACGCCGATTCAACGAGGCCACCGCGGTGCTCAGGCAGGCCGTCGTAGCCGGGCGCCTGGGCAAAATCACCCTGGCGGATGCCTACATCAAGTGGTACCGCACCCAGGCATATTACGACAGCGGCGATTGGCGGGGGACCTGGCTGCTGGACGGCGGCGGGGCTCTGATGAACCAATCCATTCACACCATCGATCTGTTGTACTATCTGGCCGGTGAGGTTGAGTCCGTTTGTGCCTTTGCGGATCGCGCCATTCATGAAAGGATCGAGACCGAAGACAATGCGGTTGCCATAGTAAAATTTAAAAATGGTGCTCTGGGAGTCATCGAGGGCTCCACATCCTGCTTCTCGCCGACCGGTCACCCGGCCGAAGTTCATCTGTGCGGTTCGGAGGGATCGATCTTCATGCGGGATAATTCCTTCACGATGTGGGAATTCAAGAAGAAAAAACCTGGGGACAAAAAAATACTGCAAAAATTCCGGACCCGGGCCGAAGAGGCTGGTGCCGGTGCCGCCGACCCCAAGGCTATTGATTTCAGCGGACATCTGAAAAATTTCGAAGACGCCGTCCGCTCGCTCAAAGCCGGTCAAAAACCCCTGATAGATGGGCCGGAAGCCCGCAAGTCCCTTGAGATTATCCTGGCCATCTACCGCTCAGCCCTGGCCGGCGGCAAACCGGTACAACTGCCGCTTAAGCGGACACCCGTGCGAAAGAGCTTTCGCTGAGATATGAGTTATTAGTTATGAAAAAAATCGTTGTCGATGAAGCAATTTCAGAAGAATTAGAAGATTTGGCAGCTGGATAAAATAATGAAATTGTCCCTGGAAATATGTCAGAGATACTTAGTAATCTCGATTCTTATAAGGTAAAAAAAGGAGTTTAAGCGAGTCAGCCGGTCGGACCTACAGGCCGGCCTCAACTTATTCAATTTCACCTTCGCGCCAAAGACATGGAGCCGAAGGCTCTCAAGAGGGATTTCGGCCGGAACCTGGTGCTCTGGGGCAGCCCTGCGAACACCCACGAGGCCCTGCCCTCAGGCACGCCGAAGAAGTTAAAGACGACGTGCACCGCAATATCGGGGCCTTGGCGCCAGGCGGCGGCTACGTCTTCAACACCATTCACAACATCCAGGCCGACGTCCCTCCCGCAAACATCATCACCATGTGGGAAGCGCTTGAGAAATACGGGGTGTACTAAAATAAAAAGATACGTTTAAGATCGCGTATCTGAAGGTTTCACGTCACCAGGGCTCCCTGGCCTCATACCTTCTTTGCACATCCGCCAGCGCGGATAATTTCATAACCTCGACCACTTTTGGATCGTGTTCAGTGTGACTTATAAGGTACAGGTAGGTTTTGATGATCTGTTTTTTGATATGCTCCAGCTGGCTTTCATTCATGGGCTGCGGTTTCATCCGGTCGGTGTGCATAAAATTTTCTCCTTTGCTGGGAAGAATATTATCACACACCCGTGACAGATCCGGTCACTTTGATACTGGATTATTTAAAGATACGTTCGATTATCTCAATGATATTCTCCTTGCAATCTGCCAAGCCTCACCACCGAGTCGTTGACCCGACATAGCGTTTAGTTATACCACCTGTCAGTACATTTTTTTACTAATGACTGAACATCGATGAGCTGTAATGAATCATGAAGTATGTTCATGTGATTCACATACGGATATTCTTTATCATTATAGATCGGCTCTTTCAATTCAATCATAATATTCTTAGCATAATAACGATTATGTCACGGACAGCGGGGACTTATATTGCTTCATAAAAAACTGATGATTTTCGATTTACAACAAAGTTCAAGAACGGCTTGGCCCTGGCTGTCACCTGAATCGACAGGCTATCCTGCACCATTCCTTGTATGGTTCTGGTACGGGCGGGGTGCCAACACATCAGCCAGAGTGCTGATGATTTGCTCGGCATAGCGCCGGTCCGGGTCGAAGTTTGGGTTGTAAATGGTCACGTCCATGCCCAAGAACCCGCGCGATTCAGCCAATGGTCGCATAAGCCCAGCGGCTTCCTTCCGGTTCAGACCATGCAGAGCGGCGAGTCTGGATTAGGAACTCTTATTCGTTTTAGCCTCGGATTCTGCCAGCGATTGGAATTAGGTGCCAACCTCGCTCACCGACCCAAGCTCTGTATGATAGCCAGAACATAAAGACTTGGATAGTTGGCGGTATCTTATCCTGTATATCAATATTTAAATGAAACTTGGTCGGATTTTGATAAATAGAACCAATAATGTAAACGTCCGCTATCCTGAGATGAAATTTTTTTCGATTGCCGGGAGACAACGGCAAACGAAAAGCATCCGCTTAATAGGCGTACGGCCATTGCCAGCGGATTAAGGCTTAGAATTATCACCGAAGGGTCAGACCTTTTTTGCCCATCGTCGCCTGCCCGCCATCGCTCTCGCTCAGGCGAGGCGGGCGGGTCTCCCGATGGGCAAAAAGAAAATCTAACTCCGTGTCCTTTGTGCCTTGTGGTGAGATCCAATAGTCGTTAGCTCTTCAATAGATTACACGTTTACCGTATTTATGAAACTATGTACTTAGTAATCTCATGATCCTTTGATATCTATGAGAACCACGGTTATATTGTCCTTGCCGCCGCCGGCAAGCGCCAGATCAATGAGCTGGTCTACTTTTTTGCCGGCCGGGATCGGTGAGTTAAAGACCTTGCCGATGGCAACGTCTTCGACCATATCCGTCAATCCATCCGAACAGAGCAGGAATTGGTCCTCGGGGTAGGTCCGCCCGCGGATCAAATCAAGGGCCAGATCCTCCTCGATACCAACTGCCTTGAGAATAACGTTTCTAAGGGGATGCCGCCTGGCCTTTTCCTCGCCGATAAGCCCCTTGTCAAGTTGATCCTGAACCAGGGAATGGTCGTGCGTCAATTGTTTCAAATGGCCGTCTCTGAAACGATATGTCCGGCTGTCCCCCAAATGTCCGACAACAAACCCTTGATCGGAAAACGCCAACAATTCGGCAGTGCACCCCATGCCATTGTGTAAGGGATTTATCTTTATATGATCCCGTATTTTATCATGGGCCAGGCGGAAAGACTCCTGAACTCGCTTGACGACATTTTCTTCATCCAAATCGGCGGCCTGCCGAAATACTTCCGCCGTTGCTTCGGCAAAAAACCGGCTGGCTACATCACCAGCTGCGGCCCCACCCAAACCGTCGGCTACCAGGCAAAATCCCCGTTGGCCTTCAATGATAAACACGTCCTCATTGGCGGTTCGCTTGAGGCCGATGTTGGTTTTTCCAGCAAAATTAATGTTCAGCATAGTCATCTGCACCTAAATCCTGGGGTTAATATTTATATGATTTGTCGGACCGGACGGGACCGACAGTCAGCTCTTCTTCATTATTTTCTTGACAGAGAGGGGTACTTTAAAGCACTTTATCAGATAAAGGCAAGCGCCATTCAATCCGACAAGCCAAATGGAGAATCATTGGGAATATGAAAAAAGCACCTCTCATTATTATGCAATTGGTTCATATTCAGGGTCCCATGAAGGGGGAAATTCAGGAATTTCCTGATAATGAAATATCCATCGGGCGTCAGCCGTCCTGCCATGTGCGCTTCCCAAAAGATCTGGCCATCATTTCCCGCGAACATGCTCGCATCGTCAGGGAAGGCAATCGTTTCAAATTAATTGATCAGAGCACCAACGGAACGTTTTTAAACGGGACACGGATAACCGAAGCAATCTTAAAAGACGGCGATATTTTACTTTTTGCCGACGGTGGGCCTAAAGTCAGTTTTCTGACCAAAATTGCTGAATCACCGGCGGATTTTCAGCAAACTCCGGAAATACCAGCAGACCGGATGAATCGGCCCCGGCCTTCTCAACCTCAAACTCCGCGGGCCCCTTCCCCGCCTCCGCCGGAGATGCCGGCTCCGGCAATGGAGATCGAAAGAACAAAGATGCCCCTGATCATTCAGTATGGGCCGACCCTGCGTACGTTCAAGGAACTGCCCGTCACCATCGGCCGGAACCCGGCGTGTGATTTCAGCATCGACCATCCCGGTATTTTGGAGCAACACGCCCAGATTTTCTTCCATCAGGGACAATATTGGGTAAAAGATCTGACCGGCCGAAACCAGGTTGCCATCAATGGGTCGCCCGTGCCGTCTCAAGCTGCACTGCAGCCCGAAAGTCGCCTCTCCCTGAGCGCCGACGGACCCAACTTCCGGTTTTTGGGCGCCGGCCGTCTGGCAGAAATTGAAGACGCACCATTGCAAAGAACCGATGTGCCTCCTCAGGCGCCGGAAACCCCGCCGCCAGCTGAAAACAAAACCACCGCTTCCCCTAAAGTTGCTAAAAAAATTTTCGGCAAATTTTTCAAATCCTAAGTATTCTGTCCGTTAAGCGCTCAAGTAAAGAATCCAAGCCCAGAGGACCTGTTTTTCAATTTTAGAGCAAAAATTGTGGAGCTCGAATACTTTACTCCAGCATCTGGATCGCGGGAGGTTTAGCCAGGGTGGGCTGAATTTTCACCGGTCCGATAATCATTGTTTCCGGGTCAAAATTTTTGTTCCCCCACCAGTTATTGGCCGCGCCGACTGGGCCCGGGCTCTGAACTACCTTAATGGCCCAGCTGCCGTTATTTGAAATATTGTTCTGCTCGATCCGGGCCGTTGAATTTTCCAGTAAAAATCCGCCAAAACCATTCTCTGAGATGGTTGATCCTTTTACCAGCAGTTGAGACGTACGCGCGGAGATGCCTGTTTTTTCAGAGGTGCGGATAAGGCTGTCATGTATTTCGGCTGACGTATTGTCAAGCACGATTCCCCATTTATTTTCCTGCAGAAGGCAATGCTGAAATTTAACATTGGAGCCGGCGGCTTTGAATCCGAATTCAGCATTGGATATCGTTGCGAAGGATAAAACATTGTCCGACCGGCTCTGATCCAGCAGGATCCCTTTCCAGCCGGAATCACCCATACCCGCCAGGTGAACCGGGTTGTCTGCCGATCCCATAATATTCAGTTCGCCCTTTACAACGATTCCCATGCGACGGAACCATACAACCGTGCCGGGATTCATCGTGAGCTTCGCACCGGGCAGCACCACCAGCGCATCTTTCACCAGATAGGGACTCTGCGAAGACTCCAGTACCTGGTCCCCGGAGATGACCGACGGCAGCACGGTCGGTTCACCGATCGTTATCGGTCCCAAAATATCCACCCATTGGCTCTGGAGCCCTTTTTTTGATCGCAGATGACCTACCAGCCGGCCGTATGGCAGCCGATCCTGCGGTTTAATGCGATAGCTGGCAAAATAGACTCCCGGTTCATCTTCTTTCATCGCAAGATTTTCAATCAAGGGCGGGACACTCCAGCTGGCTTCCATTTTTTCATCACCGACCATGACCACTTTCAAAAGACTCCCCGGCCGCAGGAGCGTACCGGCGCCGTTGTGAACCATCACCTGGATCCGAGGCGGAGATTCAGCGAGCGCCGGCCGGTCGGGAATGGTGGCAATCATCTGCATACAGAGCTTGGAAGCAGCCTGCATGACATCAGCCATTTCATGGCTGATAGCCGTCTTGATAATCGCCGCGGCCAGCCCGGTAATGCTTAAGGGTACGTCCCCTTCTCTGAGGTGCGCTGTATGTTCAAGCTCCCAAATGGTTTGGCCGGATTGACAGCTGACCAGCCGGGCCCTGAGGCTGGCCTCCGTATCGGAATATAATACTGCATAAACTTTACCGAGGCTGAGAACCTCACCGAACACGACGGCATCGACGCCCAGCATTTGGCCCAGCTGCTGGGGGGAAACAGCTTCGCCGGCCGTGATTTTTTGATAAACATCGGTCCCGGCCAGCTTCTCATCGATGAAAGAGGGTTCCACATCCAGGTAATTCAGAGAACTGAAGAAATTGTAAAACATCCGTCGCATAACTGCGGCAGCTTTCGGATTGGAGGTTTGATTGACAAACGGCAGAATAGCGACCTTGTGCGGCAGCAGGCTTTTGTCGGCCACTTCGGGTTGCGGTGTCTCTGCCGTCTCCGTCATAGCACAGGCGGCCAGTATGACGATGATCACAGAAATTAAAAGGTAGGCCCTGCGCTTTTTCATTGAAGATTGAAAATCGAATATTGAATATTTGCGGTATTCTGTCTTTTTAAATCGATAGGATTCCAAAATTTTAGCTCATTTTAGTCATTTTTAATTTTAGTTCATTCATACATAGAACTGCCAGCGGTTAATCAACATCGACAACAAATTGTCGATATCGCTCAGTTAAGTGTCTGAGGAAATATTTAAATTGCATGGCCGCCCCGCCGGAAACTACCAGGGTTTTTCGGGATCTTTTTCACCGCCCGGATCCTCATAAAGAAATTTGATGATGCGCGAACTTTCAACGCCGGATTCTTCGAGTAATTTTTTGACCTGCTCGCGGCTCTTTTCCGGTGCGGCTGATTTTGCCCCGGTCTGCGGACCGTTCGAATCGGATGCTTTCAACTTAGCGCGGCAGAGGTCGATTTTCTGCTGGATGTCCGGTGAATCGGGTGCCATAAAAACATATCGTTCAAAATAGGTCAGGGCATTGCGCCAGCTATTTTTATTAAAATACTCTTCGCCGTATCTGAGATAGAAGTCTTTCATTTGCTCGATGCGCTCCAGAGCAATGGAGTTCTCAGGATCTGCGGCCAGAACGGCCTGATAAACAGAATAGGCATTGCTG
This sequence comes from uncultured delta proteobacterium, assembly GCA_963769935.1. GTDB lineage: Bacteria > Desulfobacterota > Desulfobacteria > Desulfobacterales > JAFDCJ01 > JAFDCJ01. The sequence continues at coordinate 219,118 of CAVYNY010000007.1, read as the reverse complement.
TTGACCGGCGTCAGGTAGCGTTTGGCTCTGAAATCCTGATCAGCCTCCTGAAGCAATTGGGCCACATTCTGATCCCGGCGTTGTTCCTGCTGGGACGCAAGCCAAATTCGCCGGATGCCCTGCTGGGCGCGGCCATAATAGGGGCTGTCTTCTCTCACCGCTGCATACAGGCCCAAAGCGGCCTGATACTGCGAGGCGGTTTCCAGGTTTTGAGCGATTTCGACCCGGTACATATCCAGGCGCTCCCAGAGAGTGTCCGCTTCTTTGCCGCCGCCATATTCTTTCAGATAGGCAATCAGGTATTGTTCCGCCTCCGGAAGCTTGCCGGCTTCGGCCAGATTCTGCACAATCGCCAGCGCCGTCTGAGCCAGCAGCTCTCTGGCCCTGCGCCTGCTGTCCGGCGAGACGCCTTTAGTGAGCAGACGCCGCAGCGCGTCTTGGGCCGGCTGATATTTGCCCGCCGCAATTTGACCGGCAATTGATTTCAGGTTCCGATTAATTTTCCAGGGATAGTAAGCATGCCGGTAAAGCAAGAAGCTTCCAGCAATCAGAATTAAGCAGGCCGCTGCCAGCCAGAGCGCCCACCCCGGTCCCTTTTGCTGAGTGATGATCTTCTCCTCGATGGGTTTGGCGTCCTCGGGCCGGTCTGATACGAAAGTCAAATAAAAAGAGCCGACGCGAATAAGATCCCCTGAATAAAGGCGATTGTCGGAAACGGTCGCATCATTGAGCAATAACGGATTGGTTTGGCTCAAGTTTTTGACAAAATACCCGTCTTCCCGCTGTTCGATTATGCCGTGTTGGCGCGAAATGGAGGGATCCTGCAAAGCGATGTCTGCATCTTCGGACCGACCGATGATAAGGCGGTCCTTATTCATGGGGTATGCTTGCGTGTCGCCGGCATCGGTGGTGAGAACCAGGCGTGGACCCAATGTATGATTCGGCAGGGAGCCAACGGCGATTGTTTTCTCGTCAAAAGCGATCGGATGCGGTGTTACATCAAAAGTCCGGTCTGCTTGAAACCGGAAACTGGTTGTGCCCAGCGTAATTTGATCACCGTCATTGAGAAACTGGCCGGCTGTGGGTGCGCCATTTATCTGAACGGGATTTTGCCCTGTATTTTCAATGTAAAAACGGTTGCTTTCAAACCGAACCCGGGCCTGAACCCTTGAAATAGAAGGATCTTGGATGACGATCTCACACTCTTTGGATCTGCCGAGTGCGAATTCTCGCCGATCTGTCTCAAAAACAAGATTGGGATCATCCGTGTTAACGATTTTGAAACGCATCGTGGGCAATAGTCCCCCCTCGATCATTCTAAATCAATTCCTCGGCTGCCTGCCGCGTGGCTTTCAGCCAGCCGTTCAAATCACCGGCAGCAGTTGTCTTCTCTGCCGCTTTGACGATCGCGCCGGTTTCAACCTCCACCAATCGCAAATCCAGACGCATCATATCGCCGAGCACGAAATAACCGCCGAATACCATGAAACGGGCGCCCACGATGCGGCCGATTCTCAAGCGCGTCGCCTCGTTGGCCAAAGAAGAGCTGCCCAGATTCAACTCTTCCAGCGCCAGGATGAGACGCTGCCTTTCGACTACCTGAAATGTACTGGATTCTTTGAACGTCTCGATCACTTCCGACGCCAAAAGTTCGCCCATATCGGTCCCGATGCCCTCGTCCGGATTCAAGTTTTCCAAATCCCAGACAGCAACCGCCGACGTCTGCCGGTCCACACTTGGCTTAGGCAGCGGGGTGCATCCGGATAAAAACGCAAGCAGCAGCAGTGACAGTCCTATGAGTTGCTTTGGCAGCGACACGGCTTTCTCCAGCTAGAGTTTTCCCACTTTCTCCTGAATCTTGTCATCGCGGGCGATGGGGATTTGCTTGCTCAGAATGCGCGCGTAAGAAAGATCCGGCTCGACTTGCTCCACCTGCAATAATGCAACGGCTTCGGGTGCACCGTGCAGGATTTTACCCTTGTACTCGATGGGTTCCTTTTCTTTTAATACCTCAAATTTAGTGCCCTGGCTCACACCCTGTTTTGATCCCAGGTTGATCATAATCCGATCCGAAGATACCTGCACAATGTAGCCTCGCAACGGATAAGTTTGCATAACAGCTGTCAGAATTTCGTGATAAAGCTGATTCAGTTCTTTATCCAGCGACACTTTCGGACCGAACTGGCGGTTGATGATCTTGGGCAGCTCCGAGGTTTCGGTATCGATCAAGCGCAGACTCAGAATATTGCCGGCCGGAAGATAGTAAATAGAACCGGTACCGATGATTTTAGCGGCCAGTATTTTGCCCAGTTTTAAGGCCGTATCGGGATCGGCCAAGTCCGAGGAGCCGAGATCTAATTCCTCGAGCAGTTTTTCAATCAAGATCCGTTCGACCACATGAATTCGGCCGGATGCATTGAGCTCATCGGACAGTTGAAACATTAAAACGGTGGGCAATCCATCCCGTTCGGATAATCCGCCTTTTTCCTGCAAATCGACGAAAGTCATCACCATGGGCCGCGACGTCCAGGAGTCTTCCGCTGCTTTGGTTTTGGATTGCTGCTGGCTGCGATAGCGCTCGGCCAGGCGCTTGACCAGGGCGTCCATGCGTTTTTTTCTCTCAACATCATTCTGGAGCGCAACCATCATCTGAGCTCTTTTCGCCAGGGTCGCGGCAAACACATCATCTTTATCGACTGCCAGAGCCTGGCGGTACGCACCCAGGGCTTTATCCCACTTGCCCTCTTTTTCGTAAGTCTTGGCAGAATTGGCGGTTGCTTCAATGTAATAAGGATCAATTGCCACCGCCTGATCATAAAGCTCCCGGGCCCCGGACAAATTCCCGATACTGGCCTGCAGGCGCCCGAGCTTATTCAGCGAAACCGCCTTTTGAAAAGGAGCGGCCGATTTTTTACTCACGGCCTTGCGGTATTCGGCCTGGGCTTCTTTTTTTTGGCCTTTGGCATATAAAATATCTGCCTTGACGGTATTCACATACCCCCGATCCGGTGCTTTTTGCTCTACTTTCTCGGCCAGGTCCAAAGCCTCTTGGGTCTGTCCTTTCTCGGCATACACGGAAACCATCCCCTCTTCGCCCAGAACTTTGCCCTGGCCCGCGTCTTGAGACAGGGAGTTGAAGGTTTTTTCAGCGGCAGCCAGATCGCCGCCTTTGAGTTCCGCGTATCCCTTGACCATTTTAGCATCTACATTTTGCGGGTCCTTGCGGACAACATCTTCACTGATCTCTCTCGCGATCGTTGTCTGTTTACGCTGCAATTCTTTTTCAGCCAACTTCACCAGCATAATTTCGGTGGTTTTGCCGCCTCCCTGTATATAATCCAGCACTTTCAACCCGGGGCCAAGGATGCAAACCGTCGGCAGCACGAAGCGGGCCTGGTAAAGATCGCTGACTTTGGAATTGTCTACGAGAACCGGGTAGGAAATTCGGCTCCGGGAAACAAATTCAGACACATTTTCTTTGGCGGAACGGGTGATCGCCCACACTTTCAAATCGGCCTGCGCATAGCGTCCGGCAAGATTATCCAGCGCCAACAGGCCTTCTTGACTGGGTCGGGACGTTACGTCAAAAAAATAGAGAATAACCATCGGCGTGTTTTCCAGCGTTGCCAGCTCATGGTGCTTACCGCCGATATCCTCCAAGGCAAAGGCGGGTGCCTGTCGGCCGGCAGCAATTTGGCCGTAGCCCGGCTCGCTGATGATGACAGCGAGGCCGACAAGTGCTGCCGAGCAGGCAAGCATTTTTATAAGGGACCTCATTTTAATCACTCCTTTTAATCGCTTCGTGGGTTATGGGTTCTGATTTTTTTCCACGGCAATAAGCCTTACAAACAAAGGCGTTTCACCCGCTTCATCCAGTTGAAGTTGAGCTTCCCATTCATTGAAATTTTGGCGACTTAAACGAATTTCATATTTCCCGAGAGGCAGATCAATGGTCAGAGGAGTTTGGCCTTTAAGGGAGTCGTTTAAAAAAACGTTGGCGCCCGAGGGATCGCTCTCGACTTTTAAAACTGCTAAAAGCTTGTTTTCCGGCGGGGTACTTTTGCCGGTCTTAAAATAAATCAATCCGGCGGCTGCGGCAAGGAGTACTATGGCTGCCAACACCATGGGAAAAAGGCGTTTGCGTTTTTCAGGACGCCTCACGCCCCGGATGGTATCCGACTGCCTCCTCTGAAGACAACCTTTGAGCGGTTGTGCCATCTCCAGGCCCGTCTGAAATCGCTTGGCGGGATCTTTGTTCAAACTCTTCATAATCAGATTGGAGAGGTTCCGGGAAACAGGAGATCCGTCCAGCTCCGGCGCCCGGGGTGTCCCCTGCAAAATTGCCTGGAAGATGGCGGCGAGGTTATCGCCTTTAAAGGGAGGGGTTCCGGTGGTCATCTCATATAGGATAACCCCCAAAGAATAAAGATCCGAGCGCCCGTCCACGGGATTGCTCATGACCTGCTCGGGCGACATGTAAAGGGGGGTGCCTAAAATTTGTCCGGGTATCGTTTGCTGGGTGCCGGCAGGATCCTCGATGTGCGCAATGCCGAAGTCTGTGATTTTTGCATTGCCTTTAGGATCTATAATGATATTGGAGGGCTTTATGTCCCGGTGCACAATGCCTTTCTGGTGGGCAAAGTCAAGCGCTTCGGCGACCTGAACGCCGATATGAACAATTTCATTAAGACTTAATTTCTTTTCCCCCATAAGGTCTTTGAGGGATTTACCCCTCAATATTTCCATGGCAATGAAGATGGTGCCGTGATCCTGTCCCGTATCGTAAACGGTGGCGATGTTGGGATGCGAAAGCCCTCCCATGGCCTGGGCCTCTTTGAGAAATCGCTGCACCAATTCCTCGCTGGTGACCCGGTCCTGGCGCAATAGCTTCAAAGCAATGTGCCGATTGATTTGGGGATCATAGGCCCGATAAACAACCCCCATTGAACCCTGGCCAATTTCATCAACAACCTCGTACCGACCGTAGTTCATATTTTACGGTCCTTTCACAAATGCGATGATGGTCTCGATCGGGATTAGAAAACCGATGGTTTCGGTACCCCGGTAGCGGCCCTTTACAATTCCGACCAGATTGCCTTGGACATCAAAAACAGGACTGCCGCTGCTGCCCGGATGAATCTCCATGTTGACCTGCCAGTACGGCAAATCCCCGACTCGCCGGGGAGGTCCGTTAATGATGCCGGGAAAAACCGAGCCGACCAGATCCATCGGGCACCCGACCGAGTACACTCTCTCGCCCATCCCCAGCAGGTTGCGACTCTGGGCCAGAGAAACGGCATGCTCAACACTCGATCCGATGTCTATCAGAGCAAGGTCGTGTTTGATGTCCCTTTTAATGATCTCGCCCGTTGTTTCACGGCCATCAAAAAGGGTGATCGTAATACCATGCAGCGTCTGGACATCATGGATTGTGCTCAGAATAAGGCCCTGAGTATCCACAATAACGCCGGAATACTGTGCTGTTTTATCATGGAATCTTGTTTTCAGGCAGACCACATTTCCGATCTGCGCCAGGACCACCGGCGGAATAATTTGATTGGAGTTTTCCTTTTGTTCGGCCAGTGCCTGGATATACTTCTCAAGATAGGCCGCCATGCGGTCAATGGTGGCATTTTCCTGGGAAGCGATCGCCGCAGGCAGGGCATGAAGCTCGGTCGTCACGGCTGAATGAGGTTTTAAAACGATTTGTAATTTTTCGGCCGGTCGCGTAATGGTTAACTGAACATCGCCCATTTCAGGCTTGGAACGCTGTATTTGAAAACCGGACCGGGTGAGCCAATCTGACATTATGGCTTCCAGTTCGCTGATAGGAAGAGAATACAACCGGGAGGAGGTTTCCGATCCGGCACATGGGGAATCAAAAAAAAAGATCGGGCAAATCAACAAACAACTGATCATTACGGATTTTATGGTTTTCATTTTCCATAACATGGCTTTTACCGCTGAACAGTGCTTTTCTAGTCACAATTAGGTCTGGTCGATAATTTCCTGAGAAACTTGGTTTTGCGGGGCGCGAGAATACGAGTTGCTACTTCAACGGTTCAGGTGGCGGTAGAATCCTTTTTTCCCAAATCAGATATCCCAAATTTCATATGCCAAGTAACATCTGTCTGTCAAGGAAATAATCCTTAATAATTTCAGACAGAAGCTTTTCGAAACGACCACCCGTGCCGACAACGGATCCATTGGAATTCCAAATTGCTTTTGCAACAAAAAAGCCCACGGGGAAATGTTACGCCTCGTGGGCTTTCTGGACTGCTATTTACGGATTTAGGCTGAATTAAATTCTTTTTTTTAATTAGGGCACAAATGGGTTTGGCGCTGCAAAGACGTCCTGCACCTCATTGTTATCGCCGCTGACGAGATTGGTTGCGTATGAATCGAATGCTACGATGCGTCCGTTCGAACTGATTGCAGGATTCGCTGAACTACTGTTGGCATCGGTACCGCTGAAAGCAACACTGACGCGTTCGGTCGAAACACCGCCGGGTTCATCAAATACGCCGTTTTCATTGGCATCGCGGTCATGCACAAAAATATCTATGGAGTCATTGGTGTCATCGGGCACCAGATTGTCTGCCCATGACTCAAATACTACAAACCGGCCGTCGTCGCTGATCGCGGGATTATAACAATCATCGTTGCCGGCATTGCCGCCTGACGCCACACTCACCCGGACGGTCGTGCCCGCATCGCGGTCATGCACAAAGATATCGCTGGAATTATTGGTGTCACCGGGCACCAGATTAGTTGCATTGGATGTGAAGGCTACATAACGTCCATTGCCGCTGATCGCGGGATTATAGCAGTAAGAGTTGGCAGGGCTGCCATCTGAAGCAACACTCACTCGGACGGTTGAGATACCGCCGGATTCATCAAATGTTCCATTTTCATCGGCATCACGGTCATGCACAAAAACATCGCTGTAAGAATTGGCATCATCAGCCACCAGATTGGTTGCATTCGACGCAAAGGCTATAAACCGCCCGTCACTGCTGACTGCCGGATCATAACTGTTATCGTTGCCGGCGCTGCCGTCTGACGCAACGCTGGCTCGGACGGTCGCAATAGCGCCGGGTTCATCAAAAACGCCGTCTGCATCCGTATCGCGGTCATTCACAAAAATATCGATAGACTCATTAGTGTCATTGGCCACCAGATTTGCAGCCCATGACGCAAAGGCCACATGGCGCCCATTGGAGCTGATTCCAATTTTATACTCAAATCCGCTCCAGTCGTCTCCTATGGTGCCGTCCGAAGCAACGCTGACTACCGCCGTAGTCTCCAACTGTCGGTCGCGAACAAATACATCTGCTGATCCATTGCTATCACCGGAGACCAGATTGGAAGCATTAGATGCGAAAGCCACAAAGCGACCATTCGAACCGATGGCTATAGACGCGGATATGCCCTCCCCTCTGTAAAGGCCGCTGTCATCGTTGCCCTGAGTTCCATCAGACGCCACGCTGACCAGTTCTGTGATGCCGGAAATCAGGTCGTGTACAAATACATCCGCCCGTTCATTGCTGTCACCGGTCGCAAGGTTGTCTGCAAATGAGCCGTAGGCTACCAGCCGGCCACTGCCGCTGACGGATGGGAACAAAGAAGCATTGTTTCCTTCTTGCGCGTTTGAATCCACACTCACCCGGGCAACAGTGTCAAGGAAAGGTACCGGTTCAAGAATAATCAGCCCCGCGTCGGTCGTTTGCCCTGCGACAACAATTAGCTCGTCGCTTTGCCCCTCGAAGAGAACAACCCCGTCCGCATCCCTTCCAAATACCTTGACGACGATGCCGTCTCCCGGCGTTATTCCGCTTATAGTCGCCTGGTGCTCATCACAGGCCCAGCTGCCTTCAACAAGCACGGCCCCGTTTTTGTCAACCACCTGGGCTTCAATTGTTGCAATTTGATAGTCTTCACATGCGAATTGCACCTCCGCATCAGCCGCTGCCCTGAAACTCACGGCCCGGGCAGCGGCCGGGTTATCCAGGGCAAGACTGAAGCCGACCGAGCCTTTCCCGAAGGCTGCGGCGGAATCACCTCCGCCGCCGCTGCCGCAGGAATAAAAGAGAGCAATCAAACAGCAAAACGCTAAATTCAAAACCATCAAATTGGCATTTGATTTACTATTCAGGGGCTTCATCTTATCCTCCCGCTTGTGGACGTTTCGAAAAGCTGAGTTTTTCCATATCTTTTGGAGCTGCAATCCACTACCAGCTGATGGATACATTTCCGGTAGTAGGTCCCGGAGTCGGTGTCGGCGCCGGTGCCGGCGTTGGGCCAGAAGGAACACCCCCTTCTCCAGGCCCTGTTCCCTGGCCGGATGTTATGGCCGCTTGAGCACTTGAGGCCTGATCCACAGCCGCTTCGACATTGTCGGCCATTTGCCCCACCGTCATCCCACCCAGGGTAGTTAAACTGGCGACAGTTGCAGCAGGGCATCGCTCCAGATAATATTGGGCCAATTTAAAGTCCGGGTCCTCTTCAGTGGCCCTTTTGAAGGAAACCCTGGCATCTTTCCATTGACCCGCATCCAGGGCATCGAGTCCCTGGCCGAAGTAAAGGACGGCCTGCAGGTTTTTGGTGTGATACCCTTTAAATTGCGCTTCTTCCTCCGGAGTGAAAGTAACCGGCAATACTTTCAATACGTTATAGACTATTTCTTTTTCCAGCACAAAAAACTCTTCCTGCTCCGCTTTGACTGAAAAGGCGCCGACCACATCCTTGGATGTCGTGGAAGCTACGCTGGCCTTGGCTTCTATGCTGCCGGGTTCGAGGCTGCCCACGAGCAGGTTTTCGGCCCCGAGCAGCCGACCCGCTCGAGGTGCCGTTTTTTCTTCAACAATGCCTGTCTGTCCCATTTTCATCTCATACAAAAGATACTGTACGCGCGTCCGTTCCAGAACCTGCAAAGATTTCACCTTCGTCAAATCCGTGATAATCATTTCAGCCATTGCTTTTTGCAGATAGCGAAAGCGATTGTCCGGGCTGAGATCCTTGAAATAAAATACGGCGACCGTTCCCGGTTTGGGCGGCGTCGTTTCAAGCTTTTTCTCCTCTTCCAGGGCTTGCCTGGCAAGATACAGACTGTCATAGATATCGACGACCGTTACCTGTTTTTTGATTTCGTCTGCCAGTATCGGCTCACGCGGATTATTGTAGGTCCGCCAGGTTTCAACGGCCTCACTTCGCTGTCCGTTGCGCAAATACGCCAGTCCCAGGTAATAATTCGCGTAAGGGGCATCCGGTTTTTGCCCCAGCCCGCGCTCGACATCCTTGGGGGCGTAGCTCAAGGCCGTTACGTCAGCCGGCTCTTGCCCCAGGACGTATTGCAACTCGGCAATTGCCTGGTCATTCCGACCGGTTTTCAGATAAGCGAACCCGAGTTGCTGCCTGGCCTGCCAGTTGTTTGGGTTTTTTGACAGTTCCTGCTGGAAGTTTTCGATGGCAGCTTCATAATTTTCCCGCTCCAAATCCATGGTACCTTTCATATACGACGTGCAGCCCGAAAGCATCACTAGTCCAAATATAAAAAGTATCCGAAGATAAATGATCTTTTTACACATATGTCACCTCCTGTTTGGATGCCCACGGATTTGGAGAATTCCTCTGTTATCCTGCCCTATGATAGAATCACCGAAAAATCCCCATGATTCATTTGACATTCAAAGCATTTCGCATAAGACACGGAATTTTTACGCCCAGATGTCGCCTTCTCATGCAAAAATTATACAAAAAACGACTGAAAACATATAAACAATAATTACAGTATTTTAGATAGAAAGCCGAATATTTGGATCAAAAAAATTAAGCAAAGAGCTACATAATTTTATGAAATCTATACTACATTTGATCCGATTCAATTGCGGGAAAATTGGAATCTGCCTCCATAGCACCATTAAAAAATTAGAAGACATATTGCGCAACACCTTGAATAGTTCCACTGTTAGCGCTACAGAAATTATCAGATGAGAGGGTTTAGCTGAATACTGAAATGAGCTTTATGAGGCAGATGTTCACAAAGCTTGTTCTCTGTAATTAAAATTTAATCGGTTGTCAAGGGATGATTTGGATGATCTCACCGCGCTTTACAATCGGCTTTCGATATGCATCAGCGGATTTTCAAAGTCAAAGCCGAAAAGAGCGGGGTTTTCGCCGATGACGGCGGCTGAAAAGATGGAAAACACATAGTCGTAAGTCTCACGGGGAATTTGCTTTTTATATTTGTCCAGCAGAAGCCAGAAATTTCTTTCCTGTGGATTTTCAGGCATTGTTTTAATGAGCCGGTTCACCCGTCTTTCACCCCAGTTGTAGGAGGCCATAACCAGCAGCCCGGAAGCCTGGGCATCCGTATCATAAATGGCCTTAATGTACTTGGCGGCCGCTTCGGTCGACTTTTCAAAATCATGGCGATCGTCGAGCGGATCCGGCCGTCGCTGATCTTGCAGGGGGCCGGTGCGAAGACCGAAAACAACAGCTGTATCCGGTATGAATTGCCACATTCCTTTTGCAATGCCCCATTTGGTTTCCGGTCCGCAAGCCTCGGGGTCAAAATTACTCTCTTGAAGGGCCAGATAAAAATACTGGGGGGGCAAATCATGAGCCAGCAAGGTTTCAGCTATTTTGGTGGTGTAGCCTCTTTGCCGGGCCCGTTGAACAGCCATTTTCAGCCTGGGGGTGGCTTTCCATTTCTCAATGTAATTCAACACTTCGTGCACAAAACCCTCAGGCATTTTTATTTCACACTCACCGAAAATACGGGCGATACGCAGAATGATCCTTTCTTCGGGACTGATGCTTTTCTTATAGATTTCAAGTGCTTCGATAAACTTGTCATACTTGTTTTCCAGCACTTTGCGGCGGGCTTGGTACTCCTGGACCTTAGCCAGAAGGTTGGCATCCTGGCTGAGTCTGGCCATCTTTACAAGCGGCGCAAACTCAAGCTCCATGGATTTCATGGCATAGAAAATATCCTCGGCCAATAATTTTTGCTTGGAAACTTCCTGATGTTTGTACAGAGCATATATACCGGCGGCTAGAACCAAAAAACTCAAAATCGAGATGACAGCGATAAATCTTCCTCTCTGGCGGTTTTGGACCCTTTTAAAGGCTTGCCGGATCATCATCGTATGCTCGCCGACATTGCCTTTTTCAGTATCCTGGAAATAGTGCTCCTGGTAGTGTTCAAGTGAGCGGGGCCGGTCTTGAACCTTTTTATCTTCTTTAACGTCTTCAGCCGTTGGAACCCGTTCAACCGTCAAGAGAAGCACCGGACCATCATCGCCCAGCTGGACTCTGGCCAGGGTTGCTATCGGCGCACGTTCGACTTTCGTTCCATCCAGGTACGATCCATTGCCACTTTGCAAATCGAGTATCCACCATCTTCCGGCCGAAAACCAAAATTCGGCATGAAATCTACTCACCGCCGTATCGGCAAGTCGTACCTCACAGCTTTCATCGCGCCCGCAGCGAAATGGTTGGGTAAACACATACTCGCTTTTGTCGGCAGTGCCTTTTTCGATTCTCACCCTGATCGGCGGGGGGGCGGGCGCAATCGACGTGGTTGCGGTTTGGTTGGCCATTGTCTCAAAATTCTATTTAGCAGATTCAGAGATATTATGACGGATGTTAATGAGAGAAATCTGCGCGGTTTCAGGTCTGTTGTTTTGCGGGAGCGAATCGCATTTCGGCAGCACACGTAGACTTTTGACTCAATTTGGATTTAATTCGGGTTATTTTTTTTGATTGCTCTTTTGTATTTCCTCAAGGCGTTGCAGCAATGTTTGAGCCTTGGATATATTTTTGCTGACGTCCTTGTAGTTCGGATCCATGTTATAAACCTGTTGCCATTCGCTGATGGCTTCGGCCAGTTTTTCCTGCCCGAAATACGAGACCCCTTGGCGATAATGAAGATCTTTGAATTTTTCCTGGCTTTGCTTTAGATACGATTCACATTTTTCACAGCTGCTGTTGAACTGCCGGGAGGTTTCGAACGCCTTGATGGACTGAGAATAGTCCTCTTTGTTAAAGGAAGCAACTCCTTGTTCAAAGTAGGCTAACGACAGATAATCCTTAGTAACCTTATCATCCGGATTTGCACTTAAAGCCTTCTGCAGTTCTACTACCGCGTCCGCATAGTTCTTATCCTGATAGAACTCAATGCCGGACTTCCGGTAAGCGGCCGCCTGGTCTTCTTCGGAGGCCTCCACTTTGGCTGTTGCCGGCTCCTCTGCAGCTTTTTCCGGCTGTGCTTCTTTCGCCGCCGGGGCCTCCGCTTCCGGCGTTTTGATCTCTGTCAGCTCTTTGGCTTCAGGTGCCAGAAACGGCACGCCCTCGACCTCAGGGATTTTAATCTCCTGTCCGACCTGCAGACTGTCGGATACCTGCATGTCGTTAAACTTGGCAATGAGATCAAATTTTTTTAAATCGCCGTAATACTCTTTTGCCAGCTTCGACAGGGTATCCTCAGCTTTAACGGTATGGACGACGAAACCTTTAACCGTTATGATTTCTTCCGGTTTTGCTTGAGGAGCTTTGCCGGAAACAGTCAGAATTTTCGATGGATCTGCCATAATCGGGACCCCCTCGAAGACCGGAACCTTAATCTGCTGTCCGACCCTGACTTTAGTGGCGTCCTCGATGCCATTGTATATGGCGATCAAATGAAATTTCTTATAGTCGCCGTAGTATTGTTTGGCCAATGTTGCAAGGGTCTCATTCGGTTGGATCGTATGCAATACATATCTGTCGACCTGTTCCAACTCTCGATTGGCTATAAGCATCTCTTTTGCCCCCTGGTGATCCGGATCATCTCTGAGGGCAGTTAAAAATTCCTGGCGGGCCGGAGTGTATTGCCCCTTTTGATAGTAGGCCAGTCCGCTTTGATAATGGCTTTCGGCCAACTTTTGAAGTTCCTGTCCGATCTGCGTGCTTTTATCCTGAGCCGATTTGTTTTCAGGATCTACCGTGAGCCAAAGTCTGTATTGTTCCAGCGCTTCAACCAATTCACCTTTCGCTTCGTAATCCCGGGCTTTGGTCTGATACTCATCAGCCAACTGCTCACGATTTTTGGGGGACGACTTGGTCCCCAAGGTTGCGCAACCGTTTGCCAGCACGCACAAAAAGATAATACCGATAATTCCAGCTCTTGTTTTCATGGCATTCTCACTTTAACGACATGGGTTTAAAAGTATTCAGTCTGGAGATAAATGTTTGCAGATCCTTTTTCAATATCATGTCCCTTCGCAGATACAGGGGATCGGCAAAAAAGGGGTTGCCGCCTCTTTGGACCGACATCGCCATTTTGTAGCCGGCTTTTCGGGCAGTTTCGATGGCACGTTGGTCATATTTGCCGTACGGATAGGCCAGCGATATCGTATCCTGGTTCAATTTTTTATCGAGTATTTGCTTGGAACCGTGAAGTTCCTTATCAATCCTGGCCATCCAATCAGCCTCGGTTTCCCCGTCCTCGCGCTGGGTCAAATCGCTGTGGCTTATGGTATGAGAACCGATTGAAAATCCATTTGCTTTCAGTTCTTTCAGTTGATCCCAGGTAATGGCCATTTTGGATACGCCGACAAAATTCGTATAAATAAAAAACGTCGCCGTGAAGCCATATTTTTTGAGGATGGGATAAGCAATCTCATAAGCTGAACGATATCCATCGTCCATAGTGATCAATACGGATTTTTTCGGCAAGCCCTCCCTGTATTCCAGAAAGGCGAGCAGCTGCTCCGGTGAAATGACATGGAAATCATTTTCTTTCAGATATCTCATCTGATTCTCAAAAATGCTGCTGCCCACGCAAAGCGGTGAACTGCAATCATTGGAAAACCGGTGATAGGTGAGGATGGGTATTGTCTGTATACCGTCTCTCCACAATCCACCCCTGTCGAAATGATTCAGCGGAATGACAATCAGCTCGCCGCTGTTAAAGCCAGCGCCTGGATTGGACTCCTCGATCAGCCACGACTTATGGCTGTCTCCCAGAAACCGTTCGGCCAATTCAGTCGACGTTGCGGCTGTCGGCAACTGATAGACGATAAATTCCTTTGATCTAAAAATATTTTGGGATGAGTCCCCTGAGGAAGAATACCCTGAGGCTGGACCGATAGGAACGCAGGAAAGTAAACCTGCCGGCATTATCAGAGCGGCTAATAGAATAATCTGAATATAAGTCATCACCTTGAGAACCCATTCGGTTTTTGTTTGCGCTGGACTTCAGCCTGCCAAAACCATCACCGTACCTCAGGCAACCGGCGGAATCTACCAGGCTATTATTAGTCTGAATATCAATGTCTTGTCAAATTATTTCAGTTAAGATTTGAACGGGTTTAATCAATCAATTGAGTTAAAATTTACCCCGCAACGGGTCGCTGCGCAGATTAAATATAGTAAATTCCGAACGTTAATTTACTTGACAAGGCGCCCGCGGACGAATAAATTAAATGATAATTCACGCATCGCTCTTGTGGTCAATGTGCGCCTTTCGATAACAACGCTGGACCGGAAAGAACTGTAACTTCGCAATTTGCGGGGATCATTTTATTGATGGACTTGAGCCGGCTAAAAAGAGCAGGTTTTAACTCCCGCCATTTAATTTTGGGTATTGTCGTCTGGTGGATATTGATAGCCCTGGGCTACGCCGTCACGGCCCTTCGATTGGAGCACATCAATTCCGGCATTCAGGAATCCGGAATCAATATCGTTAGCGGACTTGCCAAACAAATCAGTGTTAAGCTTTTAGAAAAAGATACGCCGGCCATCCGTAGACAGGTAATGGATATCGGGCAAAGAAAGGACATCCTATATCTGGCGGTGTCCGATTATCGCGATGAAATTGTAGCCGTTGCGGGTGCCCAAAATGTCAAACCCGTCAGAAATGATTCCGTGCAAAAAAAGGATCAAATAACCTTTTGGAAAGGCGAATTTCCAAACCAAAAAAAAATTGTCAGTTTTACATCAGGCATCCATTATGCCGGCACCCAAATTGGTGAAATTTACCTTGCGCTTTCAGCCGCAAAAACGGTAATGGTCAGAAATCAATTTATGATCGCCGCGGCTTTAAGCTTTCTATGTCTATTGCTGTTCATGGTAATGCTGGGCTGGCGAAAAATCAACGTCAACCCACGGCTGCTGAAGGATTTTTTCTGGCACCGGCGTCAAGAGGCGCCGAGAGCGGATAAACACGTGATCATGTGTCCCATGTGCGGCACAAATAAAACCGTCAATGCCGATGGATTTTATCACCCCCATCTTTACGAAAAATCGATCGCGAAGATTTCGAATCCCGGGCAGAACGCTGAATGCCATGCTGACTTAAAAGGAATTGATTTATCGGAGATTGCCGACCGCCAGGATCTTTATGGGATCAAACGTCAGATCATATTGCGATGCGCTGAAATTATTCAAAAATTGACCGCCTAGGCCATGAATTAATAATCCCTAAACTCAGTATTCGTTAGGAGGTTGTCCGATGTTTGCGACCGATATTGCGTCAACGACGGCGGTAAAAGTAAAGGAATTTTCAACGAGCATTTTCAACCGAATATCAAAAAATATAAAAGAAATGGAATTTATGCGCCGCAATGGCAAAACAATCGTCCTCTGCCTCGCTGTCTGGCTGGTTGCCGGTTTAGCCGGCTATTTTGTTTATCGCTCCGGCGTTGAGCGGGCAAGAAATGATCTTTATCAGCAAGGTCTCGCAGCTACCGCCGATTTGGCAGCCAAAAGCGCACCATTGGTATTGGAAAAAGAGCAGCTTGCCCTTAGCGTTGAAATCAGAGAACTGGAGAAGATCAAAAGCCTTAATTTCGCAGTGATTACTGATCACACAAATACGATTCTGGCGCAGGCAGGCGCTGAACCGAGAGTTGGTAAGTTCGAGCCCCCTCAGAATCAAAAACCGATCGCTGTAAGGGACGAAGTCACGGTAACTGCAAATCATTTACCGGACAACACGGAAGATATCGGTTTTTTTAAAGATATAACGTTTTCTAATGTGAAGATCGGAGCGGTCTATATCGACCTTTCAACCGCCGATCTTAATCGATTCATAAATTTTTCACGGAGCATATATTTTTCCGGGATCGCTCTGCTTGCTGTCTTAGCCGTTGCGATAATTTTCTGGCATGACCGCAGGGCCAAAGCCAGGGTGTTAAAAATCAAGCAGGAAATTGCAAACATGGAGCGCATCGGGCCCTATCTGATTCGTCAAAAGGTTGCCCAGGGCGGAATGGCCGAATTGTTTTTGGCGGATTACGAACGGGAAGACGGTTTTCGAAGAAAGGTTGCCATAAAACGCATCCTGCCGCACCTGGCTGGAAATTCGGAATTCATCAAGATGTTCACCCGGGAAGCGCGCCTGGCCGCGCTATTACAACACCCCAATGTTGTTCAAATTTTCGACTACGGCAATATCGAAAACGCCTATTTCATTGCCATGGAATATATCCATGGGAAAAATTTAAAGGAAATCCTGACAGCTTTGGGAAAGGGGCTGCCCATTGAACATTCCGTATTCATCATTTCCAAAATATGCAAAGGCCTGGATTATTCTCACAGCCGGCGGGATGACGACAGCGGCCAACCCCTTGAAATTATCCATCGGGATATCAGTCCGCAAAATATGCTGATCTCCTATGAAGGCGAGGTAAAAATAAGCGATTTCGGCATATCCAAGGCAATATCCGAGCCGAGCCTAACCCTGGCCGGCGTCATTAAAGGAAAATTGGCTTATTTATCCCCCGAGCAATCACTAGGAGAACCCATCGACCAAAGAACCGACATTTATGCCCTTGGTCTGGTTCTCTATGAAACTATCAGTGGAAAAAAAGTCTACGCTTTTGACACGGATGTGGAAGCTATTCGAGCTATTCCAACATTGGAGATCGAACCTTTAATGCAAGCGAGAGAGGGGATCCCGGCCGAACTCAATGACATCGTTATGAAATGCCTGGCAAAGAAAAAAGAGGTAAGATATCAGAGCGCTTCAGCTTTGTATGACGACCTCGCTAAATTCAGGAAAAACATGAAATTCACATTCGACACATCAGACCTTGCGAAATTCATGAATGAACATTTCGACCGCAACGACAAAACCGCCGCCCGGTAAATTTGCTTCGTGATTTGAATTCCGGGACGATTTCCTGGCGGGTGTCATTTCTTCGCATCAAATATCAAACGATATTATAAAAATCGAAACCCCAAAAACCAACAGCGGCGAATACGTTTCGAAGGAGAGTTAGGCTGCGCTCAGTCCTCAAGGGGTTCTTACCCGTCTGCCGGGTTGCCCTGAAAGGCAAAACACCCAAAGCAAGCAAAGCATCCTGGCCCAGAGGATCAGGTTTTCAATTTTGGAATAACCATTTGAGTGTTTACTCGAATTATGGTTAAATTAATTTATCCGCCCATAACAACACCTCAAGCTGTTCATCAAATTTACGCTTAAAAATGGGAAAATCAGTTTAGAAACGGGGCGGCGGATAAATTACGATGGTATTTTCAAGCACCATATTCCTGTTCGGCTTTCTACCGGCCGTTATCATCCTATATTACGCACAGCAATTGCTGGGTCCGAAAAACCTGCGCAACGCCGTCCTTCTTTTTGGCAGCTATCTATTCTATCTTTACGGTGCGGCCGCCTTTGTGCTGATCCTGATCGGCTCCACCACGGCTGATTATTTGCTCGGTCTGCTCATCGAACGTGATGCCCCACGTAAACGATTGTGGATGGTGCTGGCGGTGCTTCTCAACATCGGGCTATTGGTCTATTTTAAATATGCCGACTTTTTTGTCGACAACTTGAACATCGTTTTTGCCCGATTCGGTTTCGCACGCATCCAATGGCAGGAAGTTATTCTGCCGATCGGGATCTCGTTTTTCACATTTAAAAAGCTCAGTTATATCCTGGACGTATATCAGGGCAAGGCCCGCGCCCAAAAAAATATCGTTGATTTTGCGCTCTATGTGGCCGTATTTCCGGAGTTGATTGCCGGCCCGATCATGCGGTATCACGCCGTTCACAGCCAGCTCAAACAACGCCGGGAATCCTGGTCTCTCTTTTATGACGGCATCATCCGCTTTTGCTGGGGACTGGCCAAAAAAGTCGTAATTGCCGATGCCTGCGGCCGAATCGCCGACTTCACCTTTGCCCTCCGCCCCGAACTGCTCGATACCAAAATGGCTTGGCTGGGGGCGATTGCCTACACCCTTCAGATCTATTTCGATTTTTCCGCCTATTCCGATATGGCCATCGGCCTGGGGATGCTGTTCGGTTTTAAATTCCCCGAAAATTTCAACCGCCCCTACTCCTCGGTAAGCATCACGGATTTCTGGCATCGCTGGCACATCACGCTGGGTCGTTGGTTTCGGGACTATCTCTACATTCCTTTAGGCGGCAATCAAAAAGGCACCGGCCGAACCTGCCTGAATTTGAGCCTCGTGTTTATCCTCTGCGGGCTGTGGCATGGAGCGAATTGGACGTTTGTGTTCTGGGGAATTTTCCACGGTGCTTTGCTCATGCTGGAACGAATCAGCGGCATCCGCAATCTGCCGGCTGAAAAACACCATGCGGTGCGTCGTGCGGCCACCCTGCTGCTGGTCATCCTGGGCTGGGTGGTCTTTCGCTCCGCAAACATCTTCCAGGCATTCGCGTTTATATCCAGAATGTTTACGATAACGAATTGGCCGGTGTCTTACGAACTGAGCCTGGTATTAAATTATCGCAATGTCCTGTTTTTGATGACCGCATTAACGGTATTTTTCATGCCGCGCGATTTCTCCGGTCTGCGATATTTAATGGATAGAAAAGACCCCATTCCCCTCTTCACCGGTGTCCTGATGATCCTGCTGCTGCTGCCGTTCTGTGCCGCCCTGATTATGGGCGGGGCCAACACCCCCTTTATATACTACCGGTTTTAAGGCATTGATGAGAAAATTTTTGGCCATACTATTTGTTTCCCTGCTGATTGTGCCGACCGCAGCCTGGATCCTGGGCCTGGATTTCGGCATCAACATCAATCGGCTCGGACTTAAATTTCCGCAACCTTATGGCCGGGCCTTCCTGGAAAAAGAATACTACCGGGCTTTTGGGCAATATTTTGATGACAGTTTCTCAATGCGCGGTCCGCTGATGTTGGCCAAAAATTGGATTGATTTCAATCTGTTTCGGACAACCGATGCGAAGGATGTCCACATCGGCCGGGACGGCTGGTTGTACAGCCGCAAGTCTATCACGGACTACCGCAATGCAGACGATGCCAAAGATGCTGATATGGAGCGGCTGGCGCTCCAGCTTCACGCTATCGAGAAGATCGTCACCGCCTCAGGCCGGCGTTTTTTATTCATCGTG
Source organism: uncultured delta proteobacterium (assembly GCA_963769935.1). GTDB lineage: Bacteria > Desulfobacterota > Desulfobacteria > Desulfobacterales > JAFDCJ01 > JAFDCJ01. The sequence goes on along the minus strand of CAVYNY010000007.1, from coordinate 199,746 downwards.
GCACCGGCTAAGGCAATCGTTTATCCCGAGTTTCTCGGCCTGGCTCCCGAATTCCTCAACAGCGGACGCAGCCAACTCGATCTGCTGCTGGGGTGCCTGGACCGCCATCCGCTAAAAAGTTATGTTCCGCTTGACGAGGTGATAAAAGCCGCCAAAAGAAGCCGGGCGCTGCTGTACGACAAAACGCATGCCCACTGGAACGGCCTGGGCGCGTTGGTGGCCGCCGAAAGCATCTATCACCGCATCCATGACGCTGCTGCCGGTTCAGGCCCATTGGATTACATCGCAAGTCACGACGACGGGATCGGCGATCTGGGCGTCCGTCTGATGGGACTGTCGGCGGAAATCGTGGAGACGCCCTTCCGCCGCCTTGCCGGCTCCAACCGGTCCGATCTGCCGGCCGGTATTCTATACGGCGACTTGTTCCAGCAAAATCTTTCCCCCTACCTGTTGCAGATGTTCAAACAGCTTGCCGTCGTCCCGGCCGACCGGATCCCCTCCATTCAGCACAAGGAAGATTGGCTTGCGTATAAATACATATTGTTGGAAAGCGCTCAAACGGCGCTGCAGACGCTGAACATCGACGTTGACCGAATCTATGCCATGCTGGAGCCCGAAGCGCAAAGCACCCATAGAATTGCACTGGATTTGGCCACAGTGGCTCCGGTCTCACAAACATCATTGGCTAATCGGCCGGATGGTTTGGAAATCAAATCATTGGGAGCCGGGTCCGCGTTTGAATTGCCGGACGTGGCCGCCTCGAACAATCATGTTTTCCGGGTGCTCAAGCTGTCGCTGGCAGCGCGCCAGTCGGACCGCATGACGATTCAATACCGGATACCGCTGCTGGATGCAGTCCATAAAATCATCAAGCCGGGAATCACGGAATTTTTCCTGCCGCTGCCCTTTCAGGAAACGGTGTCGCTGCGATTTTTTCCGGGCGAAAAGGCCGGCCTGATCGTGCTGCGCTCAGCCGAATTGATCGAATTTTCCGATCGTCCGGCAACGGACCAACCGCCTCGCAACGAAACGGTAGCGGCCGCTGAATCTCCTGATGCGGGTGAATATGCATCTGTTGGAGGCCGGATTGCGGAAACTTCCGAACAGGACGCTGCTTTTAACTTTCCCTCGCCCCCTTTGAATGCCGATATAATCGATGCGGCAGGTGACGGGACACCGTCCGGTGATGCGGAATATCGATCATCGAAAAGTTACCTGAAGGTGAAAATCGAGCCTGAGATTGAATCAACCGCCGCTAAACCTGAAACGGCTGCCGAGTCATCCAAACCGGAAGCCAATTCTGATCTCTCAAGCGAACCTAAAATCCTGCCGGAACATGATTTAGTTGCAAAAGCCGATTCCGAAATCTCGAACCAGTCTGATATTCCGCCGGACCATGACTTGATTGCAAAAGCCGATTCCACGATCTCGACCCAGTCTGATATTCCGCCGGACCATGACTTGGGTGCAAAAGCCGATTCCAAAATCTCGAACCAGTCTGATATTCCGCCGGACCATGATCAGGCTGTTGAAGACCGTACTCCCCCGCGTTCCGATAGATATCAGCCCGATGAGGCCGGAGATAAAGTCTCCGATCACGAATGGAAACCGGCCGTTATTGCCCCTGTGCCGGAGCCTGAAAATGCCGAACCAACAGCAAAACCCGATAGCGGCGTCAGTCATACCGGCAATATGGAAGGCAGCATCGATGTCAAACCAATCGTTTCTGAGAAAGTGCAAAAATCAGATGAGGATCCGCCTTCGATCACATTGACCGACTTTGAAGACGGACGCATTTTCCAGCGCAATAACCGCCGGGCGGATATCATCGTATCCGGCACCTGTACCGGAGCGGTCGAACCCATCGAGGCCAGGGTCGTCAGAGCGGACAGCAGCGAAGATATTGTGCCCTGGACCATCATTGACAATTCGCCGCAGAACGGTATTTTTGTGGGTGTGCTGGCCGGCGTACCCCAGGGAGGCTGGTACAATCTTCAGGTTCGGTTCGGCCGCAAAACTTCAGTTTCAGACAAGGGATCGAATCAATGGGGCGTCGGAATCTTGATTGCCTGCCTGGGTCAGTCAAACATGAAAGAGTGGTTCCATGCGGGTGAATCATTTAAAGCGCATTCCATGCTTCGAAAATATTCGCATAAAGGCTGGACGTCATTGGGCAGCCGAGGCAACGGGGCCCTGGCCTTCGGCAACCGGCTGGTCGAAAGCTTAGGAATACCGGTCGGATTGCTGGATTTTGCTGTTAACGGCTCCGGATTGCGCAAGGAGGCGGACTGGGGCACGGGTTACTGGGAAAATACTGCGCCGGGCTCCATTTATAGCCATTTTGTTGCCGGGGCGTCAAAGGTCGGCGGCGTATTGGAATTTGTCATCTGGTTTCAGGGTGAAGCGGATGCCGCCCGAAGAACCGTAACCGAAACGGAGTATCGCGACTCTCTCGAAAGCTTCATCACGAATCAGGTACGGACCGACATTGCCAACGGCTCGGATCGTAAACATCTGCCTTTTCTGGTCATTATGATGACCAGACGTCCCGGGGGCTGGGACGAACCTCACCAGGCCATCCGCAATGCTCAAAAATACGTTGCCGAAAACGTGCCTGAGTGCTATCTGGCCGCCACCACTCTTGATCTTAAAAATCGAGGAAAGCAGCATATGCAGCCGGACGCGTATACGGCCATGGGATACCGGGTTGCGCAAACGGTTTTATATATCCTGGGGAAAGCGCAATATTATCGCGGACCGACGGCAACCGCGGCCAGGCGAATTAACGACCGCCGCATAGATGTCAGCATTGAACACCGGGGGGGATCGGATTTTACGCCGGTCGATGGTATTTCCGGCTGGGAAGTCCTGGTGAATGAAACGGCCCAGCCCATCGCAGAGGTCAAACGCCTTAATCCGACGACCATCAGCATCACGTTGGAAAATCCGCTTACCGAAAGCGCAACGGTTCGCTATCTCTACGGCGCCATGCCGGATACGCGCAACCCGGTCGTCGACAACTCACCCCTGGCGCTTCCCCTGGAACCGTATCAAGCGCAGGTGCAGTAGCCAAGATTGGGGTTATCGGTTTTTTAGAGCTTGGAATTTTTATACTCAAAGTGAAAGAGGGCGAGAAATTTAAGCATCTGAAATTGTGCTAAGTGACCGGGGAAGGTCTTCTCGCTGCTTCTCACCTCCCATAATTTTGATCGATTTTCAAAGATGTTTTGATAAAAACATAACCTGGGAAGTGAGCGGCGCGGCATCATACCGACATGAAAAATCCCTCAAGTTGCCCGCGTCCGCTCAACTGTTTGGTTGGCTTTTTTCGATTGCTTCAAGCAGAGTCTGAAGCTTCGAGCGTCCGATATCTGGGTTAAAATGTAGTCGATCTCATCAAAGATATGATGGATATATTCATGCGGCGATAGGGGCACGCTCAACCTCCCTTAGGATGTGAGGCCCGATGTGCGGACTGAGAGCCTCTGGCGTAATCAACTCTACTTTGCGTCCCAGGATCTCTTCCAATAGGAATGCAACTTCCATAAAATTGTCGAAAGTGTGCTTTTCAGGCGTGAATTCCACGAGAATATCTATGTCGCTCAAGGGCGTCTGGTCACCCCGGACAAAGGAACCGAATAATCTAATATTTTTGACGCCATAGAACGCAAGTTGTTTTTTTTCGTCTAAGATACGCTTAAATATTAACTCTTTAGCGTTGGTCTTCTCAATCATGGGGTATCCTCCACAATGCCTTTAACCACACCAGAATACAATAAAATTCAGGGGGGTACAAGTTGTGTCATCTTAAGTCGTTTTGCCAACTCGGTGGCTGAAAAGCCCAGCTCGCGCACGGCCCTATAACACAGCAGACTTCTTGCCGCCACTCGGACAGCATATACCCCGTATACCGCGTATACCGGGGCGTTCCTCGGATTTTCGGATTATTCAATATTTTCGTCCACAAGATTCAACCCTTGCCTTTCGACGATTTGCCGACCCCTCGCCGCGGATTCGCTTGCCGTCGAGGACGCGATGTTCAGTTTTTTTCGATATCCAAACCGCGCTCATCCCAAGTTCCCGCGTCCCCCAATAGCATAACACGCTCCGGGCCTTTACCGTTCTCCGTTGCTTTCCGACCGTCAATAACTCCTTGGAAGTAAGACCGAAGAAGCTGGTCACTCGATCTACCAACCATTCAAATTCTTACCCCAACTGCCGGGTCGGACCTAATGCCATTAACTTAAGCCTTCTGACCCTTATGTGATTGCTTTTTTCGTCATTCCGGCGAAGGCCGGAATCCAGTCTTTTCAATCTTTCCCAGTCCCAGACCTAAGCGAGAGATGATGTCGGTTAAAAATATTTTTCTTAAGTTAACGGCATTAGGCCTGACCCAAGAGACCCTGAAAATTATAAATTTCTAAATCATACCCTTAAGCCCGAAGCCGATAACGCTCCTCTAACCGCTCTTTTGCCTCATCTAATACCGCAGCTCCAATGGATAATTTAAAATTTGGCATTCACACATCACTTCTTGACCCAGGTGCTCTTCAATCGTATTTTTAAACTCAGAAAAATCCAACTGATATGAATAAGAAAATCTACATCACCCTATTTTTTGCCACAGTCATCACGATGACTGGGCTGGGAATAATCGACCCGATCTTGCCCCTGTATGCTAAGAGCATGAAGGCGACCGGGGTCCAGTTGGGAATTATCTTCGCCGGCTTCGCATTGTCGAGAAGCATATTTGCCCCATTTATTGGCCAGTACTCGGATCGACACGGCAGGAAATACCTCATGATAGCCGGATTGGTTCTCTTCACCGTGGTTTCTGCCTGCTTTGTTTACGCCGGCTCTCCGCTGACTTTGACTCTTATCAGGCTCCTGCAGGGATTCGCGGTGGTGTTAGTCACGCCGGTGGCCCAGGCCTACGTCGGCGACTTAACGCCGGTCGGAAAGGAGGGCAAATACATGAATCTATTCTTCATGTCCTTCTTTGCGGGGATGGCGATAGGCCCATACCTCGGAGGATATCTCACCGACCGGTTCAATATAAAAGCTCCTTTCTACGCCATGGGAGGACTGTCACTGCTGGTATTGGTATTGATGCTTTTCCTCGTGCCGGAAAGTCCCGCCTTCAAGAGCCGTGACAAGAAAAGGGCGTCTTTCTTAAAGGCCATTCTTCCGGTTTTCAAAGACAAACCCATGATCGGCATCATGGCATACATGGTTACGAGGGGATTTTACAGGTGGGGATTCAATACATTCTTTCCGCTGATTGCCGTAAGAGCAGAAAAAATGAGCCCTGCCGATATCGGTCTGGTTCTTTCTGTCTACATGCTCTTTGGAAGCATAATGCAGTTTCCGTTTGGATTGATGGCGGATAAATTTCCATCCCAGAAGGTTAATCTCATTTTAATAGGAGGCACCTGCAGTGCCTTGTCCATGTGTGCCGCCGCCTACTCGCACAGCATGTTGATGTTTGTGGTCCTGGCGATAAGCATGGGGGGATTCAGTTCCGTTTCGCGTGCTTCGGCTATCGCGATCCGGACTGAAAGGGGGAGAATCTATGGAATGGGATCTGTTACGGGAGCTTTCACGACTTCGCTGAGCCTCGGGCAGGTGTTGGGACCGATTCTGTTTGGGGTGATCGCCGATGTCTCCAGCATCCCTGTGGCCTTTCTTGTGGGGGGCTTGGTTGGTCTGGCGGGCACGATTGTCTCGGTTATTTTCTTCAAATCTTCGACAACTTACTGACCTTCGTCAACACAAATCTCTCGCGGGTCGCACCAAAGATACCCGTTTTGAGCCCTTAAAACCGCATTTTCATGGCCCATATAACACTTCTGAGGTTAAAAATCGCCCCTACTTTTCAATCCTTTTATCACGAATTTTTAACCTTACGGTGGTCTGACCCACAATTCGTTACGGTCCGACCCACAATTCGCTTCCAACGCTCATCAGGCCGGTCAGACGATTTCCGCTGCAACCGCGTCGATCGCTCTCGCAATGGCTTGAGGCGTGGCTTTGGTTTCCACGAATCGGTCGATCGGCTCTTTGGGCAGGGTGCCGGCATCCCCGCCGCAAAGCAGTCCGATTCGAATCAGCTGGTCTCGGCGGCTGGGATTGTTGACCTGTTTGCCGGCGCTATCCCATTCTTCGCGTGTCCAGTTCCTCTCCTGCCCTATTTTTGATACGGCATATCCTGGTGTTATCAAGGCGACGAAAAACACAGCTTGGCGCACACCGTCCCGCAGTGTTTGGTCCAGCAGTCCGATATTTGCACCGTTGTCCAAGATTTGATGCTTGTCGAGCCACGAGACAAACGCCTTTTTTTCCAGCTCTTCTGCCAGCGCCGCCATCCACTGTTCCATGCTGCGCTCCGGAGTGCCTGCCTCAGCGAGATTCTTCACATCGGCATGGCGGTAACTGAGAAAGATACGACGGCCATTCACGGCAGATGTGTGAACACCGTCGAGAAGGGCCCCGGCCTCCGGTGTCAGCTTCCTCAAGGACTGAAGGTGCTGACCCAGTTTCCAGTGTGGGCCCGGCTCGTCCTTTCCCGGCTCTGGCACGCCTGTCCGCCAGTAGTTGCCGGATTTCACCCAAGCGAGGTAGGCATCGAGATTCGAATTCCCCCGCTTGTTTTGAAATGCCAGTTGACCCAGGATGCCGAAAATGTTGTACAGCGGCGGATAAGTGACTTCAAGAGGGCCTGCATCATCTACGTCCGCTTCACCAACGACCAGGATGTCCCCGACAAGTCTGTCCGAGGCCTGGTGGATTCTGAGGTTTGGAACGTCTAAACAGCTGGGGAGTTTTTTCCCGCACACTATCGTAACGTCATGGCCCTGGCAGCACACGGTGCGGACCCGAAGCCTTGCCATGACAGCGATTGGGAGGGGCCGGCCGTATGTCACCGGCCGGCCCGTTTTACTGAAACGGGGATTGGTCACCACCCAGAGAACATCTCCAGCTTTAATTTCCCGGAATCGCCGTCCATTGCTGGCGTATTGAAAAGGGTACTCCCGCTGACCCGGCTCGCTGTCGAGATTCATTCTGCGCTTCCATTTCACGATGGTGTGCCATTTGACGTAAATCATCCAATCGGTTTTCATTTTCCGAATTCCTCGGTTTGCGCCCGCGGTCCTGCGGGGTCCGGTCCTGCGTGATCGGACCACACCATCATTCTGATATGTTTTCAATAGCCTATCATAGATACCCCTTTTGAGACCTTAGAACCGCATTTTCATGGCTCAAAATATGCTTCCAAGGTCAAAAATTACCCGTGCTTTTCAACCTTTTTACCATGGATACAAAACCTTGCGGTGGTCCGCCCCAATAGGAGACATTTGGTGGCAGTGATACCCAGCTTTCTTACCGCCCAATAACATAATAAACTGCTGGCCTTCACCGTGAGCGGGTGTTTGCCCGGCGCCCATGCCTGCCCGTCATCTATGCGATGATACAAAAATTAAATCGCGTTCAAAATGGCACGCAATTTCTTATCCTGTTCATCCATCGTTGCCTTCATCCATTGATCTTTGGCCACCTTTTCAGCTTCGGCATACCACTTGTCGGCTTCCTCATTGTCTCCGACACCCACGCATGCCTCATAGAGGGTTGCCAGGACCCAGAATTTTTCATCTTCCCGAATATCTTCTGCGGCAATCGCCTGTTTGCAAATATGCTTAACTTTACGTCGGATATAGCGCGCCAGGCTGTGCAGTTCTTCTCTTTCAGGGGCTTTGCTGATTGAGGCTTTAACATCCATCATAAAGGCCAGATTGATGCCGTTATAATAGTCGCCTTTAATAAAAAACCCGCGTTCAAGCGCAAAAATGGCCTCTTCCAGAACACCGCGATCCGCGTTAATATCAAACAAACGTTTATGCAGGGCGGCCCATAAACCCAGCGTCTCGGCATCGAAGCTGCCATGCGGCTTCAGGTACGCCAAAATCGATTTGGCTTTATTAAGCGCGACTTCTTCGTCCGGTTGCTTGCTCTTGTAAGTGGCCAATGCAAGCTGCTGGACGATATAGTCGTTCTTACCCGATATGTCGCGAGCTTTAGACCAATATTCGACCGCACCGGTAAAATCTCCACCCCTCATTGCTCCATTGGCCTTATCAATCAGATCGCGCAGGGAAGACGCCTCCGTTTTGGCGGATTCCTCGGTTGACGGCGATAACGACTCCTTGGTCTTATCCAAATAGCCGTCGGGCGGCAATTGTTTCAAATAGGTGTATACTGGGCTGTCCGTTTGCGCCTTTTCAACGGCCTCCGAAGCGAGTGCTTTCAATTCTTTCTGAAACCGCCGCGCTTCCGAAAAACCGATATCTTCGCCCAGATGCTTGTATCTGTGAATGTAAATATGGTTGATGTCGAAGGGGAAATTCATCCCCTCTTCGCCCACCACAAGCGTCGCATAGGGCCTCAGGGCGTATCGCACCCCGAGTTCGAAGCCGGCGTTGAAATTTAGCGTCGTAATGTCTGCCAGCACCAGATCCGCGCCCAGAAGCTGATCGTACATTACTTGGTCGATGAGCGCATTGGTGCGCAGTTCGTCGGCCCGATGACATTCCAGTCCGGCCTCCTCCATGGCGTCTTTGATGACCATATAGGAAGCATCCAGATCGAACATTTTTCCCTGTTCGTAATCTTGTTTCTTCCCGAAACCTTGAATGACAAAACATTTTTTAGGCATAGTATAACTCCCCTTAAACAAATGAACATAAATGAGAAAGCTGAAAGTACCTATCTGCATATGCTTTTCCGACCCGTTGGATATCGTCGATATGATCCACCGAGTCCATTATCTGGACATGGGCGGGTTTGATATCCGCCAGATCCAGATCATTTAGACCTTTAGCAGTGACATCCGGATCGTAGCGCACATACGTGAAGAGTTTCGTTCCTGTCCAGTTCGAACCCTCTTCATCACTATAAACCATGTCGCCAAACTCCCTGTCGATTTGGGCGCCGAATCGGCAATTTCCCAGAATCCGGCAGGCCATGTCCCAACCGGCCGAAGCTCCGTTCATGAGTGCCGAGGGTATGTTTTTGGCATGATCTAAAAACCACAAGTCATCTTCTTTCAAACCAGGCCGCGCCTTGGGCGCGCTACCGGTGCCGACGCAGACAAGCAGTAGGTTATCCTCTCCAGTCGACCAATTAAGTCCGTAAGGCTTGGCAGTGGCCATCTGGAAGGCCAGAAATGCCGGATTATTATACGTTGTTACCCCCCATCCACAAAAAAGGGATAATTAGGGACGGGTATTGATATATTGGAATAAATTACCCGATCAGCTTAAGTCCCTTTTCTTTCACAATCTTTTCGCCTCGTTTTACCGGCTGGCTATCCGTAGGTTGCGAAATGCCAGGCTCCCGCCTAACGATCAATATATCAATACCCGTCCCTAATGTCCCCTCCGGACCGCGGTCCCTCCGATTGGAACAAGGCCAAAACCGCCCGCCTGCTGGATATCGACCGCAAAACCCTGTACCGCAAGATCGCAAGACTTGACATTCCCCTAAAACAGTCGACCCTGTAAATGATGATGATTCAAGCCGATGCAGCTGTTTCAATCTTTGACAGTTCGTCTTTCATCACTTGCTCGGTATGCCATAAATCATACGCTTGCTGCATACGTAACCATAGCCCGGGACCGTTTCCCGCAAACTTTCCAATCCTGAGCGCCATCTCAATTGTGATGGGATGGGTACAAGCCAATACACGATGCAACTGTTGTCTTGAAATACCCAATCTCCGGGCAGCTTCACTGACAGAAAGTCCGAGCGCAGGAAGCACATCTTCCCGCAAAATTTCACCAGGATGAATCGGTGGTCGATTTAAGGGTCGTTTTGTATAATATTCTCGCATGGTTAACCTCAATGATATTGTTCAAGATCGACCCGTAGCGCCTCGCCCTCTTTCCATTCAAAGGTGATGCACCAAGGGCCATTAACGTGGATACTGTAACGTTTAGGTACTCCACGAAGGCCGTGGAAATTGAATCCAGGCACATTCAAATCAGCTAAAATCTCGGCTTGATCCAAAGCTTCCAAGCGTCGTAGACAACGTGACTGCAAATCCGGACGAACACGGCGTGTTGCTCCGGTTTCAAACAGCTCACATAGCCCCTTGTGCTTAAAGCTTTTTATCATACGCTATATAGTAACATTTTTTGTTACAGTGTCAACAATTTTGTTACAGTTTATATTCCAAAGTTGAATGCATTATCATGTGCCTATCCGACTTAACGGCGGTATGGAATGCCTTTTTGCTCTTGCCATTGCTATATCGCTGTATTTTGCTCCCAAAGCTCAATATAGCCCTATGGGGATGGCGATCGGCCCATTCCTCGGCGGATATCTCACCGACCGGTTCAATATTAAAGCGCCTTTCTACGCCATGGGAGGGCTGTCCCTGCTGGTATTGCTATTGATGCTTTTCCTCGTGCCGGAAAGCCCCGCCGTCAAGAGCCGGGGCAAGCAACGGGCATCTTTCTTCAAGTCCCTTCTTCCGGTCTTCAAGGACAAACCCATGATCGGCATCATGGTGTACATGATTACAAGGGGATTTTACCGGTGGGGATTCAATACATTCTTTCCGCTGATTGCCGTAAGAGCAGAAAAAATGAGCCCGGCCGATATCGGTCTGGTTCTTTCCGTCTACATGCTCTTTGGAAGCATAATGCAGTATCCGTTCGGGTTGATGGCCGATAAATTTCCAGCCCAGAAGGTTAATCTCATTTTAATGGGAGGCACCTGCAGCGCCTTGTCCATGTGTGCCGTCGCCTACTCGCACAGCATGTTGATGTTTGTGGTCCTGGCGATAAGCATGGGTGGATTCAGTTCCGTTTCGCGTGCCTCGGCCATCGCGATCAGGACTGAAAGGGGGAGAATCTATGGAATGGGATCTGCTACGGGAGCTTTCACGACTTCGCTGAGCCTCGGGCAGGTGTTGGGACCGATTCTGTTTGGGGTGATCGCCGATATCTCCAGCATCCCCGTGGCCTTCCTTGTGGGAGGCCTGGTGGGTCTGACGGGCACGATTGTCTCGGTTATTTTCTTCAAATCTTCGACAGCTTACTGACCTTCGTCGACACAAATTGTGTGGTTGTAAAAATTGGAACGCTAATTATTTCCCAGAGATCTGGGACATAATATATTCGGATAGTGCCGTGATTGTCAGGCTTGGATTGACCCCCAAGTTAGCCGGCACTATGGACCCATCCGCAACGAATAGATTAGGATAGCCGAAAATTTCACCATTGAACCCGACAACACCTTTTTCAGGCGACTCGCCCATGCAGCATCCTCCAAGGATATGGGCTGTCGTGGATGCATTGAAGGCAGCTTCCGGCCAGGCACTCAGGGGGGTGCCATTCATTTTGCGGGCCAGACGTCTGGTGATTTCATTGGCGATCGGTATATAGGAAGGGGCTCTGCGCATTCCGGAAGGCACAGTTGAGTTCATGCTTTGCCCACCAAGCCGCCACCAACGGGATTTGTAATCGAGTTTAAGGTAGTTTTCATCGGTCTGCATGACCAACACCACAGTCGTCGTCGAAGCCTTTCCAGAAGGCCATAGAAGTTGCACGAATTGAACCGGATGTTTTACAATATTTCCAAAAAATCTTAACGTTCGCGGGATTTTGCCGCCACCATCGGTCATCAAAGTAAGAAGATTAAGCAAAACGTCCGACCCTTTATTATATCGAACCATTTCGACATGCGTTGTGTCGTCCGCATAGATTCCGGAAGTGATAGCGATTTGATCGTTCCAGTCGGTATTCTTGTCTCTTGATTTTACTCCCAGCAATGCTTCAGAATTGGTGCGGACATAATTGCCGAGCTGATTGGAAAGATTGGGGAGAAGCCCTTTTTGCCTGCATTTCATCAAAAGCTTAACGGAACCCAGGACACCACCGCTAAATATGACGCCTTTGGTCCGAAAGGTTTTTTTAGGATGAGACACACCAGTCGATTTCCTGATGAATACCTCATAACCATCATTCCAGGGCCTGACACCGCTTACTTCAGTTTCAGGAATGATTTGAGCCCCCAAACCCTCTGCCAGGTGCAAGTAATTTTTATCCAGCGTGTTCTTAGCGCCAACCGGGCACCCCACCATGCATGATCCGCAAAAAGTGCATCCAGTTGGTTTTCGGAAAATCATCTTTTTGCCAACGCTTACCTTTCTCCAATACAGCAACATCATAGCCTTTTTCAGAAAGACGCAGGGCAGAGACACTTCCACCAAACCCTGAACCGACAACTATAAAATCAAAATCAAAACCTCTTTTATTCATGACACCCCTCCCCATAGAAACCATTTAGCCCAGCCGTCATTGTTTAAATTTTAACTACCGCCATTATCCGGGTTTAACACCAGGTTTGGATACGATGATGTGCTGCAGCTTTCCATGGACGTCTATTCAAACTTTTCAAGGCATGTCTCCCCGGGATCATATGCATTCCGAACTTGTAAACCGTAAATCCGAAAAACGTCCCCTATGCCTGCCACATATGAACAACCGGGCTTCTTGAACCATGGATTGAAAACGACCTTGAAGGTCGTATCAATTCTTATGGGTTAGGCACTTTTTTTGCTATGAAATCTATAGGAACGTGCTCCGAATAGCCGCTTTCAGTCTGCATGATGAACTTGATGTCCTTTCCCAAGAGCGCACCGCGGTAATGATGCACACTATCTCTTGGGTTCTTGGAATCTGCACCACGGAATTCCTTCGTGCGTGTGATAAATTGGAGCACATTCTTTCTTATGCTCCCCTCGAGAATTCCCCTCTTTGTCCCAAGAAATGAAGCGGTTCCGTACACTTCCTCTCCTTTACCACGAAAGTAGAATTTCTCGATATATCTTGCATTCAGCCAATTGTAAGTTACATCTGCCCTCCATTCGCCGTTGATGTCAGGCCGCATGTCCTGCAACCCCGAATAGAGGTATGCCATCGTAACAAGCCCCCCCACCGCTAATCCACCTGCCAACCAATACAAGAAAGGTTTGCTCCTGCGTAATTTCCGCGGGGTGGCGCGCCTATCAGTTTCGTCCAGGGCCTTACGGACAGCCGCTATCAGCGTTTCAGTATCTGTGTCAAAGCGGCTGTTGCTGATCTCAATCGCGTTTCGTTTTGCCAGTGAACGAAGCCGTTCCGGCAATTCTTCTTCGCCTGGCATGCTGGCGCCGTCAACCAATACTGGAATCACGTATATGTTGCGCGATAACGCCGCTGCTATTTCGATCCGTACAAAATCCTTCGGATCGTTGATGCGCGGCTCCTTGCCTGCCTTCTTGTCCATCCAGCGCCTGCCGATTATTACGAGCTGTACCTTGCATTGATCTAAAGCATGTTTGATGGCTTCATCAAACGGAAGCCCGGGATCGATTTCATCCACATCCATGAAAACTCGCTCTTTGGCAAAATGCTGAACAAGTCTGTCATAGAGGGCGCGGACGTAGCCCGCGGAGTCATCGCGACGATAGCTGATGAAAATCTGATCGTTGGTCATTATGATTTACTCCCATCTGGGCTATCTCCTCTTACCCTAAACTTCTGTAGTTCTCTTTATTCCCCGGGGCTGGTCATAGCTATGTACTTAATTTCTATATGAGGATAGAGGGTACGTATTTTTTGCCGGATCAAGCAATGTCCTCTTGGTTTAGGAAGGCATCGCCAGGAAATAGTCGTCATTCATTCTGAGGAAACACTTTCCAGCGGCAAAAACATGGTTGTAGACACATTAAAAGAATTCCGATTATCGACGTTTGATATACTGACTTGGGGTCGTAGCTGCGGCCCCAATGTGTGTCGATCTTGCACGGTTCCATACCAAAATTCGCATAGATCACGCCGTCAGCTCAACTATTTTGTTATGAGCCATACCATATGGTGTCGACCTATTTTTATTAATTCATGATAAAAATTTCTTAAAATTTTCCCAATTTTCAAAAATTATTTTTTTAGCGCTACGAAGCTCAAATAATGTCTTCCAACTATCCAGAATATTTCTCGGAGGAAATATCACTATATTAACCCCTCCTGGATCAAGTGAACTTGGATACAACAACGCACCAATCGATTGATCTGCGTTTATTCTAAATATTTGATAAAAATATTCTGATAAAATTTGTGAAGGAACATACTCAATATGCTGTCTGCCTTTCTTTGCTACTGGAGTGGCGATGGCAGTAACAAACGACTTTAAAAATAGAATAGCATCTCTATCCAACATTTTTTCAACCTCAAATATAGAGTGTGGGGTTGGTATGCTCGATAAATCTATCGCCATTACAGGTGTTTTTAATTTAAAATTACCAAGTGCAAGCTCAGTTGGCGGAGTGTCACAAACCTCAAGCACTGCGGTACGCTCCGAATTCGCGAAGTAACCATAGCTTATCCCTGGAGGATTCATGCGTCCAGCATTTGCTAAATGAGGTGGAGGAGGCCCAAGTTCATTAAACGTTTCAAAAGAAGCATCACTGTGAGCCGTGCGAACACGGAATAAATCCGTCCCAGTAGGTAGTTCCTTTAGCATGCCAAATCGCAGAATGTCCTCACATATAATTTCCAAAATTTTTGCTGGAGGGTAATCTTCATGGCAATCAAAATCATCCTCGCTGTGATTTAAAAAAAAATACCTTGTTTTATGTTTCGTTAATCGAACAAACCCCTCCCATGCGTACTTGCGGCGCAAGTGTTCGTGTACCCCTAACCACCATCCGTCGGAACATGGAAACCAAGCGTCATTCATAAAAGCGTCACAAATATCCTCAAACAACTCATCGTGGCACTCCCAGCCGAGTGAAAGAAAGGCGTCTACCGTTGGGATTATTCATTTATCCTCATAACCAGTGATTGAGTAGCTTCTTTAGATCTTTCAAATATATTATTGCTTGCTTGTTAAATCTGCAGATTTAACGGTCTTTCTAAATGTATAACATTCCATTCCGGATGTTACACAGATGCACATCTAAAAAGGCGCATTTAATCAAGGCGCATTTAATCAAGAAAATGTCAATATCATAGGCAATTTATTTAATTTATTGAATAAAATTTTTATTTTGGGAAGCGGTGGATCGGTGGTATTTGAAATGACAATGAATATTGATTCACCGCCCGCTTCGCTCGAGTCGCAAAGGTCGCAGAGGAGCTTTTTTTTAACGTTCTGTTGAGAGGCCAGAATGTTAAAACTACAGGCCCTTCGGGCAATCGTTTTGCGTGGCCGGTTACACGGCGTAGAACATATGCGGATTGCTATTTATGTTTGCCGTCCTCTCAACGGCAAATAAAAATTAATCACTCTCTGCGGCCTCAGCGCCTCTGCGGTGAAAAAAATTCTTATCTGTGTTCATCCGTGAAAATCCGTGTCCTAACCCTCCCATTTTGTCTGCTTGAATGTCGGTTCGTCTACAATCTGAAAGTCAAAGTCGCGAGCTGCACATTCCTGCGCCAATGACTGCTGCAAGGGCGGCCATTTATCGTCGTCGAATACGACCAGTTCGGCAAAGTCGCCATCCACTCCGGGGAGCAAAAGGCCGCTCACGTTGGTTCCCTGGAAATGCGCCGCGACGTCCAGCTTGGCAGGCCAATTGAAAATTGTGCTGACAAGGCGGTAGTCCAGGTCGGGAAGCACATCGATCGGGGATAAAATTACCCGCTGGGCACGCAATTCCCAACTGAAGTCGTCGTTGTAGAAGAGATTTTCCGCTTCCGCCGGATCATGGGTGGCCAGCAGCGTAAAGGGTGGGTTTCCGCGCACCCTGTCCAGGAGGCCGGCTTTTAGGTGTTTTGCCCGGCCTTTTTCGACCGGCTGCCAGCTTTCGGATAATGATTTGCTCATGCCCGGCCGCCATAAAAAGGTCAACGTGACGCATCGACATAGAGCCTGCGTCAGTAAGGCTGCGACGGCAGTCGGGACACCGGCATCGACGGTTTTTGCATCACTGACCCACCCCAGCAACGCCCGCACTCCAGGCGCGCTTGCCGGCATAAAGCTCCCAGCATGAATCCTGAGGATTTATTGTCAGAACCAGTCGACGCATTTTTCTTTGTGCTTTCTAACTCTGTAGTGGTTTACCTAGTGCATGTATTCGTAAATACGCTAACGTATAATAATAAGGCCGAATATTGAAAAAATATTAATTTCACCACGGAGGCACAGAGGGCACTGAGATGTAATTTTTTTCGATTGCCGGGAGACGACGGCAAACGAAAAGCATCCGCTTAATAGGCATACGGCCATTGCCAGTGGATTAAGGCTTAGAATTATCACCGAAGGTGCAGACCTTTTTTGCCCATCGGTCCGCCTCTGGCGGAATGGGTAAAAAGAATCCGCCTCCGGCGGACTGTGTCCTCTGTGCCTCTGTGGTGAGATTCAGCAGTATTTATGAAATTATGTACTTGGTGTTACTGCAATTGAAAACCAGTCGGCGCCTTTGTTTCAGGGAGAGGTTCAAAAAACGTGTCTTCAACCCAGTCATACAGTTCACCGGCCGCCCAGGAAGCACCGAAATAGCCGCCGATGCTGCCTACGACGCACCCCCCAAAACCGCCGACTGCTGTGCCACCGCCCGGCTCTATGAAAGTACCGGCAGCCGCCCCGCCGGCACCCACGATCTTGCAGCCGACCCAGGCGCCGGCCCATCCCGATATCACTTTGGCAGCCTGACGCACACGCTTCTTGGCAACGACGATTGAATATATATCGACGGCGGCGCCGACAACCAGCAGCACCCGGCCGCCGTAGCGAAAATACTTGGCGCCCTTATACAGCGCCTCTCCGCCGCTTCCTGCCGGCGTATGATCGGCAATGTTAAATACTTTGCTCGTTCCCTTTTGATTCCAATGGTAGTCGATCCTACCGGTCGATTTATTGTAGCCGTAGTCCAGCCGCAAATGACGTTTGCCGGTAATATCCTGGATAAACAGCGTTGAGGTGGAGCCGCCCCTGGGAACATATCCCAGCGGCGACAGCTCGATGTGCAGCCCCCCGCTGCCGGGCACAGGTATCCGAACCACCGACGCCGCTCCAAAACCAAGGGCAACCGAACCCGAAACCGGCTCATCGGATACGATATTGTCGGCAGCCGGCGGTTGGGATAGCCGGCTCCTTTCCGAGGATTCTCTGGCACCTGGCGACCAGCAAACCTGTTCGCCGTAATCATTCAATCCCGTCGGTCCCGGGGTGCTGCCCAAGCGCGAGTAAACGGACGGATCGCCCTGATCGTTCAATCCCAGAGACCCCGGCGTCCTGGCCGGATAGATTTTTTGCCCGACCAATTGACTTTTTGGGGCAGGCTTTGAATGGTTATTACCCATAGCAAATACCAGTCATTTTATTTTGGGACACCCCGGTGAAAGGAGATATAAATTTCACAGGGCAAGCACATTTTCACAGATCTCCACGGATTTAAAAGCAATAGGGTTTATGTGGTTTTCAACCATGGAGGATTCAGAGGTAATTCTTTAAATCTTGACACCAAAAATATATCTGTGTAATCCGTGTTAATCCGTGTCCGACCTGTCTAAAAACTATTTCTTCAAACCCAGCAGTTTCTGCTGGCGGAAGCCGGCGGCACGCACCTCAAAAAGCGGTTGACCGGGTTTCATCATCACCAATTCGATCGCAGCCGCAGCGCGCTGTCGCTGATATCCATATCTGAGCACATGTTGGCACTGCTGCTCCGAAATCGGCTTACCGCATAAATATCGCGTCCCATTTCGAAAATTATTCTTATTCTTATTCCACCATTCATGTATTAATTTCGGGTCCGGCCAAGGCAGATCCTCATCCGGATCCATTGCTACGTCTTCGTCCTCCGGCTCTTCCGTGGGACCGGCTTCGAAGCCCTCCGGTTTTTCCCCGTCGAGATCATCGTAAGCAAGGTCGACACCGGTAATCATCGAAAAGGACTCCCCGGCAACGCGCGCCATTTCCGGATTCGATATATGCTCGATTAACCACGGTATCAATACAGGATCACCGGTTGCCCCCGCACCGATAAGCGCAATTCTCAGCAAATTATCGTTTTGAGCGATTGCTCTCTGCCAGTCATGTCCTTCGGGAACCCCCATCCGGCGCAGTGCAATGGAGCATGCCTTTTCCGCGCGCGGGCTTCCAGTCTCCGCAATCGTTTTCATTACCGGCACCCCGGCCATGTTCCCAAGCAATGAACTCGACCAAGCCGCATAAAACCGGCAATTTTCGTCCTTGTCGTTCAGGTGGTCTTTTACGGCAGCAGCAAACTCCTTTTTCCCAAGCTCACCGATGGCCTTGACGGTTCTTGCTTTCACAAAAGAGTCCGGTGAACTTAGTCCATCAAGCAAAATTTTACCAGGATCCTGGCGATGAACGGCACTTGCGCCCAAGCCGATCAGGCGGAGTTCAGGTGTTTCTGAAACCAAATAAAATTGGATAAATTTCTCGGCTTTTGGATAGGAGAGCCAGCCGAGTGCTGATATTATTCCGCGGGATAATTGCAGGTCGCCGCTTCCTGCGTCTAAAACACCATCAATCCGATCCTCGTTCGCGCTTTCAAAAGCCAAAACAGCTGCAGTAAAAACTTCACCCGCTTCCTCCTGGGCAAGAATCTCCTTGCAAATCTCCCATCCTTCATCCCCTGCAATGCGCAAACCATCGATATGGGCTTCCACACGCCAGTCCAACTTAGCTAAGTCTTTAAGCTTATAAGGAGGAAGATGAATAGCACTGTTACGCTGCAGCCAGAGGAAGGCGGCTTCTTCAGCATGTTGATAAACGATATCTTTGATAATCAACAGCCAGTTTTCCCTTTTATTTTAATCGATATTTTTTGGAATAATATAGTCTATTCGATTTCAATCCGCGAAATCGGGCAAAAACTCTTATGCAGCTTCACCGCCATGTTTATCAGAGCGTCATAGACCGCAGATGGACCCGTAAAACCATAAAGGACGTGTTCTACTGTGGTTGGAGAGGCCAGATAAGTTTTGCCTGGATTCATTGGTAATTTATCCATAGCTTCGTAAGAGTCCAGATAACCGCCAAGCAAAATAAGTGTGTGCCAATCAGCAATTAACTGCTCAACTGTCTGAAATTCGTTTGGATCGAGACTTCTTATAAACTCCATGCGGATAGCCGGCATTGTCACACTATCAAGATCTCCTGCCAGATCAAGGTCGAAGGGGACCTTAGCTGCTCGTTCAGGATAGAGACTCGACACCACCCCTTCAAAGCGCATCAGATTACCAACTTTAGACACAGAAGACAACCCGAAGAAAGCCAGGGGCACGTGGCCATGGTGGCTTTGGGCTACCATTCCCAAGAGAATCTTATACGCTCCCAGGCTTACATATCGGCTCTCCCACGTGGATCTTATTTCGTCCCCTGACGGATCATCTGAAGATTCTATTCGCATGAAAGCCTGCTCAGGGCTGAAAGGAGGACTTGAGAACATCCCCGCGTTGGCGGAAGAGACGAAGTAAGACAGCACTTCCCTCAACAGTTCCAGATTCTGGCCTGCCTGTTTACTTCTTGCAACAACATGCAATCGCATTTCCTCGAGTGGAGGGTAAATACTTATGTCCACCTCAAACGGTAACTTTTGGGTAAATTGCGATGAATTCACATTGTTTCCTTTTTATTTATTAATGGTCAAACCGACTCAACCAGGCCTGCGTAGCATCATCGTCTGCGAGTTTTTCACGGACGATAAATGGTGGATGCTCGGAAGCCCGGATCATCGAAAGAGCGCTGCCAATCTTGTGATACAAGGGCAAAATCTTGTGGCGATTAACATCCCCGATTTCCGGATCGGGCCCTGCTTGAAACATGACCCCGTGCTGAAGATTTTCGATTAAGATTTGATCACCCAGCATCTGGCTGAGGGATTCAATTGAGCCAAGTCGTTCCAAATGCTGATTACCTACCAGCGTCAACCAGTTGATGCTCTTAATGCCGTCATCGACAACGAAAAGGGATGTGGTCAGAGATGGTATGTCGATGCCGGGATATCTCATACCCAGACGATATAGTTCACTCTGAGCATAGGATCTTAAAGAGATGTCGTCACTCAAATTAAAGGAATAGCCCGCATGTCCTGAGGCGAATTTGAACTCAAACGCCAGCTCTTTTATGAGTTCGCTTAACTTGTCAGACGCGGAATTAATCCAGCTTGTCGGCAGAACCAATCTTAAGGCGCCTCTTTTTTTGACCTCATTTACGCGAAGAAAAAATGCCTTATCCGATGCGTCTTCTGCATTTAAGGAACCATTCATGGTCAGAAAATACAAATCGCGACGTGCGCTGGGTTCCGTCAGCCAGAAAGGAAGCAGTTCCAATGTGCCCGCAGTGACTTCACGATATCGACGCATCGTCTCGGTACGGTAGAGTTTCAGGTCCTTTCCAACGATTTCCATACTTCGGTTGTAGAAATTCAGTATTTCTTTTTTATGGTCGAATACTGAGCCTGTCCAATATAGGGTAATGTCAAGGCACAATATTAGATAAATAGAGCCCTCATGCCTGAACGTAAATGCGTCAAAATTTTCAGGTGTCGTCATGTTCGTCCTGCCTTTAGCAGCCACAAGTACTTTCTGTAATGGTAACAGGCTCCTTGCCCGACGCTTCAGTGTAAGCCTCCCACTCGCCGTCAGATCGCCAACGATCCTTATTGCACTTGAATTTAAAGTCAAAAATACGCTGAACTATACCATTTTGTTTAAAGACAACGTCCGGTACTATTTGAATCACTCTTAATGCACCGCCCTCCAAAGCCAGACTGTCGATTACCTTTCTTGCCATAACGGCCGCGGCGTTAGGAGTCCCTTCGATGATAACCGACGGGATGCTGCTGTTGGGTGGGAAACTTATTCCCAGGCCCTGCCATTTAGGGTCATTGGCTAGCCGCTGCTCCAATCCGCGCGAGGATGGTTTGGTTCCATTCTTCTTACAATCCTTTAAATATTCACAGAATTCATCACATAAATCATCGGCGATCATCTTCTCAACCCCGGAAAGTGCCGGGCTTTGCTGATTTCCGGGAACTGTTCCGGAATTGTAAGGATTGCTGCCGTTGTTCATCATTGCATCCGACAACAGCTGAATATTCTTTCCTTCTGCTTTGACATTCATGGAGCCCGGAGCGCCAAAGGCTGTCTTTCCTTCTTCTGATGCAGAAACGATTCCACCGCCGGAGCTTTTGCTGGCCATGTCGCCAGATAGTTTGCTCAAGTAGTACGAGCCTTTTATAGCGACTTTCTTGCCCTCAAATAATACCTTTGTTGTGCAGTCAGCAAGATTGTCGCTCGACTGGCCGATATTCGGCAACGGTGTCGGCACGAAGGGAGCAGGCGGCCCGGGCATCTTACATACATTCGGCAAGGTCGCGGGAGCGACGTCGCCACTGCCTTCGGTGACAGGGGTCTTCGGTGGATTTACTGAAATTGACGGCATTTAGGCCCCACTTATTTCCAGCGGAAGATGAAGCAATGCAGCGCTGCGTTGGCCGCCTTCCGAACTCGTCCATAATAAGGCCAGCGGCCCATTGGCATATCCACGTTGGCTCGAAGCCACAGCAAGGCATGCGAATAGCGGTCCCGAGGCAGCCCCGACGTCGCCCCAACAGTCAGCAGGATGTTGGGCATCATTGACATCGACAAATGCAGCTTGCATTCGCAAAGCGGTATACACAAACTCTTCGACTCTATAACGCTCACCATTCATATCACAGTGAATTTCGCTGATTTTTTCCTCCGGCAACTTGAGTCCTTTAACCACGGTTGAAAAGGCAGAAGTCAGTCCTTCGCCGATGCAAATGGTTTCCGTTTTAATGCGGTTTTTTTCAATGGTTGTAGCGACTTCAACGATATCGGCTAAAACCGAAAGACCGATTCTATGGGCCGCTTCTTTGGAGGCAAGCAGGCAAAATCCCGAACCTTCACCAGGTGGAAAGCCCGATCGGTTTTCCCCGGACATCAGCTGCCCTTCATCATCCAGCCACTCAAGGGTTTCGGCTTCCAGGTAGGAATCAACACCGCCAACGAGACAGCAGTCCTGTTGCCTTTGCCGAATCCTGCGTGACGCTTCTTCCATGGCCATTAAACCTGCAGAATGCCCATAAGGAAGCGTGGTGGTCGTCAAACGTAAATTATTTGCGAATGAGAATGAATCCAGACGATGTGCTATTTCTTGAGCAAGGTCCTTAGGCGCGCCCGGACGTGATTCAGGCAAACCGAGAAAAAGAGGTATAGGTACCTGTCTATTGAATTGAATCAAAGGCAGGAGCGCCTCCTCCATGGCGGGTTTAGCAAGCTCATAAAACCTTTCCACCCCTCCAAGCTGCGGCGGCAAATTAGCGTCTCTCGCAACGCACATCTTTTCCCCTGCCTTGTCGATAAAATAGGGATGCTCCCCGATCGCTGAAATTGCAGCACGAACGGCAGCAGAAGAAGCCGCAGCTGTTAATCCGACCGGCGTGCGAGCGCCGATACCAACTATCCCAACCTGACTAATATTGGCCGGTGTCAACATAAAGCGATGCCCATATATTTGCAGCGTCTCTCACTTTGATGAAGCTAAATATACTGCTTTTCAGATATAACAGTCATGTCTAATTCATCGACTCGGTGGTGGCACTGCAGGCTGGTGTACCAAACCATAATAACCCTGGGGATTTCCGGTTCCAGAATGACCGTATGAAGGTCAGCGCGATGTTCAACACGTTCTTTACCAAATCGGGTGACAAAAAATGGGTAGACCTTGGGCAACTCAAAACTAATACGTCCGTTGGGACTAAGATTTATCAATTCAACTCGCTGCCCGCCATGCAGAAATCCGGTCATTTGCTGATCTAATGGAGCGCACTGATTAAATCTCACATCGAAGTCCTTCGCCCACAGTGGAAATCTTTCCTTTTGCCATTGTTCATCATAAGTGCCGGCATATTCCTTCCGTGGCGTCCAATAGCTGGCAATCGGTCCAAAACCTGCAGGGTTGGGACGATTCTTCCAGGAAGATATCAGTTGTTTTGGATATTCAATGTTCGGCAACGGTTGACCAACCAGATGTTTGCTGCGCACGGCAAAACCGGTGCCAATGGGGTTGCGCGGCTCAAGACGATGCTCGCCCGGGTTCTTTGAACGCGTGTCCCATCCTCCATAAGCGCACTCATACTTAATCGGCATTGATTTGAACGGCTTAGGGCTGGTCATTGATAGACCGCCCAAAATTCCCCTTTTCCAGTAACGGTCACCGAACACTTTTAACCGCTTGATCAAATTGTTGACCCTCAAACTAACGTCTACTTTAGTTGCGGGTCTTCCTTTCTCTGCATAGGCAGAACCGATTAATATGACATCTGTACATTGCTTGGAGCCAAGAAGATCCGCTTCGTAGACAAGACTGGATTTTCCTGGTTCCCCGGAATATTCAGGCGAGTAAAGAGGCAGCGCGTCCTGCTCTTCCGACAGGTTGGCAGTCCCATCGGGTTTGATATCGAAAATGCCCTTTACAACAACAACCCAACTTTTTTCAGCATTTTTGTCGAGGACCCAGTTGCTCTCCGCTGCATATGGTGTTCTATTTTTTATGGCCCACATAGCTGCATCTTCATCAGTTGATATGGACTGATCCGCCCTTAATGCGATTAACACCCGTCGAACGGCTAACCAGATACGCACCTCGAATAATAATCTTTCCGGCTCTCGTCAGCGTGATACTCGCTTCTCCACAGCGCAAAACAATTTCCTTTTTTGCGGTCAACTCTAATCGTTCACCGTCCAAATGAACGTTTTTAACATCGAATTCTCTCGGGGTTTCGCGCTCAATATCCTGCGGCTGATGTATAAAGCCTATTAGAATGGGACGGCATGGATCGCCGGATTCGAAAGCCAGCGCAACATCCCTGCCGATATCTTCCCTGCCGACATTGCGGGTAGAGAGCGCGCTCAACGGTTCTCCGGCGGGATTCCCGGGATAATCAACCTGCAAGCCTTCGACTTCGACGACCTTACCGATAACAATGCCGTCTATCTTTTCTGTCGGCGTTGGTTGCGAGCGAGTCTCAAGTGTTGCGGGACTATTCGACCCCATGGGATTTGACAAAACAACGGTCAGCAGATCGACCAGCCCTTGCGGCTGTTCTTCAGAAACAAGGCTGAATTCGGATTTGGTTTCGCTTTTTGGCATTATCGGTATCCTGTTTCATTTTGACTTAATTTTCTTTAATACTGCTTCCTTTTAAAGTCATTGTGCCACCGGCCTTGGCGTTTATTTTACCGGATCCATCAAGAGTAATATTGCTGCCTTTGATTGTGATATCACCGCCGCTTTTCAGAACGATGGAAGCGCCGCCGCACTTTAGAGTTATTTCGCTCGAAGCTTCGATCAAAGCGTTCGCTTTGCTTGACGCAGTAAAATTACCACCGGCACTTAAGTCGATTTTTCCTCCAGCGGTACTCGAGATATTGCTGCCGGCCTTCTCCGAAATACTGCCGCCTGCATTTACGGATTTTTTGGCGGCAACGTTTTCGCTGCTTAATCCGCCCACTCCGACGATCTTGGCTCCGCCAATCTCCTCCGCTTTTGCAGCGCCGACCGTTTCATTCATTGCGCCGCCTACGCTCACCTGATATGCCGCGCCGATACTTAATGCTTTGGCAACCGAAATCGTTTCGGTCTTGCTCGCTCCGACGGTAACCGATTGGGCAGAACCTACAGCCACACTCTGGTTGGCGCCGACATTGGTCGTTTGATTGGCGCCCACAGAGGTACTCTGGTCGGCCCCAATGCTGACGTTCTGATTTGAACCGACATTGATAGTCTGATTGCTGCCCACGGTCTCGGAATCGTCCACGGCTATTGTACTCGTCCGGTTGTTGTTGACCGTCAGAGTTTGATCATTTTCAACCGTGGTGTCCATATTGTATTGACCGTGAATTGTAATCTTTTCCTGCCCTTTGGTGTCGTCCATCGTCATTTGATTATAGCCGCCGCCGCCAGGTGTGCTGTTTGACTTCATACCGCTGACCATTCCGGCTGCCGGCAGCCCCGTGGGAGGCCTGTTGTTGCCATGATAAACCCGGCCGATGATGATGGGTTTATCCGGATCGCCTTCGAGAAAATCGACAATCACTTCCTGGCCGATGCGGGGAATATATTCAGCCCCCCAGCCGGCGCCGGCCGAGGCCTGGCTGACCCGCACCCAGCAGGAGCTTTTCTCGTCCTTTTTGCCTTCGCGGTCCCAGTGAAACTGAACTTTGACCCGTCCGTGCTCATCGGTATAGATTTCTTCGCCGGAAGGTCCGGTGACGATCGCTGTCTGGGTACCCTGCATGACCGGCTTGGGTGTTATTCTGGGGGATCGATAAGGCACATCAAAGGGCGTGCAGGTAAAGTTATTCACATAAGCAAATTCACCGCTGCCGGAACCCGACAGGTAAGTCTCCTCTTCATTGGCCGTGTGGTCGAGGTAGGCAAGCACAAACGGCTTCTTGTTCATATCCTCCCGAAAGTAGCCGTCAAGCTTGAACCGATACCCGCTGCTAAAAGCCCGGCAGTTGCTTGACCCGGTAATCGTGGTGATTTTGATCTCCTCCTCCTGGATGCGCACATTGCTGC
Source organism: uncultured delta proteobacterium (assembly GCA_963769935.1). GTDB lineage: Bacteria > Desulfobacterota > Desulfobacteria > Desulfobacterales > JAFDCJ01 > JAFDCJ01. Next base: position 174,120 of record CAVYNY010000007.1, on the reverse strand, counting down.
GCTTTTCTCCGAGCGCACGTTTGTCGTATTCTCCCGGATAATCATAAATCTCCAGTTCCTTGGGGGCGATGGCCTGCTGGCTGGCCACTTCCACTTTCAGATCCGTGGCCGGGGTTTTGAAGTTATAATCGGTGTGGGTGTATTTGCTGGCCGTGATCTTCTGACGCTTTTCAAATCCCGTAATCACATCTTCATCGAGCCAGCCTCCGGTCGTCAGTTGGTATTTGGCTTCCTCCTGCTTCGGGCAGGGTTTGAAATCTTCGACGGTATCCGCCAGCACCAGAGTATGCTTGCCTTTTTCGTGGTTAAAAAAATAGCAAATACCTTCGTCTTCCAGAAGGCGTGAGATAAAGTTGAAATCGGTTTCACGATATTGAACACAGTAATCCCGTTTCTCATAGGTGGCATGCAGCGACAGCTTATAATCGAGAATACCTTTTTCCTGAAAAATTTTTTCGGCGATATCCGGCACCGAAAGCTGCTGGAAGATACGGGAGTTGGCACTGCGGGTCAGCAGCCAGAACCAGGGCACCATTTCGGCCGTATAATAAGCGAGATCCTCATTCGATCCTGACAAGGCCGCCGCCCCTTTCCTGGCAGAAGCTCGAAATGATGCCGTTGAAGAACCGCTGGGAACCGTCATTCAATACCATGGAGATGGTAACATTTTGGCCGATGATATTTTCGAAAACCACATTGTGGTTTTCCGAAAGAAGATTCAGATCAAAATGAAAAAGGGATGAAATACCTTCGTTACCTCTGAAGCCTGCCAAAAGGAGTTCATCTTTGCCCAGCGGGGTCTCAATTGCAATAAATCGGTTCTCCTGAGTGTAAGGCATTGATCTCAACCTTTTTTATAGAATTGATTATTTTACGGTCGGACAACCAAGATGTTCACTTTCGATCCGATGTTCAGGTATAGACTGGGAATTCAAGCAGTTACATACCAATGCGAACGTTTAATGTCAACTGAATTAATAACTTAGTACACCCATTTATAATTACGATGACGTATTCGCAGTAATATTTTTTCACCGTAGAGGCGCGAAGGACGCAGAGAGAAAATATTTATATTTGCCGTTGAGAGGACGGCAAATAATAAGATTCAAGCCCCCCTGGGCAAATCACAAATCTGCTCTTCGAATTGCATGGTTTGGTAAAAAATGTATAATTTATATCTGCGGTTAATCTAATTAAGTAAACTGACTATCTTCTGCCGCAGGCTGGTTGTTGTTCATTTGCCTTCCTCTCAAAGGCAAATGAAAAGAAAAGTGCCCTTTGCGCTCTCTGCGTTTTTGCGGTGAAATTTAAAATCATTCATCGGCAACGAGGTCAAATCATCGGCAGGGCTTCAGTAGATTATACGTTACCGTATTTATGAAACTCTGTACTTAGCGTTAACTACGACGCTGTGGCTATCGCAAAAATGTGCTCCCTGCCTTGCCGGCCCTGGATTGAATGCATTCCCAGATCCTTGAGCGCCAAACCATCTCCGATAAGTTCGGCTGTTTGAGCGCAGATGAGAATATTCTCAGGGATGACTTTGTTTGCCATACCGGAAAACCGGCTCGCCAGATTGATGCTGTCTCCGACCATTGCCAGATCGGCTGTGCGTGAACCGAAATGAGAGAGGGTAACCGGTCCGGTGGTGATTCCCCAACCCATCCTAAGGTTTTCAACATCAGCATGTTTACCGGATAGTTTAACCCGGATTTTATCAAAGCTTTGCATCTGTTGAATGGCTGCCCGACACGCCAGCTCGGACTGCTTGGCAGGTTCCCCGAATTGATGTTCCCAGAAGGCAATGACGGAATCCCCGGCGTAATCTTTGACAGTGCCCTTGAAGTCTTCGATTATCCTGCTGAACCGTTTAAATATTTCATTGATCATGCCGTAAACATCGGCGGAATCATGGGTTTGGCTAAAGGCTGAGAATCCGCGTAAATCTGCCACCAAGCTGGTGACAACTCCCACCACCGCCGACACCATTGTCAATTCTGTAAGGGTATGGGTTTGGGTGACATCGGCGGCAACTTTAGGATAGACAACCCGCAAGAGAGAATAACCAATGCGAATGGTATCCCCGTCTGAAAGCGTTTTGGTCGATCCGGCCGCCATCCGAACATCATTAATCCAGGTACCGTTTATGCTTGTATCGGTAATCTGAAGATGTCCCGCGGTGTAGTTGATCTCGGCATGATCTCTGGACACCGGAGGAAACCCCAGTAGAATCCGCTTCTGCGGGTCAATCCCCTTGCAGGTTCGCCCCATACAGATCCTGTCAACTATCTCTACCCGATGCGTCTGCTGATTTTCATCAATCCATTCTAAATATGGTTTTGACATAATTTTTTAGCGTTTTGATGGTCCTAATGAAATTCGCTTCGCTGATACTGCGTATATTTCATAGGATAAATTTGGATTGTTCCATTATTTCAATCGCTCTAACCGCTTATACCCTTGGTTTTCAAAAATAAGCATCGGATATTTGTTAAACAATTAAAAACGACAGAATTCCTTAAATATTCAATCTTCAATTTTCAATATTCAATCCTAACCTAACCCCACCTTCCGGCCAGACGCGTCGGCGGCAGGGCCAGGGATTGAAAACGCGCCAGCCGAATGCGATCCTGCTCACGAAATGACAGCAGCGGCATAAAGCCGGAGTTCATGATAATTTCGGCGGCGCGCTCGGTCAGCAAGGCTTCGGCACAGGGTTTAATGCAGGATTCCTCCGCTTCCCGGTAAACGTGCAAAGGCAGATTGTCGATGTCGCCTCCGGCACCGGTTTGAAAGTTCCAGCCGCCCTTACTGAAGGACTGGCCGAGCAGACAGATGCAGGCAAAGCAGGGATTTCCCCACAGGTAATCTTCGTGCTCCGGTATTTCAGACATTTCCTCGAATTCAAACTGCTCCAGGGGATCGGTGTCCGCCCCATATGGCAGGCGCAATAAAAACCGCGGCAGGGCCAGACCCAGATAAGCGGCTTCGGGTAATTTGCGCAGTGCCTGCCAGGCCGCCTGTTGGTATTCATCCATTGTTGACCGCCAATCATCCGAGTCCGGGTACTTGGCCAGTGAATCGCAGCCCAGAAGGCTTCCATCGGCAGCCGCGATAAAGGGTGCGCCGGCTGCCGCTGCGATCTTCGCCATGCGTCCCAGCAGTTCGGCGTCTTCCCGGGTTTGGCTGAAGGTATAGTTGCCGCCGATCACCGCCCAGGGTTCTCCGCCGGCGATCCCGACCGTTTGCTGCACCAGGATTTTGTATATACCGGTGCTTCGCAGATCATTGGCGCCGTTTAGATCAGCAGCCAATTCAGATTTCGAAAGGTCGAGCATATACAATTTGAGCCGGGCGTCGGTTTCCAGCCTGGATACGAGAAATTCCATCCCCCGCCAGGCTGATTCGAGGGCCTGATAATTCGAATGGTGTAAAATTATCCGCATCATCCCGCCGGCAGCTGCATAAATGGTATCCTCCAGTTCCATCTGGCGGGGATCCTTGTCGGCAACGAGGTGGGGTCGAACGATTTCTTTTAAAAAGCGACTCCAATCGGAAGCGGCTGAAGCGGGCTGGGCCTCCGACGGTCGACCTTCGACATCGTCAATAATCTGGTCAAGCAGCCCGGCAGACGCTTTTTGGCCGGTATCGGACGCCGACGTCGGCAGTTCTTTCGGTGGTTCCTGGACTGCAGATGATTCAGAACCGATCCAGCTCCTGACTTCGGTAGCGGCTTCCTCGAAGGTTCGCGGATTATCGAACTTGCGGCGAATCGATCTAATGGATTCGAAAATTTCGTGCTGCTCGTAAAGCCGGTCGGGATGCAAATCATCCAACTCGGTGAAACGGATCGTCAAAGCCTCCGTTTCAGAGCCTGCAAGCGGCAGTCGGATTTCGGGCTTCAGGCGCGCCATGACTTCATTCAGATTGTCCCGATCCACCTCAACGGCACGACGACCAGATAATGCGGCGCCGCTTTCGAAGACTCGGCGGTTCTCACGGCCGCTGAAATCGCCCAGAATAAGAACGCGAAACGGCGTATCAGGTTCTAAAACTTCCCGGGCTTTTTCCATGGATGCGACGATCTCGAAATCAAGCTCTCCAAATGAGATGGGCTTAGCCATTTTGAACCTCATTTCCAATCATAATTCCGGCTTTAATACCCTATGGCTTTATGGGCGGCGATGATATCACCACTCCAGGCCGGGTTGACGATGGTCACATAGTTAGACTGGTGGGCAACACGAATAAAGACACTATAGTTCTCTTCGATAAGTCCCGTGGCATAAATGCCGGGCGCCCGCGATAAAATAATGTTATTGGTGCTGTCTGCTACCTCCTGAAAGGCGCTCCCGTGGGCATAGGGAAAACCGACGAGATCGCAGGCATCAATTAATCCGAATTTCATTTTAGCAGACTCCAGATTAAAGCATGATAATAAATTCCGTCTCGTATTAATTCGAACGAGTTATCTCCAGTTATTGATTGCACATAATCCCACTATACATCGGGTGCCTTGGTGAGGGAGGTGCGCTTTTGCAGCCTCCGCGCTTCCAACTCCAATGCGGTTGAAAACTGATAGTCCGCCAGCGTTATTTCTCGCCAATTGGCCCCCATCTTTTTTTTGAAGACCCGGTTGGCTTCTTCGCAGGTCTCTATAAACGCTGTCGGCTTTGATTCATTTTGAAGGTTAGACCATATTCCTTGAAACCATTTCTGGAGTCTCATGTTGTAGTCCAAAGTATTGTAGTGTCCGATGGCGTTCCCTCCCCCACTCATTACAATTAGATACTTGATCCGATACCAGGCTTGGCTCACGGTCAATGCCATCACCTTGCGGAATGCGTAGTGTTCCGGGGTCGGAAAGCGCCAGTCGCCGGTTCCGCTGGGGTCGTGAGGTGTCCACTGCATGCGTGCGATTAACTGTGCTTCATGAGACACTTCGGCGTTCGATCGAAGGGCCCGACGGGCGCCATTAGTTAACGGCGCATCCTGAGATATGTTCTTCTGGATCTCGCGCAGCAGTGATACATATTTATAAACAACCATCCCTTCTATCCGGGACATCTCTTTGCCGTAGTCTAGAAAGAGCATCGGAGGAAAAGTATTCCGGTTGAAGCGACTGCTAAGATCCTTATAGTCTTGGCGATGGGTGCAGTTAAACGACTCGAAGATCAGATTGTCGGCCAGGTCGAGGTTGCTGCCACCGGGTTTTATGGTGATCTTGTTGTTGTTCGAATCATAGTTGGCGCCTGATGCGACCTCATCATTCTCCGTAAATTCAACGTCCGGATTGTTGTCGATGTAGGCCTTTCTCAAATGCTGAACCATTCCCTGGTCATCACATGCGTTCAACATTGAAAGAAGTGCGTCAAGTAAACCGGCTCTGGTCTTAAACTTGTCATTTACGTAGTCTATTACATCCTGTTTGGCAGCCATGATGTCCCTCCTTGGGTAGAGAAGCTGGTGCCTTTACCCATTACCTCCTTATTCTTCTCAAACTTCCTGACCACTACCAGATGCCCCGCCACCGGTTGCTTGCCCTCATTTCGCAAAACCACGGACATAAACGAAGTGACGGCAAGCCCTGATTCATTCAAAGCGCTCTCCACATATGACCTGTTGTGTGAATATCGTCCATGCGGATTGAGTTTGAATTCTGATGCCCCATTCCCAACATCCTCGAGCGTGAAGGCCAAGAGACCGCCCGGCTTCAAGGCTTTGGCGGCGGCCTGCAAAATGGGCCCCAGGGTGCCGAAGTAGCAGAGGGTATCCGCTGACGCGATGACGTCGAAGGCTTCGTTTTGATGACCTAAAAATTCGGTCAGTTCGTATTTTACCAGATTATCGTATGTCTTGCGGCCGGCAGCCTTGGTCAGCATTTTTGCGGACAGGTCGACGCCCACGAATCTACGGGCGTAAGGCCGGAGGAGCGGACCGCAAAGGCCGGTGCCGCATCCCGCATCCAGGATGTCGAGGTTGGCATTCGGCGGAGGGAGCACCGCCGCGAGGGCCTCAGCAACAAGGCCCGGAGCCCGGTAGTCGAGGTTATTGACCAAGTGGGCGTCGAAACTGTCGGCCAGGTCGTCGAAAACCTGCTGGATATAGGCATCCGGCGCCCGATCCGGCGCCCCTTTCCCCAGACAGGCCGCCTGCAGGTAGAGGATAGCCGGGTTGCCCGGCTCCTTGCGCAGCCATTCCTCGAAAACTTCAGCGGCTTCATCACGCCGGCCGGCTGCGAGCAGGGTCCGGGCAAGTCCCTGGCGCGCCCCGGTGTGATCGGGATTCAAATCGACGGCTTTCCGATAGGCGTCGGCAGCTTCTTCGATATCCCCTGACTTGCGCAGCGCATTGCCCATGTTATAGCGGTAGTCGGCTGACTCCGGCGCCAGCGCAACCGCCCGGCGATAGGCATCCAAGGCCTCGGCGACTTTCCTTTGGGCCATCAGGATGACGCCCAGGTTGTTGCAGGCCGGGTCATGGCCGGGCTGAAGAGCGATCGCCCTTCTGTAGCAGGCCTCGGCATCGGAATATCTTCCCAGTCCTTCCAGTACGTTGCCCAGATTGTTGTGGGCGTCGGCATTCTGCGGATCGAGGTCAATGATGCGCTGGATCGATTCGGCTGCTTCGGCATGCCGATTCTGCTGATGACAGAGAACACCCAGGTAGTGCAAGGCGTTCAGGTTTTCGGGTGCGGCGGCGATAACTTTCCGGTAAAGATTCTCCGCCGGGTCCAAAGATCCGTGCCGATGGAGTTGAAGCGCAACCTCCAGGGCTTCATCGGCGGTAAGGATCACTTGCCCTGACGCCGCAGCAGCCGCGTGCCGGGCTTTGGTATTGCCTGCTTTATTCTTCTGCGAGATTTCCATATTTTTTCCAACTGACAACTAACAACTCACAACATGCACGCCTGTCTGCGAATCCCTAAACACTAACGGTTTGCACCGCGCACCTCAGCCGTTACGATCAACCCGGCGACCGGCGCCCCCATCTCCTGCCGCAATACTTCGCGCGTTAAAGTCAACAACTTCAGGCCGGCTTCAGCCACGGTGCGACGGACATAGCTCTCCTGGTGGCTATATCGGCCTAACGGATTGAGACGGAAGCCGGCAGGCATGGTGTCATCGCCTTCCTCACCGCGTTCGACGGTGAATATGAAAAATCCGCCGGGGCGCACGGCCGTTGCCACGGCGGCCATGACCGCTCTGAGGTCACCGAAATAGCACAGCGTATCGGCCGACACGATTATGTCATAGGCATCCTTGCGGGAGCTTATGAATTCCGTCAGCTCCGCCTCCTCCAGGGCATCGTAGCACCCGGTCGATCGGGCCCGTGCCAGCATCCCTGGGGACAGATCCACACCTTCCAGCCGGCCGGCATAAGGATGCAGCAGTCGGCCGCAAAATCCGGTCCCACAGCCGGCGTCGAGAATATCGAGATCGCCGGCCGGCTCCGGGTAAATTTCGGCGACGGCCCGGGCGACCAACTCCGGTGCCTGGTATTCCAGGCTTTCCAACCGTTCTTCGAAATGCTCTGCGAAGTTGTCGAACACCTGCCTGACATAAGCGTCGGCCGCGCGCTGCGGGACATCTTTCCCCGAGCAGGCAGTGAGCAAGTGCTGCGCCACCGGATTGTCCGGCTCTTTCGCGGCCCACTCCCTGAAGACGTCGGCTGCCTCCTCCACCCGGCCGAGGCAGGATAGTGCAATACCCAGCATTTTCTCACAGCCCGAATGGTCCGGATTCAAAACGATGGCCTGGCTGTAATGGGCCACGGCCTCGGCTACCCTCCCCTGCCGGCTCAGCAGGTTGCCCAGGTTTACGAAGGGATTGGGAAAATTCGGCACAAGCTCGATCGCTTTCCGATAGCTTGCCTCGGCCTCGGAGAGCAGTCCCTTCGCGCGCAGGACGGTTCCCAGATTGTTGTGTGCTCCGGCATTTTGGGGATTCAGCTCGATCGTCCGCCGGTAGCAGGTCTCGGCGTCATTCAGACGCTCCTGTTCACGGTGGATATTGCCCAGGTTGTTGTGGGCGTCGACATAATCGGGAGCAATCCGAATGGCCTCTGAAATGAGGCGCACGGCCTCTTCCGGCCGGCCGCGCTGATACTGCAGCAGTCCTAAAAAATGCAGGACATCCGGGTGTTTGGGCAAGTAGGTCAGAATCCGCCGGTAGATCGTCTCGGCCTCTTCCAGCGCGAGCCGCTGCTGGAATCCCTTGGCCAGCTCGATGGCCTGGTCCACGGTCAGCTCGGCCGGCAATTCCAAGGTATCTTCTTTCGGATCTCGATGGCGCTCGTTCACGGGAAAAAACCTTAGCTATCTAAAAATGCATCTTACGTCCAAAGAACAGCTACCTAATTTCAGTTTTAATGAAAAAATGAAAGCTTCGCGTTCTCTGCGACTCTGCGGTGAATACTACATTTAAATAGTAACAAGCCATTTCTAGGTAATTATCGCCGCATTAGTTTTATATATGGCGGTCGTTCTGATCCCGGTAAGTCATCCGTCGGGGGATAGTGCCGGATTTTTTCAGGTTGAACAAAAGCGCTTCGCTTGATCCTGTTGTCCTCGCGCACCACCACGTAGACATGGGTGGTGCCGTCGCTGCGAGCCCAGCCTTCCGCCTGCTTCAAACCGCTGCAGCGGTAGGCATTGCAGATATCGGCCCGCAGGGATCGGGGCAAGTCGCAGCCGGCAAAGGTATGGTAAACGCAGGAGCCGGCATAAGACCGGGCAGGCAAATGGGCAGCATAAGTATCTGCAATGTTCGCAGGATCCAAAATGCCATTCGGGGCCGGGAAGCGGGCAATGGCCGCCGCGTCGAGAAATGCGTAGTCGCCGGCCCGGTGGCAGCAGGCACCCGCACAGACCGCGCACACGGCAACGGCCAGTGCTGCCCGAGGTCCGCTGTCCGGATGCGGTCGGTCGCTGCTTGATTTCTCGCCGCCGACTCCGTTTTGCGCTGTCATCCTCACTAACTCAATAAGGAATTTCAGATGATCCTCCTGACGCTTGGCGGGCAAGTCTTCGATGACGCCCGGACGATGCGGCACCACCAGGGGGCGGAAGACCTCCGGCTGCTTCACACCGACCTCACGAGCCGCCTCCCGCCGATGGGCTTTTATCTCTCGGTCGAGCCTGGTCCAGCGGCAGCGCCAGTCATCGCAGATTTCGCCGGCCCACTGCTGGTGAAATGACAGCGGCCTGCTGCAGACGGTGCAGTGTGTTCTCCGGCCGATAGAAGCGGTCTGGTATCGAGTCATGTGCATATCTCTTGTTTTGCCGATGAGTTGTCAGGAAAGCTATTGAGCAGGAAAGCTGTTGTGCAACAAAGCTATTAAGCCGGTAAGCTGTTGATCTGGTAAGCCAAAAAATGAATATCATCCGCAGATGAAAGGTTAGTCTATTGAGCTTACCAACTTATGAGCTTATCAGCTCACCAACTTACGAGCTTATCAGCTTACGAACTCACCAGCTTAACAGCTTACCAGTTAAGTAATTTCGTATTTAAACCCCTCCCCGTCCATTCCGACATGGACCTGCTTGATCTGTTCCTCGGCCGCCATTCGACTCAACAATTCCCGGCTCAATTCAGGCAGGAGCGTATTCGTCAGAATATGATCGACATTCCTTGCGCCGCTTTCTACTTCCGTGCAGCGCGCGGCGACGGAATCGATCAGCTCCTGGTCGTAGATGAATGCGACATTACGGTTTTGATGCATCCGCTTGGCAATGCGGTCCAGCTTGAGCCGGACGATCAGACGCATCACCTGATCGCTGATCGGATAATAAGGGACTACCTTAAGGCGGCCCATGAAAGCCGGCTTGAAGTGCTTCAGCAGCTCAGGGCGCAGCATTTCGGCCAGGGCGGGTGCATCGGGCATGGTCTCCTCGTCGGCGCAGACTTTCATTATGGTGTCGGTCCCCAGGTTGGAGGTGAGAATAATGACCGTGTTCTTAAAATCGATCTGGCGGCCTTCGCCGTCTTCCAGCCGGCCCTTGTCAAACACCTGGTAGAAAAGTTCCATCACGTCGGGGTGGGCTTTTTCCACTTCGTCGAGCAGAACCACGCTGTATGGCCGCCGGCGCACCGCTTCGGTGAGCACCCCGCCCTCGCCGTAACCCACATAGCCGGGAGGTGACCCCTTCAGACCGGAGACCGTGTGAGCCTCCTGGTATTCGGACATGTTGATGGTCACAAGGTTCTGCTCGCCGCCGTAAAGCAGCTCGGAAAGCGCCAGCGCGGTTTCGGTTTTGCCGACGCCGCTCGGACCGACGAACATAAACACGGCCGTGGGCTTGGACGGATCTTCGATGCCGGCATGGGCGGTCTGAATCATCTGGGCCACGGCTGCCAGGGCGTGGTCCTGACCGATAATGCGTTCGGCCAAAAACTTCTCCATATTCAAAACCGTGTCGATCTCATCGGTCAGCATGCGGCCCGTCGGGATGCCGGTCCAGCCGGATATCACCTCGGAGATGATATCCGAATCCACGGCCAGCTGCACCAGGGGCGGGTCGCCCTGCACGGTTGCCAGCTCCTTTTCCAGATCTTTCAAGGCCGCCTGTTTTTCCGACAGCAGCGCCGAATCGGGTGATTCACTCTCGGAAATTTCCTGGATCTCTTTGCGAACCGCCTGGATGCGGTTGGCGACGTCCATTTCCGACTGCCACCTTTGGGTTAAGGCTTCAACTTCCTCGCGGGTCGTTTCTTTTTCTTTTTCAAGTGCGGCCAGGCGTTCGGCATGATCTTTTCCGATCAATGCTTCTCTTTGCAGGATTTTCATTTCCCGCTCGATTTCACCGATGCGGCGGCCGGCGGCCTCCACGGCCGGCGGGGTGGCGCTCAGTCCAATGGCCACCCGGGCACAGGCCGTGTCCAGCACACTGACGGATTTGTCCGGCAGCTGCCGGGCCGTCAGATAGCGGTGGGACAATCGGACCGAATCCTGCAGGGCGTCGTCGGTGATCATTACCCCATGGTGGTTTTCCAGGAACGGAGCGATGGCGCGCATCATCATCACGGCCTTGCCCTCGTCGGGCTCATCAATCTTGACCACCTGGAAGCGGCGGGCCAGGGCCGCGTCCTTTTCAAAGTATTTTTTGTATTCCGACCAGGTAGTGGCCGCAATCGTGCGCAGTTCGCCGCGCGCCAGGGCGGGTTTAAGCAGGTTGGCGGCATCGCCGGAGCCGGCGGCGCCGCCGGCGCCGATCATGGTGTGCGCCTCATCGATAAAGAGGACAACCGGTATGGGCGAGGCCTTGACCTCTTCGATGACCGACTTGAGCCGGTTTTCAAACTCCCCTTTGATGCCGGCGCCGGCCTGGAGCAATCCCAGGTCAAGGGTGCGGACCTCAACATTTTGCAGGGGCGGCGGGACATCCCCCTGGGTAATGCGCAGGGCAAACCCCTCCACCACGGCGGTTTTTCCCACCCCGGCCTCACCGGTCAGAATGGGGTTGTTCTGCCGCCGCCGGATCAAGATGTCCACCATCTGTCGAATCTCGTCATCCCGGCCAAGCACCGGATCAATCTCCCCTTTGCGGGCGCGATCGGTGAGGTTGATGGTAAACTGGTCCAGGGCCTTGGTGCCTGCCGGGGCCATTTTTTGACCCGGTACCCTCCCGGCAGCAGGTGTCGACCCGGCCGCCTTGTCTTCTTCTGAACCGGCAATGAGGTCAGGCAGATTCTCGCGCAGTTTCTCCACCGAAATCTGTTTGAAGCCCGGTGAGCTCTCGGTCAACATACGGGCCGATTCGTCGCTGCTCATCAGCGCCAGCAGAATGTGCCCGGAACGGACACTGGCTGCCTGATAATCGATGGAGGCCAGCAGCCAGGCTTCCTGCACCATACGCGGAATTCGCGGTGACAGAGCCGGCGTGCGGGCATTGCCGGTCTTGAAACCCTCCATGGCCCGGGTAAGGTCGGCTGTCATGCGGTCCTGATTGATCTCGAAATAGCGCAGGATTTGCTGAAAGTCCGTCTGCGGGATCTCCAGCAGCTTGATCAGGAAATGCTCGAGGTCGACCTCGTAATGGGTTTGCGACAGGCACAGACCGGCAGCCGATTCCAAGGCCCGGCGGCAGGTATCGTTGAGTTTTCCGATCAGGGATTTAAGATTTGAACTTGGCATGGCGATACTCCCCTATTTAGCTGTTAAACTTGTTCCCCAAAGGTGATCGCCGGATTCTCCGCATGGATTGCCTCCGGCGATTTTACCCATGTCGACCAGCCCAGCCGCGGTGCAGTCGGGATGTCCGCCCCCAGGATGCAGGGGGGTACCTCCTCAAGTTTGAGGAAAACCTTTATTTCGAACTCGTATTCTATCCCGACCATACAGCGCACGAGGGAAAAGATGGGATGCAGCAGATCGCCGGTGGGCAGGAAACGCAAAAAATCTTCATAGCCCACAGGACCCAGGTTAATTCGAAACTTCGTCGCGCATTCCCGGATAAAGGCTCCGCAGACGGCGTCGACGCCCAGATAACTGTTGGCCGCTCCCAATCGGGTTTGGTCTTCAGGACTTATCGGGAGCATGCGTTCGATGAACTGCTCGATGGTTACATCCGTGCCGGCAAAATATTCCACCGCCGACGCGATGGCCAGGGCGGAGGGAATGGACCGCGACAGAAGTCCGCTGTAAAATGCCAGGGACTCGGCCGGCAGGCCGATCCTTTCGATCAGCCCCGGAGTGCCCAGTCCTGCCAGGCTCAGGATAAAGTGCGAAAGCCGGTCGCGGGCCTCCGGCAGGTAGCTGGCTTCAAAGCGATATTTCTTCCAGGCCAGATAAAATAAAGAAATCAAGCGATGATGAAAGATGTTCAGAAAACCGGCCAGGCTATGATCTTTTTTCCAGATTCTGTCAACCACCAGCTCGGTGTACCAGTGGGGCAAGACCCCCGCTGGTCCGATCAATCCCATAAAAGTCACTTCCATCTTCGCAGGACCGCCGTCGGGGCTCTGCTCCAGTCCCGAGATGTCGCTGGCGGGAAAAGCCAGGCCGGGTTTGACGGAAAACCGCAACGCTTCCTTATCCGGCTCCAGGGTTTGCCCCAGGGGGTTTTTATCCGGAAAAAGGGATTCCAGCAGGCTGACGGCCTTGAAGAAGGAAAACTTGTAATGCTCCTCAAAAAGGCGGTCTTTTAGAGGAGTTCCTGATTGCCGCTTCTTGGTATCCACTTTTTCAAAATTTCCTTTTGCTGAATGGTTTTAGCGACCATTTGAGAAAAGGAGTTGACCGAAACGTACTGGGCCAGGAATCTTTCCAGGATGCTCGCAAACAAATACAGACCCGCCCCCACATATTTATCCTCGTCAAACTCGACGGTAACCTGAACACCGCGACAGAAGGACTGTCCGAGGCGTTTGGTGACGTGTTGGGAAGCCAGCGAAACGATGCCGTCTATCTGCTGGCGGGTGGAAGGCGAGTTGTCGAAATCGTAAAGTTTCAGGATTTCCTTGAGCGCCGTTTCTCCGCCCTGTACCAGCGACATGTAGTTTAAGGACAGATGCGATATCAGTCGCCACTGCAGCTCCCCGCCCAGAAACGGCCGGCGGGTTGGGGTCGGTTTGATTAAACAGTCGATGTGCGCGACCGGGGCTTCAACCTCCAGGTCAAAATCACCGGCCGGATCGCCGAATGGCAAGCGGGCCGGCAGGTCCCGATTGGTGCAGGTGGTGTGAACGGTCAGAATCTCCACGCCGGGATCCAGCGGTTTGAAGTCCGATCCGGTGAAGGCCAGAAAGACCTCGGTGCCGCCGACATCGCTGCGGTGCGATGCCTGCCGCTGCAAATGCCAAAACGCACGGTGTTCACGGGTATCTTCTTTTTCCAGATGATGGCGAATGGAGTAGAACGGTTTGTATTGGATTTCTTTGCCGGGGGACCCTAGTGAAGTTGCCTTAACCTGATCGACGCTGAATACTTCGGTGGCATGCGGCCGGCGGACGTCCGCCACCACCTGATACTCTGTTTTGTGCTGTTCGACTCGAATGGGTTCGGCAAGTCGTTTGAATAGGTTCACCGCCGGCGATGCATTCAGTAAAAAAGTATCGTGATCAACCACCAGATTCGTCTTGGCGGACCGCTTCAGGTTGATCCAGATCCGGAGAGTGTCGGTGGCAGCCAGTTGGCGGATTTTCTGCAATCCACCGAGATCGAAAAACAGAAACTTTTCCGGAAAGCAGAAATATTCGAATAGCAGGCTGTAGCCCGGAAACGACCGCTGCGGATACGGCAGCATGCGTTCATGCGGCTCGAATCCCACCGCTTTGATGGTATCCGGCCCGGTCGCGACCGTCTGACCTTTTCCCCGGCTGTCCATTGATTCGTAGATAATCTCAATGGCATTGTTCAGCAGGAGCTCATAAAGATGAAAGACATGCTGGGAAGGGCCGTTGAGAAAAAAACGCAGGGAGTCCCATCCCAGCTGCGAAAATTTTAATTTGTTGAAGGTTTTTAACTCGATAAAAATCGCCTGCGGCGCTCCGCTGGTGACATCCAGCGGATCACGCAGTCCGGCGGAAACCACCTCGATCGGCCACAGCATCACCGGTTGGGTGGTGAAAAACTGACAGGGGGCACCCTGAACCGGTTTGGAGTAAAGTTTGGTGCGGCTGTCAATTCGATAGCCGTTTTCAGGCACATTCTGCCGGACCGGTTCGAACTTGACGATCGACATGGACGGAATCGGATTGATGTAATGCGGATAGAGAATGTTGAACAACGACTCGGTAATTTGCGGAAAATCATCATCGATTTTTTTATGGATCCGGCCGCTGATAAAGGCAAAGGCTTCGATGAGCCGCTCGGTATGCGGGTCTTCACAGCGGTCGGGTTCGAGGAGGAGTCGGCCGGCGATCTTGGGGTAAGTTCGGGCGAATTCCGCCGCCATCGCGCGAATGTACGTCAGTTCGCGTTCATAGTATTGCAGTAGTTGTTCATCCATAATAATAATAGCTCTCCTAACAGCTTCAATCTATTGCTGGATCTTATATTCCCCCCGGCCGACATCGAAATAGGTATCGAAAATTACTGGTTCGGTGATGGGTTCTAAAACCAGCATCGCGGTGATTCTAAACCGCAGATCCCGCGCATTCTGACCCGGTGCTTCAATCTGTACGGTGACGTTCTTCAAACGCGGTTCAAAACGGGAGATGGTCCGTTCAATGACCTGGCGCAATTTCTGTTTAACCATCGGGCTGCCCGGGTTCTTCATCGTGAAGTCCTGTAAGCCGTACATATACAGGGAGTTATGAACCTCATGATATTCCGGCGACGGTACCAGGATTTGACGCCGGGTGTTGAGGAGATTCTCCAGGTCCCTGATTACGGCATTCTTGATTTGCCGGACCGAAAGGCGATCCCGCACAGGCTCGCTGGCGACCTTGGGATCGTGATCCAGGAGCCTGTCCAGGATGGATGCCTGTGCGTTAAGATTTTTTTCCATCATGTCGGTTTATTCGCCTTAATGTCAAAGCCGAAAGGCAACACAGCGTCTCCGCTGCCGTCCGACTTTTGCGGTGTATACTCATAGGCGAAATTAGCGAAGTTGATGGTGATATTTTCCGTCAAACGGTCCTCGCCGCCCGATCCCCCGGAGGAAACCGAGGAAATCAGGCAATCCTTCATGGTAAGCTTGATGTATTCCAGCGGCTTTTCACCGGCTTTGCGGACCGTCAGCAGGGCGGATTTGACATGCTGGCCCACAGCAACCGCCTTGAGCAGCGCGTGTGAACTTTTGTCGACCCATTTGGTGACGCTGACATCCTGGAAGCTGGCCTTGCCGGCCCCACCCCCGCCGCCGGTGTGCATGGTGCCGCTCTGTGAAGCCCCCCAACTCCAGGCAAGCACATCAATTTCATCCTTGTGCTTGTCGTCGGCGGACTCCCCTTTTATGCCCTCAATTTTTAAAAACATGTCGACTGCCATGGTAGAATCTCCTTTCCCAATGGGACCCGGCTGAGTCCCGGTTCAATTGTCTCGTGCTTTTATTTAGTTTATTGTCTTGCCATCCTTTTGCACCACTTTTTAACGCGCTTTCACCTCCTTTCCAAATCCGCTGTAAACCCTTAAGTTGCATAAAATATTTATGCAACGTTAATGGAGCGCTTTAGGCCGCAGGCGGCGGCAGATCGGCAACCAGCCGCAGGGAGATGGTCAGTTCGTCCAGTTGGTAATGCGGCTTTAAAAAGGCCACCGCCCGATAGACGCCCGGTTTCCCGGCAACTTCGGTGACATCCACCCGCGCTTCGCGCAGGGGATATTTGGCTTTCATCTCCTGGCCGGCGTCATCATCGCCAAGGGTATAATTGTTGATCCAGCGGTTGAGAAAATCTTCCGCGTTTTTGCGGGTCATGAAACTGCCGATTTTGTCCCGCATGATGGATTTCAGGTAATGGGCAAACCGGGAAACGGCCAGAATGTACTGCAGCTGCGAAGACAGCCGCGCGTTGGCATTGGCGGAATCCGTATCGTATACTTTTGGTTTGTTGGCGGTCTGGGTGCTGAAAAATGCCGCATAATCCGTGTCCTTGCAGTGAACCAGCGGAATAAATCCCAGATCGGCCAGTTCTTTCTCCCGCCGGTCGGTGATCGCAATTTCGGTCGGACACTTGAGTGCCACATCACCTTCGTCGGTCTTGAAAGTGTGGACCGGCAACCCTTCCACCAGACCGCCGCCCTCCACACCCCGGATTGCCGCACACCAGTGATATTTGGCAAAGGCATCGGTGAGCCGGGCACCCAGAGCGAAGGCCGCATTGCCCCACAGGTATTTGCTGTGATCGACGCCGTCCACTTCTTCTTCGAAATTAAACGCTTCTACCGGAACGTTGGCACTGCCGTAGGGCAGGCGCATCAGGATGTGCGGCAGCGCCAGGCCCACGTAACGGGAATCTTCCGATTCGCGAAAAGATCGCCATTTGGCGAACTCGGTGCGCTGGAAGATCTTGGCCAGATCCCGGGGTTCGCCAAGCTGGGTGTAGCTTTCAAAACCGAACAGCTCGGATCCGGCCGCGGCAATGAAAGGCGCATGGGCCGCCGCGGCGACCTGGGACATTTTCTCGATAAAGGACATGTCCTGGGGATGATTGCTGATCTCGAAGTCACCAATCAGGGCACCGTAGGCGGAACCGCCGAAGGTGCCGAATTCGGCTTCATAGATCTTTTTGAAAAGGACCGATTGATCGAACTCGGCAGCCTTCTCCAGGTCCTTCAGCAGATCTTTTTTGGTAGCATTCATGACCCGGATTTTCATATGCTCACCGGTTTCACTGTGCATCACCAGGTAGTTCAGCCCCCGCCAGGAGCCTTCCAGCTTCTGAAAATCGGAATGGTGCATGATTTCGTTGAGCTGGTCGGAAATGAGTTTGTCGATCTGGCTGATGCGGCTGTTGATCATGGCTTCCGTATCCTTCGACACCACCATGACGCCTTCCATGATCTGGCCGACAAACTCACCGATAAGATCTTTCGCAAGTCCCCGGTGGCTCTCGTCGAGCGCCATTTTGCCGTCATCGATAATCTGATCCAGAAGGCTCAATTCCTGCTGGACCTCTTCCGCCTGAGCGGTTTCAGGTTTTTGCTCTTGTTCGTTTTCGGCCATCGTCGTTCTCCTTTATGCTATTCTTCTTTTTTTGGTTCTTCACCTTCCGCTGGAGCGGATTTTTCCACACCGGCTTCCTTGGCCAGCTGTTCGACCTTTTCCGTGCTGGACATTACTTCCTGCAGCAGTTCATCCAGCCGGTCATTGCCGTCCATTTTGCTGAGCAGATCGGAAAGGCGTTGGCGGGTTTCAACCAGTTTGCGCAGCGGCGCTACCTGGTCGGCAACACGTTCGGGGTGAAAGTCGTCCATGGATTTAAAGCGCAGCTCGACCGCCATTTTAGTATCGTCGCCCGTCAGTTTGTTATCCACGCGGAAGGCCAGTCGGGGATTCATGCCTGCCAGGACCTTGTCGAAATTATCCCGGTCGATTTCAATGAATTTACGATCTTTCATCTTCGGCAGGGGTTGCTCGGGTTTGCCGGACAAATCGGCCAGCACGCCGACGACAAAAGGAATCTCTTTCATTTCGATGGCGTCACCGATTTCCACGTCATAGGTGATGTGAACTCTCGGTGCTCTGACTCTATCAATCTTGTGTTGTATACTTTCAGGCATTTTTTGACTCCTTTCTGAAAAAATTACTGTTTATAAATCATCGCCTTGGTGACATCCAGCGTGCACATCCTGCGGAAAAGCTCCCCGGCCCGGCCGGGATCATCGTTGGCATCTCCCGCCGTCAGGCATAGATACAAGGCCTCGAGCACATCCGCGATCCAGTTGGGTGACTCCCAGCGTTCAAGTTTCAGTTCTTCAATCAGCGCATGGAGCTCTTCCAGAATCGGCTTGGCAAGATCGGGTCGATCGGCCTTGAGGCACACTTTGGCCATCAGCAGCCGGTACCGGTTGCGCTGCCGAACCGACGACGCCGTTGCGGAGGCCACCTGAAGTTGCTGCAGTCCGGCCCTTATGCCGGAGGTTTTCAGCAGTTCACCGGCCCTCTGCCACAGATGGTCTTCTTGAGCCGCCGCATCCGCAATCATTTCGGTCGGTATGATCGGGGCCTCCATTCGATGGTCGGCAACCACACCCGCCGGCGCCGATTCGCCCTCCGGTGACGCCGAATTTTCAGCCGGGGCGGCATCCTCACTGCCGGCCGGTTCTTCCTTATCGGGTTCGAGGGCTCGCTTTTCCTTTAAAATTCTTGCAACCAGCTGCTTGCAGGCTTCAAGCGATTCCCGCAGTTCCGCCAAGCGGGGTGCATCATTGCCGAATTTTTCATCGGCCAGCCGTTCGAGGTTTTGAAACTCTTCGCTGCATTTTTCGACATCCGCAGCGAGGGCTTCATAAAAAGTTCTGGAAGATGCTGCCACCGCGCCGTCAAATTCTTCGGCCGTCAATTTGCCCTCCGCCACGAGTTCCTGCCGTTGTCCGGCTTTGGCGGCGTCGCCTTCGTAGCCGACCTGGCGCGATTCTTCCCATTGCAGCCACGAGTAGCCTGCTTTGGCGCTGCCGTCGGTGAGCGGGATCTGTTTAACCCGGGACCATAGAGAATTATTTAGAAATTCAAGCCGCCCGACCCTGAATTCCAGATCATCATCTTCGATTTCCGGATAAACCGATTCCCAGAAATTTTCCAGATACCCGCGCATGATCATCAGACCGGTTGCCAATCCGGCAAACCCTTGCATGACGGTCAAGGCCTCCGTCAGCCAGCCGGCGATCTGCAGATCCTTGGTCCGATTCAGCAGCGCATCCACACACATAGACATGACGGTTGTCCAATCGGCACTTTTCGTTTCACGCTGCCAATCGCCGCGATCCAGCGCATCATCTGCGCGGCGGGCCTCGGAAATCTGATCATACAGGACGTAGCGCAGATCTTCCCCGGCCGGATTGGCGCCCTCGATGGGCTTCAGGATGCCAACCAGATCAATGTCCGCTTTCATCATTTTTCTCCGCATCAAGGACATTAAAAATCGCTTCACGAATTTCTAAAAGACCGATATCTTCATCCCCCACCTGAAAAACATGCTGCCCAACCCCCCTGCAATAGCCTGAACCCAGGTCTGTCCAATCGGTCATGCGGCCGAGCTTCAGACGCTCGTCGGCCTGCCCGGAGGAAGCCGGATAGAGCACCGGCAGAAAACAGTTGAGCGTCAATCCTTGCCGGGTCGTCACCTGCGCCGGCGCCCACAGAAGATCCAGCAGCGTTTGCGGCGCCGGCAGGGAGAGCTCTCGCAGCGCCTCAAAAGGAAGCCAGACATAGCGTTCGTGGACAAAAGCTTCCAGAAAACAGGTCAGGCATGTATCCGTCTCCTTGAACCCGGCAAAATTTTTGCCGTTGAGGGTGCCGGAGATTCCAGCGCACCTGGTTTCCAGCTCCGCGAAGAGGCTTTCGGCCTCCTCGAATTCCTGATCCAGGATCTTTTGCCAGGCGGATGCGTGGCGTTGGGCATAGCCGGGGGCTTCCGGCAGAAACGAGGGGTTGGCCCGGCGTTCAAAAACCTTGCTGCGTTCGGTTTCGGCCTGAATCAGGTTCAGGTAAACCTGGATACCCGTTTCTCGTTCGGCATCCTGCGTACTGATGGCTTCCAGCTGGCGCCGAGCCTTTTCCCATTCGCCGGAATAGGCCTGCACCTGGAACAGCAGGGTGCGACTGTTTGTATCAGCCGGGAAAGACTTCACCGCCTTTATCAAAAGACTGCGGGCCTCCGTCAGCCGACCCTCTTGGATGAGTTGTTTGGCGTCCATGTTATCCGTCCATCGGTTGTAGGTTTCGCGTCACGCATGCGTCGGAGCGGTGATCGCCTCCGAACACAACGACCACAGTTTGGCAAAATCGTTCGGCCGCAGCGGCCTTTTAAACAGTACCAGACAGCTTTTTTCAGGAATACCGCCCATAAAGACCGCGTTCGGCGCATGCGGCGCGCGTTTTTTCAACACCGCCTGCAGCCCGGCGATATGTGCCGGCGGATCGGCCTGGGAAAAATTTGTCAATGGAATTATATCCAGCAGGGCATCCGGCCCGTCGGGCGTGACATGGGGCACCTTGGCCCGATCCGCCTCCGGTGACATGCCCAACGCGGCGGCATCCTGTCCCGGCAGCCGTCCGGCAGGATCCAGATCCATTTCAACCCAATTGTTTATCGGAACGGGCAGCATGTGAACCTCATTCTCCAGCTGGTTGAAATCCAGATGGCGTTTGGTGGCCAGATATTCGATCTGCTGCCAGGTCTTATCCAGCACCAGCGGCAACAGCTCCCAGTGAGTCTCCCAGCCTTTCAGTGGACCGGTCCCCAAAACGGTCAGCGGGAATGATCGGCCGAAACTGTCACAGCTGTCCCGCATCACGCCGCAGATGATATGGCTGCGATGGTTCCCCGCGGTCCAGAAGCGCCATGAATTGCCGGCAAATGCAGGCTTCCTGCCGGCCGACATTTGCTGGAAGCCGGCTGCCGCCCAGTCGATCAGCGCCCGCAGCAGCGGCTCCCGGAGGCCGATTGTCAGGAAGTCTTTAGCGGCCGGATGCTTGCCGTCGGCATACCAGATCCAGCCGGCTTTTGGTTTCATTTTGCCCAGCATTGTGCGATCTTGAGCGGCGCTCTCCCCGGTGCGGCCCGCAATGTGGCGATGGCAGCCCGCTGACCCGACAGCTCGTATTTGACGTTGATGTATTTGATGCCGAGTCGCTTCAAGGCACCGGCCATGTCCGGAAAATCGTTGGGATAAAATTTATGTGAACCGGTTGAAAAATCCTGCAAAAAGCTGGCAAAGGCCAGCGCACCCGCGTATCTGCGGGTCAGAACCAAACTGCCGACTTCAATCTGGAAGCGCACCTCCCCGCAATTTTGCGGGGACCAATTAAAGACTTTGCGAATCGGGTAGTTGCGATTGATCAGCGTCTGGGTTTGATCGGCACATTGCAGTTCCAAGCGAGTGGCGTGGGGTTGAATGCGGGCTTCCGGGTTGGCGTCGGTGGGCAGTCCTTCGAGGGTAACGGCATAATTAGCCTTCACGGGCCTGGCACTCTGTGAACCTCGGCTTAAAAACGAAAGGAACGCCGGATCAAACGGGATACTCAGTCCCTGGACCTGTTTGGCGAAATAGCCCTTGCTCAGACTGCGTCCGATAAACGGCTGCGCGGGTCCCTTGAGAAATTTGCCGGTATAGCCGTCCGGACCAAAGAGGAGTTCGCTCAAATTCATCTGGTCGGAAACTCCCTGGATTTCAACCAGCACTTGATTTTCCCACAGCGTCTGCAGCTGACAAGCCGCCTCACGGCAAATAAATGTGCCGAGATAATCCAGCGGCCCGGCCAGCAGCGGCCAGAAAAGATCCTGCCCTGTTCCCGCTGAAGCCAGGCCGGCTTTGAGCCGGTTGAGTGCATTATGGGCCACGTAGACGGGCGAGCCTTCAGCTGCGTCATCCTCGTTGAACAGCTGGCCGGCCATTTTAAAGGAAAGCTCCCGCGAAGCGGCTGCCGGTTCAAATTGACGCAAAGCGGTCTGATAGTCATACAGGGCTTTGCCGGTCGCCATCCGGCCGGCTAAACCGGTGCCTTCTTCAGCAAAACCCGCTTTTTTTTCGATCTCGCCGATCAGGGTTTTGCCCTTTTGGGCCGTCTTGCCCAATATGCCTTTCTTCTCCGCCGCTTCTTCGCCGGCGGCCTGCAATTCGGCACCTTCCAGGGCATACACCA
This sequence comes from uncultured delta proteobacterium, assembly GCA_963769935.1. GTDB lineage: Bacteria > Desulfobacterota > Desulfobacteria > Desulfobacterales > JAFDCJ01 > JAFDCJ01. The sequence goes on along the minus strand of CAVYNY010000007.1, from coordinate 151,871 downwards.
GCTTCAGCCAGGCCGGACGCTCGGCACCCCCCACGGCCGCCGATGCGTAAGGTCGCATTTCCTCTGCCATTTTATCCAGCAAAGCAAAATACGGTCCCTCGCGGGTCGGCATGCGGGCGGCCACCTGCTGCCAGGCGGTGCGGTCCTTAAGAAGCTCGGCACCCTTCGGAAACCGTGCTGCAAAACTCTCCCAGGCCTGAATGTATTCTTCCTGATACCAACCTTCAAATTTCAGTTTTTTGCTCGATAATATCAGCGGATCGACGAGGGCGCCTTCCGTTTCCTGCAGCAAGGCATCCATTTGTTTTTTACCGTCAAGGGTAAACGCAGGCGCCACAGAAATTTCGGAAGGCGTGCTGAAATCGCTGCCCCAGAAATCTTCCAGGCGAACGGTTTTCACGGAAGTGTACTGATTAACCCACAGGGTCAGCCAATTGAGAGTGGTATTCTCCAGGGAAAGCGCATGATTTAACCAGTCACGCAGGGTGTTGAGTTCGCGGTTGAGCCGGATTTCGTCGGACTGCCAAACGAGGTTTTGCAAATAGAGCGCCCGGTAGCGTTCGGCGATTTTATCCGATATATTCTGATTGCCGGCTGTCATGGCAACTGCTTCAAAACCCGGCCGGGGCATGGCAGCCAGCTCTTGCAGGTCCGCCCCCTTCAGCCGGGCCTGTATCAGGTTGATCCGCCGCACGAGATGCGGCACGTACCGGGCAAGGGCATCCATCGGCGTAGCGGCGGAAAAGTCGCCGATACGGTAAGACAGCTGCTTGTCAAGGTCGGTTTGAAACAGCTCGTCGAAGCGTTGGCAGAATCTGGTTTTGAGTTGCTGCTCTGCCTGAAGGCTCTGGTTGAGGCCGAAACGGGGAATCCACCAGTTGCGATTTTTGCGGCTGACGCTTAGAATGGCCTCGCGGTAACGATCCATAATGGATACGTCGGTGACGACTTCGCCCTGAAAAATGGGAGCGGTTTTAAACTCCGTGGAAACATCCCGCAACGTCCAGAGATTTTTGACAAATGAATAGCTCAACAGCCCGCACACCGCGATACCGACTGCCAACCAGGCCGTCAGACCGATATTCTTGGTGAGCCGGCTCCAATCCAAAGCCCGCTGCGTCGGAACGAACAAACGGCGGTCCTGCGGCAATATGCGGGCAAAGAAGTCGTGCAGGAAGAGGCCCTTGCTGGTGCCGGGCAGAACATCTCTTTCGGCAATCAACCCAAGTTCTTTAAGAAAGTGCGAGTAGGGACTGCCCTCCTGCCGCCCGCTGCTGAAATACAAGCCGCGTAAAATGGGCGTTTCCTGATACGGATTTTCCTGAAACGCACCTCTGAAAAATGCGGCCAGCCCCGGCTTCAGGCGTTCAAATTCCTCCGGGAATAGCAGCAATGACGCATCGTTGCTCCGGAGGGCATCGGGGCCGGATGCGGGCCGGTGAAAAATCAACAGTCTGAGATCGCGCAGCCTTTCTCCGATATAGTCGACGGTGCGATCCAGGAAGGCGGCGACATCATTCGAGAGCTGGTGGTTAACCAGCCCCATGGGTTGGTCCAGGGTCTCGTCGGTGAGCCGGCCGCAAAATGGATCCATGCCCTGGATCAGGTCGCATTTGGTCACCAGGACGTAAATGGGAAATTTTGCTCCCAGCACCCGCATCAATTCATCCATCCGCCGCCGGATATTTTTGCCGTCCTCTTCCAACGCTTCCGGCCCCGATTCCAGTAATTTATCGGCCGGAACCGTAACCACCAGGCCGTTGAGGGGCTCCTGCCTGCGAAATTTAACCAGGAGGGCTAAAAATTTCTGCCATTCTTCTTTGTCGCGGCCTTCATCCACCGGGATGGCATAGCGTCCGGCGGTGTCGATCAAAATGGCCTGCTCGAAGAACCACCAGTCGCAATTTCGCGTTCCGGAAATTCCGGATGTCCGGCTGACCTCGGCAAAGGGGGAAGACAGGTGCGCACTTTGAATGGCAGTCGTTTTGCCGGAACCACTCTCCCCGATCACCATATACCAGGGTAGGACATAAAGCGGATTGCCGTATTTTTTCAAATGGGATTGCTTCAGGGCGGTCATGGCCTCTTTCCAGCGGAGCTGGAGCTCCTGATGCTGCTCTTTTTCCCGAGCTCCCATTTGACTGAGATAATAGTCGTCCTGATCGATCACCTGGTTGACAAAGTGCTGCTCCTGGCGCCGTTGCCAGAGCTTTTTAAAGAAAAAAACCCCCAGCCCCAGGCCCAGAATACCCGCCAGGATAAAAAGGCCCACCCACCACGGCCAGCCGAGGCCCAGGGTCAGACCGAAAATCAGCAGCAGCCCCAACACGATCCCTGTCAGGATGAGAATCAGTTTTAATATTTTGATCAAAAGTTGTTTCATCGGTCTAAAACAGGCTTTCTCCAATATGGCTGAGGATAAACGTGTAGATAACAAACAAGCCTGCAAAAAGCGCCACCGGAATGCTGAAACCGATCAGGGTGGCTGTCGAAAAGCGTCGTCCCGCCTTCCGCGTGCCGGGCGTTTCCGATTCCAGCGGATAGGCTTCCGGAAAAAAACCTCCTTTTTCAAGACTCGGGATGCCGACGGAGGTTCCCGTCAGCACTTTCAGGTTTGAGGTTTTAAGTTGATCCAGCAGAAAATCATCGCCCTGGTGAATATACCGGCCTTTAAACCCCATGGCCAGACACAGGTAGTAGACTTCGCGCACGTCTCTTTGATGAGGACCGATCATATTCAGACGTTCGAAAAACAGTTCGCCGGCATCGGCCGTCTGATAGTAAAGGCGCTGTAAAGACTCTTTCTGCCAGACCTCTCTGTGCTGCCAGTCGCTGCTTAAGATGGTTTCATCCACCCAGGCGACCACGGCAAACCGGGCGAGATCAAATTCATCCGGCGCAATATCCGTGCGTCCCAGCCGGTTTTCAATATCCGCCATCAGCCGCCTGATATCGGCCTTGATCTGGTCAAAAGCAGGCTGCCGGGCTGCGACACTTCTGTTGAAGTAAGCGACATAAGCGATCAGCTCCATGAAAAGATCCGTCAGACGCATGCTCAGTTTCTCCCGACAATCATTAATTCAACCTTTAAATCTTCAGGCGCCGTGTCCCAGTAAAGGGCTATGTTTTTGGCCTTTTGAAGCTGGGACCATTGATCGGAATGATGATCGATTTTAAAATAGGCGGCATTGGCCCGCCGCGGCAGTTCCTGCGGGGGCTGGGGCAGATGCTCAAGCTTGATTCCCGGCAGGGCGCGGGCGATCAGGATCGGCAGTGTCTCCCGTGAACTTAATTTGGCGATGGTCTCCAGCGAGGTAATGACCGTTTGCGGTTCTGCCTCGGTTTCAAATACCAGGTAAAATCGATTGCGGCCTTCGAACATCTGCGGCGTCATCTCCGTGGCAAAATAGGTGCCGTCGTAAACCAGCTGAATCATGTATTCCGGGCCGGCGGTAATTTCATCCAACAGGCGCGTGATCATTAACTGGGCCTGGTGGAAGCACTGCCACAAATTGCGGTGTTTATATTTGGGAAGCTGCCGGCTTTCTTTTTCGGTTCCCCCCATCACATTGACCTCATCCGAAAACGAGGACAGCTCCCCGATCATCTGCCGCAGCATTCCATAAACCCACCAGGGGTGGATATGGCCGCTGTCCGTCATATGGTGCAGCGCAGGAATATAGCGGTTTAAAGATCTCAGCGCCAGCAGGTAAACCATATCCCGTGCACCGAATTCGGCGGTATGGATTCCTCTTGTCCGTTTGTAGTCTTCGAGCTGCGCGCCCCGTGCCGCAATCTGATCCCTGATTTCCTTAACAACTTTCATCAGCTGGCCGGAAGCGGAAAGCGTCAGACTGGGGGGAATGAATTGATCGGCAACGGTGATGTCTTCACCGGATCGGGTGAGCTGAGCGAGCGGTATCAGAAGGAAATCACCCAGCTGATCGATTTCCGATTCCCAAAACAGCTTCAGCAGATAATACATGCGCCGGACCCGGCCGGTAGGACCTTCCTGGTGCACATCCGGAATTTCTTCGCTGTCGGAGGTCGTGACGAACCGGGTGGTTATTTCCGTTAAGTTTTCAAGATCCGGCAATACCTTGACATTTTCGCCGGTTTCGCTGAACTTGCGCAGGCCCAGAAAAACCGTCAGCGGCTTTTCCCCTTCGGCCCAGTCTTCTTCGAACGAGCGGGCTTCGACCAGAGCGTTGCCGGGTATCGTCACGTGGGTTCGATCCGGCATTAAAAATTCACCGCCGGCCAGACTGAACGTCCGGTTCCCGAGCGCGGATTCCCGGATTTCCAATCGGCCAACCCCCCAAAGAAAAGGCTGCACAAAACGCTGATAGGGATCCAGCAGAGATTGAAAATACAGATCCTGCTGCTGAAAGTGATGCGGCTGCAGCAGGAGGCCCTGATTCCAAAAGAGGGGTCGGTTCATATTCATTGGACTGTCTCTACATTTTCAATCTGTTGCGGACCCAAAGTAACCTTGAGGTCTAACTCCCCTGGAACACCATATTTCTCAAATAACCATCCGCGGTGTTTGACTTCCACCGGAATTTTCAAAAAGCGGGTAATTCTCTCTTTTTCAAGCTTAAAGTATCCGGCAGCGATACCGACATATCGCGTTCCTTCGGCCCGATCGAAAGACTGGGAAAGTTGCTGGCCGGGTTGAACCGTCAACCGTTGAAAACTGGTGACACTGGGGTCGAAAACACTGCAGCTGAGCAAAAGATAAAGCCCATCCTTATCACCGGACAGCTGGTTGAAAGCGTTGGGATCTTTGAGCTGATATAAGCAAAGATACAGCGTGTGAGGCAAGCCGTCGTACGCATTGAGTTGAGGGTCGGCATTCAGTACCAATCGAATGGCATCTCTTTGATAACCCCATGATTCGGGTTCAATCTCCGAAGTACTTGTCGGAGCTGCTCCTTTTGTAGAGCTGCATGCGAAGATGAATACGGCGACTAAAATCACAACCACCAGTTTCCCAAACGTTTTCAATGAGCACCTCCTTTGGGCAAATTATTGATTATTCTTGCCGGCCTGATCTTTCCGTTTTACTGTATAAGTTTCGGCCCGCATTTTTTTTCAAACTCTCTTTGCAGATCCTGCATAAAGCGACCCGACTCGTACCATTGGCGGCATTTTTTCATTTCCTGCACAAATACATCAAAAAATTCTGCTTTGCGCAGGGGACCGAATTTGATTCCGCTCCCGGCCTGCTGTTTTATTTTTTCCGGATCCAACTCCTGCAAAATTTTGCCCACTATCTGGTCAGCAGCTTTTTTGGACGCCTGCTGGGTCAGCAAAAAGGCTTTGCTGATCTGTCCCAGATAGCTCTCGAGAGATTGGGTTTGATCCTGACCTTCCAGGTGAAAGCCAATGACCTGCCGGATGGTTTCATCCCCTTGCTGTTTACCCAACAAAGTGGAATTGATGACGGCAACGAGTCTGTTCAGGGCATCAAAAATCGTATTTAAAGATTCGGCCAACCGCTGCAGCAAATCAGCGGATGACAAATCGGCCGCGGTAACCCGGTCTCCCAGCACCAGTGAAAACAGGCGTGCCAGAACTTCATCCTCCGGGTACGCCCGGTCGGCTGAACCCGGCACCGGCGCATCGAATTGCGCGGTCAATTTCTCCAACAAGCCGACCTTCTCGGCGGTGGGAAGCGATCCCAACTGCGCTTGCAGGTAGGCGGCGATCCTTTCTTCCCCCTGCCGGGAATCCGTTGAATATATTTGCCGGATTTCATGGGCCAGACTATCAAGGGAAATGGGACTACTCATCTCGGGAGCCTTTGGGTTTCTGCGGTCGCAATATAATAGTTTCAGTTAAAATATCGTCATCCTCCGAAGCGTCTTCTTTCCTCTCTTCACCCATATTGGGTCGGCTATTCTCCCGGTCCGGCTGCCGGCGTGGGTTCGTCCGGTTGGCGTGCCGGTTTGCCGGTGCTCCAAAGTCAGGACGACCCTTAGGGCGTCCGCCCGGTGACAGCACGATCGTTTCCGGAAGAGATTCCCTGCCCGTTGCGGGAGTTATCGAATCGACGCGGGCCGGTGCCCCGGCAATTTTTCCCGGTGACAGGATCACGGTTTCCTGAATGAGTTCTTCATCCGGTAAGGGAGCCTTTGGCGTTGGCGCATTATTTCGGGTTCCGGACGGCAGAATCAGCGTTTCTTCTTCTTCCGGCGGACGGCCGGATGATACGGGTGCCTCCGGCGGGCTGCTCGGCGAGAGTATCACCGTTGCGGCCAGGTTTGGCGTCTCTTGCGGTCCGGGCAAAATGACCGTGTCGGTTTCCTCTTCCGTGAGCGGTGTTTCCGGTGGCCGCATCTCCCGGCGCCATATAACAAGCAATCGGTTTAAAATTTGGGCAATCTGGGGATCCTCCGACGGAGATTGAGTGGGAATCGCGGGAAGCGCCTGTCCGAATAACGCTGTTTTGATATCCGTTCTGAGCGTTTTATAATCCAACCAGAACGCTTCCGGAGACCATTTGCGCTCCGAATGGAAACTGCCGGCCAGAATGGCAGCGCCGGTATCAAGTGATTTATTCCACAAGGTGTGCCAATTTTCGGCGACATGTTGTGGTTCCGGATACCAAAATATGTTTTCCGGCGCAAAAACCGTCCCAGGTCCTTGCGTCTGGATGATTTCCGAAAATACGCTGTCCTGAGCGCCGAGCGCCGGTATATATTTATCCAGTTCGGCTCGGACTTTCTCAACGGATTGGCGATCGTTGACCAATAGGGCATAGAACCAAATGATGCCCAAAAAATGTTGACCATAAGCCGGCGGATATTTTGACAGGTGAGGCTGCCGGGTCAAATCTGACCAAATATCCAAGATAGATATGTTGAAATTCCAAAATTGAGGCAGCAGGCCGGCCTGATCCGCCAATCTGACCCACACGCGATCAAGAGAAAGGGAAGCATCGCAATAAACGGCGCGATTGGAACTAATCGGAAAAAAATTCTCCAATAAGTTCCCCCAGAAACGAAAGCTTAAGAAATAAAATTTCTAAAAAGCCTTTTTCGCTGTCGCAGCCGAACATATAGCCTGAATGGGTTGATCGCTCGTCCTCATACGCCTGCAAACAGTGGAGTCTGCCGCGGGTTTGTCTGCCGGACAGATTGGCTTTCAGGGTTTCGAATGAGGCACCGGAAATAAGCGCTAAAAAATCGGAAGCACTCAGGGTATCCGCCTCGAAAATAAGCAAATGGAATGGGTAAAATGAAAAGGGCACGATCCTGGTCATTACCCGATTATCGGTCCCATAACAGGTGGTCAGTTCCGGGCATTTGAGACACGGGAAATTGTCCAAAGAATCGGATTTCAAGATCAGATTTCCAAAGTCATTTAAAAGATCCCGTCGATCTTTTAAAGCAGGCGGATCGTTTCCTTCGCGGGAATAGGTGTAAAACTGTGTGTTGCCCGATTCTTGCAAACATCTAGGGCAATAGAGATATCTTCTCAAAGAGGTCGTGTACGCGGTGAGATTAGATTCTGCCAGCAGCATGTCATCGCAGCACAGTCGCAGAAAATCGCCGCATTGCGGACACGGCGGATGAAAATAGACATCTTTGAATGCACAATATAACAGGGGTTGAAACGGAGCGTGCACCCCATTTGGGGGGATTTGTCCGGCCAGCAGGATCGGACTCGACCCACCGGCCCTGGATTTTTCAGCATAGAATTTAACTGCATTTATCCAGCGTTGATCGATATCCGCATTGGTGAGCGGCCACACCTCATCGGGTACATGACGATAGTCATCCGATTGCTGCAGAAGAAATACCCGTCTGATTTCGTTATCAGCATCTGTTAGAATTTTTGCCTCCAACAGACGTTCAAAAGGGGTAGATTCATTAATCGTTAAAAAGGGAAAAGGGGATTTTTCGAGAAATGAAGTCTCCCGTGAGATTAGGGATATCTCCAGTCGAAAGTGATTTTTGTCAGACTGAAGATACGGCAACAACGATGGCGGCAATATGGCTTTCATTACAGATGATACCCTTCCCACCGATCAGAACCCCTTTGGGATGAAAGGAAATTAAACCTCATCTTCAACTTGGCACGCGAACTGAGTATGAAATTAAAATATACGGTCGTGCGACAAAGCGTCGCAAATTTAGATGACATCTGCCGGCCACATTATCGCCGGGGTTAAGGATTAAGTCACAGTTTATGTCATTTCATGGTTTTGCGGGAATTGCTTTTCCACTAGGGGTCGTCGCATTCCCGCAGCAAATTATGCCTCCCGTTGCAATTTATCCTTGTAAAATATTAGTCGTTATCCTTGTAGAATATTAGTCGTTGAAGGCATCGCAAAATATTAGGGTGCCCGGCAAATATCAGCGATTAGAGAGAGGGGCTATACATAATATTCGGCCGGATTTGGATTGATTAAATTACTAAATTGATTGAATATTACTTTGTCAGATGATCAATCCACTTTAATGAGTTGTCGCCACTTTGTCAAGGTACTTCTTTGTATTAAACATCAACCCTCTTTATTAAAAATTCAATTAAAACATTTCATTTTCATTTCGCAATCGCATATCATTGGGCATCGTAGAGCACCTTGGCAGTCGGCCAGGTATTCATCACCTGTCTCATGAAAGCGAATTCACCGGTGTGATAGGCATTGTGATCGGCTGTCAGCAGGATCTCCCTGTAAATGGTGCAATCTTTTGAATGGTATGGTGGGCGGTTCAATGCTGTTTCATCAACCCGCCAAAATAGTCTTCCTTCGGAATTTCGTGAATGACGGCATTGATGTCTTTCGGATCAACGTCCATGTGCCGGTTGATCAACATGAAGAACCGCTCCATCAGTTCTTGCTTCAGCGCCGGATCGCGCCCGGGATACATGAACACTTCTACAAACACGAAATTGGGATCGCGATCGGCATGCGTTTCTCGATTGGCCACCGGGCTTTCATAAAGTATGACCTGCCCGATAATAGTGTCCAGCTCCAGTGTTTTTGAGATGGCCCGCCGAATTTCTTTTACCAGAAGGGATTTTGCCCCCTGATCCCGGGTCTCCGACATATGAATGACGACTTGCGGCATACTGGTCTCCTTTCCATTTAGAGGATTACCGCCCTGTATCAACCCACGACAGATCCGGCAGGTGCCTGTGCCAATCGGTGCCTTGCTGAAATGCATATCCGGCTCGAAGCAAAATATCTTCCCGGAAGGGTTTACCGTAGATCAAAAGCCCGATGGGCAGACCGCTGGCGGTAAATCCGCACGGCAGACTCAAGCCGCAGAAATTCAGGATATTTCCGATGGAAGTGTTGCGCAGATAGCGGATGTTCTGCGCCAGATAATTGTCCATGTCGGTGTCCACCTCCGCCACAGGACGGGCGGGCACAGGCGTCGCAGGTACCAGCAGCGCATCCACTTCTTTTAATGTGTTGCCGGCTTTGGCGCGCAGTTGTCGGGCAAGGTAGTTGGTTTGCAGGTATTGGCCGGCGGTAATGTCGCGGCCTTTGATCATGCGGTGGGCCACGACCGGATCCAGCTCATCGAAGTGCTCCTCCAGCCAGTTTTTGTTCAGCGTGTAGCCTTCACTGGCAATGATCACACCGCCCGGGTTCAATTCGCGCGCTGCCTGAGCTTCGGTGAAATCCAGGCTGCCGACGGTGGCCCCCAACTCTTCAAATATTTGGCCGCAGGCTCGCACGGCTCCGGCAACTTCCGGGTGGACATCCTCCCAGAATACCGATTCGGCGAAGGCCAGCCGAAGGCCTTTGACACCTTTTTTCAGATCCTTGAGGACATCATGAGGTGCTAGGCCCAGGGTTATTTCATCGTTGACATCGGAGCCCTGTAGGCACTGATAAACCAGGGCGGCATCTTCCACCGAGCGCGCAAAGACACCGATCGAATCCAGCGTCCAGCTTAACGGATAGACGCCGGCCCGGCTGATGCGACCTACGGTGGTTTTTAGACCAACCGTGCCGCATAGGGCGGCAGGCACCCGCACCGAGCCGCCGGTATCCGTTCCCAGGGCCATGGGAACCAGCCCGGCCGCCACCGCAACCGCCGATCCGCTGCTGGAGCCGCCGGGAATATGATGGGTTTGACTCCAGGGATTGTGAGGCGTGCCGTGATCGTGATTGATGCCGACCCCGCTGAAAGCAAACTGCACCGTGTTGGTTTTGCCCGCCAAAATCATTCCGGCCCGTGAAAGCCTGCCGACAGCCTGCGCATCTTGGGCGGCAATATTTTTTTCGAGCAGTTTGGAGCCGGCCGCAGTCGGCTGTCCCTTGACATCAAACAGGTCCTTGACGGCGTATGGAATCCCGTGCAGGATCCCTGAATTCTTTCCATTTTTCATTTGGCGGTCCGCCGCCTGTGCCTGTTCCAGGGCCTTTTCCGGACACGTCAACCGGAAGGCATTCAGCCGACCATCAAGTGATTCGATGCGTTCCAGAAGATTTTGTACCAGTTGAGCAGAAGTAATTTCTCCGTTGCGGATGCCGTCGGCAAGCTCCGTGATGGTTTGATAATGCAAGGGGAGTTTTCCCATGGCGGTATTTCCTTGTTTGGTGGTGTCATGTGTCAGCTACAAACTGGTTCCAGGCGCACTCTTTCCAGAAACATTGTCTCTTAGCCGGGTAAGCTCATCGTACATTCCGATTTCCGGTGCTTCATCCAGCAGGGGTTCCAGGAACTTGAACAATTCCTTGAAATAGGGCGTTGAGCTATGGGCTTTAAGCGCTGCGGCATCCTTGTACTTTTCGTAAAACATAAATACGCACGGATTCTGCCGGTCTCGGTGCAGGGTATAGGTCAGTGTTCCCTGCTCTTGAGCCACCTTGACAACCATGCCCCGCAGGGCGGCTTCCATTTTGGCTTCTTCACCGGCCTTGGCTTTCAGTTTCGCAACAACAATCATATCGGCTCTCCTCATAGATGATATTGGTTTAGTTCGTTTGGATCGTTGAGATCGTTGAGATCGTTTGGATCGTCCTAATGAAATTCGCTTCGCTGATACTGCGTATATTTCATGGGATAAATTTGGATCGTTGTAGTTGTTAGGATCGTTTCAAACGTTGAATCGCTTTAACCGCTCATATTTTCAGTTTTTAGGAATTGCCACCCGATATTCATTAAAAAAATGATAGAATTCCTTAAATATTCAATTTTCAATCTTATTCCGCGCCTCCCATCTGCTCGAGCAGATGCGCCAAGCCTGAATGATCCAAATCACCGTCACCTCTGGCAATCAGCGCATTCATCAGCTCCGCCACCTGGGATGTCAGCATCAGCGGCAGCGAAACCTCACGTCCGGTTTGCAGGGCGATGGCAAGATCCTTGCGGTGCAGCCGCACCCGGAATCCGGGTTGAAAGGTGCGATTAATAATTCTTTGACCGTGCAGGTCGAGAATACGGCTCTGGGCAAACCCGCCCAGCAGCGCTTCGCGAACTTTGGCGGGATCCACCCCGGACTTGCGAGCCAGGATCAGGGCTTCGGAAACCGCTTGGATGGTCACACCCACCACGATCTGATTGCAGGCTTTGGTCACCTGTCCGGCGCCCGGCTCACCGATAAGGACGATATTTTTCCCCATCACTTCAAAGACAGGCATGGCTCTCTGAAAAGCGGCTTGGGTGCCGCCCACCATGATGGAAAGGGTACCCTCTTTGGCGCCCACTTCACCGCCGGAAACAGGCGCATCTAAAGCCTCCACGCCTTTTGCTTTCAGTGCGTCGTAAACGGTGCGGGCCGTGCCGGGTGCGATGGTGGACATATCAACAAACAGGCTCCCCGATCGGATCCCTTCGACGACGCCGTTCGGTCCCAACACCACCTGTTCGACGTCAGGCGAGTCCGGCAGCATCGTAATGACCACATCGCTTTGCCCGGCAACCTCTTTGGGTGACGAAGCCGCCTGCGCCCCTTCGGCGGCAAGTTCTTCCACCGCTGCCCGGCTGCGATTGTGCACCACCAGATCATAACCGGCCTTTAGCAGGTTGCGGGCCATGGGTTTGCCCATAATCCCCAGTCCGACGAATCCGATTCGTTCCATTTTAACCTCCCGTAGTTGAGTTATTGGTTTATTGTTAGTTTATTGTGTTTGTTGAAGTTGATTGCCCGATCGGTGAGTCAATTTAAGGGGTGACTGGTTAAGTTGATTGGTCATAGCTCTGCTCGTAGCTACTCATAGTTGATAGGGAAAAAATCTATAATAATCTTGGATGCTAACGATCTTAAGAGCTTACGAACTTAAGCGCTCACAAGCTGATCAGCTTTCCAATCTCTTACCCTCGCACCCTCTTACCCTCCTACCTTCTGATTTACTTATCTTCTGATCTTATCAATTTCTATCTTCCAACCTTTCTCCTTCATCCTTACCTTTAACCTTTACTCCTTCTCCTCCTTTCCGGAAAGCATCGCCCCCAGCTTTATCGCTTCAATCATGGATTGAGGATTGGCTCGGCCCTCCCCGGCCTTGCCGAAGGCGGTACCGTGATCTACTGAAGTCCTCACGATGGGAAGACCCAGCGTAACGTTGACACCGGACATCTCACCCCATTGACCCGTATTTTGATCGTACTGAAAACCTAGAAATTTCATGGGGATGTGCCCCTGATCGTGATACATGACCACCACGGCATCATACATGCCGCCCTTCATTTTCGAAAATACCGTGTCCGCCGGAATCGGTCCTTCAACCGCATAGCCCCTCTGCCGGCATCGTTCCACTGCCGGTTTGATTTCTTCATCATCCTCACGACCGAACATGCCGTCCTCACCGCAGTGCGGATTTAATCCCGCAACACCGATCCGGGGCACGGACAGGCCGAAATTTTTTAATGCATCATAGGTCAGATTGATGACCCTGACAACCCGGTCTTTCTTAACCAAATCACAGGCCTGTCTCAAGCTGACGTGGGTAGATATATGAGTTACACGAAAATTGCCGTGAGAGAGCATCATGGAATAATCCCGGGTGCCGGTTAAAGCGGCATAAATTTCAGTGTGTCCGGCATAATGATGCCCTGCGGCATTGATGGCGGCTTTATTGATCGGTCCGGTCACGGTGCCGTCGACAGTTTGATTCATGGCCAGTTCGATAACCTTGGCGACATATTCAAAAGATGCCCGGCCCTGTTCGGCTGTGACTTCCTTGTACCTTAGTTTTTCAGGCGGCATATTGTGCATGTCCAGAACATCCAGGGTACCGTTCAAAAAACGGGCATCATCAACGTGCTGCACCGGATTAAGGTTTAACTTCAGTCCGGTAAAGCGCAGGACATCCGCCATAAACCGTGAATCCGCCACGGCCACCGGCCGGCACAGGTCATAAATATCTTCTGCGGCTAAAGCCTTGGCAGTTATCTCCGGACCGATCCCCCCCGGGTCGCCGACCGAAATTCCTAGTATAGGTCGTTTATCATCGCTCATAAGCCAACTCCATATGTGTTTTGCCAATATTCATGAAGGGCAACCAGCGTGTCTGCGTGTCCGAATGCGCCGGCTTTGGTGACAACCGGCAATCCCGCCAGCGGCCCGCCGAATAGCTCACCCTGCACCACACCGGCCACGACTTCTCCCAGAATCCGTATGCCGCCGGCTTCAACCGCTGTCAAAACCGCATCAGCCGTGTCGCCTCCGGTAAGAAAAAGATTGCGCGGTTTGAAAAACGCAATGACTTCAGCCGTGAAAAGACCCAACCCTCTGACGATCGATGCGGCCTCCGGGTGAAAAGCTGCCTGCTGGTCAGCGGCTGGAGTGAATTGCTGCGGCGCGATGGTCAGGACCACATTTTTTTTAAATAAAATCGAGTGCGTCGCAGACACGGTTTTCGAAAAGTCATCCCTGCGATTCGGATCAGCCAGCATGCCGCAGCTCAACTGAATTAATTCATAGGAATGTCTCGGCAGCAGATTGTCAATTTGCCGGGCGGTTACTTCCGATGTTGTGCCGCAAACCAGCAAATTGCAGCCGGCTCCATCGATTTTTAGACCCGCCTTCACGGCCTTCCTGCCGGGGCATAACGGTTCGGTGAGGCTGCCCGCCAGTCCCGCAGATCCCACCGGCAGCACCCTGCCGGGAAAGGAATAAACCAGTCCGGCAATCCGGTCCAGATGATACCGGTTGGCGGCATCAAATACCAGGTGCCTGAAACCGCGCCGAACCTGCCGATCGACTTCCGCCTGCAGTTCTTTTTCAGTCCCGTTCAGATAAGCTGCCGCCACATGACCGACGGGGTACTTGCTCTCGGATTGCACGATCCGGGACAGATGGGAATCTTTTACGGGGGTGATCGGATCCCGCGCAATTTCAGTTTGATCCAGCGGGATGCCGTGAACCCGGTGAATATCATTTTCGGTAGTTCGTCCCATTTCAGGAAACGCCGGCGTGATGAAGCTCACCTCGTAGCCAAGTGCATCCAGCAGCGCGTCGGCCTCCGGTCCCACATTGCCGCGCATACAGGAATCGATTTTTTTGTAAATCCAAATCGGCGGTTCCCCGGCAAGCTCATGCGCCACGGAGACCAGGCGATGTCTGGCTGCTTCGGCTGCCAAAGCGCGGCTGTTCGTGTAGATCGCAGCCGCCCGTGAAGCAGAGGCCGGAGACGGTCCCAGGACACGCCGCAATTGTCGATAAGAAACCAGGGTTGTATCTTCAAAAAAGGGACAGAACTGAACACCCGTGTCAGCGGCTCCTGTTAAATCATCTGCGATGACGACAATGTTGTCCATGGCAAATTATCAAATGCCTAAAATGCCTAAAATTATGGATATTGATCAGTTTATTCGAACATTGAAAACATGGTCCTCCAGACCGGGATTTTTTACTCAATTTTATGTCGAATGATGGCGCCTTTATCCGCCGACTCCGCCAATCGCGAGTACAACGCCAGATAGCCGCGCTTGAATTTGGGTTCCGGCCGCCGCCAGCGGGCCAGCCGCTCCTGGATTTGCCGGTCGGAAAGGTTCAGGTGCAATTTGCGATCGGGGATATCGATGCTGATTTCATCGCCGTTTTCGACAATGGCCAACGGCCCGCCTTCGGCCGCTTCGGGCGACACGTGCCCAACGAAGCAGCCGTTGTTCGTGCCGGAAAACCGGCCGTCGGTGACCAGGGCCGTCTTCAGGGCCAACCCCCGGCCATAGAGCAGTTTCATGGCTTTGTACATTTCCCGCATACCGGGTCCCCCTTTGGGTCCCTCATATCGAATCACGATGACCTCGCCTTCCGTCACCTTGCCGGCCAGAATCGCCTGATTGGCATCTTCCTCGGAGTTAAAACAATGGGCTTTGCCGGTAAAGGCACGCATGTCCGGATGAATGGCCGCGGGTTTGGTGACCGCCGTATTGGGCGCCAGATTGCCGCGCAGTACGGCAAGTCCGCCTTCCCTGCTCCATGGATCCGCCATCGTCTTTATTATCCTGCGGTCGGGGGTGCCTGCAGCGGCAAGGTTTTCGGCCACACTCCGGCCGGTAACAGTCAAGGCATCGGCATGCAGAATGGGAAGCAATTCTTTCATAACCGCCGGTACGCCGCCCGCGTGGTGAAAATCCGGAACATTGGGGGCAGCGGCCGGGTTCATTTTGGCAATGTGCGGCGTGCTGCGGCATAATTCCTCAAAGAGATCCATCGTGATTTCGCAGTCGGCCTCATATCCGATAGCCGGGATGTGCAGCGCAACATTGGTCGAACCGCCGATGGCGGTGCTGAGGCGAATCCCGTTTTCGATGCCTTTTTGATTGATGATCCGGCGCGCCGTGATTCCCTGCTTTACCAACGCCATGATCTGGCGCCCGGATTCCTGGGCAGCCCGCCAGCGATCGGCATAAGTTGCCGGAATGGTAGCACTTCCGGGAAGCGAAAGTCCCATGGCTTCAGCCACACAACACATGGTGTTGGCCGTTCCGAGAAAAGAGCATGACCCACAGGTCGGCCCGGCGCAGTCTTCCAGATTGTGGTAATTCTGATCATCGATTTTGCCGGCTTTCAACATTCCCAGCCCTTCCGTCAGAGAGGTGATATCGGCGGAACGACCGTCAAACTGGCAGCCGCCTTCCATCGGTCCCCCCACCACGATAATGGCGGGCAGATCCAGTCTGGCAGCCGCCATCAGCATGGCGGGGACGATTTTGTCGCAGGAACCCAGCATCACGACGGCATCCAGCCGGTGGGCTTCCACCATCATTTCGATATCATTGGCAATCAAATCGCGGGTCGGCAGGATGTAATGCATGCCGGCATGGCCCTGGGCGATGCCGTCACAGGCCGCGATCACCCCGAATTCCACCGGGGTCCCACCGGCCTGGCGGATTCCCTGTTTGACGAACTCCGAAACCTGATTCAGGTTGTAATGTCCCGGAACCACCCGGTTCCAGGAGTTGGCAATGCCGATCAGGGGACGGTCCAGATCGTAATCGCTGTATCCCATGGCCTTAAAAAGACCGCGGTTCATGGACCACTCCGGTCGTTCAAGTATTTGTCTGCTGCGCCAGGTCATGGCTTCTCCTTTCTTTTTCAAGCATTCAGCATCCAGCATCCATTATTCAGTATCAACACAGGGTATAACTGTCAACAAAGATGAAACCTGATAGAAACATATCCGCCGGAATGCCGTCTATTATTCCGGCTGCATTCGCACATTCTGAAACACGGTTGGTGGCCTGCAACAACTTTTCTGTTGACATAAATACAATTTAACGGTTTAAGTCAAACCAGGTAGTGGAGAACCGAGAATAAAATAAACCCTGCTCATTTTCCCGCCTTGTGCTCAAAGAAGATACTGACCACCTGACTTGGGATACGTGACGTAGTCCAATAAAGCCACATGCGGGAAAAATTTTGAAGACCCATTGGTTTGAACACTGATTAGAATTGAGCCGTTTTTTGATAATTAATTCAATTCCAAATAGGAAACAAATCGTTGAAAAAATGGTAAAAGGCTTCGCCGGCATGCTGCGTGAAAGGAGGTGAGGTTGTCCCCGGCAAGGACCCTAGGCAATGATTCGTCTGCCGACTTTGAAAAAGCGAGTCGGTGCCCTCTTGATTAGATGGTAAAACCATTTTCAGTGACAAGGGAATGCAAAAAATAACGATGAACCAACTTGGGAAAGGAGAAAGTGGCCATGAAAAAACAGGATAACAACATGACGCGCAGGGATTTCATCAAAACAACGGGCGCCGGCCTGGCCGGTGCCGCAGTGCTTGCCGGCCCCTTGGGTCCGCTGGCCAAGAAGGCTTTGGCAGCCACTCCGCCGAAACTGGCCGTCGAAAAAGCTCCAACTTTGAACGTACTGCGGTGGAGCGTATTTGTCGGCGCCGACAAGGATCTATGGGAAGCCAATTGCGCCAAATGGGAAGAGGCTACCGGCGGCAAAGTAATCAATGAATATCTGGCCTGGGAAGACGTCCGGCCCAAGGCCGCCATGTCGGCTGCCGTCGGCGCCGGTCCCGATATTGTCCTGGGATGGCATGACGACCCCTTCCTCTATCCGGATAAGCTGGTGGATGTCACCGACATCGCCGAATATCTGGGCCAAAAGTACGGTGGATGGGAAGATGTGTGTTTGAAGTATGGCATTAATCCGGCCACCAAACGCTGGATTGATATTCCCATCGGCGGACCCGGACAGGCCATTGTCTACCGCAAGAGTTGGGTCAACGATGCCGGTTATCAGGAGATGCCGGTAAACATGGATGATTTCATCAGTTGCTGCAAAAAGCTCAAGAGCATAGGACACCCGGTCGGTTTTGCGCTGGGCCATTCCGTTGGAGACGGCAACAACTGGGCCCACGGTTTTCTGTGGGCTTTCGGCGCCAAGACGGTCAACAAGGACGGGTCCCCGGCGATCAACAGCAAAGAGACCCGCATGGCGCTGGATGCCATGAAGGACCTTTACGACAACGCCATGGTTGACGGGGTCGCTTCCTGGCAGGATCCGAACAACAACAAAGTCTATCTCGCAAACCAGATCTCCGCCACCAACAACGGAATCAGCATTTATTACGCCGCCAAGAATAATCCCAAATGGGCGGATATTGCCACCGATACCTATCATCAACATCCGCCGGTGGGGCCGGTCGGCCATCCGACCGAGCTGCATCTATTCGATCCGGCCTTCATCTTCAAGCACACCAGTTATCCCAATGCCGCCAAGCATTTTCTGATGTTCATGATGGAAGAACCACAGGCCGGACCCTGGATCAACGCCATGCGCGGCTATGTCACCCCGTCGCTGAAGGCCTATCGCAACCTGCCGGTCTGGACCGAAGATCCCAAACACACGGTCTATCGCGACTGCATCAAAAACATGCTGCCCAACGGCTACGAAGGGCCGATCGGACCGGCCTCCGCCGCGGTAATGGCCGAGTATGTGGTGGTCGATCTGTTTGCCAATTACTGCGCGCGCGGAGTTTCGGCAGATCGGGCCATCGACAACGCCGAAAAAGCCATTGTCAGGGCTTACAGGTAATAATACAACGGTCGCAGAAATCAGCGGGTAGGGGCTGCGGCTGCCCGGCGAATAGCCGGCAGCGCCCCTCCCGCTGCCATCACAGGGCACGCAAAGACAGCGCTCTGGAACGGAAGAGAATATGGCATTAATTTTTTATCATACGGCTGACCGGGAGGTGAAAACGTGGACGCAGTTGCCGTAAGGGAGCAAGAGCTAAAGACCACCTGGCTGTCGCGGGCCTTGGAGAACCCCACTGTCCTGGGATTTATATTTGTCGCACCGGCCGAGTTGCTGCTTTTGGTCTTCCTGGCCTATCCCTTCCTGCTGGGCCTGTGGCTCGGTTTTACCGATACCATCGTGGGACGTGAAGGTAAATTTGTCGGCTTCGAAAATTACGCTTGGCTGCTGCGGGATCCCAGTTTTTGGTTGACCGTATTCAATACGTTCCTCTATACCATCGTCGCGGTAATATTGAAAGCCATCCTGGGTATTGGACTGGCCGTGATCCTCAACCGCGACTTCAGAGGCAAAGGGTTTATGCGGGCGATCATTCTGCTGCCCTGGATCATTCCCACGGCCCTGAGCGCCATCTGTTTCTGGTGGCTTTATGACTCCACCTTCAGCGGGATTTCCTGGCTTTTGATTAAGCTGGGTATCATCGAACACTATATCGATTTTCTGGGCGATCCCTGGAACGCTCGCTGGTCTCTGATCGCAGCCAATGTCTGGCGCGGCATCCCCTTTTTTACCATCGGGTTGCTGGCGGGACTGCAGACGATCAGTCCCGAACTTTACGAAGCTGCAGATATCGACGGTGCCGGCGCCTGGAAAAAATTCCGGCGCATCACGCTGCCGCTGCTCACGCCGCTGCTCACGGTGGTAACGGTTTTTTCAACCATCTGGACCTTTGCGGATTTCCAGTTGGTCTGGATCATTACCAAAGGCGGGCCGGCCGGCGCCACTCATATCTTCGGAACGCTTTCCTATCAGCGGGCCATGCAGGGAGGCCATTTCGGCGAAGGCGCGGCCATCTCCAATTTTATGCTGCCCATCCTGGTCGCCTGTGTATTTATCGCCTTCGTTTTTTTGAAAAAAGAGGATTGAGCAATGGCAATCGAACGTGCCGGATCAAAGCTGTTGAAGTTTTATGTGCCGCTGGTGCTGTACCTGATCTTCCTTCTGTTTCCCTTTTACTGGATGTTCAACACGGTCTTCAAATCCGACAACGAGCTTTACAATCTCAGCCTCAACCCGTTTTACATCCACACCTGGACCCTCAGCAATATCGTCAAGCTCTTCACGGAGACCATCTTTCTGCGCTGGATGGCCAATACATTTTTCGTGGCCATTGCCGCCACAGTGATCTCATTGGCGGCTAGTCTGCTGGCTGCCTATGCCATTCAACGGCTGCGGTTCAAAACCTCGGGCCCCACCGGTGTGGCCATCTTTCTGGGATACCTCGTCCCCCAGACAATTTTGTTCATCCCGCTGGCCCATATTATTTTCAAGTTGCATCTGTGGGACTCACTCTGGGCCCTGGTGTTGACCTATCCGACGTTTCTGATTCCGTTCTGTACCTGGCTACTGATGGGATACTTTAAATCCATTCCCAAGGAGATGGAGGAATGCGCCATGATCGACGGCGCCAGCCGAATCAAGATCTTTCGCAAAATCATTCTGCCCCTGTGCCTGCCCGGGGTTCTTTCAGCCGGGATTTTCTGCTTCACGCTCTCGTGGAATGAGTATCTTTACGCCCTGGTTTTTATCTCCAGTACGGCCAAGAAGACGGTTGCAATCGGGCTGGTCACCGAACTGGTCAGGGGGGATATTTACTCCTGGGGCTCTCTGATGGCCGGCGCCCTGTGCGCCTCGGTACCGGTAGCTCTGGTGTATTCCTTTTTTGTAGAACATTACGTCGCCGGCATGACGGGCGCGTTAAAGGAGTGAACCCAATATGGCAGAAGTACGGTTAGAAAACGTTTGCAAGCATTTTGACGAAGTCGTTGCGGTCGACAACTTTAATATGTCCATTAAGGACAAGGAGTTTGTGGTTCTGGTAGGGCCCAGCGGCTGCGGCAAAACCACCACGCTGCGAATGATCGCAGGTCTCGAAAGCATTACCAGCGGAGATGTTTACATTGGAGACAACCTCATCAACCGATTGCCGGCCAAGGACCGCAACATCGCCATGGTATTTCAGAATTATGCACTCTATCCCCACATGACCGTGTTCGACAACATGGCGTTTTCGCTGGAGATGCGCAAACGGCCCAAGGACGAAGTCAAAAAGCGCGTCCAGGAAGCAGCCGAGATACTCGGCATCCAGCCGCTTTTATCCCGCAAACCCAAACAGCTTTCAGGAGGTCAACGCCAACGGGTGGCGGTAGGCCGCGCCATCGTGAGAAAACCCGAGGTTTTTTTGTTCGATGAACCGCTGTCCAATCTGGATGCCAAGCTCCGGGTTCAGACCCGGCTGGAGTTGAAAAAACTGCATGAACGCCTGGCCACCACCGCCGTGTATGTGACCCACGACCAGATTGAAGCCATGACCATGGGCGATCGGATTGTGGTCATGCGCGACGGCCTGATCCAACAAATCGGCTCCCCCCTTGAACTCTACGACACCCCCGCCAACAAGTTCGTCGGTGGATTTATCGGCAGCCCGGCCATGAACTTCTTCGATGCCGAACTCAACGGCCGGGCAGATAGCGCCTGCCTGCAGGCGGGCGAGGTTCGCATCGATCTGCCGCCGGAAAAATCCAAGCAGCTTGCCGACTACAAACACAAACAGATCGTTGTCGGCGTTCGGCCGGAAGACCTCAAAGTCTCCGGCGAGCACAGCCCGGGTAAAACCATTCAGGGCACCGTCGAAGTGGTTGAGCCCATCGGCAATGAAACCTACGTGGATTTCAACGCCGGCAGTTTCAGTTTAATTGCCGCGGTGGGCCGCAAGAGCCAAATCAAAGCGCACAGCAACCTCGTGGTCGAACCGAGCATCGATAATCTGCATCTTTTCGACGTTGAAAACGGAAAGGCGATAAGATAAATGGACAAATTAATCACGAAAGCACGAAGAGACGAAAACACTAAAAGTAGAGATGAATAATTTCGTGATTTCAAGATTTCGTGTTTTCGTGACGAAAATATTTTTGCATAAAATGCAAAGAAAACACAACTAAAACTCTACGCTCAGAGATCTGACGAAAATGACCAAACCAAAAGTCTACGTATCCCGCATCATCGCGGATGAAGGATTGAACTTATTGCGGGAATGTTTGCGAGCTGCATGTCTGGCAGGAAAAAATATTGATGCCCAGAGATGTACAGTTGAATCTGTTTGCGGATTGTACCGGGTTGCTGACAACCACTGACATTAAAGTCGATGCCCGGCTGCTGGAAGCCTGCCCGGCCGTTAAAGCCGTCAGCAACCAGGCGGTCGGTTATGACAATATTGACATTGCTGCCTGCACCGCGGCCGGTATTCCGGTTGGAAACACACCGGATGTGCTGACTGAAACAACAGCCGACCTGGCGTTTGCCTTAATCCTGGCCTCCGCCCGCCGATTGGCGGAGATGGTGGAGTGGGTCAAACAGGATCGCTGGACGCCTGAAAGAGGGATGCTTGAAAATCTCGGCACGGACGTTCATCATGCGACGCTGGGGATTATCGGCCTGGGTCGTATCGGCCGGGAGGTGGCCCGGCGGGCGATAGGCTTCAACATGACTATTTTGTACCATGATTTCACCCGCAACACGCCGGCCGAACAGGAGTTCGGTGCCCGCTATGTCGATAAAGAAACGCTGTTGGGCCAGAGCGATTTTATCAGCTTGCATTTGCCCCTATCTGCCGAAACTTATCATTATATCGGGGCAAATGAGTTGAGGCTGATGAAACCGTCGGCAATGCTGATAAATTCGGCCAGGGGTCAGACCGTCGACCAGGCGGCTTTGCTGGACGCATTAAAAGACGGGCAGATTGCAGGCGCCGGGCTGGATGTAACCGATCCGGAGCCCATGCGGGGTGACCATCCGCTGCTGGCTTTACCCCAGGTAACGGTCCTTCCTCACATCGGCAGCGCCACAAGTAAAACCCGCGCAAAAATGGCGGAACGGGCTGCCCGTAATCTGATTAACGCCTTAAACGGCCGGCCCATGATCAGCTGCGTCAATCCGGAGTCGGCCGGCAAAGGACGCAGTGCGTCGCTGTACAGTTAAAAATTCCGGCAAGGCTGCTCCCGACACCTGAAACCTTAAGCTGCCAACGCCTGTTTGGAGGCGATCTCGGGTTTCAAAACCATTTCTAAGTTTTTTCCGGGTCAAATCGGTCTTCGGACCGATCGGTGGCTGGAGGCGGTGCGGGCGTCAGCCGGCAGATCTCGGCATAAAGATCCGGACTCATTTGAATATCGGCGGCTTGCAGCGAGTCTTTTAACTGCTCGACATTGCGGGCGCCGATGATCGGGGCGGTCACCGCCGGGTGATGGGCCACCCAGGCCACTGCCAGAGAAACCGGATGATACCCTTTGTCCCGCGCAAATTGCGTAAACTTCACGGCGGCGGCGTACATCCACTGCTCGCCGTAGCGCCTCCGATACATGTCGTCTCCGGTCAGACGTCCCTGCCCGGTCGTGCGGTCCGGGCCGTATTTTCCGCTCAGGATTCCCCCTCCCAGGGGATTGTAGCTGATCACCGCGAGATTCTCGGATTCGGCCAGGGGCAGAATTTCAACTTCCGCCTGGCGTTTTACCAGGTTGTACATGGGCTGCACGCAGTGAAACGATGTCCAGCCGTTGCGCGCGGACACGCCCAGCGCCTTGGCGATCTGCCAGGCCGCAAAGTTGCTGACCCCCGTGTAGCGAACCTTGCCCTGGGCCACGACATCGTCCAGCGCCCGCAGGGTTTCCTCCAGCGGGGTGTGCTCGTCAAACCGGTGCAGAAAATAGATGTCAATATAATCGGTTTTCAGGCGCTTTAAACTGGCCTCCAGCGAGCCCATCAAATGGCGCCGGGAAGCGCCGTCGGTATTCGGCCCGGAGCCCATGGAGCCCGCGAACTTAGAGGTGACGACCAGATCCTCCCGGCAGTCGGAAATCAGCTCACCCAGAATAGTCTCCGCCTTGCCGTGGCTGTAAACATTGGCGCAGTCAAAAAAATTGATGCCCGCATCCCGGCATTGATTGAAGATGGCCCGCGCAGCATCTTTATCCGCCTCCCGGCCGAACGTCATGGTTCCCATGCACAGACCGGATACCCGGATGCCGGTGTTGCCTAAATAGTGGTATTTCATATTCTGTCTCCTTATCCCGATGAAAGGTTTCAGTGTCAGCCCAAGCAGTTAAGCGCCGAGACGACCAGTTTGAATGAAGAGGAAACTTGCTGAAAACTGAACGAGATCTAAATCACCGCCTACTGAACGATTCCACGCTCCAGATACACTTCGGCCGCTTCTCGCACCATCGCAGCCGTCAGATACGCCCGATATTCATTTTCGAGGCGCTCGCTCAAAGCAATCAGCGCTTTGTAATTCGAACGTCCCGGACGCAATTGGTTGTAAATGTCCAGCACCTCTTCGTTGGATATGCAGGTCAGCTCCGCCGCCCGGCGCAGGTTTTCAGCCAGCTGCCGATATCCGCCGGATGCGGCAGCATCCGCCTGTTTTCGCAACGTGTCGGCACTGATGCGAAAATCTTCGGCAGTCAATTCACCGCTGAGCACCTTCTCTATCGACAGCTCCTGCAAAGCACGTCCGGTGAAAGTCGTCACATTATCCTGGACCATATTTACACTCCTTTGTATTACTTCCAATTTATTTTGGCTTTATAAGCGGGCATGCAACTCGCACGGGGCCCGGCCGCTTTGAATCTGCCGGGTGGCCAGCAGCTGCAGCAGGGTGGTCTGAACGATCAAGCGCAACCGTGCCGTGTTGTCGATTTTAACAGCTACCGGTGAGGCCGGTTTGCCGCCGGCATAACGGGCGGCGTTGCGGCCAATGCTGCGATAGGTTTCCAGCTCCATGTTGGGAGCCTGGGGAAAAAGCTCCAGATTCTCCAAAGGCGCCAAATCCCGTTGATGAATGACGGTGGTTCCCTTGGATTGAATGCCGATGGCAACACCGGATCCGCTCAATTTTGCGCCGGCATGGCCGATGAATGCACAGTCTGCCGTGTGATACACCCGCACCAGTCTTGCCGGCAGCCCCTCTTCAGCGATGCCCGCGAGAATGGCCCTGATCACATCCCGCAGATCCAGCCCGCCGATGGTTTGATGAATCTTAACCCCAAAGGCCGGATCCAGCGCGACAACCACCTCGGGACGATCGCCGGTTTCGGCGGCGGCCAGCCCTTCTTCCAGCCAGCTTTCAACTCCGGCCGAGCTGATTCTGTCCAGATAAGCACGCGGGTCCCAAGCCTGGGGCAGGTTTTGCAGAACCGACCAGCGATCCCCCTCAACCCGGTAGCCTGTGCCCGGCCCCCGATAGTCATTGGGATCGGTCAGGGCGCTGACCACCTGAAAATTCTTGTCGAAAACAGCCGACGGCTGCAGGTAGTCGCCGACGACCCGCTGCCGCTGCAGCTCCAAAACCGGGGCGGCAACATCATGAAATCCGGCCTTTTCCAGGGCCGCGATGACATCGACGACGGTCAGCGGCCCGTGCAGCAGTCTGGCGGCGGCTTCAATATCAGCCACCTTATCGCGGTCGGGCATGTCTTCACTGTTGTAGGCCTCGACGGCGGCTGCAACCTCGGTCTCGCTGATGGCGGGAAAACCAAAGGCGGCAAAGACCGCCTGGATGGCCCGGGCGGCGCGTTCACGCACCTGCAAAGCGTCGGACTCTTTCACCGGCACCATACCGCCGTCAACCTGCATATCGCGCTGCAGCACCAGCCAGTCATCCATTTCACTGACGTCGAAGTTGCCGCCGCCGAACATGTTGTCATAGCGCGGGATCGCCCCGTAGCCGGAAGTGATAAAGTCGGTGCCGGGAATAAATTGCAGCATGAGTTTGGCGCTCTTGCGCATTTCCGATTGGGAGGCCAGGGCATCGTTGCCCGATGCCACCTCCAGACCCAGCATGGCTGCAATCAGATTTTCGGCCAGAACCGTACGCACCCCGCCCGGAAGGGACTCGGGCAGTGCGATACAGCTGATCGAACCGTTCTGGGTTCCCTGGCTGCCGGCGCCCTTGGTGGTCAGCAGGCAACGCGCCTCTAAAAACAGCATGGACTTGCCTTCGGAATGTCCCATCAAAGCGGCGGCACCCGTACCGGAAGTAAAGCGGATTTTAACACCCCGACTGGCGTAGGCGGCCGCTAAAAAGGCCTTGGACCAAGGGGTATCATCGCCGTCGATAAAAGTTCTTTCCGTGCCGTAAACCGAAAGTGTCTCGGAATAGGTGGTCAGACCTTTGAATCCAAGCCTTAAATTGGTGGCTTCTTCCACCGCACACTGGGTCAGCGTCCCTCCCCGCCCGGTCTGGGATCCGACCAGGATGGACAGGGCATTGAGCGGCGCATAGCGTGTAACGCCGATGGTTGTCTCAATTTCATGAAAGCCGCGCAGGGCCGCTTCGGCAGCGTCCGCCGCCAGCAGCGCCGGGTGCTCTTTGCGATTGGTCACATGGGCTTGATTGGCCGGTGTCCGGCGCGCCCGCATTTTGGCAAGCCCCATCATCATTTCCAGCACATTCATCTGCTGGACGATGTCGACCAGTTTGGCGGGCGTACAGCCGCCGACAAGTCCAAGAACCTCGGCCCGCGAAACATTGATGTCCGCCAGCATATGGGCGATTTCAAGCGACGGTGTGGCCAGGGCCTTTTCCGCCATCGCCAGGTCAAGCGCATGATCGACGATGAAATGATCGATGATATCGAAATTTTCACGGGCAACGCCGTCCATCTCTACAACCCGACCATTGACTAGCTTAAGACCGGGGGCCGGATCAAGGGGGCTTTCCATGGCCGCCAGTCCGGTTTCCGGCCAGGGTTTAATAAATGTTTCCTGGTTGACGGGGCGCTTGGCCAGATTTTCGAAGCGTTTTGATTTCATTTGTCCACCCTTTATAAGTTTTGGATGACGGCATCGGTAAACGATTTTGTGGTCGCCTCTCCGCCTAAGTCCCGCGTCAGAATTTTCGAGGCCGTAGCGGTTTCGATGGCACTCATCAGGGCCCGCGCCGCCGTTTCTTCTCCTAAAAACTCCAGCATCATCTGGGCCGACCACAGGGCGCCGATGGGATTGGCAATGCCCTTGCCGGCGATATCAGGCGCTGAGCCGTGGACGGGCTCAAACATGGAAGGAAATTCTTTGGTGGGATTCAGATTGGCAGAAGCGGCAATCCCAATACTGCCGGCAATCGCGGGGCCAAGGTCGGACAGGATATCGCCAAACAGGTTGCTGCCGACAACGACGTCAAACCAATCGGGGTGCTGCACGAAGTGGGCCGTCAGAATATCGATATGGAACTGATCGACTGCAACCTCCGGGTATTCCTTGGATATGGCCCGGAAACGCTCATCCCAGTAAGGCATGGTGTGGATGATGCCGTTTGATTTGGTGGCGGATGTCAGATGCTTTTCCGGACGACTGCGGGCCAGTTCGAAGGCGTACCGCAAAATGCGATCCACCCCCTTGCGGGTGAAAACGGTTTCCTGGACAACCATCTCCGAATCTGTACCGCTGTAAAGACGGCCGCCGATTTCCGAGTATTCGCCTTCATTATTTTCGCGCACCACGATAAAGTCGATATCTTCCGAGGTGCGGTTGGCGAGCGGTGAGGATATGCCGGGCAGCAGCCTGACGGGCCGGACATTGACATACTGCTGCATCCGGCGCCGGATCGGGAGCAGCAGACCCCATAAGGAAACATGGTCGGAAACCTCGGGGTCCCCAACGGCGCCCAGGAAAATGGCATCGAAATTGCGAAGTTTATCGATGCCATCCTCCGGCATCATTTTGCCGGTCTTTAAATAATACTCACAGGAAAAAGGAAATTCGGTATAGGTCATTTCAAAGCCATGCCGCTTTGACAGGCTATCCAGAACCCGGACTGCTGCCGGTATTACTTCCTTACCGATGCCGTCGCCTGGAATCAAGGCAATATTGTGCGCCATATTCGGAGTCCTCTTCTGTTGTCAAGTCTTTGCGCAGGCGCTGTGACACGCCCTACTTCTTTATGTGGTGATGAACAAACGGAAAAACATTCGTGTACCCGGCAATATCCGTAATCAGCAGTATGAGAAAGACCAGAAATGAAATAATGAGTATTGCTTCCAGAATCCCGCTGCCGGCCGGCAGTTGATCGAACCTGCCGGCTGCATTGACGGCCTCGGCATCCGAAAGGCTGTCGATGCGAGACTTGGCCTCCAACGGATCCAGGCCGCGAGCAACCAGGGCTGCCCGCACATCCTCGCGCGCCAGCAGTGACTTGAGATAGACCCGGGCCTGCTGGCCTCTGGATGTGTCCAGCACGGATTCCGTTCCGATCATGGCCGCGTGGGCGGATTGAAATGGACCTGAGATCATCAGCACAAAAATAGCCAGGAAAAAGCTGACAGGTTTCAACGTCTGACGAACAAATTTCATTCTTGACCTCCATTGGGTAAATTGTAGAGATTAAAAGGGGATCATAGTTTAAAAAATCCTAAATTTCAATTCTTGTTCTACTTTTTATATTCAAGTATTGATTAAAGTAAGGTGAAGAAAAAAAAGACAATAACTTACAACAGTCGCCTTAAATTGATGGGAACCTTGAGATGAAATGTTTACAATGAAACCTATCCGGTTTTATCCAACACCTCTCGAATCGTGCCGGCTAAATCCCTCATGATCAGCGGCTTCATGACAAAGGCCTGGATTCCCATATCCTTGGCACGCTGTTCCGTAATTTGATCGCTGTAGCCGGTGCACAGAATCACAGGGATATCCGGCCGGATCGCCAAAATCTTGCCGGCCAGCTTTTCGCCGGTCATATTCGGCATGGTCATATCGGTAATTACCAGGTCGAAACTACCCGGATCATGCCGAAACAGGTCATACGCTTCGAGGCTGCTGGTTCGGGTGACCGCTTTATAGCCCAATAATTCGAGCATTTGTTTGCTCATGGCCACCAGGGCCTGTTCGTCATCCACAAATAGAATGGTCTCATGGCCGGTAAGATAAGGTTGGATAGGTTCCTCTTGGGTGATGATTTCTTTTTGCATTTCGGGCAGGTATACATCAAAGACCGATCCCTTTTCAGGTGAACTCTTAACTTTGATGGCACCGCCGTGGGCCCTGACGATTCCCTGAACGACCGCCAGTCCCAGACCGGTCCCTTCACCGGCATCTTTGGTGGTATAATACGGATCAAATATTCGCTGCATCTGCTCGGCTGTCATACCATGGCCGGTATCACTCACACTGAGTCTCAAAAAAGTCCCGGGCGTCAGATCGGGATGGGGCAGTTGTTCTGCCATTTCGGCGTGCCATCGGCTCAATTTTACCCCGAGCACCCCTCCTTTCTCACGCATCGCATGGCTGGCATTGGTGCACAGATTCATCAAAACCTGATGTATGTGAGTGGCATTGACATTGACGATGCCGTCCGGAGTTTCGATATGCCGGCGAATCTCAATCGTGGCGGGCAGAGAGGCTCTCAACATTTTCAGGGCCTCTTTAACGATGGCGCTGACTCGAACCGGCATTGAATTCCGTTCGTTCTGGCGGCTGAAGGCCAGGATTTGGCCGATAAGATCCTTGGCCCGATGACAGGATTTGAGCACCGCCTGCAGGTTCTGCCAGGCAGGAGTATCTTTGGGCATGTCAAAGGCCAGCAATTCACCGTAGCCCAGTATGGCCGCGAGGATATTATTAAAGTCATGAGCAATCCCGCCGGCCAGTGTACCGATAGCTTCCATTTTCTGGGCCTGCTGCAGGTGAGCCTCCAAGCGCCTGCGTTCCGTGACGTCTTCATAAATTACGAATTGATCGCCCCCTTCCATCGTTACGGGTCGGAAATTGATCGTTTTATCGGAACCGTCGCTGCATCGCACCTCGTAAATACGCGGGCGTACCTCGCCGACTTCGGCCTCCTTGAGATCATGCATCCACGCTGCCATAGCCTGCCGGCGATTACTGATTTCAGGGAAGGCTTTGAGAAACCAGTCCCGCCCGGTAGGGATTTCTGCCGGCGCGTAGCCGAAAATCTCAACAAACCGGGGGTTAACATATTTATAGCGACCATCACTGCCAATCAGTGAAACACCCAGGGGTGAGAGTTCGGTCAGAATTCGGAATTTATTTTCCGAATCTCTCAACTGATCCTCAATCCGCTTACGCTCTGTTATTTCTAACTTGAGCAGTTTTATTATCTCGTGCAAATCGGACGTACGCTCGGCCACCCGTTGTTCGAGTTCATTATTGAGATTTGCAGCCTTCGCCGCAGCTTGCTCCCGGACCGCGGATTTTTGTTCTAATTCGGCGAGTTTCGTTCTCAATTCTTCATAGGTCAATGCAATACTCATCAACTGTAACCCCAACCCGGAAAACCCGGTGGATGCCCTGCGTCAAAATATCAAACCGTACAAGGCACTTGGATCAAGGCGAAAATATATCCGCCTCTGGAAAATCCCAATTGAGCGGAAAACCCAAAAAATGTTCTAATCAGAAAAATACCTCATCGCTTCCTTTTGCGAGCATGAAACATGCCAATCTAGACTTTTAAAAATTATAATTTAATATCAATATATTTAGATATTTCCAACCTTAAATTGAAAAAAAATGAATCAAAAGCTGACATTAAACTAGCTAATCTGTCAGGGTTTTGATCCGGTTATTGAAAAAAATTCAAGTTGGGCCTTGAAACCAGATCAGGGGCTTGATCGAAAAATCGATGAATAATTTGAGTGAGCCGGGACATATCGGGTGCGTTCAATACCTGTGAATACAAGGTGTGACCGTATCGAAAGTTGGCGCAAAAATAATAGGCAAATCGCTTGTAGCGTCTGATGGCCATCCGGGGACCGTAATGCTTTGCAAGCAACCCGGCCAGTTGAAGCGCAGTGTCACGAAAAATATCAGGACCGGGCTTAAAATCATTGGTCCACTCCGCAAATATCCAGGGTCTTGCGATGGCCATTCTTCCTAAGGCGACACCATCACAACCGGTCTCCTCTAAAATCCTGCTGCAGTCGCTGCGGTCAAACACATCGCCGTTGCCGAACACCGGTATCGCGACGGCATTTTTAACCATACCGATATACTCCCACTTGGGCGGCCGGGAGCGGCGGTCCGGCGCCACCCTTGGATGGAAAATCAAGGCATCGGCGCCGGCACTTTCAAATCCTGCGGCAAGTTTCGCAGCCTCCCCGGGTTCATCTTTCCATCCTGTGCGAAATTTAACGGACACCGGAATCGATACAGCCTGGCGCACCTTGGCCACAATTTTGACGGCCAGATCGGGATCTTTCAATATTGCGGCGCCGCAATTCCTGCGGCAGATACTGCCGTTGGCGCATCCGAAATTGATGTCCACACCGAACATTGCTTCCTGTTCGATCCGGCGGGCGGCTTGAGCCATAACCTGCGGATTGGCACCAAATATCTGGCAGACCAGTCTGGAGCGCTCTGAATCCCGCCACCTGAAATAAGCTGAAACATACCGGTTTTCTGCCGGGATGGCCCGGGCGCTGCACATCTCTGAAAACAGCAGGCCATAGCCGCCGTATTGCGACACAAGTTCACGGAAAGCAATATGACCCAGGAATGTCATGGGCGCCAGGACCAGCCGGCTGTTAATGGATTTACTTCCTATATTAATTGGTTGACGCAGATGTTGGGCAAGGTTATAGATCATGGTTAGAGCTTAGCAGATTTGAAGCATGATTAAAACATTCAAAAATGGCATCGCCGTTGTCGGATCGACGACCATCGATAAGATCGTCGAAAATGATCGCGGCATTTTTAAATTGGGCGGTGTCACCACCTATTCAGGCCTGACCTACCGCAGACACGGCATCCACACCTTGATTGTCAGCAACCTGGCGCAGCAGGATCTGGCAATCCTGGATAAGTTATCGGCGGAGAACATCACCGTCTGCCGGGGAGAATCGACGCACACCACGCGCTTTATCAACTATATCAAAGGGGACGGCCGCAGCCAAGAATTGCCGCAGCAGGCCGGATCGATTCAAGCGGCCCAGATTCAGGCAGTCCTAGACCAGGTGGACGGACTGCACCTGGGCCCCCTGCACCCTCTGGATATTGAATGGGAAGCCGCAGGTTTACTGCACAATTCAAACCGGATGATATTTCTGGATGTTCAGGGGCTCACCCGTAAACTGAAAAACAAACAGGTATATACATCGATTTCGGAGCATCTGGAACGCGCTTTAAACATCGCCCACATAGTCAAGGCAAATGGGGTGGAATTTAGTGCCGTTCTCGATTTTTACCGCATGGGTCCGGCGGAACTGCTGCGTAAGTTTAATATCAGGGAACTGCTGGTTACCTTAGGGAAAGAAGGCGGATTTGTTCAAATCCAAAACGGCGCTGCCTTTCATTATCTGGCCGAGAGCATTGAAGTTCCGGTAGATCCAACAGGCGCCGGTGATGTTTTCTTTGCCGCCTACCTTGTGAGCCGGTTTTCAGCTGGAAAAGAAATCCCTGACGCCTGCCGGTATGCAGCTCAAATTGCGGCCCGGCAGGTAGAGGGAAAATACATTGCCGCCGATATGCTTAGCCTGGACGGATGACAGAGGATAGAGGACAGAAAGCAGAGAACAGAGGGCAGACGATAGAGGTTTTAGAATGCGGGCTTTATTTCCCTGTTGAAAATGTGATACTATGCCTCAGGCCTGAGAGTGGAATTTGAAAAGCAAACAAGAAAAAACCGGACCAGAGGGCAATCACATGGCTAATTCGAGTAGGCGTTTAATTCCGCAGCGATTGCAAGACAGTTTCAAAAAACTGCTGTCACCGCTTATAACGCTGTTTTCAAAATGGGGATTGAATCCAAACTCCTTTACCATTGCGGGGGTAGTTGTCACCTCCCTGGGGGCGGCCGCTTTCTTGACGGGTTATATCCGCCTGGCTGGCGCCATGATTCTGCTTGGCGGATTCTGCGACACCATTGACGGATTATTGGCACGCACCACCGGCAAAGCGTCGCGTTTCGGCGCTTTGTTGGATTCCACCGTCGATCGTTATTCGGAATTTATCATGTTTCTCGGTATTGCTGCTCATTTTTTCTACACGGAGGATTTCGGCACATCGGCGGCCGTTTTCCTGGCCCTATGCGGATCGTTTATGGTCAGCTATACCCGGTCGCGCGCTGAAAGTCTGGGTTTCGAAGCCAAAGTGGGTATCATGCAGCGACCCGAACGACTTGTGTTGATCGGTTTGGGCGCCCTGATTCACCCGGCTGCTTTTGAATTCGCCATCTGGCTGGTTGCCGTTCTGGCCAATTTTACCGCCCTGCAGAGAATCCGATTTGCCTACAAACAGGATTTAGCCGAATTCAAGGAAGGTGCCGTTTTAAAAACCTGAATTTATAACCCGGACAAGCCGGAACCAAACAGGCATAGTTGCAAAACTTGTTGATAGATCGCCAAAAACCTACCGGGATGCCGGCATACGGGTATATTGGAATGCTGGATCAAAATGAGGATCTATGACGGATACCAAAGCAACGGATAAAACTTTCAACTATGATGTCATCATCGTCGGCGGGGGACCGGCCGGGTTGTTTGCGGCCTATCATTTAAGCGAGCATTCCTCCAAAAAGATACTGCTTATTGAAAAAGGCAAAGGTCCTAAGAGACGCAATTGTCCGATCAATTCCTATCAAGAATGCATCAAATG
The DNA here is from genome assembly GCA_963769935.1 of uncultured delta proteobacterium. GTDB lineage: Bacteria > Desulfobacterota > Desulfobacteria > Desulfobacterales > JAFDCJ01 > JAFDCJ01. The sequence goes on along the minus strand of CAVYNY010000007.1, from coordinate 118,581 downwards.
CAAGCCCTGCAATATTCTGAGCGGCATCGGGGGAGCCGGACTGTTTTCGGACGGCAAATTAAACTACATCTATAAATTGGGGAAAACCGATCTATCCCAATTCATGCCGATTCACAAGGCTGAAGAACTGATTAACGAAACCGAGCAAATTTTCAACAAATTCGGCATGGACGGACCTTCCTTTCCCACCGACATGGATCAGGCGAGAGAAATCCGCAAACGGGCCAAGCGCTACGGCATCGATCTGCTGATCATAAAGCAGAAGCATTTGGGCAGCGACCGTCTGCCTGATTACATTGCCGGTATGGCAGATTACATCAAATCCCAAGGGGTGGTGATCCACACCTCCGAAGAGGTTAAAGAGGTCTTAATCGAAAACAGTCGCGCCGTCGGTGTCGCAACCAACCGTAAAAATTATTTTGCCCCCAATATAGTTCTCGCTCCCGGCCGGGCGGGTGCCGACTGGGTCGGGCAACAGGCGCAAAAACATGGTATCGGGCTTAAACAGCGCGGCATCGAGGTGGGTGTCAGGGTCGAAGTTCACAATGACATCATGCAGGATCTGTGTGATATCATCTATGACCCCACATTTTTCATTCAGACCGGAAAGTACGACGATCAGACGCGCACCTTCTGCACCAATAAAGGCGGCTTCGTTTCATTGGAAAGATACAGCGACTTTGTCTGCGTCAACGGCCATGCTTACATGGATAAGAAATCAGCGAACACCAATTTTGCTTTTCTTTCCAAAGTGATTCTCACAGAACCGGTCACGGACAACCAGGCCTACGGGGAACGCATCGGCAGCCTGGCCACCCTGATCGGCGGCGGCAAGCCTATTTTGCAGCGTTTTGGCGATCTCAAGCGGGGGCGCCGCAGCACGTGGCATCGGATCCACAAGGGATATATCGAGCCGACGATGAAAGATGTTGTCTGCGGCGACATTGCCATGGCCTTGCCGGAAAGAATCCTGGCCAACATCATTGAGGGGCTGGAAAAGTTAAACTGTGTCGTTCCGGGCGTGGCCAATGACGAGACCCTGCTTTACGCACCGGAGATTAAATTTTTTGCCACCCAGGTGGACACCAGTGACGACCTGGAAACGAAGATGAGCGGAATGTACGTAGCCGGCGATGGCCCGGGGGTCGCCGGCAACATCGTGTCGGCAAGCGCAACGGGGTTGATACCTGCCAAAGCGATCATTAGGAAATGAATATTGAAAATTGAATATTGAATATTTGATGAATACTGTCTGATCTGAAATATGGAAAACGAAGCGAAGCAGCTTACCGCAGCAGCAATACATTGTCAGTCTTCCCGTAGATATTTTTTAAAATTATTTTAGTATAAAAAGATAGAATACCGAAAATATTCAATCTTCAATTTTCCATATTCAATTCTAAACCACCCTTACCAACGGCCGATCCCCGCCGGCGACCTTACCCACGCGAACTGCAGTATCGACACCGGCCGCATGCAATGCTTCTAACAGTTTATTCGCCTCGGTTTCCGGCACGGACAGCAGTAGTCCGCCGGACGTCTGAGGATCAAAGAGAAGTTCCTCTTCATCAAAAGCCATGGATTTGACCGCCTCCCAGTGCCCGCCGACCAGTTGCCGGTTGGCCTTGTTGCTGCCGGTGGTTTCACCCTTCTGGTACATCGACCGGGCATGGGGATAAAAGGGCAGCCGGTCGTAATCCAGTTCAATTTGCACGCCGCTGCCCCGGGCCATTTCAAAACTATGGCCCAGGATACCGAATCCGGTGATATCGGTGCAGGCATGGACCTTAAAATTTAAAGCGGTCTCCAGGGCCTTGCGGTTCAGCGCGGCGATGCGGGGTAAAATGACTTCCAGCTCAGCGTAAGGCAGTTTGCCGGAACGATTGGCGTTGAAAAGCACCCCCGTTCCCAGCGGTTTGGTCAAAATAAGCGCATCGCCTGCCCGGCTGCCCCGATTGGTCAGTATTCGATCCGGATGGATTTTCCCGGTCACCGCCAACCCGTATTTCGGTTCATTATCATCCACCGAATGACCGCCCGCCATGGATGCATCGGCCTCCTTAATTTTATCGTTGCCGCCGCGCAGGATGTCTTTCAGCAAACCCAGGTCCAGTTTCTTGGATGGAAACATCACCAGGTTTAGAGCCGTCAACGGCTTTCCGCCCATGGCATACACATCGGACAGCGAATTTGCGGCTGCAATCTGCCCAAACCAGTAAGGATCATCAACCGGTGGTGTAATGTAATCCACTGTGCTGATCAGGGCGATTTCGGATGTCAGGCGATACACGGCTGCATCGTCGCTGGTCTCATACCCGACAAGCAAATTCTCATCACCCGATGGTTCCAAATCTTTCAACGCTTCCGACAGATCCGCCGGACCTATTTTGGCCGCTCAGCCGCAGGTTCGCGACATTCCCATCAACGTCTTTTTTTTCAAGAAGCCCATTGCCTGTTACCGTTTATTCGATCCATCGTAAGATTACATTTCTTTATCGTATGAAAGAATCTAAAAATCAAATACATTATGTCAACCCTTGACCCGGATAAACCACAACCTATTAGCCAGGCGATTTAATACCTTGTGTTTACGCGCCTTCATCACGGTTTAGCGGGACGGGAATATTGGAATACCGGGATAGCGGGTCAAAATTGGAAAATTTTTATTTGACACATGAAACATCAATTTTCTATACTCTTTATTCACTTTAGCAGCCTAACCCGGAAAAGGCGGTCGCAGCGCAACGGAGATCCCGCTGCCGGATTCGCAGTGAATCGGAAATCCTGCTGTATCAGGAAACCCTATAGAATCAATCACCAAAATAATAAGAATATTGGGATGCGCAGCGCCGGCGTGAGCACGAAATCTCTCTTTTCTTTCGTGTTTTTTCCATTTCGTGATTTCGTGACAAAAAAGTTTCTGCATTAATGGCTAAAAAAAAACAAGAAAGACTAAAAAACAGGGAGGAAAATGATGAAATTCGCAATTCTTGGTACGGGAATTATGGGACGCGGCTGGATTACGCAATGTGCAATGACCGGACACGATGTGCACTGTTTTGATGCAAACTCGGATATTCTTGCCGGGGTTGCAGCCGGATGCGAGAAACTGGCCGCGACGGTAGCCAAAAAATTTAAAATCGATGATCCTGATTTTGTATCGAATGCCGCCCAAAAAATTACCGCCCACGAAAACAAAAAGGGCTTCATCGATGCTGCCCAAAGCTGTGACGTTTTTCTGGAAGTCATCTTTGAAGATCTGAAACTCAAATGCTCGGTCCTTTCAGATTATTTGCCCCAGCTGCCCGAAAATGTGGTGTTCTGGTCAAACACCAGCAGTCTGGATATTAATCCAATGGCCGCGGCCGGCGGCCGGCCCGCGCGTTCGATCATTACCCATGGGATGAACCCGGTGCCTCTGATGCCCGGCGTTGAGGTGGTGCCGGGAGACAGGACCACCGGCGAAACCGTCGAATTCACCCGCCAAACCCTGCTTGAAATGAAAAAGGCCCCCTTCCTGGCACCCAACATTCCCGGCTTCTGGGTCAACCGGCTGCTTGTTCCCCAGATGCTGGATGCCGTGCGCCTGCTGGAGCAGGGCAAAATAAAAGTAGCAGACGGCGACATCGGTTTGAACACCAGTCTGGGACATCCCCAGGGAACATTTAAGCTCCATGATTTTGTCACATCCCCCACAATGCTGCGCGTTGCGCTCCAGATGTATCAGGCCTCCAATGATCCCCGCATGTATCCGCCCTTAACTCTCATGCGCATGGTGAAAAACGGAGAGTACGGCGCCAGCAGCGGAACAGGTTTCTATGACTGGAGCGATCCGCGTAAACCCAAAGCCCGGGATTTATCCCATTATATTATCGGATCGGCTGAAGATATGACGGATCAATTGAAGTAAAGAATCCTTGTCCTATCCCAACTTTCTGGAAGCGCTGCCGGGCCTGGAAAAGCAGCCGCTTCCAGTTTTTTTTTGAGCTGCCCTCTCCGGCACGGGCAAACCGGGAAAAGGCCTAACTTTACTCATTTTTCGCCTTTCGCTTCCATTTCTTGAAATAATGGATAGCAGGTGTTAGTTTTAAGGATTATTGCTTCAACTTGCAGGCAATCCGTCTTGGCGAACCGGCTTTCGGCAACACCGGGAGCCCGGGGTTTATTTTAGAGTGAGCTAATGAAAACAAAATACAACGTCACAAAGATATTCCTTTACAGTATGGTAATTCCGGCTTTTATTTCCGTGTGCCTGGTCGGATCGCTGTGGATATTAAATGAGTATGCGCGGTTTAAGAAGGAAGCGGTTACCTTGCGAGAAGACTATTTAGACACCCAAAAGAGCCTCATCAAAGCAGAGACGGACAAAGTCATCGACTATATTGAATACAAAAGATCCCAGGCCGAAGAAAGGTTAAAACAGATAATAAAAGATCGAACAAATGAAGCTTATGACATTGCCCTGAATTTATACAACCGGAACAAGACGAGTAAAAGTCCTGCCGAAATAAAACAGATCATTATAGATGCGTTACGGCCCATTCGCTATAACAATCAGCGCGGGTATTATTTTATAACCCGTTTGGACGGCGTCGAAATCCTGTCTGCCGACAGGCCTGAAATGGAAGGCCTGAATCTTATCGGTATGCAGGATACGCAGGGCAAATCTGTGATCCGGGATATGATCGATTTGGTCAAAAAATCCGGTCAAGGATTTTACCGCTATGCATGGACCAAGCCGCAGAGTATCGGAAAAGATTTTCCCAAAATTGCATACATAAAGCATTTTGAACCGTTTGATTGGTTGATCGGAACCGGCGAATATCCGGATGATGTGGTCAACGATATCCAGCAGGAAGTTCTGGCGCGATTGGAAAATATAACCTTTGGCGATGACGGCTATATATTTGCAGGTCAATGGGACGGCTTAAGTCTGGTAAACCCGGCCAAAGGCCGGAATATGGCAGACGTCACCGATGCGAACGGCGTTAAGATTGTCCGCGAATTGATCAAGGCTGCCAGGTCGGGGGGTGGATTCGTCAGTTATGTTATGCCGAAATTCAACAGCGATGTCACCTACAACAAGCTGAGCTACACCACCGGTATCCCGGAATGGAAGTGGTATGTGGGGGCCGGGGTCAATGTGGATAAAATCGAAACCATCATTCAACACAAAAGAGATGCCTTGCAGAAAAGAATCAGAAGCAACCTTTTCAAAATCATTATCATTCTGGCGGCCGTTGTGTTGTTCATTTTTATCACCGCCAAGCTTGTTACCGACAGAATAAGCAGGAGTTTCAACCAATTTTCCGCATTTTTGTCAACGGCCGCCACTGAATCAGCTAAAATCGACTCCGAAAATCTGCATTTTAAGGAATTTGAAACCCTGGCACGCGCGGCCAACCGCATGATTACGGAAAGAAACAAGGCCGAGGCCGCTTTGCGCGATAGTGAGCGTAAACATCGTGAGCTCGTTCAAAGCGTCAACAGCATTATCCTGCGCATGGACACCGCCGGCAACATAATTTTTTTTAATAAATACGCCCAGACCTTTTTCGGATACAGTGAGGAAGAGATCCTCGGCAAGAATGTGATCGGCACCATCGTACCGCAAGTCGACCGAAACGGCTTCGATCTGGAAGCCATGATCAAGGACATGGGCACCCAGCCTGAACGCTTTACTTCCAACGAAAACGAGAATCTGCGACGCAACGGTGAACGGGTGCGGATAGCTTGGATGAACAAGGCAATTTATGATGCCGAAAACCGGGTCAAAGAAATATTGTGCGTCGGCATTGATGTTACTGAAAAATGGCAGCTTGAAAAGCGACTGGCTCAGGCTCAGAAAATGGAAGCCATCGGCACATTGGCCGGCGGTATCGCCCATGATTTTAACAATATATTATCCGCCATTCTGGGATATACGGAGCTGTCCCTGATCGATCTACCCCAGGATTCTGCGATTCGCGGCAATTTAAAACAGGTATTGATGGCCGGCGGTCGCGCCCGAGAGCTGGTGCAGCATATTCTTACATACAGCCGCCAGCGCGAGCACGAGATGCAACCGGTCAGGATCAACCTGATCGTCAATGAGGCGCTCAAATTGCTCCGGGCATCCCTGCCGTCGACGATAGAGATTCGAAACAGCATAAAGTCCAATCTGGCAGTCATTTCGGATGCCACCAATATTCACCAGGTTATAATGAATCTGTGCACCAATGCCGGCTATGCAATGCAGGCGAATGGCGGCATCCTCCAGGTGAACCTTGAAGATGTTGACCTGGATGAGGACTTCATCAAACAGCATCCTGATCTGAAACCGGGAAAATTTGTACGACTGACGGTGAGTGACACGGGACATGGAATGTCACCGGAGGTAATGGAACGCATCTTTGACCCCTTTTTTTCCACCAAAAAAAAGGGGGAAGGCACCGGCATGGGGCTCTCCGTGGTTCACGGCATTGTCAAGAGCCATGGCGGGGCGATAACGGTCGACAGCACACCGGGACAGGGATCCGTTTTCAAGCTATATTTCCCGGCGAATGAGTCCGAATTGAGTCCGCAAAACGAATCCGCCAACCTTATGCTCACCGGAATGGAGCATATCCTGTTTGTAGACGATGAGCCGTTTCAGACGGATATCGCCAAAAAGATGTTGACCCGCCTGGGATATCGGCTGACCACCTGCGGCAGCAGTATCGAAGCCCTTGACGCATTCCGGCAGGCACCGGATAAATTCGATTTGGTTATTACCGACATGACCATGCCGCACATGCCCGGCGATGTTCTGGCGAGGGAACTCATCGCCATCCGCCCGGCCATACCGATAATCGTTTGTACCGGATACAGCGCCAGAATCAACCCGGATGTCGCCAATGAAATCGGCATCCGGGAATTGCTTATGAAACCCGTGGTGATAAAGGATCTCGCCGGAATTATCCGGCGGGTACTGGATGAAGGCCTCGAGCGGTCGGCTTCTTCCTATGAAAGAGGGAAGTCAATATAAATCCGGCGGATCGCCGTATTTTTGGCGATCCGCCGGATTTATTTCTATTCGGTTCTTTTATCTATGAGGGCCTGTCTGGCTTTTTCATATTCTTTCTGGGTAATAATTCCGTCCTTGTAAGCTTTATGCAAGTCCAGCAGTTCCTGTCCCAGGGTGGTAGTAATCGTCTCAGTTTTGACATCGGATTTAGTTCTCTTCCCGCCGCAGGCCGTCAGCCCTACGCTCACAAGAACCATAAGGATCAGCGCCCCCACTCTTATTAATCTCATCTTCACGACCTCCTTTTTTTAAGGAAGTTGCTTTATCCAGGAACCGTCTTGAAACCAGCGTTTATTCAGCGCCTTCATTTGACCGCTGGCTTCAAGCATGCTTAAAAAATTGCCCAGCCAGTTGATCAGCAGCGTGTCCTCGGGCACGGCAATTCCCAACGGTTCAACGGTAAACTTTGATTGGCCGGCAACCAGGCCTTTGTCCTGGTAGCGGAAAGCAGAAAAAGCACAGAAGGGATAATCGGCCACAAGTGCATCGACTTTGTCCTTAAAGAGCAGCTCGATGGCTTCGTCATAGGATTTGGTCGGCACCAGCTTGGCCTTTGGTGCAGCTTGCTCAACGAATGTTTGACTGGTCGAATTTTGCAGCACGGCCACTTTAAAATCCGGGTTATTCAGTCCTTCAGCCTGCTGTATGGCGCCGATGCTTTGAGCTTTGGTCAAAATTCCCTTGCCGGAGACATAATACGGTCCGACAAAAGCCACACTCAGGTTGCGTTCCAGAGTCATGGTCATGCCGGACAGCACCATATCCACTTTACCTGCTTTTAAAGCCGTCAGCAAATCAGGAAAAGGCATGGTGGCAAATTTTAATTTCACGCCCATATTTCTGGCGATCAATTGAGCAATATCGGCATCATAACCGATGATCTTACCCGTTTTATCGGTTGCATTCAGCGGCGGCTGTGAACCGGTGATGGCCACCACCAGCTCCCCTTTTTTGAGGACCTTATCCAATGCTTTGCCCGCTGCGGCGATATTGACCACCACCAGTAGCATCACCGCCGCAAGTGTTAGAGCGAACGCTTTTTTCATTTGTTTTCTCCTTTGGGATGTTAGTGACGACAAAAGTTTTTGTCTCTTACATCAGGGGCTAATCGAAAGTCAAACTGTTTTAGCAGATTAAGGTTTTTAAGGGTTCGTCTTAATTGCTATTTCCTTACATTTTATGAAGAAACTTTTTTATCACAAAAACACGAAATATAGAAAGCACGAAATTTATCTACTCTCTTTTTCGTGTTTTCGTTCTTTCGTGCTTTCGTGATTAATCTCTTTTTTAGCTCCGGCCGGTTCGGGGCAGGGATTACAAACGATATCGGCAAATTTGGATTTGAGCAATTCGAGGTCGAGCGGCTTGAGCATGTAGCCGGTAAATCCCATGGATACGGCCCGCTCCTCATTTAAATCGAATTCACTGGCGGTGATGGCAAGCACCGGGGCAGCATACCCCGCATTCTCTTTCAGGCGGCGAATCGCCGCCGCCAATTCATAGCCGTTCATTTCCGGCATTTCAATATCCGTCAAAACCACGTCATATTTATTTTTTTTAAACTTTTCCAGCGCTTCTTTTCCGTTCAGCGCCGTGTCTACCTTGTAACCCAATGAAGTCAGCTGGCTGCGCATAATTTCCAGATTGATTTCATTGTCTTCAGCCAGCAGGATATTCTCAATCTGCCCGCAGTCCCTGGAGCGGAGTGCATTCGCGCCGCGGAGCATCTGCCGCTCCTCCTCGAAATCGGCAAAGGTCAGCGCGATGTTGCGGAAGGTGTCTTCCAGTTCAAGGAAAGCATCTACCATATCGGGATCAAAATGTTGGCCCTTGCCCTCACCAATGATCTTTACAGCCTTTTCATGGGGAAACGGCGGTTTGTATATGCGTTTGCTGATCAGCGCATCATATACGTCCGCCAGGGCCATTAAACGCCCGGAAAGCGGGATTTCATCACCTTTCAAGCCCCGCGGGTATCCGGTCCCGTTCCATTTTTCCTGATGGGTATAAGCTATTTCTCTGGCATAATGCAGGAAGGAATCGCCGCCCAATTTCTGTTCCGTAATGCGCAAGGCTTCTTCGCCGTAAATCGTGTGTTTTTTCATCTCCTCAAATTCTTCGTCTGTCAGTTGATCGGCTTTGAGCAGCACATTGTCCCGCACGCCCACCTTCCCTAAATCATGCAGCGGGGCGGACAGATAGAGCAGCTCGATGATATCATCCCGCAGCTCATCACGGAATCGGGGATGATCCTTAAGTTTTACAGCCAGCGCTTTCAGATAATTTTGCGTCCGCTTGATGTGGCCGCCGGTCTCGGGGTCCCGGTATTCGGCCAGGGTTGCCAGGCTTTCAATGGTCACCGCCTGGGTCAACGCCAGCCGCCGTGTGCGCTCCTCTACCAGCTTTTCCAAATGGTCCTGGTACCGTTTCAGTTCCAGATGATTGCGCACCCGCGCCCGGACCAGTTCCGGTTTAATCGGCTTGGTGATATAATCCACCGCGCCCATCCCAAGCCCCTTGGCTTCATCCTCTTCATCCGCCAGTGCGCTAATGAATATTACGGGAATCTGAGATGTACTTTCTTCCGATTTCAACCGGCGGCACACCTCATAACCATCCATCTCCGGCATCATAATATCCAGCAGAATGAGCGAGGGTTTGGCTTTGCCGGCAATTGCCAGGGCGGCTTTCCCATTTTTGGCAATGAGAAGCTTATAGCCCAGACCATCCAGGGTTCCATGCAGCAATTGGAGATTGGTGGTATTGTCGTCCACCAGTAATATTTTTTCTTCCGCCCCGGATAGGTCGTTGGCGTAGGTCTTATTTTTGGCCATCTTTTTTTGACTTTCTGCTCGGGTTAACACGTTTCGGGCGAATTAATCCGCCTTGAAAAAAAGCATGCTCGGGTTGAATGTGAATCTTTGAAAAATAGAAAAACTTGCTTGATCGAAACTGCAGCGGATTAATTAGATTAAGTTAATTATGATTCGATGGCAATGCAATTTTTTGAATAGTTGAAAGTCGAAGGGTTTGGCTCCCGTTCAGGGATTCAGAGGTTCAGATACCGGCGGTTTGCGTCATATGAAACTTTCCGTGGTAGGGGGCCGGTTAACAAATTGAACGTCGCATCACGCCACGGCGTGAAACGTCCAACATCGAATATTGAATGATAAAAGGGGCTGAAATCTGCAATCCGGAATCCGATTGTCGCTATCGGATCACCAGTTCCATTTGGCAGATAATTTCTCGATTTCACCGGATTGGACCAAGCTCGGGAATCGATGGTCAAATATCTCTTTGAGTGTCTTGCCCTTGGGATTGTTCGCAAACACCAGGTACCGATCGAGCTCCAGAACTGTTTCTACGGTGTAGCGGCTGACTTCGATAATGCCTTGATTTAGGACTGATTCCATGTCGTTGCGGGAATCAATGAAGAAGTCGATGTTGTTTTGATCGAGCCGGCGCAGAATATTCTCCCTCCGGTCGAATTCTTCTTTAACCACCGGCACTTCCAGATATTTGTCGTAAGCGTACCCTTTAAGCCAGGCAACCTTTTTATCCTGAAGCGTTTTCTGGCCGTTCCACTGCGATACCCTGTTCTTTTTGAATAATGCCAGCACATAATCTTTAATGAAAGGATACTGGGAAAACAGGGCGCCCTCGATCATTTCCGGATAGATTCCGACGGCGGCATCGACCCTGTTTTTTTTAACCAGGCTCACCGACCCATTAAACGATTGAATGATAAATCTGGTCTTGATGCCCACCGGTTCATAGACGGCTCTAAATATATCCCAGTATAGCCCGGTGCCGTCGCGGTTGGTGGCGTTGGTCCACTCTTCGCTGGCCATAATGATTTCAGAAGGGATATTACCGGCCATGGCGGTCGAGCATATGGAACCGAGCAATATCAATAAGGTGATGCAAATATTTTTTTTAGCGGCGTTCAGGGGGTCAGGGTTCACCGTTTGTGGTTTCCTTTCTTTTGTCAACCCACCTTAGGGGCAGGTTCGGACTGCACGCTGTTAACTTGTATCGTCAGTAATTTCAAAAGCTTTAACTTTTTTTCTTCAATTCCGATATGGCTCCGGAATCAGTTGAATGATAGGAAGCGGTTGTCTCAGGCAGGGTAAGGGGCGGTTCGCAGGCGGTTTGAAATTGGTGGTCCGCCAATTGCAGAAATAGATTGGCGGCTTGAAAAATTTGCAAATTAAGATTATCTTAAAAGCCGATTGAGTTATGATCCGGAATTGAGCTTCCGGGCAAAGAGGAGAAAACCAATTTGGGAAGTTGCGTGAATCACCCTGAAAAAGAAACCAGTTATGCTTGCCTGAAACACAATCTTTACATGTGCGAGGATTGCCTGGTATGCCGCGACCCGGGATTATACTGTAAATATCGGTCAGCTTGCCCCATTCACTTTTTAACCAAACGCAAAGGCAATCTGGATGAAGATGAGAAGACAAGGGCCGCTGCCGGTTAGGATATCAAGATGAACCTGATCATGTACCGCCCCATCGGAATAATTCATTCACCGTTCAAAACTCCTGAAGGCACACCCATCCAGCCGACGGCCGCCACGGACGTTGAAGGCAGCATTGAGTTATTTGCGGAATATACCGCAGGCCTGGATGATTTGGCGGGGTTTTCCCACATTTATCTGATCTATCATTTTCACCTGTCTAAAAAATTCTCTTTGAAAGTAACGCCGTTTCTGGATGACCGCCGGCGGGGCCTTTTCGCCACCCGGGCCCCGTCACGACCGAACCCCATCGGACTGTCGGTAGTGCGGCTGGTCGGCCTAACAAACGGCATCCTGACGGTCAGGGATATCGATGTGGTGGACGGCACACCGCTGCTGGATGTCAAACCGTATGTTCCGGAGTTTGACGTCCGTAAAGTCGAGCGGGTCGGCTGGATCGGCCAGAAGACCAGGAAAATTGAGGGGGCGGTGGATGACGGGCGGTTCAGTTAGCATCCATCCGGAAAGGGTACAGTATAAAAACAGATCTAATTCCGCCCAACCCAGTATTCCCTGGCCCAGACCGATTTCATAGAAAGTCTGCCCGGCTAAAATATTTAATCATTTCACTCAGATACCAACAACTTAGAAAAGAGTCGCGCCAGGGCGGGCCATCACTCCATCCCGCTGCGAGCGGGATTCACGGCAAAGCCAATCTCCTCTGACCTGGCCCACAGGACCAGGTTTTCAGTGTTGGAATAAAATGGGTGATTTTGGCGCCGTTTAAAAAAACTCCATTTGATTGCCCACGGTGTTGAGAAAAACGCGGTCTCCAAATTCATTGATCAGAGGAATTTCTCCGGAGGTCATGATGCCGGGAGCGATTTCGACGGGATTTTTTTCCAGCTTAACCGCCGCCCCCCGTTTTTCGATGGCACCTTTATCAAGGGGAATGCCGATATATTTGTAGCTGTCATTTTGTTGCTTCACTTTATGACTGAAAACATCCGGATGCGCATGCAGGGTAAAATTTGAGTTGCATTCGAGCAGACTCTGCAGCCCGCCCGTGTGATCATAATGGCCGTGGCTTAAAATCGCGGTATCGATTTTATTGAGCTCGATACCCAGTTGACGGGCATTGTTGGTAAGGGCGAGATTCTGACCGGTGTCGAATAATATTCTGCGCTCACCGGCCTCAATGTAAAACGACAGACCGTGCTCTGCCAGCAGTGATTTGCCACCCTGCGCAACCGTATTTTCCACCAGGGTGGTGACGGTAAATTGCATAAAAGTCCTCACTTCACAACAGTTTGGCCATCCGATCCGCCACCGCCTCAAAAGCTTTGGTCACGACTGAATTGCTGTGGGTTTCCTGATAGCACGCACCCGAATCACCGCAGGTCACCATTCGGGGATCAAATGGAATGCTACCCAGGAATTTGATGTTCATCTGTCTGGCCGTTTTTTCACCACCGCCGGAACCGAAAAGCGTTATCATTTCACCGCAGTGCGGACAGGAAAAACCGCTCATATTTTCAATTAAACCGAAAATCTCCATTTTGACGGTTTTGCAGAAATTGATCGATTTTCTGACATCCGCCAGGGCCAACTCCTGAGGCGTCGTAACGATGACCGCCCGGGCGTCGGTAATGGTCTGGGCGACTGTTAAAGGTTCATCCCCGGTTCCCGGCGGAGAATCGATAACCAGAAAATCCAGATTACCCCACTCAACATCTCCGATAAACTGCCGGATGGCCGAAAATTTTAACGGTCCCCGCCAAATGATGGCATCATCCTTGTTCGGTGTCAAAGATTCGATGGAGATGACCTTCAAATTTTTCGAATAACTTATGGGATTGAGTTTTTTATTTTGATTGACCTCCGGAATCCCTGTTAGTCCCAACATCCGGGGCACGTCCGGACCGTGAAGATCGACATCCATGATACCGACCTGATACCCCCTGTTGGCCAGGGCAATGGCGAGATTGACTGAAGTACTGGTTTTACCCACCCCGCCTTTGCCGCTCATCACCAGAATTTTGTTTTTAATTTTCCCCAGAGATTCCTTAACCGCCGCCTCCTGTGCGTCCTGAATTTGCTTGGGGTTTTTAGGCATTTCGCTCTGAATATCCGCCATTTTTTTCGCTCCTTTTTTTTGTGACAGCCCAACCATTAGTCTTAATTGTGAATTCTTTGCATTTTATGCAAAAACTTTTTTCATCACGAAAACACGAAATTTTGAAAGCACGAAATTTATCTTATTCTCTTTTCGTGTTTTCGCCTGCCCCGTTAAACCTTTTTTCTCTGTTTAACCGGGGTCCTTTCGTGCTTTCGTGATTAATTTGTCCTTTTTAGTTCCGGCTTGTCCGGGTTAGGGTGTTAAGGCAATCTTGTTTAATATATCCGTAGCTGAAATCATCACCCTCATAATGGTGATGAACGACTGTGATTTCAAGGGTTAGAAGCCGTATTAACCGGCTTGTGGTCCGTTTGAGCTTTCTTTTGGCCGACGCGGTAAAAGTCGCTGCTTTGGCAGACGGGGCATTGCTCCGGCCTTCCCGTGCCCATAGGTTCATGCCATTCGTGCCGGCAGTCCTGGCAATAAAAAATCCGCACCAAATCGATCAGCTGGTAATTACCGCCTTCGACATTGATGGCTTTGCCGTTGATCAGGGCATCCGCGACAGTTTGCCGCGCACGCTGTATGATTCGGCCGAAGGTTGCCCGGGAAACCCCCATGTGCCGGCCGGCCTCCTCATGGGACATTCCCAGCAGATCCGACAAACGGATGGCCTCACGCTGATCAACGGTAAGACAAACCTCCTCCAGATCAAACATGGGAATGCCTCTAGGCTTGAAATAACTAATTTCCGGGTTAAATGCCACCCTGCGTTCTTTTAGCGGTCTGACCATGCAAGCTCCTTTATGAGATTATTCTCAAAAATCAAAAATTATATTCAAGCCTGCAGGTTGTCAAGCCTTTTGTTGGATCATCGAGGGCTTTGTGGTTTAAATTTGTCCGACAATGTCAGTAGCGGCAATTTAAGATGATCAGATGGTGCAAAAAATTAAAGTTTTTTGTCTAAAAGCCCGATAAGTTAATCATCAAACAGCTTGCAATGGTAAACAACCCCAGACCCTCAATATGAGCTCTCAAACCCAGACAAATAAAAAGTACAATATTGTTATTTCAAAATTGTTCCAGATTGTAATCGACTTGACCGAGGAGCAGCAATTGGCATTGCTGCGCCACGCCGAAGATCTTTTTGCCAAGGAAAAAAGACTGAATCTAAGAAAATCATGTGATATTCCGGTAAATTATGCAACTGACTATCGCGTATATACCAATCACATTAAAAATATCAGCCGCAGCGGGCTGTTCATCGAAACCCAGAGACCGCTAATCGTGGGGGACGAAATTCTAATGACATTCCGCCTGGAAGGTTTCAACAAGCCGCTGAGGATCAAGGGAGAGATCGCCCATGCAACCCGCCTAGGTGTGGGAGTCGAGTTTAAAGAAATCAGTCCCTATATCGAAGAAATGATCGGTATTCTTCTGAAGCGCATGAAGT
Organism: uncultured delta proteobacterium; assembly: GCA_963769935.1. GTDB lineage: Bacteria > Desulfobacterota > Desulfobacteria > Desulfobacterales > JAFDCJ01 > JAFDCJ01. The sequence continues at coordinate 103,502 of CAVYNY010000007.1, read as the reverse complement.
AAAAATAGCCGTTCCGGGTTCACGGTTCAGAAATTCAGAGTGCAAAGGTTCAGGGTCGGGGTTCAGGGCTCAGAGGTTGGCATTGCGCACCGAATTAGCGCTTTGAAATTCGGTTTATGGGGTTCTTTTCAGCGTTTATCACATCATTCTGCCAAAAATTCTTCTTGACTGTAGACATTCAATAAGAAAACGATTAGAAAAACATATTAAATCGGTTGGACACGATTGATTTCATGTTTATCTTGAACAACTATGGGGGTTCAAAAATGGACTTTGGCATAAAAGGAAAAATTGCGCTGACGGCTGCCGCAAGCCGGGGATTAGGTCGGGGCTGCGCAGAACGACTGGCCGCTGAGAACTGCCGGGTGGCGCTCTGTTCGCGGGATGTTGTCTCAGCCAAACAGACCGCCGAAGAAATTGCAGCCCAAACCGGTGCTGAAGTGCTGGGTTTCGGCGCCGATGTGAGCAGACGGGAAGATACCAGCCGGCTGCTGGCAGACGTCAGGCAGGCCCTGGGCGATCCGGATATTCTGGTGACCAACGCCGGTGGCCCGCCGCCGGGAACCTTTGCCAGCACCGCCCTGGAGGAATATGAAAAGGCTCTCAACCTCAACCTGATGAGTGCCGTCCATCTAATTCATGGTGTTGTCCCGGCGATGAAGACCAAAGGCTGGGGCCGCATTATCGCCATTACCTCTATTTCAGTCAAGCAGCCCATCGGCAATCTGATTTTATCCAATATGGCGCGGGCCGGACTGACCGGTTTTTTGAAAACCATTGCAACCGAATTGGCTCCGTACGGCATCACCGTGAATGCCTTGCTGCCGGGCACCCACAAAACAGCCCGCATCGATCAGATGGTAAAGCATCGCGCCGGTCTGGAGGGCAAATCCGAAGATGAACTGTATCAGGAGATGATGACGGCAATTCCCGGCAAAACCATCGGCGACCCATTTGATTTCGGAGCCGCGGCAGCTTTCCTGGCCAGTGTGCCGGCCCGATACATTACCGGCCAGAACCTGTTGGTGGACGGCGGCAGCTATAGCGGACTGCTTTGATCAGCGATTCGCAATGCCCCGGAAAAGACCACCGCAGGTGATGTTCATCCCCAACAAGGAATAAACAATATGTTTCGCAAAAAAGATACCGGAAAGTCGCGACAACTTTTGGAGGGTGTTGATTTAACGACCCTGGTTCACGGTGAGAAGACCCTGATGGGCCAATTTAAAATCGCAAAAGGGTCTGCAATCCCTGCTCACTCTCATCTCCACGAACAGACCGGAATCATGATTTCCGGCAAGCTCCGATTCAATGTCGACGGGAAGATCATGGACGTGGAACCCGGGGACAGCTGGTGCCTGCCCGGCGGTGTCGAGCACTCGGCCGAGGCCCTGGAGGATTCCGTCGTCGTGGAGGTTTTTTCCCCGGTCCGCGAAGACTATCTGCCGGAAACGATATCACCAGCACCTTGAAGGACATCGACCAGCTCAACTGCTGCTGTTGATGATGGTGATCTGATCATTCAGCGTCCAGAAGTCGTAAATAATTCCGATTCCCAGGAGCCCGCCGGTTAGAAGATACAGGATTCCGGTCAACCATTTCCCAACATACATCCGGTGAATGCCGAATATCCCCAGAAAGGTCAGCAGAATCCACGCAAGATTGTAATCGATCCGGCCTGCCCCTGAATCTTAAATCCGCGCGACGGTCCATACGGGGTATCAGAAAGAGATCGATGATCCAGCCGATAAAAAAAAGTCCCAGTGTAAAAAAATATATGGTCCCCGATATGGGATATCCGTAATAAAATCGATGGGAACCCGTAAAGCCGAATATCCATAGAATATAGCCGATGGTTTTACTGTGCGTGTCGTTGCCGTTGCTCATGGATGGTCCTCCTGATTCCTTGCCGCAGGTCGTGATCTAAATAGTTGAGGAAACTTATCTTTATAAAAACTGATCCGCCGTATGTCAGTGAGTGAGTTGGAACGACAGGATTCCACAAATATTCAATCTGCAATCTTCAATATTCAATTAAAATACAGCGCATCTCCCCTTCAATTATCAGAGGCCTCCCCGGCTGCAGGAGCCTCCCCGGCTGCAGAGTCCTCCCCAGCGGCCGGGGTCTCCTCAACCGGCGGCCGCCAGCGAATGACCTGGTTCTTGTAATCAATGGTGTACGGCACGTTTTTTAAAAAATTCATTCCTAAAAGGCCGCCGTAGGATACGGCCTCACCCTCATGGTTGATAATCACCACGGCCGCTTTTTGCATGTCAAACGGGCCGACTTTAAAAGAGCTGATCTCGCCGGTTTCAACATAGATATTCTGGCCGCCGGCGACTTGGGCAAACCCCTTTGTCAGGGCAATGATGTTTAGCTTCGTGGCCACGTTACGATGCAAAACGATCTGTGATGCGCCGGTATCCAGCAGTAAATTCACCGCCACTTCGATACCGTTATTGACCAGGGTCACCGGAACCAGGATGCGGTTGCCTTCCACGATCACGTGGGTCTGCATCTTTTCCATCAATTTTTGTTTGGCCGCCTCCGCCTGTCTTTTACTTTCTTCTTCTTCGGCCTGTTGTATTTCCTTTAGTTGGGCATTTGTCTGAAGCTGCTGTTCCCGTTCAGACTGCTGTATTCGCACGCGTTCTCTTTCCTGGGCCCTGGATCGCTCCTCATCGGTTAGATAATCAAACTTCTCCCGATAAACCTTGACTTGCTCCTGATACGCCTCGGGTACTTTGCTGAGATCATCGACATAAAAAACTCGACCGTCCTTGTCGACATACTTGTAGAATTCCGCCTGCAGATTCATCGGCGGATACAACCACCAACCCAATATTAAACTAAATATAAAAAATAATTTCAGCCTGTTATCCATTGTTTCTTGAATCAAAAATTTAATTATTTTTTAGGCCGGCCAAAAGTTGATCGGCAGGCTTTTCGACCTTCCGTGTATTTTTCCGTTCCCGGCGGCCTCGGCCTGCAAGTCGGCCGTCGTTGCCGGATCCTGTTATAGACTCTTGCCAGTTTAAGATTTTTCTCTTATAATGCGTTTGGATGTCATAAATAAGGCCTTCATTTGATTGACAGTTTCGCACGCCTTCGGGGCCGCTCCCGCGGCCGGAATTATGCCAAAACTGTATTTACAAAGCGACGCCGATTCCCTGTACAAAAATGAAGGCGCCGCTGGGCAAAGATCAGATTTATTATAGGTCATATGACGCGGTATTCAAAGGAGTTTTTTCAGATCAACCGCCAATGGGCTGAATTCGAGCGCTTCCCGAGCGCTTCAATAGATTAGGACAAAAATGTCAACCAAACGGGTCCTCATATTTGCCCCTCTGATCATGACCCTGTTCCTGCTCCAATCATATTTTTGGGTGCCCACCTACCAGCAGCAGGCCCGGGGCAATCCCGAACGTTACAATGAATACATCACCGGATCCATCGGAGATGCCGCAATTATAAATCCGATCCTTTCGGCCGATTCCGCCAGCAGTGAAATTGAATCCAAGGTATTCGAAGGCCTTATCGACCGGGATAAAAACCTGCAATTCAGGGGTCGCCTGGCCGAGTCCTGGCAAATATCCGAAGAAGCCTACTTCTACGTCAATGGTTCGGCAGCGATACCGGGCGGGATTCGTCCGGATGCCCGCAACATTGTAACGCTGCTCGAGGAAGCGCGCCAAAACAAAAATCTGTCCGATAAGAAATTAAAAAGCTCCCTGGCCAACATTAAAAAAATTTCCCTGATCGGTCCCCAGGATTTGTCAATCACAAGACAGATCAGGGATCCCAACGACAACCGGAAAAAAATCGAGGTCAAAATCGGTGCAGCCGCTCCGGCCCGCATAAAATTACACCTGGCGCAGGTGGACCAGGATCTCTTTGAAAACCTCACCGGTTTGCTGGGCCAAGATTATTTTCATTCCTTCAGCCCCGAAAAATTCCTGACCACCCATCCTGAACTGCCGCAACCTCAGCTGCTGGCGCTGGCGGCGGAAGTGCTGCCCGCCGTCGAGCATAACCCCGTGATCGAATTTAATCTGCGGCCCGACGTCGCCTTTCACGACGGCTACATATTTGATGCCCGGGACGTAAAATTCACCTATGAAGCGATATTGAATCCCAAAAACCTCTCGCCCCGCATTGCCGATTATGAACCGGTAAAATCAGTGGAAGTCATCAACCCGCTCACCGTGCGCATCGTATACAAGCGGCTTTACTCGCCGGCCATCGGCACCTGGGCGATGGGAATCCTTCCCGAACATCTGCTCAACGACGCGGCGCTTGAAAAAGAAGCCCGTGCCCGCGGCCTGGACCCGGCAACTTTTTCGATGCGTCAAAGCTTATTTAATCGACACCCCATCGGCTGCGGACCATTCAAATTCAATGAGTGGAAATCGGACCAGTATATTATACTGGACCGTTTCAACGATTACTGGGAGGGGCCGCCCGACTATCGCAAGTATGCGTTCCGGGTCATCCCCGATCTGTTGACTCAGGAAATGGAATTTTATGCCGGAACCCTCGACAGCTACGATGTGCAGCCCTATCAGGTAGATCGATTTAAAAACGATCCCCGCTTCCAGAGCTTTTCCGGGACTTCCTTCGGCTATACGTACATCGGCTACAATATGCGGCGCGAGCCTTTCAACGATGTGCGGGTGCGCCGGGCGTTGGGCATGGCCATCGATGTAAATAAAATCATCCGCTATGTGCTGGACAACCAGGCCGAAAGAATCACCGGCCCGTTTGCCAAGCAAACCGACTACTACAATCATGCCGTCAAACCGCTGCCCTATGATCCCCAGGGAGCCTTAAAGTTGCTGGCCGAGGCCGGCTGGAAGCCCAACTCGCAGGGCTGGCTCGAAAAGGACGGCCGGCCGTTGCAGTTTACCCTCATCACCAACAGCGGCAACGACATCCGCAAAGCGATACTGGCCATCGCGCAGGATGCCTGGAAACAGATCGGCATCAATGTGCAGACGGACCTGCTCGAATGGTCGGTGTTTATCCAGGAACGGGTCAACAAGCTGGACTTTGATGCCCTGGTGTTGGGCTGGTCCATGGGAATTGAACCCGACCTCTACCAGATCTGGCACTCCAGCCAGACGGGTCCCCAGCAGCTTAATTTTGTGGGCTTCAAAAATCATGAAGCCGACGAGCTCATCGTCAAAATCAGGCAGGATTACGACCACCGGACCCAGGTCGAATATTGCCACCGGCTGCACGCACTTATTGCGCGTGAACAGCCCTACACCTTCTTGTATGTCGGCAAATGGACCGCCATACTGGACAAGCGCATCGTCATAAAAGAAGTCGATGCCGCCGGTCAAATTGTTTACAAAAAAATTACCCCCACCAAGACCGGCAATTTCCAATACTACTTCAACCGGTGGATCAAACTGCCCAAGATGCCCGAGTTGGCATCTTAAGGAAGTCATATGCTTTCATTTATCGGACGCAGCACGGTTCAAAAATTGGTGACCCTGTTTTTTGTCTCCATTGTATCATTTTTGATCATTCACCTGGCCCCCGGCGAACCCAGTCAGGTGAACCCGCTGAACCCGAAATTTACCCCCGAGATGGTGGAACGCTTTCGCCAGGCATTTCATCTGGACCAACCCCTTTACATCCAGTATCTATATTTTTATCGGGATCTTTTCACCGGCCGAACAATTTCCTGGAAAGACAATCAGCCGGCCCTCAAAAAGATCTGGGATCGTTTTCTAAACAGTTTGCCGCTGTTCATTGTGGGCACGATCCTGACCTGGACCATTTCTTTTCCCGTCGGCATCCGTTCGTCCATTGGAAGGGGCGGCTTTTACGATCGCAGCGCAACGTTTTATTTCCTATTTGCTGATCTCCATTCCCGGATTCTTTTTTGCCTATATTTTAATTATCTTCGTGGTAGACCATTTCCATGTTCCGGTCATCGGCATGCAGACCTTTGGGGCCGGCGGCTGCGTCGTGGATCCAGATGATGATGGATCGGACCTGGCACCTGCTGCTGCCGTCGATTTTAGGCGCAACCGGCGGCATTGCCATTCTCTCGCGCTATGTTCGCAGCCAGATGCTTGAGGTCGAGGGGCAGGATTATGTGCGCACCGCCAAGGCCAAGGGGTTGCCGTCGGAGCAGGTGCATTACAAACACGCCCTGCGCAACGCGCTTTTGCCGTTTGTCACCATGTTCGGAATGATCCTGCCGGGCTTGATCGGCGGCTCGGTCATTATCGAATCCATTTTTTCCTGGCCGGGAATGGGACGCATGGCTTACGAGGCCATTCTGGCCCGCGACTACCCCGTGATTCTGACCGTTAATTTTGTTTCAGCGGTTCTGGTTTTGGCCGGCACCTTTATCTCCGATTTGCTGTACATGGTGGTGGACCCGAGGATAAGACTGTGAACAACACCCGGAAACTGTTAATTACCAGGATTTTGCCCTGGAAGAACCGGCAGCGCCGAAGCGCACCAGATGGCAGGAATTCTGGCGTCTGTTCAAAAGGAACCGCCTGGCCATTCTGGGACTGATCATATTTATTCTCTTTTTCTGCTGCGCCCTGACCGGGCTTGTTTTAACCTCAGGCAGCAAGCCGATTTTCGATCCCGCCCTGGTCAGACTGGAGGAAAAACTGCTGCCGCCGCTGACCAAGCCCAACCCGGCAAGCCTGCAGCCGAATGAAATGCCGCCTTTAGGCATTTATCTTTTAGGAACCGATGATCTGGGCCGCGATGTCTTCGCCCGCATGCTCCAGGGTGCCTGGGTATCTCTGACCGTCGGCTTTGTTGCCGTAGGCATTTCGGTTTTGGTCGGAATATTCATGGGTGGTCTGGCGGGTTATTTCGGACAGCAATTCATCCACATAGGCCATTTGCTGTGGACGGCATTTCTGGCGGCAGGCATCGGACTGCTGGCCGCCGGTCACCCCGTTGCCGGCCTCATCATTTTGGCCGGTGTTGCTGCAGGCCCGTTCTTATTCGGTTCAGTGGAAAAACTTCCCGGCGCCGGCATTCTGAAAAAAAGAACCATTTCGGTGGATACATTGATCATGCGGTTTGTGGATATCATGTTGTGCTTCCCCAGCTTCTTTTTGATCCTTACGGTGGTTGCCCTGCTGCCGGCGAGCATCTATAACATCATGATCATCATCGGTCTTACCAGCTGGATGGGTGCCACCCGTTTTGTGCGGGCCGAATTTCTTTCTTTAAGGGAACAGGATTTCGTCTCCGCCGCCAGAGCCCTGGGGCTCAGCAATTTTCGAATAATTTTTCGCCACATGATGCCCAATGCCATCGCACCGGTGCTGGTGTCCGCCACCATCGGAATCGCGACGGCAATCCTGACCGAAGCCGGTTTAAGTTTTCTGGGGTTCGGGGTGCCGCCGCCTCACGCCACCTGGGGGAATATCCTATCGGACGGCAAGCGTTTTATCTTCGACGCCCCCTGGCTGACCTTTATTCCGGGGTTTGCCATCCTGGTGGTGGTGCTCTCTTTTAATCTATTCGGTGAGGGCTTGCGGGATGTTCTGAACCCCAAGCTGCGGGAAAGACAGTAGGGGAAAATGCCTAAAATGCGAAGTGCCTAAAATGCCTAAAATTGTGGTATGCTATCGATTAAAAATATTAAGGATAATTTAGAGGGAAGCGAATTCAAACCATCCTCTCGATTGGTTCTCATAGAAAGAATTCTACTTTTTAAAAGACGGAGCGCAGCGACTCATCGATTTTAGGCATTTTTCAGCAATCTGGATCACTCTATTAAGCGGCAAAAAGTAATTTGCCCTGGACGATGTTATGATTGGCGGAGACATATTACTGTCCGTTGAAGATCTAAGGATCTATTTCCGCAGTGAGGACGAAGTGGCGCGGGCCGTGGACGGCGTTAGTTTTGATGTGCAGCGCGAGGAGACGGTGTGCCTGGTAGGCGAGTCCGGCTGCGGTAAAACCGTATCGGCTCTCAGCATCATGGGACTCGTTCCTGTACCACCGGGTGAAATCGTCAGCGGAAAAATTTTATTCAAGGATCAAAACCTCATCGATTATGATGAGGAGGCAATGCAGCGCATTCGGGGCAACCATATTGCCATGGTGTTTCAGGAACCCCTGACCTCCTTGAATCCGGTTTTCACAATCAAAGATCAGATTGCCGAAGCCCTCGGAACCCACAAAACGGTACCGAAAGAAGAAATAGAGTCCCGCTGTCTCCAACTGCTCGAAGATGTGGGAATCCCCTCGGCCGATGAACGCCTAAGTGATTACCCGCACCAGTTAAGCGGAGGCCAGCGCCAGCGCGTCATGATTGCCATGGCTCTGGCCTGCAGTCCCGAATTGATTATCGCCGATGAGCCCACCACCGCGCTGGATGTGACCGTTCAAGCTCAGATATTGAAACTGCTGAACACCATTCAGAAGGACCGCGCCATGTCGGTGCTTTACATCACCCATGACCTGGGTGTGGTCTCGAAGGTAGCGGATCGGATCTACGTCATGTATGCCGGCATTATTGTCGAGCAGGGCAACAAGGATCATATTTTTCGCACATCGCAGCATCCCTATACGCGAGCCTTGCTGGCATCTCTGCCGCACCGGTCAAAGCGCGGACAAAGGCTTCACAGTATTCCCGGGAGCGTGCCGAATCCGGCTTACAAACCCAACGGCTGCCCGTTTCATCCGCGCTGCTCCCATGCAATCCAGACCTGCCGGGAACAGTTTCCCGGCATCAGTAACTACGGTGAGGGGCATCTGGCACGATGTCCGGTGTTGTATGAGAAAATAAATTGGAAAGATGGAGTATTGGAGTAATGCGGTAGAAAAAATATCTGTCCGGAGAGTGTCGACGGCATCCTCATTTTCCGATACTCCAGCACTCCATTGCTCCAGTACGCCAGATAGTTTATCAACAGAGGGCAAATCATTTAAAATTTATCAGAATCATAATGGCACTTAACGCAAAAACCGATACCATCATCCTCCAAGTCGAGGACTTGAAAAAATACTTCCCGATCCGCCGCGGATTTTTACAACGGGTCACCGGTTGGGTCAATGCGGTTGAAGACGTATCGTTTCGAATCGAAAAAGGCCGGACACTCGGCCTGGTGGGTGAGAGCGGCTGCGGTAAAACGACTGTGGCCCGGCTGATACTCAAGTTATTGCCTAGCGACGACGGCAAAATCATCTTCGACGGACGGGATATAACCGAACTGACCGAAAAAGAAATGAAGCCTTTTCGCAAGCAGATCCAGATCATCTTTCAGGATCCCTATGGTTCCCTGAACCCTAGAATGACCGTTGGACAAACGCTCTCGGAAGGACTTCAGATGAATGGCCTCCGGGACAATCAGGAAAAAGACGCGCAGCTCGAAAAGCTGCTTAAGATGGTTGGAATGTCTCCGCGCAGCATCGACCGCTATCCCCATGAATTCAGCGGCGGACAGCGCCAGCGGATCGGCATCGCACGGGCCTTAAGCGTGCAACCGTCACTGGTTATCTGCGATGAGCCGGTTTCAGCCCTGGATGTCTCAATCCAGGCTCAAATCATTAATCTGCTAAAAGACTTGCAGGATCAGCTGGAATTAAGCTATCTGTTTATATCGCACGACTTGAACGTCGTTGGATATCTGTGCAATGATGTTGCCGTGATGTACCGCGGCCAGATCATGGAGTATGGGCCGGCCGATGCGCTTTTTGACAATCCCTGCCATCCGTATACCCATTTGCTGCTGTCGGCTGCACCGGATTCAGGAATAGAGAAAGAACGTGCCGTAATGAGCGCGGAAGAAGTTCCGCCGGAGCCATTGAATCCGTCCGCCGGCTGCAATTTCGGTCAAAAATGTCCTTTACACCAATCCCGCTGCGATGAAGGCTTGCAGGCGTTTATTGAGGTTGGAGACAATCACTACGTGCGCTGCTGGAATGCGGAAGAATAAAGCACGCGCCGCAATTCCCCAAATGACAAATGATCACAAGGTATCCGGTATTGTTAGGTTGTGCACACCTAAAACATCCAGCATCCAGTATCCAGAAAGGAAAGGAATTCTTAGCACGTGTACAATTCTGAATTCAACACCCCCGGGGCGGAACTTGAACAGCGCATCAATAACCTAAAGGACCATCTCAGCCAAAACGGCATCGATGCCGCCCTGATTGTACAACGCGTCGATCTGCTGTATTTTTCCGGCACCTTCCAGCAGGCCTGTCTCTACGTACCGGCTGAGGCAGACCCCGTCCTGATGGTGAACAAAAACACGGAACGGGCCAGGGCCGAATCCAACCTGGCAACCATCGTACACCTGGATAGTCCCAGACACATTCCGGATATCCTTAACGCAAGGGGCTATGACCTGCCCAAAAGCCTGGGCTTGGAGTTGGATGTCCTGCCCACCAATATGTTTCTCAACTATCAACGGATTTTCAACGGCATCGAGATAACGGATATCTCCTATCCGATCCGGCTGCTGCGCGCCGTAAAATCTTCCCATGAAATCGGCATCATGCGGCGGGCGGCCGCACTCTCGGATCAGGTCGCCGCCTGGGTTCCCAGCGTCCTGCGCGAAGGTGCAACGGAGCTGGAGCTTGCCGGGTTGATTGAAGCCGAAGCCAGAAGGCTGGGGCACCAGGGGGCCATACGGATGCGGCTGTGGGGCAGTGAAATGTTTTACGGGCATCTGCTGTCAGGCCCCAGCGGCGCCGTGCCCAGTTATCTGTCCTCTCCCACCGGCGGCGCCGGTCCCGGTCCGGCGATGGCCCAGGGACCAGGCTATAAAATCATACGGCGCCATGAACCGGTTATGGTTGATTATGTCTTTGCCTACAACGGCTATCTTTCCGATCATACCCGCATCTACTCACTGGGGGCTTTGCCGCAGGAACTGCTGGATGCGCATGCCGCCATGCTGCAGGTCCAGGAGATGATAAAAAAAATTGCCAGACCGGGCACACCCTCCGGCGCAATTTACGATCAGGCCCTGGAAAAAACCGCTGAATTAGGCTATGAGCAATATTTTATGGGAACCGGCAGAGAGCGCGTGCGCTTTGTCGGTCACGGGATCGGACTGGAAGTGGATGAATTTCCTTTTCTGGCCACCGGTCAAAAACTCAAATTAAAGGAAGGCATGACCATCGCCCTGGAACCCAAGCTGATCTTTCCGGATCGGGGGGTGGTCGGCATCGAAAACACCCATGTGGTGACCCGGGATGGCTTGGAGCAGTTGGGGAAGTATCCGGAGGAGATAATGATTATTTAAAAGTACTTATAAAAGTAGGCCGGTTTGCCCGTTTGCCAGTTGAGCCGGTATAAATGCAGAACGGGCCACGGGGCAACGGGCAAACCGGCAAACGAATTATGGAGGTCGCAATAGTAATGAACCCTAATCTAAACCCCAAAGAATTACGCAATCTCATCCGCAACCGCGAATGGACCACACCCACCTCGGGCGCCGCCTCAGGCTATCTGCAGGCCAACCTGGTGATGCTGCCGGCGGATGAGGCCTTTAATTTTCTGCTTTTCTGCGTCCGCAATCCCAAACCCTGCCCCATCCTGGATGTGCTGGAGCCCGGTCGGGTCGAACCGCTCATCGCGCCTGGCGCTGATCTGCGCACGGATCTTCCGCGCTACAAAATTTTTGAGAACGGCGAATACCAAACCGACGTCGAAGATGTGCGCGATTTTTTTACGGATGATACGGTCAGCTTTTTGCTGGGCTGCAGTTTTTCGTTTGAAAACGCCATGCTCGCCGCCGGTCTGCCGATCAGAAATATCGAAGAAAACAAAAATGTCTCGATGTATACCACCAACCAAAATTGCGTCCCGGCCGGCCCCTTTTCGGCGCCGCTGGTGGTCACCATGCGCCCCATGACACCCCGGCAGGCCATCCGGGCTGTTCAGGTGACCACCCGCTTTCATTTGACTCACGGCGCTCCGGTGCACCTGGGAGATCCAGAGAAAATAGGAATCAAGGACCTGGATCATCCGCAATTCGGTGATCCCGTTACGATTCGGTCCGGCGAAATTCCCGTTTTCTGGGCCTGCGGCGTCACCTCCCAGCTGGCGGCAACCTCCGTCCCGCTTTTCCGGGTGATCACCCATGCCCCGGGCCATATGTTTGTCTCGGACCTCAAAGATGAAGATCTGACGATACTCTGAGAGCAATTGAGCAATGAGGCGATTTCTGCTCTTAATTTAACCGCTAATCATCTTACGAATCACCTTTTCATATTCCGGAAAGTAGCGGCCGATGACCGGAAGATCAAAAGTTCTCAATATACTTGTATTGCTTTCGCGTTCAAGAAGAATTTCAAATGATTTTTCATCTTTGAAGAATTATCTTTATAATCTGACCGTCTTGGTTGTTTTGAAGATTCTTAAAAGCTCCTACACCCTCCTCCAGGTCCACTGACTTTGTAATGATTGGATCCAACTGGATTTTACCGGCCTCGATCAACTTCAAACTATCGCTGAAATCTTTTTCCGAATAGAGAAAAGAGCCGCAAACATTTAATTCTGCAGTTACGATTCGATGCATACTGATCTCAATCATTTGCTGGGCAAGACCCACCCATACGATGGTTCCACGATTTTTCAGGGCACTGTGGGCCTGGGAAACAGATGCGGCAAATCCGACCGCCTCAAAGGCAACATCCACCATCTCGTTGGCGGTTATCTCCCGAATACGTGCCGGAAAGTCTTCTTTCTGCGGATTGATGCGAAATTCAGCCCCCAAAGTTTGAGCGATGTCCAGACGGTAATCGGACATGTCGCTGACGATGATGTTGCGAGCGCCTCGGAGTCTGATCAACTGTAAAATCAAAAGCCCAATGGTGCCTGCCCCCACCAGCAGCGTGTATCCAGCCCGGCGCAGGGTGTTCTCCGGGACCTGATGGGCCGCCCGGTAAGCCACGGCCAGCGGTTCAGTCATGCAGGCCTTTTGGACCTTTAGATCCTCTCTGACGCGATGCAGACATCGCTCCGGCACCGCCAGATATTCTGCCATACCGCCGTTTTTGGACATGACACCGAAAAACTCGGCCCCGGGGCATAGATTCGTGAGACCCTGGCCGCAAAATGCGCATTCACCGCAATAAAGTTTAGGCTGAATGACGACTTTATCTCCTTTTTCCAGCCGGCTCTTTGCCGCAGGCATCTCGATTGTGCCTGCCAGTTCATGGCCCATGACCATGGGAGGCGTCCGCCTGCCGGTCTTACCTAAAAACCCCTCAAAATCCGATCCACAAATACCCACAGCCCGAACTTTGACGAGTGATTCATCTTCAACCGGTACCGGATGCTCAATATCTTCGAGTTCAATGATTCCAGGTCCTTTATAAACCAGTGCCTTCATAGGTCTACACCTCCCGCCGTTAAAAAAAGAGTCGATCATACATGTATTTATTATATTCGGCGGAGGTTAAAGGAGTTTGATGCCGCTGCGGACCGCGACAGCTGCAATGCCTTCTTCCGCAGCCGCTTTTTGCCGGAATACGGTAGGATTCAGCAGATAGAGATCCACCGGAACGGAAACCTGCAGGAGTTGCGTTTGGATGTCCTCCATGGAGCTTTCTTCGGTGACGATGATGAGATCCGCGTCGCTTTTCGGCCCCGGGGTCCCTGAGGCATAAGAGCCGAAAAGATATACGGCCTGTATATCAGGGCGGCGTTTTTTTAGCCTCCGTACGGCTGCTTTGAGCTCGTCAATCACCGGCTCCGGATTTAGAAAACGACTGACGGCAAAAGTCGTATATTTGCTGCGCGTCCCGGATGGCTTTTTCTGCTTCTTCATCGGTGTAATACTCTTTGGGTGCGCCGGTGTCGAAACCATTGGGGTAGCGGGTAGGAATATAATGTTTGTCCAGCATCATACCGGATCGGATCAAACTTTCCGAAATCTTCATAATTGCGGAAAGATCCTTGAGCAGCCGCATCACCGAATGGCCCCAGCCCTCACCGCCTTTTGAAAGCATCAGCCCCTTAACCGCCTTTTCCGCAGCCTGCTGGGCGGCAAAACACGCCCAGTCGTAATCGCCGACCTTCCTGGCATTCTTGCTGTGATTCAAGTCACCTTCCGCCTGATTCAGCCAATCGATGGCTCTGTTTGCCATAGCCTTACTTTCCGTTGAGCTGTCATTTTTCGGGAAACCTGCAGGTTGGGAATGCTTCCAGCCAGATGTCATCAATACGATCAAAATATCCAATACCGGTATCATTGTCAACCTACTTCTCCCTAACCATTCAAAATAATGCCGAAATTCACATTGCGGCAGGTGTTATCGACAACGGTCATGCAATCTCCCGACACCTGTGTGGCGTTGCAGGCAATGGAATTCCAGTCATTGATCCTGCAGGCCGATGCGTCCTCAACCGAGTAAAGCGCGCAATTATCATTTTCTACAATTTCCCCACTTTTGCTTCATATTTTCTCCACAATTGATTGCTATCATATGATTAAACCTCGGAACACTTAACGACTGTTTAATACGTTTCAGGGAGGATGGACTCATGCAACATCTGATAAAAAAAGCAGTGATCGCAATCATTGTATTGGGAACGGCCGCTGTGGTTGCCGGCTGGTATCTCAACCCCGGTAGTGAAGGGGCAATTTCGTATCAAACGGCACAGGTAACCCGCGGAGATCTGCTCCTTGCCATCAGCGCCACCGGAACCGTGGAGCCTGAGGAAGTGATCGACGTCGGGGCCCAGGTCGCCGGACAAATCCTGTCTTTCGGCTTGGACGCGGACGGCAAATCTGTTGATTACGGTTCGAAGGTCACGGAAGGTACGGTTTTGGCCAAAATCGATGATTCGTTGTATACGGCGGAGGCGGCCGAGGCAGAGGCCCAGGTTCAGGCCGCCGAGGCGAATCTGCAGCGCGCCGAAGCCGACTTGCAGCAATTGAATGCCAAGCTTAACCAAGCCCAACGCGACTGGCAGCGCGCCAGAAAGCTTGGACCTTCGCAAGCCTTGGCCGAATCCAGCTACGATGCCTACCAGGCGGCCTATCAGACCGCGGTCGCCAATGTGGCGATCGGCAAGGCGGCCATCCTGCAGGCCCAGGCCGGTCGGGCCCAGGCGCAGGCCGTTTTGCGGCGGGCGCAACGCAACCTCAGCTACTGTACGATCACGTCTCCGGTAAGCGGAGTTATTATCGATCGCCGGGTCAATATCGGCCAGACGGTCGTCGCCAGTCTGAATGCCCCCAGCCTCTTTCTGATTGCCAAAGACCTTACCCGTATGCAGGTCTGGGTGGCGGTGAACGAGGCCGACATCGGCAAGATTCAGCAGGGCCAGCCGGTCACATTCACGCTGGATGCGTTCCCCGGCGAGACGTTTGAAGGCCAGGTCGGAAAAATCCGCTTGAACGCCTCCATGACCCAGAACGTCGTGACCTACACTGTAGAAATCGTCACCGAAAACCGCAACGGGCGCCTGCTGCCCTACCTGAGCGCCAATGTGCAGTTTGAGTTGAACCGCCGCAGCGATGTCCTGCTCGTTCCGAACGCAGCCCTGCGGTGGCAGCCGCCTCAGGCGCAAGTTGCACCGCAATTTAAAGAGACA
This sequence comes from uncultured delta proteobacterium, assembly GCA_963769935.1. Taxonomy (GTDB): domain Bacteria; phylum Desulfobacterota; class Desulfobacteria; order Desulfobacterales; family JAFDCJ01; genus JAFDCJ01. Next base: position 87,945 of record CAVYNY010000007.1, on the reverse strand, counting down.
TCGACGACCAATGCCGCGCAAGACGGTAAATCCAAAGGCACCCGGCCGAATTCCTCAACAACGGACCGGACTGCCGGCGACGCAGCGAAGGGAGGAATCCTCTGGATTCCGGACGGTGAACAGGTGCGGCCTGTGCGGGTACGCCTCGGGCTGACCGACGGCGGCATGACGGAAGTCGAGGGTGATCATCTCACGGAAGGACTTGAAATTATTATTGGACAACAGAGCCGGGCCGCCGAAGGCAGCGATACGACCAACCCGTTCGCACCGAAGATCCCGCGGCGCGGCAGCGGCAGCGCCGGACGGAAGTCCGGTTCTTAGGAGGCAACTAAGTCATGGAACTGATTGAACTGCGTCATATTTGCAAAACCTATCAGATGGGGGACCTCGATGTTCCGGTGCTCAAGGGAGTGTCGCTGGTCGTGGCCCGGGGAGAGCTGGTGGCCCTGATGGGTGCATCCGGATCCGGCAAGAGCACGCTGATGAATATCCTCGGGTGCCTGGACCGTCCGAGTTCCGGTGAATACTGGCTCGACGGGCAGGAAGTGTCCCGGCTGTCCCCCGATCAGCGTGCCATAGCACGCAATCACAAGATTGGCTTCGTTTTCCAGAACTTCAACCTGCTGCCGCGCACCAGTGCCCTGGAGAACGTGGCCATGCCGCTGACCTATGCATCCGCCCGTCTATCCGACCGTGAGACCCGGCGCCGGGCCGAGGAAATGCTCTGCCGGGTCGGACTGCAAGAGCGTCTGGATCACCAGCCTTCTCAACTTTCCGGCGGCCAGCAGCAGCGCGTGGCGATTGCCCGGGCGCTCGTAAACCGTCCGGCGGTGCTCTTTGCCGACGAGCCCACGGGCAACCTGGACTCACGCACCAGCGCAGACGTCCTGCACATGTTCCAGCAGCTCAACGAACAGGAGGGCATCACCATCATCCTGGTCACCCACGACGCCAATGTGGCCTGCCATGCCAGGCGTGTCATCAATATTCACGACGGCGTGATCAGGGCCGGAAGCTTCGATGTGCATGCAAAAGCGGACGATTTGCCGATAGACGCCCTGCCCGTCGCAGCGGCAGCGGGAGGTGTGCGATGACTGCCTACCGCATCGTCCGAACTGCCATGAAAGCCTTGCAGCGCAACCCGATGCGCGCCATGCTGACAACGCTCGGGATCGTCATCGGCGTGGCAGCTGTGATCGCCATGATGGAAATCGGTACCGGCTCCTCGTCGGCCCTGCAAAAAACCATTGCCAGCATGGGTGCCAACGTTATGATGATCAGGCCCGGTACGGCGGCCAGCGGAGGCATCAGCTTCGGTGCCGGAACCGTCACCACCCTGAAGCCTCAGGACTATGAGGCGATCCTGCGCGCGTGTCCATCCGTCCGCAGCGCCGCCCCCGTTGTGCGTGCCCGTACCCAGGTGGTTTACGGCAGCCGCAACTGGGTGCCTTCGTCCATTTACGGCACGACCCCGTCTTTTCTGGATATACGGGAATGGAGCAACCTGGCCGAAGGCGAGATGTTCAGCGAACGCGACGTTCTCACCGCCGGCAAGGTCTGCGTGCTCGGACAGACCGTGGCGCGGGAGTTGTTTCAGGGGGAGTTTCCCGTCGGCAAGGAGATCCGTGTAAAAAACGTTCCCTTTCGAGTGGTGGGGGTGCTGAGCGCCAAGGGGGCCAACATGATGGGCAGCGACCAGGACGATATCCTCCTGGCGCCCTGGACGACGATCAAGTACCGCGTGACGGGCGCCGCCCTGGAAAATACGAATCAAAGCGCCGGCAGCGACACCGCCTCCAGCTCAGTCAACACTTTGAGCAACCTTTATCCCGGCGATGCGCCGAGCCTCTACCCCGCAAGATCCGCAGTTCAGGCGGCCGATAATCCCATGCCGGTGCGATTTGCCAACATCGACCAGATCTATACGGCGGCGCGCAGCACCGCTGAGATCCCGGCCGCCATCAAGGAAATCACGGCCGTGCTGCGCGAGCGTCATCGCATTCAACCCGGTGAGCCGGAAGACTTCACCGTACGCGATATGACCGAAATGACCAATACCCTCTCCTCCACCACGACCTTGATGACCAATCTGCTTTTGTGTGTGGCCATGATCTCGCTGGTGGTCGGCGGCGTCGGCATCATGAACATCATGTTCGTTTCGGTTACCGAGCGAACGCGCGAGATCGGGCTGCGCATGGCGGTCGGTGCCCGTGGCCGGGACATTTTGCGCCAATTCCTGGTGGAAGCCGTGGTCCTTTGTATGGTGGGCGGTGCCATGGGTATCCTGCTGGGTCACGGCGGATCGTACCTCGTATGGCTGCTGCTGCACTGGCCGGTGGAAACTTCACCGGCGGCTGTTGCCGCTGCTGTACTGGTTTCAGCCGGCGTCGGCATGGTCTTTGGATTTTACCCGGCCTGGAAAGCCTCGCGCTTGGACCCGATTGAAGCCTTGCGCTACGAATGATAGCGGTGTCCAGCGGCAGGATCCGGGCTCGGCCTTAAAAGGACATGGAATATGCAACATACAGCAAATCCGGTTTTTCAAAAACGAATGCGCGGACGAAATTTGGTCCTAGTGATATGGCTCTCTGCGGCGATCTTGAGCGGCTGTATGGTCGGGCCGAATTTCCAGCGGCCGCATACAACGCTGCCGGCCGACTGGTCCGGACCGACCGTTGAGCCCCGATCAGCCACTGCGGCTGAGACGGAATTGGCCCGCTGGTGGACCCTTTTCGACGATCCGACGCTGGTTTCCCTGGTTGACAGCGCCGTTCAATCCAACCTGGACCTCAGGCAGGCCGAAGCACGGATCCGCCAGGCACGGGCGGCGCGCGGCGTCGTCGCGGCCGGTATCGGACCCACGGTGGATGCCACCGGCGCCTACCAGCGCAGCCGGTCGTCGGGAGCCGGCAACGGCAAAAGTGAAGGTGTTATTTCCAATCAGTATCAGGCCGGTTTCGATGCCGGCTGGGAACTTGACATTTTCGGCGGCGTCCGGCGCGAGATCGAAGCCGCCGACGCCGACCTGCAAGCCGCTGTGGAGACACGGCGGGACGTGCTGGTAACATTGACGGCCGAGGTGGCGCGAAACTACATCGATTTGCGCGCATTTCAGCAGCGAATCGCCATAGCCCGTCAGAATCTTGCCGCCCAAAAGCATAGCGCCGACCTGACCCGCCAACGGTTTCAGGGCGGATTCGTCGGCGGTCTGGACGTCGCCAACGCCGACGCCCAGGTGGCAACCACGGCGGCCCAGATCCCGCTGCTGGAGTCCGCGGCCCGTCAGTCGATTTACAGCCTGAGTGTCCTGCTGGGCATGGATCCGGCGGCCCTGCTCCCGGAATTGTCTCCGCCGGAGATTATTCCCCCGGCTCCCCCCTCACCGCCGCCGGGCGTTCCGGCTGACCTGCTTCGCCGGCGTCCGGACATCCGCCTTGCAGAAGCGGAAATTCATGCTGCCACGGCGCGTATCGGCGTGGCCACGGCCGACCTGTTTCCCAAATTTACCATATTCGGCTCCGCCGGACTGAGGTCTGCTGATTTCAGTTCATGGTTCGACTGGACCAGTCGGATATGGTCTTTTGGTCCTTCGGTGAGCTGGAATGTGTTCGATATGAACCGCACCCGCTCCAACATCGAGCTGCAAAAAGCCGTGCAGGATCAATCATTGATCGCCTACCGGCAGACTGTACTCAGCGCGCTGCAGGAAGTCGAAAATGCGCTGATTGCGTCCTCAAAGGAAGAAGAACATCGCCGGAGCCTGGTTGATGCAGTCGGCGCTAACCGAAAGGCCGTCGACCTGGCGACAATGCTTTACACCCAGGGGCAAACGGATTTTCTGAACGTCCTGGATGCCCAGCGATCGTTATACGCTACCGAGGACGCCCTGGTCCAAAGCACCGGCAGCGTGTCCACCAACCTGGTGGCGCTTTTCAAAGCCCTGGGCGGCGGCTGGAGGGATGAGCAGGACCAAGAGGCAGCGGCGCAGCTGGATCCAAAGAATCTCTCGAATTAGCCGAAAATATTTCGTTTGCCACGCCCCGGACAAACAAAATTTTAACCTAACCTGAGCGATTTTCAAGGGCCGATACCGAGTCCGGGCGGGCGTAAAGCCCGCCCCTACACGACTTTCCTTAACCTATTTGGTAGGGAGCAGGGTTTTCCCCGCCCGCACGAAACGGACCATTGTTCCAAACTTTTTATTGAAACCGCTCAATTTAGGTTTAACTTATCTCAGATAATGAGGAGGATAAAAGGAGGAGAAAATGACTGATTGTGTTTTTTGTAAAATTGCAGCTGGCGAGATTCCCTGCCATAAAGTGTATGAAGACGATCACCATATCGTATTTATGGACATGGGCCAGGTGAATCCGGGTCATGTCATCGTATCGTTGAAACCCCACATGGATTACCGTATTTGAAATCATAGGGGAATTCAATGGAAAACAGACTTGATGGCATCATCGCAGAATTGAGAAATAACCAGGAAGAAATCATCACCTTTTTTAAAGGCCTGAATCATAGGCAGCTCGGGATGACCGTTTATCCGGAAGATCCCGGCTGGTCCGTTCAGCAGGTCCTGGCGCATTTTATTACCATCGAAGGCACCATGCATTGGCTATTTAAGGATATTCTGGCCGGCGGCCCCGGCACTCCGGAAGATTTTGATCTCGACCGCTTCAACCGCACCCAGCCCCGAAAGCTGGATGGGCTGTCGCTCGATGAACTGTTGGATAAATTCCGGTTCGTGCGGCTGCAAACGATTGCGATCGTCGAGGGGATGGAGGATAAAGACCTGGATCGCGAAGGCCGCCACGCCTTCCATGGCCACGGCAAGCTGGAGCGATTTATCGTTTGGGCCTATGAGCACGCCCGCCTGCATTTGGCTGATATTCGGAACCGCCTAAGTCCAATGGAATAATTTAGGCAGCTATAGGGCTAATTGTATATTCAGCAACAGGAGGTCACCACGATGACCGTACTGGCCGAGTTCGAAAAAATATGTTTTGTCATCATGCCATTCAACAAGAAAAAGGTGGGCGCCAAGGTCGTCGATTTTGACTATATTTATGAAAATATCTTCGAACCGGCGATCAGGAACGCCGTTCTCCCGGAGGGCGGGACCCTCGAGCCCCAGCGCACCGATGTCGATAAGTTTTCGAGCTCGATCAGTCAGGATATGTTCGAGTACATCATGTACAGCCGGATTGCGTTCACCGACATCAGCGGCTTCAATCCCAATGTATTCTATGAGCTTGGTGTACGACACGGGGCCCAGGAATCAGGTACTGTTATTTTCAGACAACCGGGCATTGCTATCCCATTTGACATCAACTCGATAAAGGTATTCGATTATGAAATTGATACAAAAGAGAAAGTTTCCGCCTCCAAGGATTTAATAACCGAGGTGTTGACCGAATCCTTGAAACGCAATCGCCTGGACAGCCCCGTGAGAATTGCACTTCGGGCACAACGACAGCCGCTTCCAGGAAATGAGGCCTCTTTGGCGGCGCAGCAACAAAATCCAGCCGAAGCCGGAGATGCCGGATACAAACAGCAAACGCTGCTGGATGCCGTTTTGTGCGAGGCCGAAGAGGCCCTGCGCACGGGCGACTTGACGACAGCCAGGGCTATTTACAGGGTCGTCCTTCGAATCAGCCCCGCGAATGTCGTTTCGCGCATGCGCCTTGGTCTGATCCTCAAGAGAATGAAGCGGCACTTCGATGCGTTGGTACAATTCTCGTACCTCACTCAGCTGGTGCCTGACTACGCGGAAGCCTGGCGTGAAAAAGGGCTGGTCGAGAGCCTTATCAGTCGGCTCATACCGGAAAACGATAGACCGGACTGGCTGCCGAGCGGCGAAGAATCGTTGAGACAGGCGACTGTCCTTAATCCTCAAGATTTTGATGCCTGGGCAATCTGGGGCGGTATGTTGCGGCGCAAGCTGGACTTTTCCGGCGCTTACGAGAAATACCAGCGAGCCGCAGAAGTCTCAAATTGGCACCCGTACCCCCTTCTCAATGCTCTTAAGCTGGAGGCAAAGACGACCGAAAAAATAAATCTGGCGAACCGGAAAGAACAGTTGCTGGCCGCGGAGGAATTGCGAAAGAGCCAGAGCCTGACGGAACCGCCCACAGACATACCCTGGTGTTACTATGACCTTGCCGAAATGAAGCTGTACCAGGGGGACCGGGACGGTTTCCTCAGCTATCTGGACGAGGGCATCAGCCACTCGGAAGACTGGCAGATCGAGTCTTTTCAACGGGCGCTGCAAGAAACGCTTGTCGATAGCAAGATCAACCTGCCTGGCCTTGAGGATGGGATGAAAAAAATTCAGCAGGCACTGCCGCTGAGAAAGAAAAAGAAACGGTCAAGCCGCAAGCCTGCCGCCAAGTCCTGAGGCAACTTACCTAACCCGGGTAAGCTGGAGCTAAAAAAGAAATTAATCACGAAAGCACGAACTCGAATAAACCAACTTTCAACCGACAACCAACAACTGACGCCTCCTTCAAACGCAATCGCTTTATTTTCCCGCAGCCCCATCCCATCTCACCCCGACCACCTGATTTAAATAGCTGTTTGAACCTTGACAGGCTGCAATGATTCCTATAAAGATTTTGAATCTGAATCATAGATACACACCGACCTTAAAATTAGGCGCTCATAAAATCTGAAAGGAGGTTTTGGTATGAAAAAAGTTTTGAGATACGGATTGGGCCTGTTGAGTCTGATATTGGCGATCGGGATGATTTTCCCGGCGGGGGTTCTGGCGCAAAAGACAATTAAAATCGGCGCCCTCTATCCGCTGACCGGCGGTGCGGCTGCGGCCGGTCGCGAGCTGCGCGCCGGCGTGGAGCTCGCCGTGGAGATCGCCAATAATGCGATGGCTGATATCGATATGAGCATGGCCAGAAACGCCGGCATCAAAAGCATGGGTGGAGCCAAGATTGAAATCATCTTCAAGGATCATGAGGGAAATCCCACCTTGGGAGCCGACCTGGCCAAGAAACTGATATTGGATGACAAGGTGGATGGTCTGCTGGGCTGTTACCACAGCTCCGTCACCAAAACCGTCAGTGCCGTCGCCGAACAGTACGGCGTTCCCATGATCAACGGTTCATCCACGTCCCCGTCCCTGACCCAACGCGGTTTCAAATGGTTCTGGCGCACGACCCCCCACGACGTCTGGTTCACCAAAGACCTCTTTGAATTCTTAAAAGGCCTGACCGAGGGTAAGGTTAGAGGGGTTGCGGCAGTCCCCAAAAAAGATATCATGAACCTATCCTCGGCCTGCGAAAAAACCGAATGGGGCTCATTTGTCTCGGAAGTGATTCAGAAGTTTGCCAAGATTACGGCTACAATTTGCGAAAATCCATGCTGTATGCCAAGGAAGCACCCGATCTCTCCAGTGAGGTGCGGTCTTTAAAAGCCTCCCGTGCAGATGTGATGTTGTTTGCCTCCTACACCTCGGACGCCATTCTGATGATCAAAACGATGAAGGCTCAGAAGGCCCAACCGAAGATCATCTGGGGTCAGGACGCCGGATTCGAGGTGCCGGAATTCCGCGACGACGCTAGGGACAGTGTCGTCGGTATTCTGACCCGCACCGTATTTCTGCCCCAGGTCGTTCAGCTGAAAAAGGTTGCCGGACAGGTCAACGCGCTTTACAAGGCTAAAACCGGCAATGATCTGACCGGCGCCTCCGCCCGATCCTTCACCGGTCTGCAAACCTGGGTGCAGGTGCTGGAAAAATCCGCATCGACCGAACCGGCTGCCATCCAAAAGGCCGCCAATGAGATAGACATTCCGGGCAGCGAGCTTGTAGTGCCGTGGGCCGGAATTAAATTTTCCACCTCCGGGGATGAGCTCGGCCAGAATACACTGGGCTCCGGCCTGATCGGACAGTACCAAAAAAGCGCCGACGGCCAGATCGTGCTGGAGATCGTCTACCCCTTTGATGTCGCTTCAGCCGACATGATTTATCCCTTCCAGAAGTTTTAGTGAAAATTTATATCTGCCCCCCCCAACCCGTCCCTCTTTGTTTTAGAGGGGTGGGTTGGGGGATATTAGTCTGTATTGGAACTGGAGTAATGGAGTAATGGAGTAATGGAAAATACCAATACGCCAACATTCCAATACTCCGACACTCCCCAACTAGTCCCAAAGTCCTGGTAATTTGACAGTGCCGTAATTTTAGGCATTTTAGAATTTAGGCATTTTAACTATATGGACATCCTGCTAAGCTCCATCGTCGCCGGTCTGTTGCTGGGCATGGTCCTGGCAATGGTGGCCTTGGGATTGACTATCATTTTCGGTGTCATGGACATCGTTAATTTTGCCCATGGCGAATTCCTGATGATCGGCATGTATACCGGCCTGCTGACGGCCCAGGCCACGGGTATCGATCCATTGCTGACGCTGCCGGTTGCCGCGCTCGTCGGATTTTTGCTGGGCGTAGCATGTTATGCCGGTTTTGTGAAATTTTTGTTGCGCGGCCCGATGATTGCGCAATTGCTGGGCACGTTCGGCCTGATGCTGCTTTTAAGAAATCTGGCGCTGCTGATTTTCGGTTCGGAAGACCGCGCCTTGCATCACGGCATCCTGGTCGGCAAAAGTTTCGATATCGGCATGGGCGTCATCCTGCCGGCCACCAAGCTGGCCGCGGCCGCACTTTCCGTGCTGTCCTTCTGGGGGGTCTGGTGGATGATGCACCGCACCAAAATCGGCAATGCTTTAAGAGCCACGGCCCTCAATGCACAGGGCGCTCGCTATATGGGCATACCGACCGAGCGGATGAATGCCCTGGCCTGGGGAATCGGAGGCGCCACGGTTTGCATCGCCGGGGCGCTCATTGTCAACTTCTGGTCGGTGAGCCCGTTCATCGGGCTGCTGTTTACCATGATCGCTTTTGCCATCGTGGCCCTGGGCGGATTCGGCAGCGTGCCCGGCGCTTTTTTTGCCGGAATCGTGGTGGGCCTGATTATGGAAATTCCGGGCTTTTGGGATTTTATCACCTATACCTTTAATATCGACTGGATGGCCAATGTTCCCATGACATCGTTTAAGTACATGTGGGTTTACCTGGCGTATTTTCTGATCATGATAATCCGTCCCAGGGGCTTGTTTGGATGGAAACAATAAAAAACACGTTAGACTTTTCCGACTTTCCCCGCATCGATCTGACGGTGGCCGGGGCGGTGTTGATGTTCTTGCTGATCTTTCCACTGCTGTCGCTCTCCTCCTTTGCCATGGCCACCATGATCCAGTTTATGATGTTCTCCCTTTACGGCATGGGCTGGAACACCATCGGCGGATACGGCGGACAAGTGGATCTGGGCAAGGCCCAGTATGTGGGAATCGGGGCGTATACCACCGCGGTCATGCTGATTCGCTGGAATATCCCATTCTGGGTATCCATGCCCATCGGGGTGTGCTTTTCCGTCGCCTGGTCCTTTATCATCGGATACCCCCTCTTCCGTCTCAAAGGCCATTATTTTGCCATTGCCACGATCGCCACATCGTTGGTGCTCAAAGATCTCTTTGAGGTTTGGAATTTTGTGGGAGCTGCCCGGGGTCTGGAAATTTCCCCCATCAAATATCCGCCCCCGGATTTTTTACGGCTGATTTTCAAGGAAGACATTTATTATTACTACATCCTTTTAGGTTTTTTTCTGGCCGGAATTCTGTATATCAACTGGTTTCGCAAATCCCGCCTGGGATACCAGCTGCGATCCATCAAGGACAATGAGGATGTGGCCCGCTCGCTGGGGGTCAATGTGCGCTGGGCCAAGGTCAAAACCTATGCCATCGCCACCAGCTTTGTGAGCGTGGTAGGGTCCTTTCATGCCTGCTACATCAAGAATATCGAGCCGGAAGACACCATGAGCCTGTCGATTTCAATTCTGATCGCCCTGATGGCCATGCTGGGAGGGGCCGGATCGTTGTGGGGGCCGATCATCGGGGCCGGCATTCTGATCCCGCTAAAGAGCTATCTCAAGGAATGGCTGGGGGCAACTGCGGGACTGGCAGGTATCGATCTGGTTATTTATGCCCTGATCATTATGGTCGTTTCGGCATTTGAACCCCGCGGGATCTGGGGTATCGTTGAAAAAATACGGCGGAGGAAACGCAAATAATGGCGCTGCTGGATGTGCGAAATGTCACCAAATATTTTGGCGGATTGAGGGCCAACAACAATATATCGTTTGCCATGCAAAAAGGAGAGCTGCTGGGACTGATCGGGCCCAACGGCGCCGGCAAAACCACGCTCTTCAACTGTATCAGCGGGTTACACCCCCTGACCTCGGGCCGGATCCTTTTCGACGGTGACGACGTCACGGATTTAAAAGCCCATGAAGTCGCCCGCCGGGGCCTGGCCCGCACCTTTCAGGTCTACGCTGCCTCCGGCGATCTGAATGTTGAAGAAAACGTGATGGTCGGCTGTTTCATGCGGGCCCGCTCCCGTTCGGAGGCCAAATCCCGCGCAGCGGAAATCCTGGATTTTTTAAAATTGAAGGAGCTTTCCAATTACCTGGTCAGTGAGCTGCCAGTGGCCGCCCAGAAACGGGTCACCATGGCCACCGCCTTGGGCTCGGGTCCCAAGCTCCTGCTGCTGGATGAAGTGGCAGCCGGCCTGAATCCCGGCGAAATTGAAGAAATCATGTCCAGCATTCGTGGCATCCATAACGATCTGGGGGTGACCGTCATGTTGATCGAGCACGTCATGGATCTGGTAATGAAAATAAGCGACCGCATCGTTGTCCTGGACTACGGCCAAAAAATTGCAGACGGCAACCCGTCTGAAGTCGCCAAAGATCCCGGTGTAATCCAGGCCTATCTGGGAAAGCGCTATGCAAAGGAACATGCAGAAGATACCTATTTGTAAACTTCTAAGTTAGCGTTGATGCCTATGAGGACATGAGGCCTTGAATATCGGAGCAGTATAAATGACAAATCACAAATAACAAACAAATAACAATGACCAAAATTCAAAATTCAAAACTAGTGGTTTCGGTCATTGATTATTGGAATTTGAGATTTATTTGTAATTTGGTGCTTGTAATTTGTGATTTTAAGCGTCGGCGCATTAACATAAGGTATTATCAAACAGAATCTGCCTTCCAATTTTCCAATATTTCTTGATCATGCCGCAGCGGAGACAATTTCGATGAGTGATCCAATTCTCGATACTCGAAAACATCAAAGTCCGGTATTCCGGCCTGCCGGTCCTGCAGGGCATCTCGCTTCAGGTGAATCAGGCCGAAACCGTTTGTGTGCTGGGTTCCAACGGGGCGGGCAAATCGACCCTGCTGCGGGCCGTCATGGGAACCCAACACGCCTTTGAAGGCCGGATCCGTTTTAAAGGCGAGGAAATTCAAACGCGGCACACGGAGGCCATCGTCCGCCTGGGAATCGTGTATGTTCCGGAGGAAAAAATGCTTTTCAGCCCGTTGTCGGTGGAGGAAAACCTTTACCTGGGGGCGTATGTTCTGGATGAAAAAAATCAGATCAAAGAGAATTTAAATTTCGTCTACAAGCTATTTCCGAGGCTAAAGGAGCGCCGCAACCAGCCGGCTTCAACGCTTTCCGGCGGCGAACAGCAGATGGTGGCCATCGGCCGCGGCTTGATGTCCAACCCCCAGATTCTGATGCTGGACGAACCTTCACTGGGCCTGGCTCCGATTCTGGTGGATGAAGTTCTCGACACGGTTCGCCGGCTCAAAGCAGAAGGCATCACCATTTTGCTGGTGGAGCAGAACGTGCGTGAAGCCCTGGATCTGGCCGACCGCGGATATGTGCTGCAGACCGGTCGCATCGTCGGCGAAGGCTCCGGCCGGGAGTTGCTGGACAGCGATTTGTTCCGAAAAGCGTTTCTGGGGATTTAGGTTTGCTGCAGGATAGTAGGATACTATCCCTTTAAAGATTCGTTAGCCACGAACACGAATGGGCACGAATAACCACGAATTATTGCACACTTTCTATGTCTCAATTCGATTATGATTAAACCCATTTGGGCTTCACCTCTCCTTCTCGTGTTGGGTTGAACTAAATGGCCGGGGCCTCGATAGCTGCAAGTGACGCTCCCGGCACCGGCGGCGTCATTTCTTCTTTGTGTTGGCTTTGAACTCTTCCGAGTTGATTTCAGTGACCGCCGAGTCTTGCAGCGTGACGACGCTCTGAGAGTTTTCATCGACGAAACGAATGCTGCCACTCTTGTTGCGATCGATCTGGGTAGTGTAATACACCTTGTCGTTCCCGGGGTCCTTGACCATGTAGTAACTGGTGCATCCGTTGACAGCGCTGAGCAGCGCAAGCCCGATAACTAAAGTTAAAATTACCATAAGCGTCTTTTTCATGGTCTGTCTCCTTTTGCGAGTTTCAGGCAATTTTCACAGCTTGACAAGATTTGAACCTGGCATATATTTTGTAAAAAAACAATGACTAAATGCGAAACGGTTTTATCATGGCCAATAACTCGAACACAGATCAAGGGATCCGCTTGTTGATCCAAAAATGCCGTAAAGAATTTAGACGGCCTGAAAATATTTATTTTTATTCGGAAAATAGTTTTAAGGAGGCCGAAAAAAAATTTGTGAAATTTTGTCTGACAGGCAATTCGAGATCCAGTTCCGATTCGGTGTTTTCGGCTAAAAATTAGATATCGAGAGGCGGGAGGCCGCATTGACCTTTTTTATCCTCTCGTTGAAAGGGCGGTTGCGCTTTTGAACCGCCCTTTGGATTTTGTCGGCAGCCGAGTGCATTGCCATAAAGATCAACTATCCCTGTAGATGCGCCTATTTCTCTTCGGACAATTCTTCAAGGAGCGCTTTGGCCTCTTTCAGATCGGCTGTATCAAACCCCTCCTTGAACCAGTCGTAGATTTCCTGCAGCAGCGAAAGGGCCCTGGCCTTTTTACCCGGCTTTTGCCATAAACGGCTTAAGCTCGTGGCCGCCCGCAATTCCCAGGACTTCGCCGACTGTTGTCGGGCTATTTCGATGGCTTGCTGAAAGCAGGCTTCAACTTCTGCTTCAAGTTTTACCTCTGATGTGCGCTTTCATGACCTGGAGCAAGCGCGACTTCCCGATCCCGCCTTCACCTGTCAGCAGCACGGCTTGTCCCATCCCCTCTTTTACTTGGTCCCATCGTTCGAAGAGCAGATTGGCTTCCGATTCGCGTCCAACCAACGGTGTAAGTCCTCTTATTAGGGCTACGTCAAGCCGGCTTTGGACGCCGCTTTCCCCCAGGATGCTGTAAATCTGCATCGGCGCTGCGATACCCTTCACCGGCTGAAGCCCCAGGTCCTTCGCCGTGAAGTATCCTTCAACCATCTTAAAAGTCGTTGAGCTGACTGCAACCGTGTCGGGCGCTGCAATCCCCTGGATGCGTGCTGCAATATTCGGCGTCTCCCCCAAGGCAAGCAGTTCCTGCCGTGCACCCGAACCGATCTGGCCGACGACAACCGGCCCGGTATGAACGCCGATGCGCACCTCGAGTCGGATGCCTTTGTCTCGATGCAACTGAGGGTTGAGGGACCCGATGGCCTTTATTAAATCCAGACCTGCCCGCACGGCTCGCAGGGCGTCATCTTCATGGGCCTGCGGGAAACCAAAATAGATAAGCATCCCATCCCCAAGGTGCTGGGCGGTATAGGCATCATAGGATTGGATGGCTTTCTCACAGGCGGATTGGTAGGCCCGAACCACCTCCCGATATTCTTCCGGCTCCAATCGGCCGGAAAGACTGGTCGATTCTGCAAGGTCGCAAAACATTACGGTCAGTTGGCGGAGTTCGGCATCCGAAGTATAAGACGTGGACGGCTGGACTTCGCTTTGTGTGTTGTGGTTGTCTCGAGGCATTTCTTTTGGAGGAATAGGTCCGGGAATCGACTCGGGCGGTGGGCTGGCTTCATTAGTCCAGACCAGACCCCGCGCTTCTTCATCGACAACCTGGGGGTGCGCAAAGAGGATTGCCTCCTTCAGATCGTCAAGGTATTCATCATCCAGCTCAAACTGCCGTTTGATTGCCCGATAGGAGACCCGTTCGCTGTGCTGAAGCCAGTCAACGACTTTGGCCAGCACCTCCTGAAATGTCATAACGACTCCTTGTATACAGCAGATAGTTAACGAACGGCATTCACATATCAAACGGATCTATCTATATTGATAACCTTCAACCGATAAAGCATTTCCCCGGATTCGTCTGCACCTGGGAGGCTGCCGATGCATTCAGCGAGGCAGATGCTTGCTGATCCGCGAAATCATTCTCATTGATCTGAAAATCGTACTGCGCGACCAAACCCAGTTTTTTTACGATTTCCACTCCGCGCTGCAACGCCGGGCCGGTCATATTCAGATAGGGTTTGCGCAGGTCGCCCGCCGGCATTCCAAGGGCTTTGGCAAGGGATTTCACCGGCACCGGATTCACCCGGCAATAGTTGAACTGAATCAGGGGCAGCATTTTCAGGTAGGTCTGCCGGAAATTGACCGCATCCGCATAGGTCTCCCAGGGTTTGGAGATAGCGGCCATCTCCCGCGGTGCAATATTGCCCGACATATTGGCGGTTCCCTGGCCGCCCAGGGACATTACCGCCGGCACCAGGCCCAGGTTTGGCGAGTCGCAGCACATCAGCGACATTTCTTTTTCAGCTGCCAGAATTTGGGCAATCTGGCCGGGGCGGGCCATGGCCTCTTTGTCGATGACGATATTGGGGTGACCGGCCAGTTCAATGATGGCTTCCGGCGGCAGGTCCGTGCCTACGCGCACCGGGTTATTGTAAATTCCCACCGGAATGGGGCTGGCGTCGGCCACTTCCATAAAATACATGATCGCAGCCTCAACCGGAGCATAGATGTAGGATGGGACAGTGATGATGGCACCATCGGCCCCGGCCTTGGCGGCGTATTCAACCATCCTGATCGTCTCCCGGGTGTTGTTGCCGGTACAGCCGTAGAAAAGCGGCAGGCCGGCTTTTCTGAACGCCACTGTTTCGGAGATGACCTGCTGCCGCTCTTCCCCTGAGAGCAGCGACACTTCACCGGTCGAGCCCATGATCAATAGCGCGCTGGTGCCGTTGCGCGCCTGAAATTCAATCAGTTGGCGGAATCCCTCTATATCGACCGAACCGTCGTTTTTAAAGGGCGTGATCAAAGCGACGAAGGATCCTTTAATGATCATTTTGCTCATAGGAGTTATCCTGTATCGAATAAAGTCATAAAATTTCCGAATGGCCGACTTCGTTACGCCGAGGCGTGATTTCTTCCGGACATGTTGGAGTGCTGGAGTGATGGAGTGATGCCTGAAGTATTGATGGCTTATTTTTCAATACTCCAATACTCCAATGCTCCAGTACTCCAGGTCCAGGTTTTTAAGAACTTTTGTCAGCAGTATATTAACCTATTTATAGCAATAGTACCGTAGAAACCTAGTATACCTGCCGGAAAAGCTGGGCCACCTGCCCCGGATCATTGACCGGTCGCGCATTAAAAAGCGAAGGCGTGTCGGCAATCGCGTGAAAAGCAGCCAGATCCAAGCCTTCTTCCGGAACGCCCACGTCGCGTAATTTCAGCGGATGGCCCGCGGCCTTCATCAGCGCTTCCACGGCATCGGCAGCGGCCAGAGCCGCTTCGCGTTCCTGCAGGCCGTGAATGTTGACTCCCAGCGCCTGGGCCACCAGAGCCAGCTTGACGGCGGCATGATCGACGTTATAGCGCATCACCGCCGGCAGGACGATGCCGCAGGCCGCTCCGTGGGGAACGTTGTGCAGCATGCCCACCGTGTGTGCCATGGAGTGGGCCAGCCCTACCTGGGCAATATTGAAGGCCCAACCGGCCATGGTAGCAGCCAGCTGCATATTGATGCGGGCCTTTTCATCTTTCCCGTCGGCAATGACTTTGGGCAGATTTTCTGCGATTAAACGGATGGCGTGTAGGGCGTGTCCATCGCAAATGGGGTTTGACATGATGCTGGTCAGCGCTTCCACGGCATGGGTCATGGCATCCATGGCAGTGCTGGCAGTCAAAAATGCCGGCAGGGTCATGGTAAAACGGGGGTCCAGGATGGCCGTATTCGGAACGATATAGTTATCGACGATATAAACCTTGCGCCCCGCCGTCTTGCTTTTTATAACGGCCGCACTGGTTACTTCGCTGCCGGTGCCCGAGGTCGTGGGAACCACGATATGCGGCGTCTGCGGCTCGCTAAGCCGCATCAGGGCGATATGGTCATTTGCGCGGCCCCCGTTTTTCAGGGTCACGCAGACCGCCTTGCCCGTATCGATGACGCTGCCGCCGCCCACACTGACGATGCAGTCTGCCTGTCTTTCATGGGCCAATGCCACGGCTGCATCCACTGTAGCCAGATCGGTATCCTGCGAGATGGCGTCAAAGACGCCTACGCAAAAATCCGCCAGAGCTTCCTCGACCAGGCGCGTCAATCCGGCCTGGCGGACGCCGGCATCGGTCAGGATCAGCGCCCGGCGGCAGTTGAGCCTGACAACTTCCTTGTAAATTGAAGACAAACACCCGTGGCCGGAGATGACCAGGGTAGGTGAAATATATTGCATAAAGGGCACCCGCGGATCGTCGGCGAGTATTTTCATGGTAAAATTGCTCTGGTGATCCGCGCTGGCGGTTACATGCAGCCGTTTGATCTGGGTGTATTCGGCCAACCCGCTGTGGCCCAGCTCCCGGCCGACGCCGGACTGCTTGTACCCGCCGAAAGGACAAAAATCGCCGAAGGCGTGGTAGTTATTGATCCACATGGTCCCGGTTTGAATCCGGCGGGCGATGCGATCGGCGCGCGCGTTGCTGCCGGAAAACACGCCGCCGGCCAGACCGTACATGGAGTCATTGGCGATCGCGACGGCTTCTTCGTCGCTGTCGAATTTTAAAACACAGACCACCGGCCCGAAAATCTCTTCCCGGGCGATGCGCATACTGTTCCTGGCGTCCGCAAAGACGGTGGGCGCAAAATAGAACCCGTTCGCCATCCCGGCAATTTCGATCCGACGACCGCCGGTCAGCAGCTGCGCGCCTTCTTCACGTCCCAGGGCAACATAGCGTTCCACCGTGGCCAGCTGGGTGGCATTGACCAACGGACCCAGGTGGGATGCCGGATCCAGCTGATAGCCGACCCGCAGATTCTCGGTGCGTTTTTTCATCCGGTCGATAAACTCATCGTAAATCCCGGACGAAACCAGGACACGGGTGCCGGAGTCGCAGACCTGCCCCTGGTGAAAAAATGTGCCGAAGCAGGCGCCTTCGACCGCCAGGTCCATATCGGCATCGTCGAGGATGATATTGGCTGACTTGCCGCCCAGCTCGAGGGTGACTTTTTTGACCGTATCGGCGGCCATTTTCATGATTTGCCGTCCGACCTGCGTACTGCCGGTAAAGGCAATTTTGTCTACGGCGGGATGGGTGCAGAGGATTTGGCCCAGTTCCGCGCCCGGCCCGGCCAGGATGTTGACGACTCCCTTGGGAATGCCGGCTGCCTGGGCGGCCTCCGCGATGATGAGAGCGCCGAGAGGGGTAGACGAGGCCGGTTTCAACACGATGGTGTTGCCCATCGCAATGGCCTGGCCGATCTTCCAAAAAGCCATGCTCAGCGGAAAATTCCACGGGATGATTCCCACACAGACACCCACCGGTTCGCGGCGGATAAAGTCGCGACCGGGGGCAAAGACGTTGCCGGCATAGGGAATTTCTTCTTCCCAGGGGAACCTGGTGGCCGCATAGTGGGCGAAATTGCGCAGCAGCTGGGAGCCGAGCATGCCCCAGTACTTGGTCAGTCCGATGACCTGGCCGGAATCCATGGCTTCGGTGACCGCCAGACGCAAGGTTTGTTGGGTGATCTGATCGGCAAAATCATAGATCTTTTCCGCCCGGGCGGCCGGTGTCAGCCCGCTCCAGGTCCCGCTGTCGAACGCCCGCCGCGCCGCGGAGATGGCCGCTTCGGCCTCGGCCGCGCCGGCCTTTGCTACGGTGGCAATAGCAAGCCCGGTTCCCGGATCAATGGATTCGAAAGTCTCACCGCTTTGAGCATCGACAAATTCCCCGTTGATAAAAAGCCTGTAGTGTTCCATACTACATCCTTTCCTTTTTTAGATGTTTGGACGATCGTCTACACGACGAACGGCGGCGGATAATGCGTGCCGCCCCGCTCCAGCGTCAACCAGCGAAGCTCGGTAAAGGCCTCCACGGATGCCCTGCCGCCGTGGCGTCCGAGGCCGCTGTTTTTAACGCCGCCAAACGGCACATGCGGCTCGTCATTCACCGAACTGTCATTGACGTGCGCCATGCCCGTTTGCAGGCGATGGGCTACCGCAAGACCCTTTTCCTCGTCGCGCGTGATAATGCCCGCTGAAAGGCCGTACTCCGAATCATTGGCCACCGCAACCGCTTCATCGACACCCTTGACCGTAATAATCGGTGCCACCGGACCGAAGTTTTCTTCCTGATAAATGCGCATTTCAGGTTTGATGCCGGTCAGTACCGTCGGCCGGTAAAACAAACCTTCGAAAGTGCCGCCCGTCAAAAGCCGGGCACCTTTTTCGACGGCATCGGTAACCTGCCCGTGAATTTTATCCAGCTGCCGCTGGTTGATAATCGGCCCGATCACATTGGGCATCTCCCGGGGGTTGCCGACATTGAGCGTTTTCACCTTGGCCACAAACCGCTCGGTAAACTCGTCGGCAATCGATTCATCGACGATGATTTTCTCCACCGACATACAGATCTGTCCCTGGTGCATAAAGGTGCCGAACGTGGCTGCATTCAGTGCCAGTTCCATGTCGGCGTCATCGAGAATGATCAGGGAATCTTTGCCGCCCAGTTCCATACAGACTTTCTTGAGCAGCTGCCCGGCTTTGGCGGCCAACTGCCTGCCGACGGCTGTCGATCCGGTAAAGCTGACGGCACCCACCCGCGGATTGACTACCATTTCATCACCGACCTCGGCCACATTGTCCCGTGAACAGGTCACCACATTAAAAACCCCTTTCGGCAGTTTAACTTCCTCGAAGAGTTCTGCGATCAGCAGGCCGCCGGCCACCGGGGTTTCCTCCGAAGGCTTCAGCACGACCGTGTTGCCCACCGCCAGGGCGACCGCCAAGCCGCGCGCAGAAAGCAACAGCGGAAAATTCCACGGCGAGATCACCGACACGACGCCCAGCGGCTGGCGGACCACCATGCTTATTTTGCCGTGGTCCGAAGGCAGGATCTCGCCGGTCATCTGGTAGACCGCGGCGGCGGCGGACCGAAAGATGCCGGGCGTATAGCCGCTCTCAAACATGCCCTTGCCGATCCACCCCCCGCCTTCATCGATCAGCGCGTTTACGAAATCCATCTGGCGCTTTTCCAGCAGATCGGCTGCCTTCAGCAGATAGCCGGCCCGCTGCGGGTGAGGCAAAGCCGCCCATTCTGCCTGCGCGGCGGCCGCGGCCGCAATGGCTTTTTTCGCATCATCGCGCGTGCCGTTGGAAATTTCGGCCCAGACGGCCCCGTTGGCAGGATTATAATCGGCAAAATTTTCATTTTTGCCAACCCACTCACCATTGATGTACATCTTATAGTTGTTGGTTGCCATTTTCCATCCTCCTTTGTTTGATGCCTGTCGGTTCAATTACCACCAAAAAAGCTTCAAACCGATAAGCTCTGTTCGATTCGGCGGATCAGGTCTTCCGTTTCCCGCAGTGCTCGATAGGACGCTTCCAAAGAAACAGCGGTGAATCGTATTTCATCGCCCGGTTTGATTTGGCCCAGCAGCGGCAGATCGGCTGAAATCACGGTGGCAATTTTACGGTAGCCGCCGGTCACCGTCTCCCCTAAAATAATAATGGGTTGGCCGTCGCCCGGAATCTGAATGGAACCCGAGACGACGCCCTCTGAAATGATCGATTCTGCGATGTCTGCGTTGGGCGGTATCGCCTGGCCCTGCAGCCGGATGCCGGTTCGATCGGATTCGGGCGACATTTTAAAAACGGAGTTCAAAAAAAGATCCCGGCTTTTAGACGGAAAATGGTCATCCTGCGGCCCCCAGACCACCCGTAAAATCCATTTGTTTGAATATTGCGGAATCCAGCCGGAATTAATGACACGACCGGTAATGTCCACATCACAGCCGGTCGATTCCGACCGCAGGACATCGCCTTTTCTCAACTGCCGTCCCTGATAACCGCCCAAGCCGGAGGGCAGATTGGTTGACCTGCTGCCCATGACAACCGGTACATCGATGCCGCCGGCAACGGCAATATAGGCCCTGAACCCGCTGAGCGGCGTCCTGAATGACAAGATGTCGTCTCTTTTAAACACATAGGGCTGCCACATCCGGATCGGCTGCCCGTTGCGCCGGGGCTGCAAGTCGCCGCCCGCAACAGCCGCCACGATATCGGTTAAAACCCTGGCCCTCGGGCCCAGCAGCATCGACTCCAGGCAGGCCTGATCCTGGCGATTGCCGACCAGCAGATTGGCGACGCGAAGCGCAAATGCATCCAGCGCACCGCTGGGCGCAACGCCGAACCGGCCGTAGCCGTAGCGCCCCAGATCCTGAACCGATGTCAAAGCACCCGGCGACAGTATTTCTATAATCTGTGCGGCTGCCATCGATCAGCTTCCTCAGCGGTTATCGAATGAAATTCAACCCGGTCTCCCATTACCAGCAGACTCGGCGGATTGCTTCGCGAATCAAAGAGCGGGATGGGGGTCCATCCGATAATCTGCCACCCGCCCGGGCTGTCAACCGAGTAAATGCCGGTCTGCTTTTGGGCTATCCCCACCGATCCTTTAGGTACCAGGGTTCGCGGGGTTTGGCGCCGCGGGGTGGCAATGGCATCCGGCAGTTCACCCAGATAGGGATATCCCGGCGTGAAGCCGATCATATACACCCGGTAGGTTGTTTGGGTATGATAACCGATCACCTCCTCGGCGCTCATGTGGTGATACGCTGCCACCGCTGCCAGGTCCGGCCCGTAATTGCCGCCGTATACCACCGGGATTTTGACCGTCCGCGGTGCCGGCAATTGCGATCTATCCAGATTATTGTGGATTTCAATTATGGTAAGCTTGAGATCCGCCAGGGATACAACCAATGGATCACAGATCACCAGCAAGGATCGGTAGCTGGGTACCAGTTCGAGAATCCCTTGGGGCTTTTGAATGTCTAATCCGGCAAAAAGTTCCTGAATGCTCTGGTTCACGGCGGGACTGATTTCATCCCCCAGTTCGACCAGAAGGGCGCGGTCTCCCATGAGACGGAATATGGGTTCTTTGTAGAGCATGCTAAGATGCCATTGAGGCTCATGGAGTTTCCCATGAACCATCCGGCTATATGGTTCAGTTCTAGAGGCAGACGTTAATCAAAATTACAAATTCCAAATAACAAATCCCAAACAAATTCCAATACCCAAAATTCAAAATTCCAAACTGCACTTCAACAGGTTTTGGTTATTGCTTCTTATAAAAAAGCGATCCCTGATCACGAACGTACGCGAGTTCTTAACACCGAAAACTAACCAGCTGGACCTGCTTGGTTGCCGGTTTCGGTTATTGATCATTGTGATTTGGAATTTATTTGGAAGTTGGTGCTTGGAATTTGTAATTTATACCATTTCTCATCAGCATGGCTTTCCAGGCGCCACGGCCCAAATTCGCATCTACAAAAACGTTTCCGGCGCAGCAATCTCGACCCCTGATGCCTGCAGGCTCTCGCGGATTGTTCTCACCAACGCCACCGCAGCCGGGTTGTCGCCGTGCACACAGATGGTATCCGCCGCCATTTCAATTTCAGAGCCGTCCCGGCAAACCACCCTGCCCTCCTTGACCATCTTCAGAACCTTTGCCGCCACGGCCTGTTGATCATGAATCACCGCACCGGGTTCTTTGCGCGAAACCAGAGATCCATCCGGATTGTAAGCTCTGTCGCCAAAGAACTCAAACGCCATGCGAATTCCGTTTCCGGCGGCGATGGCTTCCAGATCCCGGCGATTGGAACCGGCCAGGACAAATAAAATAAGGCGCCTGTCCACGGCGGCAACGGCCTGGGCAACAGCTTGCCATATATCCGGATTCCGAACGGCCATGTTATAGAGGGCGCCGTGGGGTTTGACATGCTGCAATTTCATCCCCTGGGCAGTTGCAAATGCCTGAAGAGCGCCGATCTGGTAAGTTACATAATCTTTGATTTCATCCAGGGAAGCTTCCAGATTGCGCCGGCCGAAGCCGAGCAGGTCCGGAAATCCCGGATGGGCGCCGAGGGCCACGCCGTTTTCTTTGGCAATCGCCACCGTGTGCTTCATCACCGATGGATCGCCGGCGTGAAAACCGCAGGCAATGTTGGCCGAGCTGATTAGCGGGATGACCTGCTCATCCAGGCCGAGTTTATAATTTCCGAAGCTTTCCCCCAAATCGGAATTCAGATCGATTTTATTTACCGGCATGATTTTACCTCCATTTTTCGGATGCAACTCGAAAAATCTATGACACAAATCACTCCGCAATACAAGTGAAAGTCACCTGCTCCGTCTGGTAAAAAAATCCGGCCCTGAGGACCACATGTTGGCTCGCCCCCAAAGGGACTTTTGAATTTAAACCGCAGGAATGCTGAAGTATCGGGATAAAAAAAGGGAATAGACAATAGTCTATTCCCTTATAGAGCGTCAATAAAAATGGATTAGCGCTTGGAAAACTGGAATCGGGCTCTCGCACCGCGCTGACCGTATTTTTTTCTTTCCTTGACTCTTGGATCGCGCTTGATAAAGCCGGCTTTTTTCAGCGGTATTCTCAAATCAGGGTTGGCCAATACCAGGGCCCTGGTTATGCCGTGCCGAACGGCGCCGGCCTGACCGGATACACCGCCGCCGACGACAGTTGCTCTAACATCATAGGAACCCAAGGTATTGGTAATTTTAAACGGATGGGTCATTTCATTGCGTATGGTCTCAATCGGAAAAAATTCTTCCACCGGACGATTGTTAATGATGATCTCACCGCTGCCCGGTTTTAACCACGTCCTGGCAATGGCGGTCTTGCGTCTGCCGGTTGCATAAAAAACGTTTTCTTGCTCCATTGGATTCCCCTAAAAATAATTTTATTTATATTTCCAGAACTTCAGGATTCTGAGCTTCATGCGGGTGCCGGTCTCCGGCATATACTTTCAGCTTCTTGAACTGCTTCCGTCCGAGTTTGTTTTTGGGCAGCATGCCTTTGACGGCAAAACGCACCAGATCTTCCGGACGTTTTTCGGTGAGCTCTCTGGCAGTGGTCGTCTTAAGACCGCCGATATACCCGCTGTGCCGGTAATAGCATTTTTGATCCAGTTTTTTCCCGGTAAGCACTACTTTGTCGGCATTGATCACGATGATCCAGTCACCGGTATCGACATGCGGCGTAAACAAGGGGTTGTGCTTGCCCTGCAGGCGCGCGGCCACGACAGACGCCAGACGACCTAAAACGGCGCCGCTGGCATCAACCATACACCACCTGCCATCATTATCCGATTTCTTAGCACTGTATGTATATTTCTTCACGGTTTACCACTCCAATCTTTAAATGAATCAGTATTTATATATACTAATTTTAACGGTGTCAAGGGAAAAACTAATTTAAATAACATGATAATTACATTGCAAAAGCAAGCGCTGTAAATGTATTATAACTCGGTCTTCCGCCCAGAAATGAAAAAATATTTGAAGCGGTTTCAGCATTCAGTTTAAGTCGAAAGATCTGCGAGCGGCCCGGCAGCTGCGTGAACCCCTCTCGGAAAAATTCCCGGAGTAATCTTAAAATTAGGCCGCTTTGTTGTTGGAGGCAATCGAACAGCAATGGAATCCTTGGAAGTTGAAGTCAAATTTTTCCTGTCCGACCTTAAAACCACCCGCGAACGAATTCGCACCCTCGGGGCGTATTCCGCAGGACGTTCGTTTGAAACCAATATCCGTTTTGAAGATCGGACAAATAGTTTGATCGAAAAAAAGTCCCTTTTGAGACTACGCCAAGACACAAAAACAACGCTGACTTACAAATGTGAGCCTGTTGTCAACGATGTTAACTATAAAATTTTCAATGAGCTGGAAGTCGAAGTAAGTGATTTTGCAATAATGGGTCAAATTCTGGAATCGCTGGGCTACCACCAAGAACAGATATACGAGAAGTGGCGCGATTCATACACTTTAAAAGGCACCGTCTGCTGTATCGATGAAATGCCGTTCGGTAGTTTTCTGGAAATCGAAGGCGACAAACAGGAAATCAAAGAAGTCGCCATAAAAATCGGCATGCAATGGGAGCGGCGAATCGTATTGAACTACTTTGAAGTGTTTGAAATCCTGCGATCGAAATTGAATCTACCCTTTACAGATATCACATTTCACAATTTCCGGGATATCAGTTTTGATTTGAAAACCTTCATCCCCTTGCTTGAGTCCCGCAACAAAAAAACAAATTAATTAATCCGCCCTGAAAAATAGCAGATTCAGGTTCGTAAATTGCTCTTCGAAAACTGAAGTAAGTAGTTAAATCGAAGCCCTGGCGGATTAATTATTTTAGGCTGCGCATTGTTTCTTTTTTTATTTCATATCAGATACATATAATAAAAGGGTAAGAAAGCTTTTTAGTATAATGCTAAGAATTCACTTTACGGGGTGGTCGTATTTGGCTGTGTATTTATCGTTTCAGCGGCCGGAGGGGGCGCATCAGAGGACGCTGCCGGTGGTGCCGAAGGCGACGTCTCGCCCGAAGCGGGAGACTCCGCCGGGACTTCATGGAAAGCGGGGGGTAGTTTAACGGGAAAATCCTCTGCGAGTAACAGCTCTCCCCGGCGGCTGAACACATAGACCGTGGCAACCTGATATTCATCCGGGTATTTCGGATAATTCGACGAGAATCTTAAGGTTTTGAAATAATTAATGCCGAAAGTATGCCCTTTGTGTCTGCCGGTAGGTTTTCCATCGACCAGCGGCATTGCCGGAATGGCCATCCATTTTGCCTGCGATATTTGATCCCCTTTCAACACCACAACCGTGTGGCCTGAAACACGCTGAGAATTGGCGCTGGTGTTTTTTATTTTAAACTGGAAGCGCAGTAAATTTTCGTCAGGTTTCGGGGACAACTGAAAATCTTCCAACGCCACACTCAATTGCGTATCGGCTTGGCCGGCAGCCTCGTCCGATTCATTTTGCTCCGGGACCGGCGCTGCTTTCGGGGAAGCTGTCACCGCTGTGGGTTGCTCCGGTTTTGCGCTGTCATTTCCGGCCTCCGCCGCGGGATCGGATGCTTCCTGCTTTTCCTGAATTTTGCCCGCGTTTTCTTTCGAATGCGACTCGGCCAGGACCAAGCGGGTCATGAGAACGTCTTTTTCATATCGCAGCGTCTTAATTTGGGACTTTAAATCGTTCATCTGAGATTCAAGCTGAGCTTTATCCTGACGGATGTTCAGGCTCAAGAACAGGAGACCGACGGTAATGGCAATGGATATGCACAATACAAGCAGGGTCAGCAATACCATCCCTTTGAAACGCTTAAGGGTTATGGTTCGACCGTGATTGCCGATAAATAATAGGGTCCAGCGCCCGGCAGGTTTGGGACGCTTGGCCGGATTCGAAAAACGATCCGACTTTTTCGAGGCTTCGCTGAAATTGTCCATTGCTGTACTATAGTCTTGATTTTAATTTCTTATAAAAATATTTTGATTCCGGTTCTTCCGTGGATTATTAAAACTTATTCAACCACGTTGTCTGCGACTTGTCAAATGGCTACCCGCACGGTATCGCCCCGGCGGGCTTTTAACATCCGGGCGGCATTGCCGCAGTTTACTGCGATCTCCAGATACCCGCGACTCCCGATGAGCGCCAGGGGGGTGTCGGATTGAACGTCCCCGTATGTCTCAGACAGCCCATGGATGACGTGTGATCCGATTTTAATCGTCAGCCTGGTTAACGGTCCGGTTTGACCATATCCGGCCAGCTGCCGTGTCTCAACATTTGAAATAAGATTGCCGAAATGGTCGATCGCAACAATTTTGCCGATGATCTGCCCGTTCTGCAGCAGACGCGCCTGAAGGTCGGCCAGGCGAACGGCTTCGTGCGGATCCATTCCCGGGCCCAGTTTGCTTAATTCCACGCCATTGGATAGATGAGCGGCCACCGGCGCCATGATATCCCGGCCGTGGAAAGTCCGGCTCACCGGGTGTAAAAAAAAGTCGGCATTGGTGAGGCGAATGAGCGCAGTTAAACCGCCATCGGCCAATAAAAGTGTGAGTATCCCATTGTCGGGTGCGATAAAAAAATGATTTCTCATTTTAAGGACCAGCAGGCCCCGCCCGGTACCGACGCCGGGATCAACGACGACCAAATGTACGCTCCCCGCCGGAAAATATCGGTAGGAAGCGTCGATGGTGAAAGCAGCTTGGGCCACATCCTGGCTGCCGATCCGGTGGGTGATATCGACGATGGTAGCCTGCGGATTGATGGTTAGGATAACCCCTTTCATCAGCCCCACATACTCATCCTCGGTGCCGAAATCGGTCAGAAGCGTTATGATGGACATAATCTTTAAAATATCTTAGTCTGAATTTTAAATCCCAGATGTCGGAAAGACGCCTCGGATGCCTTTCTACCGGAAGACGTCCTGATAACAAACCCGATTTTTAAGAGGTAAGGCTCGATGATATCCACCAGAGTGTCGGACTCTTCCTGCAATGTGGCGGCGATGGCTTCAATTCCCACCGGCCCGCCGTGGTAAAATTTGATAATCGTATTCAAATAACGGCGATCCAGGTCGGTCAGTCCCTTCTCATCAACACCTTCCAGCTCAAGAGCGGCCGACACCGTTTCTTTGGAAATTTTGCCGTCCGCTCTGACCTGGCTGTAGTCCCTTACCCGCTTCAGCAAACGATTCACGATGCGCGGTGTCCCGCGCGATCGTTTGGCCAGCTCAACGGCGCCCTGTTCGTTGATGGCAACTCCGAGCAGGGCTGCCGAACGTTTGGTGATTTTCACCAGATCAGGTTCGGCATAGAAATCAAGGCTGCGGAAGATGCCGAAGCGGTCCCGCAACGGTGCGGAGAGCAACCCGACCCGGGTCGTAGCCCCCACCAAAGTAAAGCGTTTCAATTGAAAGCGGTGGCTGCGGGCATGAACGCCTTTGTCGAAGACAAAATCGATGGCAAAGTCTTCCATCGCCGGATAGAGAAATTCTTCCACGGCTTTGGGAATGCGATGAATTTCATCGATGAAAAGAATATCGCTGCTTTCAAGATGGGTCAGCATCCCGATCAGATCTCCGCCTTTTTCCAGGGCCGGACCGGAGGTAACGGTCAAATTACCTCCCATCTCATTGGCGATGATGTGGGCCAGCGTGGTTTTCCCAAGGCCCGGCGGACCGTGCAGCAAAACATGATCAATGGGCTCGCGGCGCTGCAAGGATGCTTCAATGGCGATCTTGAGCGTTTCCACCACTTCCGACTGACCGACATAATCCACCAGGTATTCAGGCCGCAGAGACAATATTTCCGGTTCCTGATCCTCGACTAAGGGGGAGCTGGTTACGATGCCTTGTTTATCGGAAGAAAATGAAATGATGTCGTCGGACATGGTCTGTTGTTCTCTTACGATTAAGTGGTGATACGAATAGAGTTACCATCTTAAAACCAATGTGGAAAGTGTTAAATGATTGAATATTGCAGATTTAAAATTGAATATTTAAGGTATGCTATCGATTTAAATAATTAAAATAGAAATGACGGAGCGCAGCGACTTCCACAAATATTCAATCTTCAATTTACAATTTTCAATTTCCTTCGCCCTCCATTTTTTCTCCTCGATACACTTCATCAAACAATGCTTCCGCGGAGGTGATGGAACGGTTGCGCTGCATGGCATTGACAATCATCTGTTTGGCGTCGGCCGGTTTGTGGCCGAGCTGTTTAACCATCACGTCCAGCACCTGTTGCGAGAAATCTTCCACGGCGGGGGCCTGCTCCTGGTTCTCGGCAGTCCGAATCAGGGCGAACTTACCCATTTTACCTCCCAGGCTGGCGATGATTTTTTGTGCGGTTCGCCGGCCGATGCCTTTTAGTTGGGTGAGTTTGCCGATGTCCCCGGACTCGATGGCAGTGGCGATTTCCCTGACCGGAACCTCCAGCGCTTTCGCGGCTTTTAAAGGGCCGATATCCTCCACCGAAATAAAATACTGGAAAAATTCGCGCTCGACCTCAAGATTAAAGCCGATCAAAACCGGTTTCGGTTGTCGCTCGGTTTGATGAAAATAAATATAAAGCGAAACCTGCCCCCCGATACTTTGGTTTTGCAAAGATTTCATCACAACGGCCGGAAGCAGAACTTCATAGCCAATCTGGTTGGCGAGAATCAGCACGCGATCCTCTTCTTTTTTTAACAATTTACCTTCGAGATAGCCGATCACCAGTCAAAATCCGTTTCTTTTGTTTGGATGTTTTGAATCGTTTGCATCGTTGAGATTGTTAATTTCGGTTGAAATAGTTGATTGAGTTGATTGAGTCGAAGGGAGACATGAACTATCACCTATCAACTATGAAATATCGCCTATCAACCATCAACCGGGAGTCGACACTTGAAGTACCCTCCGGCAACACTCTGCTTTTTTATGCTATGCGCTGTGCCCCATGCCCTATGCGCCCTTCGCCCGCAACCCGCAAACCGTAACCCGCAAACCCGCAACCCGTAACGCGCTTTCAGGTATGGTTCTTATGATAACGATATAATCCGATTAGGGCAAGTCCCAGAGCATCGGAGGCGTGATAAGGCCGTATGATCGAATGGTGGTGCAATCGATGCCGCACGGATTCCTCCAGCTGCATCTTGCTGGCATTGCCGTTTCCGGTCAGAACCTGTTTGGCCTCACGGACGGCAATTTCGACCGACGATACCCCGGCTTGGCATGCCGCCAACATCACCACGCCTGTTACCTGTCCCAGTGTTATGCCGGACTTGGGGTATTCGGACAGGGAGAATACGTCCTCTATGACCATGAGGTCGGGTTTTTCGTCCTTTAAGATTTGCAGAACTTTTGAAAAGATGTGATCGAGGCGGTTGGGCAATGAATTGTTTTTGAGGGTGTTGATGCTGCCAAAAGAATAGCCTGAGATTTTTGATCCGATTCCTCGCACGATTCCGACACCGGTTGCTGAAAGTCCGGGATCTATACCGATGATTGTTATCATCGCGCGTTCATGTCAATTCAGATCTTTAAGTTTATCTTGGGCGATCTTTGCTTCGTTCGTTTGGGGATATTTTTTGATCAACTCCTGTAAAATGATGCGGGAATTGGCTTTATCACCCAGATTTAGAAACGCGAAACCCTGCTTTAGAAGGGATGCCGGAACTTTATTGCCTTTAGGATAATTCTCGATAACTTTCTGATACTCGAGGATGGCTTTTTCATACCATTTTTCACGATAATATATTTCACCGATCCAGAACTGGGCATTATCAGCGCGCTCCGATTTGGGATAGCGCTTGATAAGTTCACTGAATTTGTTGCGGGCCGCGTCGGAGTCTCCCTGATCAAAAGCCTGTTTCGCCTGCCGGTAAATCTCATCTTCGGAGGTCTCTTTTTTGACCTGCTCGGCCGGTGCGATTTTGGCAGAGGAGCTCTCCGGTGCCTTCGCCGACGCCGATGTTTCAAAATTCAAGTACTGCTCAATGCGCAGAATACGCTCGTCATTCGATCTGGCGTCTTTTGCCAGTTGGTCTAACTGATCCTGCCGGCTGCCCGTCGACTCCGTATTTTCTTGAGTTTGGCGATTTAGCGTATGTTCAAGTTCTTCGATTCGGCCGGTTAAGGATCGGACGTCTTCATTGAGCCCGGCCAGCTGCTGCCGCAATGAAGCAATTTGAAGCCGCACTGACTGTTCGTCACCCGCGCGAGTTTGCAACTCGGATTTCAAGGCAGCACTTTTTTCGCGAGTTTCGGAGTTGCGAAGTTCCAGCTCACTCAAGCGTGTGTCGAGCGAGGTGACTTCGTTCTGACTTACGCAGCCGAATAAAAGCAACAGACATGCTAAATTCAACAGGATAGTAGATCTCAAAACGGATATTTTCATCACACCATACTTTAATAATTAGGATTCTTGGCCAAAAGATATCCCGCGGCCCTACCCCGCTTGGCGGTGAAAAGGCAGCAAGCACCGGCTTGGCCGGCGCCGGCTGCCTATTTGAAACAATTATGGACCGTCGCCCTTTCCGGTTCGCCGCCCCTTAAGGGCGACATTTCCCAAGAACCGGAAAATCACCTGCTAATTGACCACGAAATGGTCGCGCCGGTTTTTGGCCCAGGCTTCTTCATTATTGCGGGGGTCGACAGGTCTTTCTTCGCCGTAGCTGATGGTCGAAATCCGGGCAGGAGCAATTCCCAGGTCAACCAGAAAAGCTTTGGCACTTTCAGCGCGCCGGTCCCCCAACGCCAGGTTGTACTCTTCGGTGCCGCGATCATCACAATTGCCCTCGATGGTTATCGTGGCATTGGAATTCTGGCGCAGCCATTCGGCCTTTCGCAGCAGGTTATCCTGCGCTGCGGGGGTCAGGGTGGATTTATCAAAATCAAAATATATGTCTTCCTGCATTACCATCATATCAGGCGCCTTGGGGGGTACCACAACTGGCTCCGGCGGTTTTTCTTCCACCTTCTTTTCTTCGACCACCGGCTGAGGGGTCGCATTAATCACCTTTTTCTGACATGAAACGGTAACCAGCAATCCAGGAATAACAAACATCAAAGCCAATAAAATCCATTTCTTCTTTTGCATTTCTTCCTCCTTTCACATTAGGAAAGATCTAGTAATTGAAATCGTTCGTCGACCATTTAGGGTTAGTCTGTTCGCCGTTCATCTTGAGTAACCGGCGTTGATCAGTGCCAAACGCAGTCATCACATATAATCGAGAAGGTCCCTCACGGTTTGAGCTGAAAACGATAAGGTTTCCATCAGGCGACCATGAGGGTGATTCGTTATCTCCTGATTCATGGGTTAGTTGGTGCGGTTCCGAGCCTTCAACATCAATCACGCAAATATTGTGCCGGCCGTCTATGAATGAGGCGTAGGCTATTTTTCCTCCGCTCGGAGACCAGCTCGGCTGGGTATTGTAGTTGCCGTCATAGGTTAACCGTCTGGTCCGATCGGTGTCCAAGTCCGTTATATAAATTTGGGGATTGCCTGACCGATTGGAAACAAACGCCAGCTTTTTGCCATCCGGGGACCAGGTGGGTGAAACATCGCTGCCCCGCATGTCGGTTAGTCTTTTAATAATTTTTCCTTCGCCAGTCAATAGATAAATTTCCTGGTCACCTGAGAAGGAAAGCGTAGCGGCCAGCTCAAATTTGCCCGGAACCCAGGCCGGCGTAATATTGATGCCTTTTTTGGCGACCGATATTTCCTGCATTTCGGCCAGATTTTTTATGTAAAGATCGGGATGGCCCGCTTTATACGACGTATAGGCCAGATATTTGCCGTCAGAAGACCAGGCCGGAAACAAAGAAATTGAATGGTTGCGGGTAATCTGCTGAGGATCATAACCATCAAACTCGCAGCTGTAAATTTCCTTATTTCCGGTGCCGGTGGAAACAAAGGCGATTTTACTGGCAAACGGACCTTGATGACCGGCAAGATACTGAATCACTTCACTGCAAAATCGATGAATGATTTTGCGCTGATCGGCCAGCCGGCCGCCATATTTTTTACCCAAAATGCGCTTGGCCTTAAAGGTATCAAATAGACGGAGTTCCGCCGTAATTTTGCCGTCACTGACCTCGAAAAGACCGGTGACCAGCAGCTCGGCGCCGAGGACCGTCCAGTTGGCGAAATTGATTTGGGGGGTCATAACGCCATCCTTGGCGGGATCGAAAAGAAAAGATTGCTGATCGAGTATCTTGAAATACCCGGTAAAGTCAAGGCTGGCCGCGAGCAGATCGGAAGATGATTTGGACAATTGGATTTCTTCCGCAGTTCCGGTCACATTTTTGAACGGCGGGACGGCCAATGGAATCTTCCGTAAAAAAGGATTACTGATATCTATGTATTCATACTGATCTGCGTCGCTTTGCGCAAACGCCAAAACCGGCCCAATCAGTAGTAGCCCAAGAACGATAGTAAAAATACTTCTCAGATAACGCACCATAATTACCATTTCGCTGCTGTCAATGTTGAAATGAATTGAAAATTACTGGTATATATGCCTGCTCCGCATCAGCCAGTCAATAAAAAAATACAAACGTGGACCGGTTCAGAGTCCACCGCTCAGACTTGTCTCCAACGTAATTTTGCACCTCTAAAACTTTAAAACTTGAACCTTAGATTATTTTCTCAACCCTTCCGGGGTAAATCTGAGCCCCACGATCACATACGGCACATTGACCCCTGCAGGATGCGGTGAAACCGGATTGGCTTTGACGATCGCTTTGTAAGCTGAATCATCCAAATACGAATTGCCTGATTTTTGAGTAAACCGGATATCGGTTATCTCACCGCTCGGCAGAACCTTGAATACAAGGCTGGCCTGCAAGGCCCGATCGTCTCCGGCCAGCTGTTGCGAAAAAGCCCAATTTCTTTCGACTTGAAAAGCAACTTCAATCTTATACAAGTCGGTGGTCTCAAGCTCACCTTTGCCGCCACCGCCGCCGGTTCCGCCGGGCACCCCGGCTCCCGCTGCATTGGTTGTTTCTTTGGCTGCGGCGTCCGGCTTAGAACCAGCGGCCTCGCCTTGCGCCACCTTTTTTTTCAAACGCGCGATGGCTTGTTGGACGGAATCCGAGCGGGATTCTTCAACCTTTTGTTCGACCTTGGCCACCGCCTGATCGATAATTTTTTGGCGATCGATCGTTTTTTTCTTGAGTGATTGTTTAGCCTTGGGCTTGTCCTCTTTCGGCGCCAATGACACGGTTTTAGGGGGAGCCGGTACAACGGGCAGTGGTTTGGGAGGCGGCGGTTCGACAACCGGCGCCTTCGGGGCTTGCTCTGCTTCCTTCTTTGGTATGGCAACCGGCACAGCCGCCGGTTTGGTTGCCGGCGCGGCCGAAGCTTCGGCTGCCGGCGCCGGTGCCGCTGCCGGAGGACCGGGCATCGCAACCAAATTGACATTTATAGCCCCTGGTCCCAATCTCGGTCGGCCGGCGGCGGAGGGCATAAAAATAACGGATCCAATGAAGATCACATGAAATAACAGTGATATTCCAATGTACAATACCATGGAACGGGAATCAATGTCCTGCCCCATCGGATACGCATGCGCAGAAGAAATTGTTTTCATCGGCTATTTGCTTTTTTGTGCTTCGCGTATCTTTTCGATAACCGACGGATCGGTGATCATGCCAAGCTGTTCAACACCGGCGGCCTTTATCTCCGCCATCACTTGAACGACAATTCCATACGGAATGCTCTTGTCCGCTTTGAGATAAACATCCCGATCCTTGCGACCCTGAACGACTTTTATAAGCTTATCCTGCAAGGACTCAACCGTTACCTGAAAATCATTGATGAATACCTGCTGTTCTTTGTTGATCGTTATAACCAGATGCTCCTTTTCGGAGTCAAGCGGTTTGGCCGTGGCCTCGGGCAAATCAACGTCCAAGCCCTGGATCATCATGGGCGCGGTGACCATGAAAATGATCAGCAGGACCAGCATGACATCAACGAAAGGGGTCACGTTGATATCGGACATCAACTCACTATTTCTGCCGCCGGTGATCATCCTTTTCTCCTCTCGATACGCAGAATATCCCGTTCAATGATGTTGAGAAAATCGGCGGCAAAGCTTTGTAACTCGGTGTCAACGATACGAATCTTATTCATAAAGAAATTAAAGGCAATCACCGCCGGTATGGCAGCCGCCAGACCGGCGGCCGTTGCCACAAGCGCCTCGGAAATGCCGGGGGCAACAACCGCCAGACTCGCTGAACCTTGTTGGCCGATTCCGCTGAAAGAGTGGATAATGCCCCAGACCGTACCGAACAAACCGATAAATGGTGCGGTGTTGCCGGTCGTCGCCAAAAAGGCCACCATTTGGGTCATGCGGGTCATTTCAGTGTTGGTTGCCCGGCGCAAGGCCCGCTTCACATTATCGATCCCGGCGAATCTGGTACTGAAAGGGAGTTTTTCACCGGCAGGCGGGGATGAGCCCGAAATCGTCGGCTCGCCGGATTGGCTCGTTTTTTTTAGCTCCACATAACCGATTCGAAAAATTCTGGCCAACGGGCTTCCATGAAGCTGTTTGGCTTTGGCGAAGGCATTGGACAGATCGCGGCTTTTCCAAAAAAATTCCGTGAATTCAGCCGACTGTCTGAATGCCCGTCTGATGTAACGATACTTAATTAAAATAATTGCCCAGGAAGTTACGGAAAAAAACAACAGCAATAAAAGCACCAGCTGAACCACAAGACCGGCATTGCCGATCATGTGAATCAAATCAATTTTACCAACCGTCATAAGGGGCTCCGTTTTCCATCAGATTTGGTGTATGAATCGGATCTGAAGTTTGTTGAAATATAAGTATCAATTGAAAATAAGCAAGATTAATAACTTTCTGTTTTAACTGTTATTACTTATATGAAAATGGATAGGGTGTCAACCTATTTGGAATTTGCGGCATTCCCGGCAATTTTTGGCTTGCCTTCAGGGACGGAGGCCGCTAAGGAATGACGAATTATGGAATCCTTTCGATTTTATAAAAATACTGCAGCGCCCGCGGCGTAATCCATCAGCCATGAGCTATGAACAACCAACTATTTCAACCGAATATAACGATCTCAACGATCTAAACTATCTCAACGATCCAAACGATCTCAACAATCCAACCTAAAGGAATATTTATGAAAAATATTGCCAACCTGCTGTTTGAAGCCAAAATGCTGAAGGATATCCCCCGCTCAGGTTTTCATTATCTGGGGGCCGGCCATGAGTCGGTGGCGGAACATTCTTTTTGCACGACCTTCATTGCCTATGTGATGTCTCAGCTGGAACCCGGCGCCGATGCCCTGAAACTCATCAGCATGTGCCTGCTCCATGACCTTGCCGAAGCCAGGACCGGAGACCTGAACACCGTCCATAAAAAATACGTTCAAGCCGATGAACCGGCCGCACTCGAAGATGCTGCCCGGGGACTTGCTTTTGGCCAGAATCTGCTAAATCTCGTTCGGGAATACAACGAGGCTCAGACAACCGAGGCCAAGTTGTCCCATGACGCCGACCAACTGGCGCTGATCTTAGAGCTAAAGGACCTGATGGATATTGGTTACAAACCGCCCCTAGGCTGGATAGAAAACGTGATCAAGCGGGTTAAAACCGAAACCGGCAGGAAAATCGTGCACGCAATTATGGGCACCCAGCGTGATGACTGGTGGACCAGCACGACAACCTGACGCAAATGCAGAAGGGGTGCCCGTGAAGGGCAGCCGGCCCCACCAGGGTACAGTTAATTTAAAAACGATTAACTGATTTGGATAAAATTATTTATTTAGCAAAAATCATGAAAATTCCAAGCACCAAAAACCAAATCGCAAACAAATCTCAATGACCCAAATTCAAAAACCCAAACAAATGGACCGTCCACTCCTGCGCCCAGGGGCATCATCTTCGGCACACCAGGGTTTACGAGTCGTCACGATATAATTGTGATGAAGGTTTAGGTCATTGAATATTGAGATTTGAGATTTATTTGTAATTTGGTGCTTGAGCTTTGGAATTTCATTGTCTTAAAAAAATTTATAATGCAATTATTGTTGGAATTTAATTCGAGATTACCCTGTCGACACCGCGTGCCGCAACAATTCTATTGACAGAAAATCTCAGAACCAATAATAAAAATTTTTCCTGCCTTATCGGTTTGTCCAATGCTTAAGATGGAGGAAACAATGAACTGGTTGAAGCAAACCTTCTGGTCATCTATCGGTAAAAAACTGATGATGGCCGTCACCGGTCTGGCATTCTGCGCCTTTTTGACCGGACATCTTGCGGGAAATCTGACGATTTACGGCGGAAAAGATGCCTTTAATTCATATGCCGCGCATCTACATTCGTTGGGACCGCTGATTACCGCCGTGGAACTGGGACTCGCCGTTCTCGCCATAATCCACATTCTTACCGGCCTGACCCTGTTCTATCAGAATACCGTCGCCCGGGGCGGGCGCTATGCCGTCAGCAAAAGAGCGGGCGGACGCACCATCGGATCCGCCACTATGCCGTATACCGGTGTTCTTTTACTGGTGTTTGTGGTCATACATTTGAAAAATTTTCACTTTGTGGATAAGAGCGGCACGAACATCGCGAACATTGTTGCGCAAACCTTTGAAAATCCATTCTGGGTGGTCTTCTATGTTCTGGCGATGGTTGTAGCGGCGGTGCATGTCAGCCACGGCTTTTGGAGCGCATTCCAGACGATCGGCGCCAACCACGAGAAATATATGCCGTTTATAATGATATTCAGTATTGTATTCAGCCTGATTGTCGGAATTGGATTCGGGCTCCTGCCTGTTTTCGTTTCTTTAGCGGGTTAGAAAGGACATACCATGACCCTTGATGCCAAAATCCCCGGAGGTCCCCTGACACAAAAATGGGACAGGCACCGTTTCGAATTGAAGTTAGTCAATCCGGCCAACAAGAGAAAGTTTGAAATTATCGTGGTCGGCACCGGTTTGGCCGGCGGTTCCGCTTCGGCGGCCCTGGCTGAACTGGGCTATACGGTCAAAACCTTTTGCATCCAGGACAGTCCCCGCCGCGCGCATAGCATTGCGGCCCAGGGCGGTATTAATGCCGCCAAAAATTATCCCAACGACGGTGACAGCATCTGGCGCCTGTTTTACGACACCGTCAAAGGCGGTGATTTCAGGGCCAGAGAAGCCAATGTATACCGCCTGGCGCAGATCAGCAACCTGATTATCGACCATTGCGTTGCCCAGGGTATTCCATTTGCAAGGGATTACGGCGGACTACTGGCCAACCGGTCATTTGGCGGCGCTCAGGTTTCAAGAACATTTTATGCCCGGGGGCAAACCGGGCAGCAACTGCTGTTGGGAGCATACAGTGCCTTATCCCGCCAGACGGCGGCCGGTAAAGTAAAGCTTTTCAACCGCCGTGAAATGCTGGACCTGGTCGTTGTCGACGGTCAGGCGCGGGGGATTGTGGTGCGCAATCTGATCACCGGTGATATCGAACGCCACGATGCCCACGCGGTGGTTCTCTGCACCGGCGGCTATGGCAACGTGTTTTTCCTTTCGACCAATGCCATGGCTTCCAATGTGACCGCCGCTTTCAGAGCCTATAAAAAAGGCGCTTATTTCGCAAATCCATGCTTTACGCAGATTCATCCCACCTGTATTCCGGTGCACGGCACCTATCAGTCTAAATTGACGCTGATGAGCGAAAGCCTGCGCAATGACGGCCGGGTGTGGGTGCCCAAAGATCCCGGCGATAAAAGACCCCCCTCCCAGATACCGGAGTCGCAGAGAAGTTATTTTCTGGAAGAAAAGTATCCGAGCTTCGGCAATCTGGTGCCGCGCGATGTGGCCTCACGCAATGCCAAGGAACAGTGTGATATGGGCAAAGGGGTGGGCGGAACAGGCCTGGCGGTCTGTCTCGATTTTGCAGATGCCATCAAGCGGGATACCAGAGCCGTCATTGAAAAGAAATACGGCAATCTTTTCCAGATGTATGAAAAGATCACCGGTCAGGACCCCTACCGGACCCCGATGATGATCTATCCTGCCGTTCACTATACCATGGGAGGCTTATGGGTGGACTACAACCTGATGAGCACCGTTGACGGGCTCTTTGTCCTGGGGGAGGCCAACTTTTCAGATCATGGGGCCAATCGCCTGGGTGCCAGTGCCCTCATGCAGGGTCTGGCGGACGGCTACTTCATTCTGCCTTACACGATTGGCGGATATCTGACAGGCACGAATTTGCCGGAAATTAACACCGACCATCCGGCTTTCAAAGAATCCGAACAACACGTGCGCTCCCGGTTGAACACCCTTCTGGCCGTAGACGGCAACCGCACGGTGGACGACTTCCACCGAAAGTTGGGGTTGATTTTGTGGGAGCACTGCGGCATGGCCCGCAATAATGAAGGGTTGGCAAAGGCCCGCGGCCTCATTCAGTCATTACGGGCCGAATTCTGGGAAAATGTCAAGGTGCCGGGAACCGAAAAAGATTTCAACCAAAGCCTCGAGCGGGCAGGCAGGGTGGCGGATTTTCTGGAATTCGGCGAATTGATGCTCATTGATGCCCTGGCCCGCCAGGAATCCTGCGGCGGCCATTTTAACGAGGCTTTTCAAACCGAGGAAAATGAAGCCCGACGCGATGACGAAAATTTCTGCCACGCTGCAGCCTGGGAATTCGCGGGCGACGACAATCCGCCTCGATTTCACAAGGAGCCTCTGGTTTTTGAAAATGTCGAACTGACGCAAAGGAGTTACAAGTGACAACCACGATCAGCTTAACATTGAAAATATGGCGCCAACAGGGGTCCCGAGTTAGGGGCCGTCTCGAATCCTACACCGCCGAGGATATTTCAACCGACATGTCGTTTCTTGAGATGCTTGACGTTATCAATGAAAAACTGACCTTGGAAGGCCGGGAACCCATCGCCTTTGACCATGACTGCCGCGAAGGCATCTGTGGAATGTGCGGTGCGGTGATTAACGGGCGGCCGCACGGCCCGGAAAAAGGAACGACCCTGTGCCAGCTGCATATGCGGCACTTCTCGGATGGCGACACCATCGTTATTGAACCCTGGCGCGCCAAGGCGTTTCCGATCATCAAGGACCTGGCGGTGGATCGCTCGGCCTTTGATACGATTATCCAAGCCGGCGGATTCATTTCGGTCAATACCGGCGGCGCACCGGATGCCAACGCCATTGCGGTGCCGCAACAGGCAGCTGAAAAAGCCATGGATGCCGCCGCCTGCATCGGTTGCGGCGCCTGCGTTGCGGCCTGTCCGAATGCCGCGGCCATGCTGTTTACGGGGGCCAAGATTTCCCACCTGGCCCTGCTGCCCCAGGGACGGCCGGAAGCCGCGAAGCGCGCGCTGGCAATGCTGCGTATGATGGATGAACTGGGGTTCGGCAACTGTACCAATGAAAGAGAGTGTGAGGCCGAATGCCCCAAGGAAATTTCCATCATCAACATTGCCCGGATGAATCGCGAATTTTTCAAGGCAAGTTTCATTTCAAATGAAGGACAGTAGAAAATCATGGCTCAGAAGGTCAGGCTTTGACTTCACCCAAAAGGGTGGTGTTTGCCGCCAGATAACCCATGAAATGATGGAATACT
The DNA here is from genome assembly GCA_963769935.1 of uncultured delta proteobacterium. Lineage (GTDB taxonomy): Bacteria > Desulfobacterota > Desulfobacteria > Desulfobacterales > JAFDCJ01 > JAFDCJ01. Next base: position 48,662 of record CAVYNY010000007.1, on the reverse strand, counting down.
GGCCTCCGGCTCTTAGAGCCTACGGATCGGAGAGAATAATGGAATATTGGGGCTGAAAAGTGGATTATAGTCTGATTTTATTTCCTGCTAAGTGCCATCTCTGGAAAAATAGATCTCATTCCACCAAACCCAGTATTCCCTGGCCCAGACCGATCTCATAGAAAGTCTGCTCGGCTAAAATATTTAATCATTGCACTAGATCCAACAACTTAGAAAAGAGTCGCGCCAGGGCGGGCCAACATTCCACTATTCCAATACCGCATCGCATACCTTTACGGCACAACAAAACTTCTCGGACCCTGCCCAGAGGACCAGGGTTTCAATCTTAGAATAAACAGGCCTGCGTTTCCGATATCCTACCCCGCGAGTATCTTCTTTATATTCTGAAGAAATTGCAGCAGGTCAAAAGGCTTGGCAAATATATTGGTGAAACCCAACTCGACCACCTCGTCCAGCTTGGGATGCTCCGGATGTCCCGTGGTAATAATAACTTTCATATCCGAGAGTTGAGGTTCGCCGCGGATAATGCGACATACCTCAACGCCGTCCATTTCGGGCATGAATATGTCCAATATGAGAAGATCCGGCCGATAGGTACCAAGCTTGATCGAGGCTTCAATGCCGTTGGATGCCTCTTCCACCAGGTACTGACGCTCCATGGACAGTGCCTCGATAATCATCCCGCGAATTGCATGATCATCATCCACCACCAGAATCCTGGCTGCATCGCGCTTCAACCGAGTGGGCAAATATACCGTAAATGACGCTCCGCGGCCGGCACGCGATTCAAAGCCGATCTCGCCTTCATGGGCTTTTACGAGAGAATAGGTAACGGAAAGTCCAAGACCGGTGCCCCCTTCGGACTGCTTGTCCGTTACAAACGGGAGAAAAATCTTATCGGCGATCGATGGTGAAATACCCCGGCCGTTGTCCTTGATATTGATAAAAACCCGGCCGTCTTTGACCTGGAAGCCGGTGGCAATTTCGATCTCGCCCCGATCGTGATCAATAGCCTGGACGGCGTTTATAAGAATATTTAAAATAATCTGCTCGATGCTTTGCAGATTACCATCGATATCGGGAAGATCATCCGTCAGATTCAGCCGGATGTGAACCGACGATTTACGGAAGGTGGTCTTGGCCAGCCGCAGGGCGTTCCTCACAGCCTGGTTGATTTGCAAAGGCACCTTCTCGGCCACATTGGACTGCCGGGAATAATTTTTTAAATCGGATACCGTCTTGGCAACACGATTGGCCGCCATTTCCATATCGGCAACGAGTTGGAGCAGATTGTCCGCTAAAAAGTCATAGTCAAAACCACCGAATTTACGCTCCGGTTCTGATTGCTTGCGTTCCAGCATAATCGGCAGGAAATCCGACCAGATTTTTTGCAAAAGCGGTAGGTTGTACATGATCAGGTTAATCGGGTTATTGATTTCATGGGCCAGCCCCGCGACCAGCGTCCCCAATGTCTCCATCTTCTGGGCCTGGTGAAGCTGCTGCTGGTTTTCGCGCAGCACCTGAGCGTCGCGCCGATGCCGGGCTTCCAATTGCTCAATCCGCTGCTGCATTCCAGCCACCTGCGCGATTAGCTGCTCTTTGGTTTTGTCCTCGTCGGTCATATTAGACATTTCAGCTATTTTTCCGGTCTAACCCGGTTAGGGATCAGCCGACAATTTGCTCCACCGGTATTTTCTGCTGCAAAATCATTTGAGCTGATTTTTCAATCTGATCGGTGCGATCGGACACCATCAGCCGCAGGCTTTGATTTCTTGTCAGCCGACCGCGGATTGCGGCATTTTCCTGCAGATACTGCACCAGGCTCTCGGCCAGGGTCAACGATGGGTCGACCACCTGAACCCGCCGGCCGATTTTTGCCTGAATGATGCGCTTGAAAAGCGGGAAGTAATTGCAGCCCAGAATGAGCGTGTCGATTTGCTTCACTTTCAGGGGATACAAATATTTTTTTACAATCATCGATGTAACCGGTTGCTTGAGCCAGCCTTCTTCGGCCAAAGAGACCAGCAGCGGGCAGGCCACCGAAAACACCTTGGCCGCTGCATTCAATTCGCCGATCTTGCTTGTATACAGACCGCCGGCAATGGTAGTCCGTGTGCCAATGATTCCCAGTCGGCCGTGAAGCGTGATCTGGAGTGCAAATTTGACGGCAGGAGAAATGACTTCAAAAACCGGAATATCAAACTTGCGCCGAAGGTGTTCGCAGGCCACGCCGGCTGAAGTCTGGCAGGCAATAATGATAATCCCGGCACCGCAGTCTCTCAGGAATTCCACCTTGTTGATTACATTTTGCAGGACGGTCGCCGCGCTTTTACTGCCGTACGGGGCACGGGCGGTGTCACCGAAGTAGATTAAATCGTAGTCGGAAAGATGCTGCCTTAAAGCATTGACGACGGTGAGGCCGCCGATACCTGAGTCAAATATTCCTATCATGCAAGACTATCTGCTTTAAATATTTTCCAAGCAAATCAGCGGAGACATCCGTCCGAATTCCGGGGCATGAATCGGCCATTATCAGCCAGTTATCCAAATCAACCAGCAGGCTGTCTATAAACGGCCACTTGCGGCACATCAGGGGTTTAACCGCATGAATGCGGCAGAGTCCATCCCAAAAAATGCAGTAGCCGTTTTTTCCCTGAGCCAGCATAGGCCTGTTGCCCGAGAATGTGCAATACCGGTCGACAAAGCGTCCGGGGTCTGAGCCGATAAACCCGGCGATGGCCTCAATATCTTGATCGGTCACATGGGTGCCGCCATATCCTTTGCAGCAATCGCCGCATTTGAGGCATTTAAAGAACGTTTGCGGTTTAATCATGTCAGAGGGCATGACGGGTCTCCAGGGCTTTTTTCAAGGTGACCTGGTCCACATACTTGAGATCTCCCCCCATGGGAACCCCGGAAGCGATGCGGGTGATTTTAACCGGATATTTTGCCAGGACCTGTGCCATATAAGATGCGGTGGCCTCTCCCTCGACGTTGGTACTGGTGGCCAGCACAATCTCTTTTACCTGATCCTTTTCGATTCTGGCCAGCAGCTCCCGGATTCTGATATCCTCGGGACCGACGCCGTTCATGGGAGAAAGGGCACCGGAAAGAATGTGATACTTCCCTCGAAATGCTCCGGATCTTTCGACGGCCACCATGTCCGCCGGCTGTTCCACAACGCACACAAAAGTCGAATCCCTGGCCGGATCACTGCACATACTGCAGATATCATCATCGCTTAAGGCAAAACATGTGCTGCAGAATTTCACTTTGTCTTTGACATTCAGAATACTGTGCGCCAGCCGTTCGGCTTCCTGCCGGGAACCCCGCAGGATATGCATAGCCAGACGCTCGGCCGTTTTTTCTCCAATGCCCGGAAGTTTGGCGATATTTTTTATCAGATTCTGTATTGAAGCCGGATAGTAGCTCATGGATAAATGCCTAAATTTGAAAATGCCTGAAAATTAGGGTACTCTGTCTATTTAAAACAGTAGAATTCCTTCATTCGATCCGCCTTCGGCGGATCATTCGTTAATCCGTTGGTCCCCGCAACTCGCAACGCGCACCCCGCCTACGTTAAACCCGGTATATTCAGACCGCCTGTCAGTTTTCCCATTTCAGAGCTTACCATCTCCTGGGCCTTAGCCAGAGCGTCATTGACGGCAGCCTGAATCAGATCCTGGAGCATCTCGACGTCTTCCGGATCAACCACCTCACGTTCTATCTTAATCGATACGATCTGCTGTCGACCGTTGGCGACGACCGTCACCATGCCGCCGCCGGAGCTGGATTCCACAGTTTTTTCTGCCAATTCTTCCTGCAGTCTCAGCATCTGGGCTTGAAGCTTCTGAGCCTGCTTCATCATGTTGGCCATTCCTTTCATATACATACCTCCAATAAAAAAGTGCCTACAATATTTTCACATCGATCACTTTGCCGTTAAAAATCTCAATGGCATCAGCCACCAGGGGATGACTGATGGCTTTTTGTTTCAGTCGATTAGCCGTTTTTTTTTTACGCGTATTATCTTCCAGAGTGCTGTTGGCCGTAAATTGGATCTCATGGCGGCGGCCCAAGATGTCCTCGCAGATTTTCGTTAACACCGCCATATTTTTTTCACGCTGAATCATATTTAAGGTAAAGCCGTTGCCGGGAACCTCGATTTCAATGGTTTGGTCCGCGATTGCTTTGATTTGACATTTGGACAGGTTGGCAGCCAGGGACGGACTATGGCGGGCGATGAGTTCTAAAATGTGCCGCCAAATCTCGACCGGAGTTTCAGCCGGCCCGGATAGCGGGGGGACGGCTGCGGCGTCGGTCCGCATTGGTTCTTTTTTTGATTCACCTGAGGACGGCAGCATCCGGGAGTGGCCGGAAAGATCTTCATCAGGGTTGGATTCCATCGCTGGGCGCTCGGCGATCTCCGGCCGTTGCGAGGAAGGCAGGATCCTCTGCCGGAGGTCATCGAGTTTATCGATTAAAACATCTATCGGCAGCGCCGGTTTGACATGCAGCAACCTGATCAGAGCCATCTCCAGGGCCAACTTCGGCTGAGGTGAAAGTCTGACGTTAAGCTCTTCTCTGAACAGCAAATCAAAAATCTGGTTCAAGGCACCATGCGAAACCTGCCCGGCCTGTTGCATTAATTGCTCAATTTCACCGGCTGGAAGATCCACCAGCTTGTCAACTTTCTGGCCTATGGCGGCAACCAGCAGATTTCTGAAATGTTCCAGTAGATCCGCGTAAAGCTTCTTCATATCATGGCCACGATCATAAATGTCATCCAAAAGATCGAGAACGGCCGGGATATCGGCAGCTAAAATCGCTGTCGCAAGATCATATATCATCTTACGGTCGATAACTCCAAGAATGTCAAGCACCTGTTCGTGGGTCATTTTTCCCTGGGCGCTCGCCATGATCTGGTCAAGCAAGCTCAAGGCATCCCGCAGGCTCCCGCCGGCCTCCCGGGCAATCAGCCCAAGACTTTGTTCGCTGCTCTCAAAGCCTTCCTGGGCGCAAATCCAAGCCATGTGATTGGAAATGGACGCCAGGCTGATGCGTCTAAAATCATGTCGTTGGCAACGGGAAAGAATTGTAATCGGAATCTTGTGCGGTTCGGTAGTGGCAAACATGAACATGACATGGGAGGGCGGTTCTTCAAGGGTCTTGAGCAAAGCGTTGAAGGCAGCCGTGCTGAGCATATGGACTTCATCGATAATATAGATTTTAAAGGCACTGTGGGCAGGCATATATTTGATATTTTCCCGCAACTCCCGGATTTGGTCGACACTGTTGTTGGACGCGCCGTCAATCTCAAAGACGTCAACCGCATGCCCTGCGGTGATCTCTGCACAGGATCGGCAAACATTGCATGGTTCGGGCGTCGGGCCTTCCTTGCAGTTCATTGCTTTGGCCAGGATGCGGGCCACGGTTGTTTTACCGGTGCCGCGAGGTCCGGAGAACAATATGGCATGGGCCACGCGCCCCGTCGAAATCGCGTTGGTCAATGTTCGGGTGATGTGTGCCTGTTCAACAACCTGTTCAAAGGTTTGCGGGCGATACTTGCGTGCGAGAACAAGATAGGACATAATAAAGTGCCTAAAATTAAAAATGCCTAAATTGCCTAAAGTAAACTAAAGTAAACTAAATTGAGTTGAGACTCGCACTGGCGCGACTCGCCTCTGAATAGCTAAACTTCGATCTATAAATACGAAATGCCAACATTGGATTAGGATGCTTTTAATCAAGGTCCGGGCCAGAATTTAGACAATCTATCATTAAATGGACAGAATACATTAATTTTAGGCATTTTAGGCACTTTAGATCACTTTTGGCATTTATTTTGCTGATGGCGGAGAGAGAGGGATTCGAACCCTCGGTACCGCTTTTGGCAGTACACACGATTTCCAGTCGTGCTCCTTCAGCCAGCTCGGACATCTCTCCGCATATCGGATAAATCAAAGATGGCGGAGAGGACAGGATTCGAACCTGCGGAGGGCGCGAACCCCCAACGGTTTTCGAGACCGCCGCTTTCAACCACTCAGCCACCTCTCCGGGTTGAACCAATAAATCAAAATTAAGTAGGTCTCAATATACTTTTTGCCGCAAGCTGTCAACGATCATCTGGCAGCCGGCTCACTGATCCAGCAGATTATTTTAAGACCTGCCCGCCTGAATTGCAAATATATTTTTCAGGGCGCAAACATCGGCTTCACTTCCTTCGTATAGTCACCGTTATTATCGTAAAGGATCAGAGCAGGCGCGACTTTGAGTCCCGGTCTTCCGTCCTTGACACCTTCGATGAGAACCAGCTTGGCCTCTGTATCCTGAGTGGAGTGAATCAATCGCATGAATTTCGGTTCAATATGTTCACTTCGCATCCCGAATAAGATGTCGGTTGTCCGCTCGACCGTATAAATCGTTACAAACCGCCCCCCCGTTCGCAGCATCCGGCGAGCAGTCTCGAGGATTTCATTCAATGTGACTTTTATTTCATGACGAGCGACCGCACGTTGTTCAGCCGGGTTTATTCTACCGGAACCGGGCCTGCGATAAGGCGGATTGCACACAATTAAATCAACCGGGCCAACGGTCATTTTCGGTTTCAGCAATCTCATATCCTTACACATCACTTGAATACGATCCTCCAGCTGATTTCGTTGGACATTGGCCTCAGCCAGGCCGGCCAGCTCCGACTGCAATTCAACCGCAAAAATTCTGATATCCGGTGCGCGAACAGCCAGGATCAGAGAGAGAATACCGCAGCCGGCACCTAAATCCAGAACTTTATCACCGGATCGCGGACCGGCATGAAATGCCAGCAAGACGGAATCAATTGAAAAGCGATACCCGGTCCGGCTTTGCATTACCTGAATTGAACCGTCAAAAAAAGTGTCGGTGGTTATATGCATTGAATATTGAAGATTGAAGATTAAAGGAATACTGTCCATTATTTTTTCGTCTCCGCCGGTATTACCGGCAAAAATGCCCATATAATAAAGATAGGATACCACAAATATTCAATCTTCAATCTTAAATCTTCAATGTTCTTAAAGCGGTCCGATTTTAAATTTAAGGTCATCAATCAGCGATTTTCCCAAGGCTTGGTCCAATTTTGCAATCATCTCTTTTTTTAAAAACTGAAGCTGATGAACCCAGGTTGAACTTGTCACATGCACCAGTAATATCCTGCCCTTAAAGGCAGCCGGTTTGGCATTTTGAGCGATTACATCCCCGACAGCGCCATCCCAAACCTGCCAGACCTGGATGAGTTCACTGTCGGATTCACGGCGGTAGGTTTTTAAAACATCGTCGATGAGGCGGCCGATATGGACGAAGTTGGCTTTGCGTTTTTTTCTTTCCATGATGGGAACCATATCATAGCCGCCGAGTTGCATGTCAAGAAAAACCAAAGCTTTTTACTTGACTTGAGTGGCCGGGTAAATTATTGTTTGGCAACCATTTAAAAATATTCCTCCTTGATAAACCCGGCGTGAGATGACGGTTGTCGCCCTCTGCCGGTTTTAAACAGATAGACCGGATTCAGGGCTGCCCGAACGACCTGAATCCCTTGCTTTTTAACCGCATACAGGAAAGAAACTATGAGTTGGGATTGGGATAAGCTGAAACAGCAACAGCATACCAGGGGCGGCGCGCCACCTCAAATGGATGAAATCCTGGACAGATTTAAAAAATTCAAACTGCCGGGCGGACCGATGGTGGTCCTGGTGATTGTTATTATTTTACTGGCTTCCAGCACCTTTTACACGGTGAAGCAAGACGAAGTGGGTATCGTTCAACTGTTCGGAAGGTACGTTCGAACCACCCAGCCGGGGCTCAATTTTAAATTACCGATCGGCATTGAAAAAGTCACCAAAGTAAATGTCAAACAAATCAGGACCGAAGAGTTCGGGTTCACTTCAGCCGGATCGGACAACAGACAGCGCTTTAATTCCGGCAATGAGAACGAAAATGTTGCGCTGATGCTCACCGGCGACCTGAATGTCGCGCTGGTGCCGTGGATTGTTCAATACCGGGTCAAAGATCCCTATGATTATCTATTCAAGGTCCGCGATGTCCGCCGAATCCTGACGGATATGTCCGAAGCTGCGATGCGCCTGGTTGTGGGAGACCGAAGTATCGATGAGGTGATCAACAGACGTGATGAAATCGCCGTGGAGGCCAAAGGACTGCTGCAAAAAGAACTTGACCAGGCGGAAACCGGTATCCACATCGTGACGATCGAAATGAAAAGGACCAATGTTCCCGGTCCCGTCCAGCCATCCTGGAATGAGGTCAACCAGGCTACCCAGGAAAGAGAGCAAATGATTTACCAGGCAAAAGAAGAATACAACAAGGCCATTCCGGCCGCACGCGGCGAAGCGGAACGAACCATCAAAACAGCCGAAGGCTATGCGCTGAATCGCGTCAACCGCTCCAAAGGCGACGCGGCCAGATTTACATCGATCTACAATGAGTATGTCAAAGCCAAGGATGTAACCAAAAGGCGGCTGTATCTCGAAACGCTGCGAGAGCTCTTTCCAAAGCTGGGTCCGAAATATATCGTCGATGCTGATCAGAAAAACTTTCTACCCTTGCTGAATATGGCAAACCAGAGTGGTACTCAAAAATGAAAAGTAAAGGAATTATCATCGTTATATTGATTGTGGCAGTTGTGCTGGCTTACAATTCCGCCTATATCATCAATGAAACCGAGCAGGTGGTCATCACCCAATTCGGCCGCATCGTCGGAGAGCCCAAAAAAGATCCGGGACTGAAATTCAAACTTCCGTTTATCCAAAATGCTAATTTCTTCGCCAAGAATTTACTGGATTGGGACGGAGACCCGGGCCAGATTCCCACGCTGGATAAAACCTATCTCTGGGTCGATGTTTTTGCCAGATGGAAAATCGTTGATCCGATCAAATTTTTTCAAACAGTGAACAATCGGCTTAATGCCATGGGAAAACTCAACGATATTATTGATCCGGCCGTCAGAAATTTTATTACTTCCAACAGCCTGATTGAAACTGTGCGCAAATCCAACCGCGAATTGGAAACCACCGAAACCGATCTGGACAGCACGGAGAAAGCTTATTTTACGGTTACGACAGGCAGAGAAAAAATTACTCAGGGAATCCTGGCGCAGGCCCAGCCTAAATTAAGCCCCTTCGGCATCGAGCTGGTCGACGTTAAGATTAAACGGATAAATTACGTCGAGGCGGTCAGAAAATCCGTATACGGCCGTATGATTGCGGAACGCAACCAGATTGCCGAAAAATTTCGTTCTGAGGGGAAAGGCGAAGCCCAAAAAATCTTGGGTGAAAAAGAAAGAGAGTTGCAGCTGATAACATCCGAGGCCTATCGCAAGGCCCAGGAAATCAAGGGTAAAGCCGATGCCGAGGCCACCGTGATTTATGCAGATTCTTATGGCAAGGACCCTGAGTTCTATTCATTCGTCCAGACCCTTAAAATTTACAGTGAAGCCCTGGATGATAAAAATACCCTGATATTATCAACCGATTCGGAATTTCTGAAATATCTGAAAGGATACAAGGAATAAACGTTCAATAAACAAATCGAGGGACCGCAAGACAAAAAAACACCGGAGCATGGTTGATGTCCGGTGTTTTTATTTCGGTCCAGAAAAGTATAGCGGTATCATTATTTACCTTTCCTTCTCTGATGACGTGTCTTGGCTAATAGCTTTCGGTGTTTATGCCTTCTCATTTTTTTTCTGCGCTTTTTAACTACACTGCCCAATTCCTCACCTCCTTTGCAACGTATTCTTTACAAGTGGGCGCTAATAACAGCCCCCCCCAAATTAATAAATGCCATGTTTAACACACCTGATAGGCGGGTGTCTACAATTATTTATGGTCCCGATGGGTCCAAACACTAAATTAGTTATGTGATGGCCTTAAAAGCCGATCTTTTATATGATAGGTTAATTCTGGATCAATACCATGCTCTATGCTATAGTGAGGTTCGAAGGTAAGTCATGCGATAAATTGGGTCAATTCTAAGGTTAAACCGAAAGCCGGGCACGCTACCTCAGCTGAAGGTTCGCTGCGGTTTTAATTTCCACGCTCACGGAAGGCATGGCATATATGGAGAGCAAACTTATTGTCAACAGCATTGGCATTGGCGGGGCCTTATTCGTTGGATTGATTTTATTCTGGTTTATTTTTGTTTATCTCAAAAAACGCATGATGCCGGATCAACCGGGGTCGGATGTGTCCATGTCAAACAAATTTGCCGGGCAGGAAAAACGCCGCCACCCTCGGGTCGCAATCTCATGGCCGGCTGCAATTGAACAATCCGGTAACCACGAAGAGGTTCAATTAAAGGACATCAGCCTTGGAGGCGCTTTTGTTGTATGCCGGGAACCCCTGGCATTAAACGACAGATTTATAATCACCATTGATATACCCGATCAGGGATCTTTGCCGCTGAATGCTGAAGTTGTCTGGTCCAATGCGAATATTCCCAGTGACAAAGTCGTCAATCGCGGCATGGGTATCAGATTTATAGAAAACGAGGAAAAAGAGCGCCGGCGGCTTCAAGAAGCCATAACCACGGCCTTTGAAGAAATTGAAGCAACTGGATTACGAATGTCACAAGCGGCAGCGGTTAAAAAGTAATTCATCACAATGGCCAAACAAATCACAATGCAGAGAGTTAAGTGCTTCGATCCCGACCAGTTGAAAATCGTAAATAATGCCGTGGCCATGGCGGAGGAACTGGTCAGCAATCATTATAAAATGTCTGCCAGTCAATGGCTCGGTCCGCGTTACGATGTCAAAACACTGGCTGAACTTAATCCGGAGGAAATCGTCGAAGGACCTTTTGCCCAGATTATTCGCTACAAAGGACGCCGCAAAAATACATCCCTGGGATCGGCTACCTACGATTTTTATAAAATCTGCCTGCAGGATCATACCATCCAGTCGACCGTGGAAGACTCGCCGGGGATTGAATTGTTTCCCTTTTCCCTTTACATCATCACCCACGAACTCATTCACATTGTCCGGTTCAGTAAATTTCTGCAGAGCTTCGAGGCATCCGCCCAGGAACGCATGGCAGAGGAAAAGCGGGTTCATCAGGGAACGCATGAAATTCTAAAACCGGTCCAGCTCGCCGGACTGCAGAATGTTCTGGAATTTTACAATGATTGGAACGTGTCGTATGAGGGCCTGAGGGATCCATAAACAAAATTGATTCTTGACAAAAGAACCGCGTTAACTATATTAGGTCAGCCTGATTTGAATAGAAGGAACTAATAAAGATGCCAATTTACGAATATGAATGTACCAAGTGCGGCAAGGTTGAAGAAGCATTGCAAAAATTTTCAGATAAACCTTTGGCCAAATGCAAACACTGCTCGGGTAAGCTTACCAAGCTGGTTTCCCAGAGTTCATTTCACCTTAAAGGCAGCGGCTGGTACGTCACCGACTATGCCGCCAAAAACCGGGACGCTTCGAAGCCGTCTCAAAAAACCAAAGAGAGCAAATCGGATGATGTCAAATCGTCCGACAGCGGATCTGCAACTGCAAAGACCCCTTCTTCTGATAAGTCAGCCTGATACCGATGCCGGCGGACAAACCAACCTTGATTTGAAGACCGCTCTTCCTCAAATTGCAGCAGGTGCTCTAAATCTTGGTGAGTTGAAATTGAAGAACCACCGGCAAGCCTGCTGATGTCTGTGGATAGCAATCCTTTATTTTCCAGGCGATTTTTTTATCAAAAATTTAAAATTTTCCGGCCCGATCTCTTTACAAACCAAAAACGGTGATTATTATTTCAGAAAAAAAGCCTTTCCTAACAACTTAATATTATAAACATTTATTTCAATCTGACATTAATCGAAAGGGGGTGAGGAATTGACCGCCGTTTGAAGCGGCGACCCATTCGTACACGATGTATTTTACTGTCGCATCAAGTGATGAAGAAATTTTTAATTTAAAAGGAGATTTTAAACCATGAAACTGAGACCATTGCAGGATCGGATTTTAGTCCAACGCGTCGAAGAAGAAACCACCACCAAAGGTGGCATTATCATCCCGGATACTGCTAAGGAAAAACCCGCCGAAGGCAAAGTTATTGCCGTTGGTAATGGCAAGGTCGGTGAAGACGGCAAAAGAATTGCTCTGGAGATTAAAAAAGGTGACCGGATTCTGTTCGGCAAATACTCCGGCACGGAAGTAAAAATCAGCGGCGAAGAATATTTGATCATGCGCGAAGACGACGTGCTTGGCATAATTGACTAAAAAAGATAATACTGAAATTATGGAGGAATACTCAAGATGTCTAAACTCATTAAATATGATATGAAGGCCCGCGAAGCGATGCTTAACGGGGTCAGAACGCTTGCAGATGCAGTTGTGGTAACATTAGGTCCTAAAGGGAGAAACGTCGTCCTGGATAAATCCTGGGGCTCTCCGACGGTCACCAAAGATGGAGTTACGGTTGCCAAAGAAATCGAACTTGAAGACAAATTTGAAAACATGGGCGCCCAGATGGTAAAAGAGGTCGCCAGCAAAACCAGCGATATGGCTGGTGACGGAACAACGACCGCTACGGTCTTGGCACGCTCCATTTACGAAGAGGGACAGAAACTGGTCGCAGCCGGCAACAACCCCATGGCCATCAAACGTGGAATTGATGCGGCCGTGGAGGTAGTTGTAAAGGAGCTTCAAGCCTTAAGTAAAGCCACCAAGGATCAACGTGAAATTGCCCAGGTCGGCACCATTTCCGCCAACAATGATGAGACCATCGGCAATATTATCGCCGAGGCCATGAACAAGGTCGGCAAAGAGGGTGTTATTACCGTGGAAGAAGCCAAAAGCATGGACACCACCCTGGAGGTTGTTGAAGGAATGCAGTTCGACCGCGGCTATCTTTCGCCGTATTTTGTAACCGATCCTGAGAAGATGGTAGCCTCCCTTGAAGATCCCTACATTCTGATCAACGAGAAAAAAATCAGCAACATGAAGGATCTTCTCCCCATTCTGGAACAGGTAGCCAAAATGGGCAAACCCCTGATGATTATCGCCGAAGACGTTGATGGCGAAGCTCTGGCAACTCTGGTGGTCAACAAGCTCAGAGGTACCCTGCAGGTAGCGGCGGTGAAAGCACCCGGTTTTGGTGATCGCCGCAAGGCCATGCTGGAAGACATCGCCATTTTGACCGGTGGCCAGGTCGTATCCGAAGATCTGGGCATCAAGCTGGAAAATCTGACGATCCAGGATCTGGGCCGGGCCAAACGCATTTCCATCGACAAAGACAACACCACCGTCGTTGATGGTGCCGGTTCCCGGTCGGCCCTTGAAGGAAGAGTTAAGCAAATCCGCGCGCAGATTGATGAAACCACCTCCGATTACGACCGCGAAAAGCTCCAGGAGCGTCTTGCGAAACTGATCGGCGGCGTGGCGGTTATCAACGTCGGCGCTGCGACTGAGACCGAAATGAAGGAGAAAAAGGCACGGGTCGAGGATGCCCTGAATGCAACGCGGGCGGCCGTGGAAGAAGGTATCGTACCGGGCGGCGGTGTGGCGCTGGTGCGTTGTCTGGAAGCGCTTGGCAAGATGCGGATCAAGGCCGATCAGAAACTGGGCGTCAAGGTTATCATGCGCTCCATTGAAGAGCCATTGCGCCAGATCGCCAACAATGCCGGTCTGGAAGGATCTGTGGTAATCGATAAAGTCAAAAACGAAACCGGCAGCTTCGGCTACAATGCCGCCACCGATGTCTATGAAGATCTGATGAAAGCCGGTGTGATTGATCCCACCAAGGTGGTCCGTTTGGCCCTGCAAAACGCTGCCAGCGTCGCTTCTCTGATGCTGACCACTCAGGCCATGGTGACTGAAAAACCTGAAGAAAAGGCTGACGCCATGCCGGGTCCCGGCGGCATGGGCGGCGGCATGGGTGGTATGGGCGGTATGGGTGGTATGGGCGGTATGATGTAGACGCCAAAATTCCCGACAATCAACAAAAAAAGCCCTTACGGTAGGTCAGATAGCCGTAAGGGCTTTTTATTTAAGGTTATTTGCATCCTTGAAAAATTTGACAAATTACCGATAATCATATAATCTTATTACAGAAAAGCTGATTTTTCGGACAACAAATTAGAAAAAGGAATCGGAGCATCTGATGGATAGCAAAATAAGATCGTACCTTACCGCAAGTTTGTTCATAATTATCTTCCTGCTGGCAATTCCTCTCCCCCAAGGCTCGGCCGAAACGCAGGAGCCCGTCGAATATGAAACCGGTTTCTACTATACCGTCCAGAAGGGCGACACCCTCTGGGATCTTTCCAAAAAATTTTCCGATACACCCTGGCTTTGGCCGGAAATGTGGAAGGAAAACGATCAGATTGCCAACCCTCACCGCATATATCCGGGAGAACGCATCCGTCTGTACCGACGGCGAGTGGCTCAGGGATACGGCGGCACCGGCGAAGGGACCGCCGGCACGGAAAAAGCCCCGCAGGAAAATCCGGAGCTTACCAAAATGCTGTCCTATGCGTATGCCGCCATCGACCGGGTCGGATTCATCCGCAAAGAACCGGTTCCCGCTCACGGAACCATATTCAAAGTAGAAGGCCAGAAGGAGATGATCAGCACCGGGGATCTGGTTTATATCGAGCCCGGGGAGAATTTTGCGCTCACTCCCGGTGATAGATACACTGTCTATCGCACCTTAAAACCGATCGTCGACAAGCAAACCAACGAATTTATCGGCATTCAGCACTATCTTACCGGCGCCGTGGAGATTATGCTCAAAAGGCCCAAGTTTGTTGTTGCCCGAGTTGTGGCCAGTTACCGGCCGATCGCAGTCGGTGATTTGCTGATGCCCTATGTGCGGCAAATGCCAATTGTTGCGATGCGGCCAACCCCACCGGGTCTTGAAGGCAATGTTATCATATCCGAAGAACATCAGACCATATTCGGCGACAGCACCATCGCGTTCATCAACAGAGGAGCGAGCGCCGGCGTGGAACCCGGCCAGTTTTACTGGATTTTTAAGCAGGAAGAATATCGCATAAATCCCAAGGACCCATATGCGGTTACACTCACACCGGTGCTATTGGGTGAATTGCTGGTGCTGCATACCGAAAATACAACCTCCACAGTGATGATCACAGATTCACGCCAGGCCATTAGGGACGGCGCCAGAATTATTGCGCCGTTTAAGCTGGAATAAAATGGCCCTGCGCGATGGCTTGGCACCCCGATCCCGTTGGTTATAAAGAAAGAAGATAACCGGCTGGGTGATCGAAGCCCATTGCCCTTGCCTGCGAAATTGGAACAACTAAACAAAAAGCGCCATTTCCCACGTTGGGAAATGGCGCTTTTTTTTAATAAAGTTTGCGCAGCATAAAACAATTAATCCGCCGGACCTTCGATCGAACGACTTGCTTCCTTTTTTAAAGCGCAAGGTGCAACCCCGCCAGGCCTGTTTTTCCGGGCGGATTAATTAAGCGGCCTAATTTCATGGACCTGCCGAATTGCGGGCCGCCGATCGTCTGATTGTCTCCCGGAAGACCGGTCGCCGGCGAGTTGAATCAGCTCTGCAATGACGCGGCCGTCCGGCAGCTGTAACCCCCGTACCAGGACAGTTTGTCCGCGAGCGAATGATTCATATGACACGGTCGAGCCTTCGGCATCGGAAAGAACCGTTAATAGATGTTCTTCTCCAACCATGACATCAACCACATAGATCCCATATTCAGCAACGACCAGCATGTTTTTTCCATGGTCGATCTCCATGATGCGTGAGGTGATTTCAAAGGGGCCGCTGTATAATAATTCGTCCGGTGTGATCGGTTTGGAAGCCGCTCTGCTCTGATCCGGACACCCGTAAACGATCAAAGTCACAGTCAGCAGCGCCCAAAGACACCGTTTGAGTGAATGCACGTTATTCATTTGGTCCTCCCCCAGGCCACATACGAATTTAAGAGCTATGTGAAATCCTGTCATTTTTCATTTGTTTCGTGATCATCGTCTAAAACATCTGGGTCCAATAATAGGTGTACATATCCTGGGTGGCGATGGTCGGCATACTCACGATACCGCCCTCAACCCCAACAAAGATGCGTGCCCCGCCTGCCAGAATAGCGATTACCGGCGCCGACGGTATGGCCGTTCCGATAGCCACACTGCGGTCCTTCTTGCCAAGCGCGACACTGCCGCCGGAATGATCTGTTTCGAGGTCACTGGAGAGCTCAAGCACCGAACCGCCTGTTTTGTAATTAACCGCATAGAGCCGGCCGACGCCCCGGACAGTGGAAACAGCACAGGGATCATCGGAGTCGCCTTCGGTGCCGGCAGACGGGGTATAGGTCGTAAAATAAACGACGCCGCCATATACGCGCGGGGAAGCCACCACTTTTTCACCGGGATTTTCCAGACGGATAAACCAGCCACCGGCACTTTCCAGCGTGGCTGTGACACTCGCCTTTTCGGCCTCGGTTCCAAGCTGAATTAAATCATCGGTCACATCCACCAGGTCCGAATCGGTCAGAGTGGCGGAGCTGGCCCAGTCATTTTTGACGGCGTACATGCGGTTGACGACACTGGTTTCTCCCGGATCACTGCGATCGCCGGTACCGAAAAATATCGTTTCGCCGGCTTCTTCGCCCACCGCGTCAGGGGCATACATTATCTTGCGCTGCACACCGTCGGCCGAGGCGTTGAACAGTTTTTTGGCACTCCAGCTGCCGTCCGCCACGTTTTGGGTGATGGAGTTGCTGCATACCAGGAACGTCTGGACTTCGTCGTCTTTAAAGGCAAATACCCGGCCGCCAAGATCACCGGCATATACCCGGCTGTAAATGCCATCGCCGTCATGATCCAGGGCGGTCATATCGACAAATGAATGGTTCATTCCGAGGCCGGGGTTGTCAACGGCATTAAAATTAAAGTTGGATACAATGCTCCCGCTGGAAACGCCGACGGCAAACAAGGCCCTGCCGAGCGTATCCGTGGCACTGGGGGTGCTCTGGTCCTGATTATTATCATAGCCGCCGGGAATCAGGAACACATCCTCGGCGGTGGATTCGATGCTTAAGTTACAATCCGGTGTAGTCACAACCGAACTGGTTACAATGGTGGCTCTTTCCGGTTTGCCCCACGACTGACCCAGGATCTCGTAAGGATTCGCGGGGTCGCCGGTATCCCGGTCGAGAATATGGGGTCCAATGCTGTAGAGCAGAACCGGGGCCGTCGGTGCACTTATATCCAGGGCGGTGTAAGTGTTGCCACCGCGCCGCTCGCCGAAAATCATGATCATCTGACCGTCTTTGGAGTAGATCACCGGTGAGCCGTCGATAAAATAATCGTGATCATCATTGGTCAGCAGTTTCAGACGGTCCAGCTGGCTTGGGGGTATGAAGGACCAGACTTCTCTGCCGTCGACATCATTGATGCAGTGCAGCATACCGTCGTTGGCGCCGGTATAAATCATGGTCTTTTGGTCGTCGGTGGCCGGATTGCCGTCCGGATCGGGGTAATATGCCACGACCGGCTCGGAATGAATAATGTCGCCGAACCAGCTGTTGCGAACCGTCGTAATCAGGTTCTGACGCTCCGTGTCGCCGGCAACGTTCAAAAGCGCATTGGTAACGGCAGGGTTGGCAGCCGTGAATGCATTGGAGGTGTCTGTCAGCAATGTCTCGGTTCCGGTATACGTGTAGATGTTGCGGACACCCGTGCCTTCGATCAGCAACTCCAGGACCTCGGCGGCACCCCCGGCGGAGACATCCGGTCCGTCATTGCCCAGGGTGGTCCAGAACGACAGGGCATTGTTTTTAATCAGTCCCTCGGGCGTGGTGGCTAAAACGTCGTTGGCATCATACAGGCTGCCGTCGCTGTCCAGGGCGTAGCGTTTGATGTTGCCGATCCAGCGGCCGCTCATTTGAGGTTTGAAAAATCCCAGGTAAATCCGATCACCGGCATAGGTGCGGTTCATGCGGCTGATCGGCACAACGGGGGCGACAAAGACCGCATTTTCTTCCCGAATGCTCGACATGATATAATAGAAGGCTTCACTTAGCTCCGAATAATTGGTGGCCGTGTAATATTCGCCGCCGCCGTTGCCGGCGGTGTCCATTAACAGCGGGTGATTGGCTTGAAAGCCGATGGTAAACGTGACGATGTTCTGTTTGTCAAACGAGGTCCCGTCGCCCAGCGTGGGATTGCAGTCATTTTCATACAGATATTTGGCCACATCATCCAGGTAATCGGAGCCATTATCAGCATAGTAGCCCGGGTCGGCGCCGTCGTGATCATAGTCGCCGATTTTATCGCCGTTGATGTAATTTGAATTCCACAGTCTGGAGCTGATATCCTGGGTCGGCTGACCGTCGGTCATGACGATGATATAGTTTCGCTGACAGCGCTCCTCCATCGGCGAGGTGTAAGTCACCCCGGAGTTATACCAGCTGCTCATACCGGCAAAATACAGCCCGGCTTCGGCCAGGGTCTCGGCCAGGGGCGTCCAGCCGTCGGCCGTAATGGCAGTGATCCGGCTTTTGAGGGTTACCTTATCCGTGCCGCAGTCTGCGATAAGCCGGCCGCCTTGATCGTAGTTGAAGCGCATGGCGCCGAAACGCACGCCGTCGGTTCTGTCGATCAGATCCCGGATAACGTCTTTGGCGACATCGATCCGACGACGAGCGGCGCCCACACCGGATTCGACATAGTTCGAGTAGTTGCCCAGTCGCAGGGTCAGGGCTTGGCCGCGGTCGGCGCACGTATAATTAAATCTGGATCCGCTGATACGGCCGGAGGCATACCCCTGCACCTCCAGCAGGTCTGATACCGAAGTGCAGTTCAAATCGTCGATGTCCGGCGCGAATTCCACCCATTCATATTGATGATTGATGCGCTGGCGGACATACACCGCATTTTGGCTGTATGAGCCGATGTAATCTCCCATGGGATCATAGGGTTCGCCTGGGACATCGGCAGTGTCCATGCTGCCGGAAGAGTCAAAAATGATTAATACATTGGGCTCCAGCGACGTGCTGGTAACGGTTCCGTAAATTTCGGTGTCATCAGCCCGTGAAAATACCGGAGCGCTCAAAATCAGCACCATGATAATGATGGCCCATTTTTTCATGCCGGATCCTCCTTTTTTTTCACCAACAAAGCCCAAACCCTTTTTGTAACAAGGGGTCATGGCATTAGTACTTATTAAAAACTTTCCAGGCTCCCACCTGAACCCGGGTATGGCCGTCGGTTGAGGTGGCGGTTATCCCGTATCTGCGAACCTCAAAGTATTTCAAACTGAAGCCGGAACCCTCCGGCGGAGGGCTGATATGATTCTGGTGCGGCAGCCGATTGGCCGCTTCACTCAATCCGGCAATGCTGGTGCCGGAATTTTCAATGCAGCGCGCCTCGACGGTCGCCAGCGGCCGGCCGTCGGGATCGTTGGAAACCACAATGTTATTGGCGGCCGTGGGATCGGCTATGAGGAAATCATCGGTCAGCCAATCGGTAGATCCGGTGTTGTAATTGACCAGCGCATCGATGACGCCGCCTTCGGCATCGTAAAATTCCCGGGTCATCAGCCCTTCATTGCGAACCACCTGCACTTCGGTAGTCGATGCCCACAGGGCCAGGACGCCGGCCATAATCAAAATGGCCGACACCAGGATGGCGGCGCCAAGAACGAATCCGTTTTCATTGTCAACGATGTGAATTATTTTTCGGCCCATTTCTCCTCGCTTACTATAAATTGCGGCAGCGAACCGTGGTGGTATAGGTGCGGGAGATCGGGCCCGCACGGCCGGCCGGTTTTTCCATTGTCAACGAGATGACCACTGAACGAATTTCATTGATATCGGTGGTGGTCAGGTCCTCGGAATTCAGATAGGTGAACGTTAAATCGGTCACATTATCCAGCATGACTTCACTGACAGGACTGCTGCCGATGTTGTTGGTTTGCAAAAGTTTATTGTCGCTCAGTTCATACTTTATTTTTTCAAATGTAACACCGTCATCGACCTTCCCGTCGAAATTGACATCGGATGTAAATTCAATCCAGTTGGTAGTCGGCAACTGGCCGACGAGGTCGCCTGAGAGACCGGCGTGGGCCGTTCCCAACGGATCGAGCCCCGCCATTCGAATATCCTGCACCATGAATTCCACCGCGATCCGCGCACCTTGTTGAATCCCGGCCTTGACGTTTTCTTTCGTGTAGGAGCGGTTTAACTGCTCAAAGCTCTTATAAATGGTTCCGAAGGTAATCGATAGAATTGCAATAACCATTAAAACTTCAATAAGGGTAAAACCCGCCGCCAACCGCGCCTTCAGGCCGGGTTGTCTGTCCGTAGCGGGAAAACTTATTAAATGATCTATCATACGCCGTTACCCCTTGTGTTGGATGAAATTCTGATTGTGTGCGTCCGGCTGCCCTTGGTCCATTGAACCGTCACGGTGATGCGACGGGCTGTGGTACCCAAATTTTCAATTGTCCAGCTGCGATTATATATTCCTCCGGCCTGTCCGGCGGCATTGATGCCGGTATCGCCGCCGCTGGTCAGGGTGGTCAAATCGACGGTGTTTTTCAGCTCCTCCATCTTGGATTTGGCGAGCATGTTGGCCTGGGTAACCATGTTGCCGCTTGCATTGTTGCGAATGGAACCAAATTGCATCGATGCGGCGGCCAGCATGGCCAGGGCCAGAATAGCCAGGGCAATCAATAGTTCAACGAGTGAAAACCCGTTCTGATTATCTTGAAAGACCGTTTTTGTAGTAGGATGCATTGGAGTTGCTATCATTAGTGCACACTCATGCGGCCGAGCCGGTTAATCGAAATCGAACTGCTCTGGCTTTCATTGAACAAGGGTATGACGGTCGAGGCGCTGACCCGGTCCGGCAGTCCCCGTCCGTTAAACCTGGTGATGTCGTCAGTGCCTGCCGAACCGATAAACTCGAAATTTAGTGCAGCCAGATTAAATTTGACGCCTGCCGGTAGAGTTCTGCTTTTGATGATGGATTCTCCGGCAGGAATCCAATCGCCCGCGGTCCCGGCCGGCTGTCCATTGTCCAGAAAAATGGTGTAACTGTTTTGGGCAAAGCGGACGACAACAAAATTATTCTCCCGGATCGCCCGAATCTTGGCCATTTCCATGTCCCCCATAAGATTGGTCACTGCGCCCCTGAGACGATGTCCTCTGAGCCAATGCAAATAGGGCGGCAGCACAAGTGCTGCAATGACCGCCATAATGGCCATTGAAACTGCCAGTTCAAACGCTGTGAATCCTGCATTCTTTCGCATAAACTTCAACTCCTGTTATGATTCAATCATCTATTTACAAATACATACAAAACCTATGCCACTGGGCGTATTTTTGTTAAAATGGCTTGATTAACCGTCGCCGGGAAAATCAGGGGGTGCAATATCCTCCTTATATTAAACAAAAAAATCGATCGGCAGCGGTCCGCCGGCAAGCCGTTAGCCGTTTGGATATGGTCACAATTCAATAGCTTATATCGGCACTTGTCCATCGGCAGTTTAGAAAAAATTTTGGCCGGCAGTTGGACGGGCGGAATATTGAATAATATCATCACGACAGGGGAAACATGGGCCATGACTATGAGGCAGGTCTAGGTTGGCAGAAAAGCGGCAGGATCCGGTGAGCCTGCTCTTAACCTATTGATTTATGGTAGAAAAGAAAAAGACGCGTTGACCGTATGACCATTGATATCGCCGCTAGGAGGCAGTTTCGGTCCTAAAAATTTTTTATACTCATTTAATTTTTATTATAGTCGTTTCAGACCTTGATAGATTCCCAGAGTTAACTCAATTTTGAAATACGAATTTCCAAATTGTAATTAACTGTGCAGATAATCAACGCCGTTTTGCAGCATCCGAATGCCTACCGGGATCTCGGTTTGCCAGCCGGCGTCCCGCCGCCGGGCGGATTCTTTGCGACGGGTCCAGTCCGGGTGATTGGTGGGGTGGTTATAGGCTTCCGGATGCGGCATCAGGCCAAAGACTCTTCCAGTGGCATCACATATTCCGGCAATGTCATCTACCGATCCGTTGGGGTTGAAAGGAAAGCGTCCTTGGGCGGGTTGGCCGTCCGGGAGGACATATTGAAGGGCCACCTGGTTATTTTGCCGGAGATTCGTCAGGGTCGCTGGCGCGGCGAAAAATTTGCCCTCACCATGGCGCACGGGAAGTTCGGCCAGGTCAATGCCGCGGGTGAATACGCAGGGAGAGCTCGGATTGACTCTGAGGGCTACCCATTGGTCTCTAAAGTTGCCGCAGTCATTGAAAGTAAGCGCTACCAGACGCTGGTGATAATTCCGGGCCAGACCGGGGAGTAGACCAAGATTAACCAGGGATTGAAAGCCGTTGCAAATCCCCAGAACCAAATTGCCTTTTTCGACAAAATTTATCAGCTGATCACCGATGCTGGTCTTCAGGCGGACAGCCTGAATCACACCGGCACCATGGTCGTCGCCCCAGCTGAATCCACCGATAAACACCAGAATTTGATAATCTTCCAGCTTCACCGCCCCGTCAATAAGAGAATTAATATGTACCCTTTCGGCCCTGGCGCCGGCCAATCCAAACGCATAGGCGGTCTCATGATCGCAATTTAAACCATAACCGGTCAAAACCATTACATTGACATCACGCATCTGAATTCTCCTAAATCAACCCCCCAAAGGTCTTTTTCCAGGCCGATTTTAAATCCTGAACTGGAACCGCAAGGATGGTCCGGTGCGCAAGCCCTTGAAAAATAAGATCGGGTTGTTTGGTGGCCGTGCCGACACGGGCGCAGCCGTCTCCTTTAAAGATATCTTCAAAAGCCTCACGCTTGGCCGGATCCACCGTTACGATAAATCGTCCGGCCGACTCGGAAAACAGCAGGCTGTCGTCACGCTCAACGTTGCGGACTGGGACCTGCGCCAGGTCGACATTCAGTCCAAGATTGCCCCCCATGGCCACCATGGCCAGGTGCACGCCCAAACCGCCCCGGTAGATCCCGTGGACGGAAGCCGCCAGTTCATTTTCAATGGCGCGTCTTAACTTGCGGTACAGCGGCATAAATTCATCTGGCCGCACCCGGGGGACATTGCAGCCGATGTATCCCAGATGGTCATAGTATTCCGATCCGCCAAGCTCATTGCAGGTCGTCCCGACAACGTAAATAAGATCGCCGGGCATTTTGGCATCCATGGTGACACAGCGCGTGACGTCTTCAACCACGGAAATGGCCGAAAACTGAAGGGTTTCAAGGGCCGACACTTTGTGGGTTTCACCATAGCGGCCGGCAAGATTGCCGTCCACATACATGCTGTCTTTACCGGAAAGCAGTGGAATTTCGTATGTTAAACATAAATCCCGCAGCGCTCGGCAGGATCGCACCAATTGAGCGGCCTTGAATCTGCCGTCGGGATTGCGAGCCGGATCGTATTGAATGTTCGGCCAGCAAAAATTGTCGACCCCGCCGATATGGTCTAAATCGCCCCCCACGGCAATCAGCCGCCGAACCGCCTCATCAATGGTGCAGCCGGTCATATGAAATGCATCGATGGCGGAGTAAGCCGGCAGCAGGGCCTGGGCAAAAGCCAATCCTTTATTGGACTCGAGCACCGGGCGGATCACCGCCGCATCGCTGTTCACATCGCGCTCAGCCCCCACCAGCGGCTTGATCACACTGGTTCCCTGGACTTCGTGATCGTACTGCCGTGTAATCCATTCCGTCGAACAGATATTGGGGCGGCTCAGCAGATCTTGCAGCAGCTTCCCGAAATCCTGCGGCCGGCCGAGAACCGGCTCGTGCAGTCCCCGCTGTTCAGGGGGGATCCATACGGCCTCGAATTCCCACTGGGGAAATCCCGATTGCAGCAGATCGAGATCCACGTGGGCACAGGTCTTGCCGTTGTAAGTGATGTGAAGCTTGCCTGAATCCGTATAGCGGCCGATGACGGTGCTTTCGACCGCATGCCGGCGGGACAAATCGAAGAAACGCTTCCGATCATCCGGATGGATGGCTACAGTCATTCGTTCCTGGGATTCGGAAACCCAAATCTCCCATTGATCAAGTCCCTCATATTTTAAAGGCACGTCGGCAAGCTCAATTTCACACCCGTTTGAGAACCGGGCCGATTCCCCGACGGATGACGACAGTCCGCCGCCGCCGTTGTCCGTAATGAATCTGATGAGTCCCGCATCCCGGGCTTCCAGCAGGAAATCGTGCATTTTTTTTTGGGTATAGGGGTCGCCGATCTGTACATGACCGGCGGGTGTGTGCTCGGAAAAAGGTTCCGAGGAAGCCGTAACGCCGTGGATTCCGTCTTTGCCGACTCTGCCGCCGCACATAACCACCAGATCACCGGCGGAAGTGCTTTTGCGTTCGGCCGGTTCACCGCTAATCCGGGCCGGCATAATACCGACGGCGGTTACAAATACCAGACATTTTCCTAAATATCCCGGGTGAAATAAAACCTGCCCGAAGGTGGTGGGGATGCCGCTTTTATTGCCGCCGTCGCGCACGCCTTCGATAACCCCGTCCAGCAGGCGCCTGGGATGGAGATGCGGCTTGAGGTCTCCGCTGTAATCCCGTGGCGCAACGCAGTAGCCGTAACTGCCCATCACCAGCTTCGATCCCCGGCCGGTCCCCAGGGGGTCGCGGTACACCCCCACGATGCCGGTGATCGCCCCCCCATAGGCTTCCATGTTGGACGGGGAATTATGGGTCTCCCCTGTAATCACGTAGTAGTGGTCGGCGTCAAATCGCCCGGCGCCGGCGTTGTCCCACAGAACTGAAACCACCCACGGCTTTTTGGTTTTCAACGCCAGGGTGGGCGCCTCGATACAGGTCTTGAACAGGTTATCGATGGTTTCGGTTTCACCGCTTGCCGGGTCGTGGTAGCGGTACAGGCCGCGGAACGTGTTATGGTTGCAGTGATCGCTTCTGGCCTGGGAGATATATTCAAGCTCGACATCGGTCGGATCCGCGAGGCCGACCCCGGCTCTTTGCGCCCGGATGGTTTCATTCTGGAAATAGGTCCGAATGGTGGGGATGTCATTGGGATTTAAGGCCAGGCCGCGCTCGTCGCTGATTTTTTTCAGGCTAAGATCGCTGTCCACCGGGATGGTCGTCACGGTCGGGACATGGTCGAGGATGACTTTGGGCAGGATATCGCCGATACCTTCGGCCGGATTCCACTGGCGGACCGAATAGATTTTCCATTGCTGGATAATATTGTTGGCCAGAAGCCCACCGGCGATTTGATGCATACCGGCCGAATCCAGGTTGCGGCCTTTCAGACAATAGCGCTTGGATGTGTATACTGCCTGGGCCGCGGTGAACTTGAGTTGCAGCAGGTCTTCAATGGCTTCAACGGCCGTACTGCCGGGATTGTCTCTGACACCCGGCCGGAATCCCACCCAGATGGTCCAATCAAATTCGATAGCCAGCGGATCAAAGGAAGAAACCTGGGTCACAGGATTGGTGAAAATCTCCGTCTGCACCGCCTGCAGCTGCTCATCCGACAGCTCGGCATCAATTGTCACAATATTAACGGTGCGCACGCTGTCCAGTTTCAGGCCGAAATAATTCTTGGCCTTCTGGCAGATCCCTTCCCCCTCTGCATCAAAAAGATTATCTTTTAAGGCAATCTCAAGTCGATGTGGCATTTTGATCTCTTTTATGAAAAAAATTAAGTTTGATTCTACAAGATCGCAAACAAATTTGACTTCACTCCATAGGGTGTCGCTTAACAAGCGATTAACCGCTGGAATAATGGAATAGTGGCCTCCGGCTCGTAGAGCCTACGGATCGGAGAGAAAAATGGAATATTGGGGATCTAATGCGGATGATAGTCTGATTTTTTTATTTGATCACTGGCATCCGTCTAGAAGCAGATCTCATCCCGCCAAACTCGGTATTCCAACATTCCATTACCCCAGGGCAATCAACAACGGTAAAGCCTATTATCTAAGATCTGGCCCAGCTTCCTGCCCGGAGGCTTACAGCCCGGAGGGAGGACCAGGTTTTCAATGCTATAATAAATAACAATATGCGCAGCATAAACTAATTAATCCGCCGCCCTTGAACCCAAATACTTTCCTGGATTTTCAAAACTCTATTCACAGTCCTGGGTATGCTTTTTGGGGAGGGCGGATTAATTAACTGAAAAAAATCCGGGTGATGTCGTTGTAGAAAACAAGGATCATCAACAGAATTAAAATGAACAATCCCACCTGTTGTGCCACTTCCCTGACTTTGATACTGACCGGACGTCCCTTGATGGCTTCGATGAAAAAGAACAGCAGATGGCCGCCATCCAGCACCGGTATGGGCAGCAAATTAATGATGGCCAGATTGATACTGATCACCGCGATAAAGGATATCAGACTGCCGACGCCGGCTTTGGCGGAGTCACCGGCCATCTGGGCGATCATGATCGGGCCGCCCAGGGTGTTGGTCGAAATATCTCCTTTGATGAGCTTGGCAATAATGACCACCATCAATTCGGTAACCCGGTAAGTCTGCATCAGGCTCTCCGAAGCCGCCTGAAAAAGGTTCATCTCTTTTGAAAAAGTCGCGCCCGATGCGGTAATGCCGATGACATACCGCTGGACGTCTTCGCCGAATATATTTTTGGTCGTCACCTTTTCCGGCGCGATCGAAAAATCCAGTGTGGCTTCCTGGCGGCGTACGGACAGCTGAAGGGGACGTCCCTGGCTGGCATTGATGATTTCGGCCATTTCATCCCAGCTGTTGATCGCCGATCCATTGATATGCGTTATCAAATCACCTTTTTCGAGTCCGGCGGCAAGGGCCGGTGAGCCGGCTCTGACCGAACCGACGGACGGCTTGAGGATGAAGGTGCCGGTGAAGAAAAATATACCAAAGAAAATGATGAGGGCCAGCAATATGTTAAATACCGGCCCGGCTAAAACAATCAGCATGCGTTTGACAACATGCTTGTGGGTAAAGGAAAACGGCAGGTCTGCGGGGGCGATATCGGCATCCGGTTCCTCACCCACCATCTTGACATATCCGCCGAGAGGAATCGCTGAAAGCCGGTAGTCGGTGATTCCGATCTTTTTGCCGATGAGTCGAGGCCCGAATCCCAAGGAAAATCTCTCCACCCCGACCCCGAACAATCTCGCAATCAAAAAATGTCCGAATTCGTGAAAGAAGATCAGAACACCCAATACGATGACAAATGCAAATATGTTGGTACCCATATTCTTAGACTAATATAGCTAATATTTAATTGAGGTTAATAGTGCCCAAATTTAAGGTTTAAAGCTATCCTCATAGATATTCTGCAATCCCGCGCCGTTTGATTTGCTCAGTCCCTTAACCCCTCGATTTTCTCCTCGGCGTATGCCCGGGCCCACCGATCGGCTTCAAGGATGTCCTGCAGCGCCGGACTCGATATTATATTATGCTTATCCATCGTCTGCTCAACCACGGCCGGGATATCGACAAATCCTATCGACTGATTTAAAAATGCCCCGACCGCCATTTCATTGGCGGCATTTAAAACCGCCGGCAGGGTCCCCCCGACTTCGCAGGCTCTAAATGCCAGCGCCAGGCAGGGAAATTTTTCCAGATCCGGCTGTTCGAACGTCAGGGTCTGACTGCCGTCAAATTCCGGCAGCGGCTGTCTGAGGGGCAAACGCTGCGGATACGACAGGGCATATGCAATGGCAACCTTCATGTCCGGTATGCCAAGCTGGGCTATGACCGAACCGTCCTGGTACGCTACCATGGAATGAATCACACTCTGCGGATGAATGATCACCTCGATCATCTGCCGGGTAATGCCGAAAAGGCATTTGGCTTCCAAAACTTCCAAGCCTTTGTTCATCAGGGTGGCCGAATCGATCGTAATTTTTTGGCCCATTTGCCAGTTTGGATGTTTGAGCGCTTCGGCCGGAGTGATGCCTCCGAATTCTTCCTGCGGCCGCTTTAAAAAGGGTCCGCCGGAGGCCGTCAACAGTATCTTCGCCACGTCTTCCCGGCGCTCTCCCTGCAGGCATTGAAAAATGGCGCTGTGTTCACTGTCGATGGGCAGAATTTGGACGCCCTTTTCGGCCGCCTGCTGCATGACAAGATCTCCGGCCATCACCAGGGTTTCTTTGTTTGCCAGGGCAATGGTTTTACCGGCTTCAATGGCCGCCAGGGTGGGCATCAAACCGGCGGCACCCACCAGCGCGGTTACGGTCATATCCGCAGCCTCAAAGGTGGCCGCCCTATGATACCCCATTTCGCCGTGCAGGATTTCAACATCGACGCCTGGCGGAATAAGATCTTTTAGTTCCCGGGCGCGTTTTTCGTCGTACACCACTGCCAGGTCGGGATGAAACTGCATGATCTGACGGGCCAGCAGCGCGACATTGCTTTTGGCCGCCAGCACCTTGACCGCCAACTCCTGCGGAAACATTGCCACAATGTTGAGAACATTGCAGCCGATGGATCCGGTAGAGCCAAGAACAGAAAGACATTTCATAGATCTAATTTTCAACCCTTCCCCGGCCTATCAGGATTTATTCAGATCACCGATATTCAAAGCCTAAAATATAAACACGATAAACAGATATGCCACCGGCGACGCAAACAGCAGGGCATCGATTCGGTCCAGAAAACCGCCGTGGCCCGGTAACAGACCGCTGGAGTCCTTGATCCTGGCTGAACGTTTGAGTTCGGATTCAAATAGATCCCCCACCTGGCCGGCAATGCCAACGGCCAGGAAAAAAACAATACCGATGGGCCACGACAGGGTCGGCAGAAAAAAGATGATGCCCACCGCACCGGCCAGCAGGTTCCCTACAAGTCCGCCGATGGCGCCTTCAATTGTTTTCCCGGGACTGACGGCCGGATTCAGCTTATGCCGGCCAAGATACGTTCCCACGTAATAGGCGCTGATATCGCCGGCGAAAATAATGCCGAGCAGATAAAAAATCCAGATCACGCCGTGCGGATCACGCCGGATCAAAATCAGAAACGAAAGCAGCACAGGAATATAAACTATGCCCTGTAACTGTTTTTGGACGATATCCCCCACCAGCGGGTTGGATTTGTAGATAACTATCGAAAAAAATCCGACCAGAAGCAGATTAAATGCAACCAACAGCGCGACACCTGTCAGACCGTTGATAAGGGCGTCCCCGAGGATGAGCAGGCTGACACAGTATCCCCACCAGACAATGACACTGGAAAGCGCTCGGCGCTCGCCATTAAACGCGATTCGAAAATATTCCCAGAGGGATAGAACACAGGCGACACCGATCAGTATAAAAAAGGAAATTTGGCCAAAGTAAACCAGAAAAATTAGAAATGGCAGGGCGATTAGGCCCGTGATCCACCGCTTAAGATGCACGAAATCGCTTGCTCCGTTGCTGAAATTGAATGGTTGAATGGAATGGCAACGCAAATGACTGCATAAACGATTTAGAGGGCGCCAAAACGACGATCTCGCCGCTGGTAGTCCTGCAGGATTTGCAGCAATTCATCCTTGCTGAAATCAGGCCATAAAGTTGGCGTTACAAAGATTTCCGAGTAAGCGATTTGCCACAGTAAAAAATTGCTGATCCGCATCTCGCCGCTGGTCCTGATCAACAAATCCGGATCGGGAATGTCGCGGGTGTAGAGATGATCGGCCACCGTTTCAGCCGTGATGGATTCCGGTTCAACCAAACCCCGCTTAATTTTCTCCGCCAGGCTTTGAACCATTGCCACAATTTCAGCCCGGCCTCCGTAACTCAGCGCCAGGATAAGGTCCATGCCCGTTTTGTCTTTGGTAGCCGCCATTGTATCCTGCAGGGCGTGGCGGACCTCGGACGGCAGCCGGTCAACCTGTCCGATAACCCGCAGTCGGATATTTTTCTCTACCATTTCATTTAACTCTGATTGAAGGAATTTTGTCAGCAACGCCATAAGGGCGTTGACTTCTTTCTTTGGACGCTGCCAGTTTTCCGTGGAAAACGCATAAAGAGTTAGATAACGAATTCCGATTTCGCGGCAAGACCGCACAACCGTGCGGACGGTTTCAGATCCTGTTTCGTGACCTTTGATACGATTCAACAGACGCTTTTTGGCCCAGCGGCCGTTGCCGTCCATGATAATGGCGATATGGACCGGCAAATGGTTGCTATCCAGTTCAGCCGGGCCGGCCGAAGAGGGGACTAGAATTCAAGGATCTCTTTCTCTTTATCTTTGAAGCATACGTCGATGAGCTTGATTTGCTCATCGGTTATTTTCTGGACCTGATCCTGGGCTTTGTAAAGGTCATCCTCCGATATCTCACTGTCTTTTTTCATGCTTTTCAACAGTTCATTGGAATCACGCCGGATATTTCTGAGGGAAACTTTGTAATCTTCACACATCTTGTGAACGACCTTAACGAGTTCCTTGCGGCGCTCTTCCGTCAGGGGCGGTATCGCTATTCGAATGATTTTCCCGTCATTTGAAGGCGTCAGTCCCAGATCGGATTTCAGCAAGGCCTTTTCAATATCCTTGATTACGGATATATCCCAGGGCTGAATCGTAATCAGACGGCTTTCCGGCACTGCCAGGGTTGCCATCTGGTTCAAAGGCGTCATGGTGCCATAGTAATTGACTTTAATCCCGTCAAGAATAGAAAGGGATGCCCGGCCGGTCCGCAATCGTTTTAAATCTTTTTCCAAGGCGCCAACGGATTTTTCCATGCTCTCCCTGGTTTCTTCATAAATCGATTCAATCATGGGGGGTCACCTCTTGGCTGTATTTCTTAATCGGTTTAATAGTTGATTAGGGTCCCGACATCCTCACCGCAAACGACACTGCGAATGTTTCCTTTATCTTTTAATTTGAATACGGCAAGCGGTAGTTGGTTATCCATGGCAAGGGAGATCGCCGTCATGTCCATAACTTTAAGCTGCTTTTCAAGGACTTCCATGTAGCTGATGCGCTTGAGCAGCTGGGCACCCTGCTTCTTGACGGGATCCGCATCGTAAACGCCGTCAACTTTGGTGGCTTTTAGCAGAATTTCAGCGTGAACCTCCTGACTTCGCAATACAGCGGCGGTATCCGTTGTAAAATACGGATTTCCGGTGCCGGCACCGAAAATAACCACCCGACCGCGTTCAAGATGACGGTTGGCCCGGCGCATGATGTAGGGTTCGGCAACCTCGTGCATCGATATGGCGGTCTGCACCCGGGTTTGAATGTCCTGTTTCTCCAGGGCATCCTGCAGGGCGATACTGTTTATAACCGTCGCCAGCATCCCCATGTGATCGGCCGAGGTGCGATCCATACCGTGGGAACTTAGGGCAATGCCCCGAAATATATTGCCGCCCCCCACAATAACGCCGACCTGAACACCGAGTTCGACAATCGAGCGGATCTCACCGGCGACAAATTTAATCATTGCGGGGCTGATGCCGAAGCTCTGTTCTCCCATCAGTGCTTCGCCGCTCAATTTTATGGCAACGCGCTTATATATGGGTTTGTTCACATTTTCACCTAAGCCTCGCCCGTCTGAAATCGTACATATCGTCTGATCGTAATGTTTTCGCCGATTTTAGCGATTAATTCATTCAGCAGATCTTCTACGGTCAGATCGGGATCCCGCACATAGGGTTGATTCAGCAGACAATTTTCTTTGAAGAATTTGTTCAATTTGCCTTCGACGATCTTGGCCACAACGTTTTCAGGCTTTCCCAGCTCAAGGGTCTGGGCCTGATATATTTCTTTTTCGCGGTTGACGATTGCTTCCGGAATATCTTCAGGACGGATCCCCAGCGGATTGCAGGCGGCTATGTGCATGGCGATATTTCTGGCAAAATCGACAAAATCCGTATTTTTGGCCACAAAATCAGTTTCGCAATTGACTTCGACCAGCACCCCCAGTTTGCCGCCCATATGGATATAGGATTGCACGGTTCCTTCCGTCAACGCACGTCCGGCACGTTTCTGGGCGGTAGCCAAACCCTTTTTCCTCAAAATATCGACCGCCTTTTCTATATTTCCTGCGCATTCGGTAAGTGCCTGTTTACAGTCCATCATTCCAGCACCGGTTTTTTCCCTGAGTTGCTTAACCAGTGTTGCACTAATTGTTGTCATTTTATTCTCCTGTCTTTTCAACTTGGCTGGAATCTTCGGTATTTGCTGCTTGAGCTTGTGCTTCTTCCAATTCCTCAAGGTCCACAGCCGGCGCGTTTTGCTCTGCGCTTTCTGCTTTCGACCGCTTGATGATCTCCACCACAGGACCTGAAGTGCCGTCCGAAATTACCTTGCGCTCACCGGGCTTCAGTTCGGCACCGGACGACTGCCACTTCAGATTCCTCTTCATATTCTTCTTTATCAGCTTCGGCCCGCTGTTTTTCGGCCAGCCGCTCCTGCCCTTCCACGCAAGCGTCCGCAATCTCTGGAGGTAATTAAGCGGATGGCCCGAATGGCGTCATCATTACCCGGAATCACATAGTCAACGTCATCCGGATCACAATTGGTATCCACAATGGCCATGATGGGTATATTAAGCCGGCGGCCTTCACGCACGGCGATGGCTTCATTTTTAGGATCAACGACAAACAGTGCCCCGGGCAGTCCGTTCATGGTGCGGATTCCGCCCAGATTATTGTCGAGTTTAATTCGTTCCTTGGCAAGTTTCAGCCGCTCTTTTTTGGGAAAAAGCTCAATGGAACCATCATTTTGGATATTGTTGAGATAGTTTAAGCGGTCGATGCTTTGTCGAATGGTCTGAAAATTGGTCATCATGCCACCCAGCCATCGGTTGTGGACATAAAACATCTCGGCAGCGATTGGCTTCTTCATAAATGGAATCCCGCGCCTGCTTTTTGGTGCCGACGAAACAGGACCGATTTGCCTCTGGCCACCGTGTCGACGATGAAGTCATAGGCCGTTTTAAACATGCTCACGGTTCGTTGCAGGTCAATGATATAAATCCCGTTTCGGGCCCCAAAAATATAGGGTTTCATTTTTGGGTTCCAGCGTTTGGTCTGGTGACCGAAGTGCACGCCGGCCTCCAGCAGTTCTTTCATCGTCACATAAGCCATGATTTTCTCCTTTATTCTTTCGGTTGTTCCACCGCCATCATCATTCCTGTTGCCGACTTCCGAGGAAAGCACCGGGAAACAGGTCCGACGGCGTGGGTATTGTAAAATCTTTTTTAATTAGCAAAAAATATAATCCGTCGCAAGTCTTTTCTTTCTCATCCAAACCACCCGGTCGTGTCCGCTATAGTCTTTGGCGCACTCGAATTCTTCAAAATGGTCACCGGCGGCGGCAATCCGGCGGACATCATCCCGCTGATCGTGGCCGATCTCCAGGACAAGCAGGCCGGCGGTATTCAGATGGCTATGAGCTGCGCCGATGATGGTTCGATAGCAGGCCAGTCCGTCCGCTGCCCCGTCAAGCGCCGCGCGTGGTTCAAACCTGCTGATTTCAGGCTGCAATCCGTCGATGACACTACTGGGGATATAGGGCGGATTCGACACGATCATATCAAAGCCTGTCTTAGCATCATTCAAGGATGAAAACCAGTCACCGACAAAAAAATGAATCCTCTCAGAGCATTCATTTCGCCTGGCATTGACGCGGGCGATCTCAACCGCCGGCCAGAACCTATCCGAAGCAAAATATTCATGCTGCGGCTGCTGAGAGGCCAGCGCCGTCACAATTGCCCCCGAACCGGTTCCAAGATCCAGGATGCGCTGCGGCGGTGAAGCAGTGCTCCGGGATAAAAGCTCTAAAGCCTTCTCCACCAGACATTCGGTATCCGGCCTCGGTATCAGAACATTGGGGTTAACCTTAAGATCCAGAGACCAAAACTCTTTAGCGCCCAGAATGTAAGCAACCGGCTCCCGCCTGATTCTGCGCTTGATCAAGGCCTTGAATCTTTGCAGCTCATCGTCAATCAGCGGCTGATCGTAATTTAAATACAGATCGATACGGTTTAGCTTCAAAGCGTGCGCCAGCAGAAGTTCACCGGTGGTTCTGGGGCTGTCGATATCATGCGATTTTAAGTATGACGTTGCCCACCGGATGAGCTTAATGATGGTCCAATTCACGTCTTCACTATTTTTACTGGTCTTTTCCGTTTTACCATGCCGCGCTGACGCTGGGTCAGGCCAGTTCTGCCTTCTGAAGCTGCTGCGTCTGATAATAGGTTACCAGGTTGTCGATGAGTTCATCCAGATTGCCCTGGAGAATACTTTCCAGCTTATAGAGCGTCAGGCCGATGCGGTGATCCGTCACACGTCCCTGGGGAAAATTGTAGGTTCTGATTCGGCCGCTTCTGTCGCCTGTGCCGACCTGGCTTTTGCGTTCTTCGGATCTCTTTTCATTTTGTTCGTTGGTAATTTGGTCCAGCAACCGGGACCGCAGCACTTTCATGGCTTTTAGCTTGTTCTTATGCTGGGATTTCTCGTCCTGACAGGTTACCACAAGGCCGGACGGCAGATGGGTGATCCGCACCGCCGAATCGGTTGTATTCACGCTTTGTCCTCCCGGTCCGGTTGACCGGTAAACATCGACTTTGATTTCGGACGGATCGATGGCCACATCGACTTCTTCCGCTTCGGGCAGCACAGCAACCGTCACCGCGGAGGTATGAATGCGGCCCTGGGTTTCGGTGGTCGGAACCCTTTGCACCCGATGGATGCCGCTTTCATACTTGAATATGCTGTAGGCGCCCTGGCCGTGAATCATGGCTATGATTTCTTTCAGCCCCCCGGACCCGGTGGGATGTTGGGTCATCACCTCGACTTTCCAGCGACGGTTCTCGGCAAACCGGCTGTACATCCTGAATAGATCACCGGCAAACAGCGCGGCCTCATCACCGCCGGTTCCGGCCCTGATTTCCAAAATAACGTTTTTTTCATCGTTTGGATCTTTGGGCAGCAGAAGCAGCTTGAGTTCTTCTTCGATTTCTTCTATTTTCCGGTTCAGTCCGGCAATATCATCCCGCGCCAGATCTTTTATTTCAGGGTCGGAGTCCTTGAGCAACTCATGGCTCTCCTCAAGGTCCTGCCGCATCTGTTTATATTTGCGATAGGCCGCTACGATTTTATTCAGTTCTGCATGTTCACGCGCAAACTTCTGGTAGGCCTCCCGGTCCTGAACGACCCGCGGATCGCTCAATTGCTTTTCGAGCTCGACGAAGCGTTCTTCTACCCCGGTTAATTTCTCAAACATTGGTCCTGATTTCTACTGCTTGATACATACGGCAATCGGATAATTATCATCCGGTTGCCGGTGGTTAAGATCAAATTGTTACCGGTTCTGATTTTATTTCGCAGGCAAGGCATCCGGCCGGTTCATCTGAAGATAATCTCAACCTAAGCTTTTTTCAACTCACAACCTCAGATTCAGCCCTATGACCGGTCGACTCATTATACACAGCGCCATCATTGATGCTGTCCACGCCTTTTTATGGCTGGCTTATAATCTTCCGCTCCGGGCCGGATGGGCAGAACGCTGTGTATAAATGGACACTGATTTATGTCGTTACGCATAGCAAAGCGAATTGGCAGGCGGGGTATAACTAAGTGGGTTTTTCTTGATTCTGAAATTTTTCATATTTTTTCCGGAATCGTTCAATGCGGCCCGCTGTGTCGATGAGTTTCTGTTTGCCGGTAAAAAATGGATGGCATTTGGAACAAATTTCCACACTGATATTGGCTTTGGTGGAGCCGACTTCTATTTCATTCCCGCATGCGCATCGTATGCTGGTTACATTGTACTCAGGATGAATTTCCTTTTTCATAATAATTTCAACCCCCTAAATAAATAATGGCTCATAATGAGGCTTTTTCTCGCGGTCATATACAGCGAATGAAAGCATATGTCAATTAAGATCTTGCCTTCTTCCACGATATCGATTCATTAGCCCTGCAATTGAAGCCTTCTGCTCTTCACTTCAAGTGTTCATTGATTTTAAAAAGCTTTTGTTGTCTTTGGTTCCGCTCATTTTTTCGAGTAAAAATTCCATGCTGTCGACCGTATTGAGCGTTGTAAGCAGCTTGCGTAAAATCCAGACGCGGTTCAGCGCGTCTTCATCCAGCAGCAGTTCTTCTTTGCGGGTTCCGGAGCGTTTGATATCAAATGCCGGATAGACACGTTTGTCGGACAGTTTGCGATCCAGCTGAATTTCGGCATTACCGGTCCCCTTAAACTCTTCGAAGATCACTTCATCCATTCGACTGCCCGTGTCGACCAGAGCTGTGGCGATAATCGTCAGGCTGCCGCCCTCTTCTATATTGCGTGCCGCACCGAAAAACCGCTTGGGGCGCTGCAGGGCGTTGGAGTCCACACCGCCGGACAGAATCTTGCCGCTGGGCGGTACAACTGAGTTGTAGGCGCGGGCCAGGCGCGTAATGCTGTCCAATAAAATGACAACATCCTTTTTATGCTCCACCAGCCGCTTGGCTTTCTCGATGACCATCTCGGCAACCTGAACGTGCCTTTCGGCCGGTTCATCGAAGGTGGAGCTGATCACCTCGGCCTTGACGGTTCGCTGCATATCCGTCACTTCCTCAGGTCGCTCGTCGATCAGCAACACAAAAGGCACAACGTCCTTGTGGCTGGCAATAATCGCATTGGCGATAAATTGCAGCAACATGGTTTTACCGGATCGGGGCGGCGAAACAATCAATCCCCTTTGACCGAATCCGATCGGAATCATCAGGTCCATGATGCGGGTGGAGAAATTGTCGGGGTCGGTTTCAAGATTGATTTTACGATGTGGATAAAGGGGAGTCAAATTGTCGAATAGGATTTTATCCCTGGCCACTTCCGGGTCTTCATAGTTGACCGCTTCAACTTTTAAAAGGGCAAAATACCTCTCCGATTCTTTGGGCTGTCGAATTTGTCCTGAAATGGTATCCCCGGTTCTCAGATTGAAGCGACGGATCTGGGACGGAGACACGTAAATGTCGTCCGGCCCCGGCAGATAATTTGAATCCGGCGAGCGCAGGAATCCAAAACCGTCCGGCAAAATTTCAAGGGTGCCTTCCCCGAAAATAAGACCGTTTTTTTCGATCTGCGTCTGGAGCAGGGCAAACATCAACTCCTGTTTGCGCATCCCGGCAGCCCCGTCGATTTTTAATCTTTTGGCCATCTGGGCGAGTTCGCTGATTTTTTTGTCTTTGAGTTCAGCAATGTTCATTTGTTCCTCGTAGCTTTTTGATAAATATTGGTTATTTCAATCACCCATGGGAATAGGCAAATATATTCGCAGCCCCGGGAACCGGAGCATCAACTAATATATTTTATCCTTTTATAGTTGCAAGGCTTTGGATTTGCATCCGATTTTAAACGTGTTAAACTTATATCAAGACCGGCTGAATCGGAAGGAGGTTGAAAACGTCTTCGATTACGTTTAAGCTTCCTTACACAGGTGAATTAATGACTGGATCCATGCCGGTTAATAAGGAGGAATTTGAGTGTTTGCGAATTCGTTTAGAAGAAAATAAGGTATCCTCTAACTCTGGCGGGTTCCACATGCCGTTAACCATGTAAGATTAATAATTATATCAGAATTTGAGATCTGTCAAGTAGTTTCATCTGCTTTTTGTACGCAAAGCCGAATCTTTTGCCGGTTTTTACAGGATCCAACGGAACAAGTTATGCAGCTTCCAATAGATTTGAATATTTTCCCGCGCAAAAAGGGGGTGTATCTCGTCGGCGGCTCGGTCCGGGACCTGTTAGTGCGGCCGGATACCGGTTGACTATGATCTGGCCGTCCAGGACGATCCTGTGATGTTTGCCCGGCAGCTTGCCTCCCGCGCGGCGGGTCATGTGATTGAATTCGGTAAGACCGGATACACGATCCTGCGGGTTGTCGGTGCAGACTTATTTTCGATATCATGCCTTTTAACGGAGAATCCATTGAAGAAGACCTGCGGCGCCGTGACTTTACCATCAATGCCATGGCCCTGGACTTGTCTTCCGGCGATCTGATTGATCCGGCCGATGGCCGCCGGATCTGGCAGCGAAAAAAATTCGCATGGTTTCCCCCGCGGCTTTCAAAACAGATCCGGTGCGTCTCATCCGGGCCTATCGCATGGCGGCTGCTTTTGAATTTTCCATCGACGCAGTTACGGAAGCGGCCATCGCCCGGGATGCGGATCTGATCCGCAAATCAGCCGCAGAACGCATCAGGGAAGAATTTTTTAAAATCCTTTATACCACCGGATCCTATGCCCAACTGGCCGGCATGGTGCGCAGCGGGCTTTTGTTCACCGTGTTTCCGGAACTCAGGCGATTGAAAAGAGATGGAAGCCCGGGTAATCAGGTGGGGGATTTTTTCGAGCAGACCCTCGAGGCGTATTCACATTTTGAATTTTTTTTTAATTCCAAAAATCCCCTCTCAGTGACCGGCGGCCGCCGGTTTTTCACCGCCCAGGATCCCGCCCGCACCGTCCTCCTAAAATGGGCGGTGCTGTTTCATAAAATCGGCAAACCGCAGTCGCAAAAAGTTGCCGCCGATGGCACGCTCAAGTATTATGGCTATGCCGCAAAAAGTGCTGCCATGGCCCGGCAGATCTGCCAACGGCTGAGATTTTCCGGACGCCAGGGCGACCACATCAGCTTTATTATTCGCCGTCACCGCCAGCCGTTTTCCTTATTCCAGCGGCAGCAAAAAACGGGGATCTTTGACCGGGAATTTATCCGATTCTGCATGAAATGCACGGATGCCGTGCCCGATATCCTGCTGCTGGGTCTGGCGGAATTTTTCGGCACTCGCCGGCGCGAAGATCCGGCAGTCGCCGATTTTACCGATTTCATTATGGCCCGCATCCGGCAATACGACACGGTTTTGCGGCCCCGGGCGCAGCTGCCGCCGGCCATTAACGGCAACGATCTGATTCAGCACTTCCACCTGAAGCCTTCGGCCGATTTCAGGTACATTCTCAAACGCATTGAGGAAGAACATCTGGCAGGAAGGGAGCTGACCCGCAGTCAGGCTCTGGGACTGGTGCAGGATCTGCTGAACAGGTTAAACAAAAAAAGAATCCTGGCTTAGAGGACTCGGTTTTCAATGTTGGGATAAAACATGCCGCCGGTCCTGTCGTTAGATCCGGCAGGACCTTTTAAGGCGGCCTAATTACCGATTTTTCGGTTTAATCAAGGTTGTCCAGGGCGGTAAAAATCTGATCCCGGATCTCTTCGACCCTACCGACCCCTGCAATCCGGATGTATTGCGGTGCTGCCGCCTTTCCGGAGCTTCGCCAGCTTTTGTAATAATCAACCAATGGTTCGGTTTGACTATGGTAAACCTCAAGCCGTGTGCGCACCGTCGCTTCCTGGTCGTCGTCCCGCTGGATGAGCGGTTCACCGGTGACATCGTCTTTGCCTGCCTCCCGGGGTGGGTTAAAGACAACATGATAGGTTCTCCCGCTGGCAAGATGTACGCGCCGGCCGCTCATGCGTTTGATGATTTCTTCATCCGGCACATCGATGTCGACCACGGCATCAATGGGCACCCCGGCCTCCTTCATGGCGTCGGCCTGGGGTATAGTCCGCGGGAATCCATCAAACAAAAAGCCTTTTTTACAATCAGCTTCCTTAATTCGTTCTTTTACGAGTCCGATAATAACATCATCCGGGACCAGCCCCCCTGAATCCATATATCCCTTGGCCTTTAAACCCAGTTCAGTTCCGGCTTTAACCGCGGCACGCAGCATGTCGCCTGTTGATATCTGGGGGATCTGATAGTTTTCTTTGATGTAATTGGCCTGGGTCCCCTTCCCCGCGCCGGGACCGCCTAACAAAATCAAACGCATGGGCAAACCTCCTTTTCTTTATTTGAAATCGCGGAATTACTCCCCGGAATTGCAGCTCCGGCGATTTTTTGACGATGAAGTATGGCTGAATGCGCACGGAGTGTCAAGGAAATTGTTGGCCAGCGCGTAATTCTGGCAGCCCCTGCAGCTCGAGCCGGCACCGCGGGGAGATTGACTTTAAGAAATATCGTGACGATGTCCAACGTAAAAAAATCATTTGACATCAAATTTTGCTTGCTTATAGTCTGAATATTCGATAGTAAGTATCATTTAATGAAAAATTTACTAACCGTCGGAAATAATATGCATTGCATCGTTTATCGACGGCAAGAAGGGGGCGAGGTATTTGAAGGATATTGAAGTCAGGGTTATCGACAACGACATCGAAAAAGCAATGCGCATTTTGAAGAAGAAAATTCAAAACGACGGCCTTTTTAAACGGCTGAAATTGAAAAAGAGCTATGAAAAGCCGAGTGAATTTCGTCGTCGCAAACAGCGCGAAGCTTTAAGAAGGGAACGATTGGCAGCTGCCAAAGCCAGAAACAGAAGATAACACCATTTTCATTAGAGGACAAACCCGGTGAGAATATAATCTTGGCCGGGTTTTTTTTGCCTATGAGACGTGAAAATTCCTACCAGAACTGCCTGAAAACCATGTATGGGTTTCGAAGATTCGGCATCAAGCTGGGTCTTGCGACCATCAGAAACATTTTAAAGGGTCTGGGCAACCCCCACAAACAATTTGCCTGCATCCATGTGGCCGGTACCAATGGGAAAGGCTCGGTGGCGTCTTCGCTGGCTTCGATCCTGTTCCGGTCCGGCTATACCACGGGGCTTTACACCTCACCGCATCTGGTAAGCTTCAATGAAAGGATCCAGATAAACAATCGACCTATCACAAACGCGCGTGTGGTCGCTGCTTACAACGCCGTTACAGACGTGCACCACGGCCGGCGCGAGCCTACCTTTTTCGAATTCACGACCGCCATGGCCCTTTATGAATTCGGCTGCCGGCAGGTGGACTGGGCGGTGATTGAAACCGGCATGGGCGGTCGGCTTGATGCAACCAACGTTATCACCCCTGAGCTGTCCATCATCACAAATGTTTCGCTTGAACATCAAGCGTATCTGGGAAACACCCTAAGCCTTATTGCCGGCGAAAAAGCAGGTATCATTAAACCGCGTAAACCCGTAGTCACGGCTATCCGTCAGAAGAAAGCCGGCCAGGTGGTCGAAAAGACAGCCGCCGAAAAAAATGCCCCGCTCTATCGGTTGGGGCGCGATTTTAAAATCCGGCGGCATCCGTCCGGTACCTTTTCTTATTACGGTCTTTCCAATGACTGGCACAATCTTCAGACAGCCCTGCGAGGCAGCCACCAGGCGGACAACGCGGCCCTGGTGCTGGCGGCCTGTGAACTGCTCAATGAGAAAAAAGCCGACCTGGACCCGGATGACATCCGAAAAGGTCTGAGCACAAATTATTGGCCCGGGCGGCTGGAAACCGTATCCAAGGAACCGCTCATCATTTTAGACGGCGCCCATAACCGGGCGGCCGCAGACAACCTGGCCCGCTTTCTGGCAACCAATCTGGCCGGACTCGCCCTTACGCTGGTGATCGGGATTTTGGATGACAAGCCGTATAAGGCGATGTTAAAAAGTCTTCTGCCGCTGTCCAGCCGGGTGATTTTAACCCGGGCTAAAATCGATCGGGCGTTGAATCCACAGAAATTGATGGAAGCCGCCCAAAATTACAATATTGAAACCACGATTGTTCCCGATGTCGCCGGAGCGGTGAAATATGCCGTCGATACCAATCCGCCGCAGGGGGCTATCTGTATCGCCGGCTCTCTATATGTTGTCGGGGAAGCCAAGGAGGCTCTGGATAAAGGTCTACTCCACGGACGCATATCATCAAGTACGGCAATGCATATCTAGCTGCCGGTGGGCCCGCGAGTGGGAAAACGCCGAGTCTTAGGCGTTTTACCAAGACTTCAGCGCCCAGTCCGGAGTTCAGACAAACGGTAATTTCTTGTGCCGCCGAACCTTTGAACCCTGAATATTGAACCATGGAACCTTGAAACCGATTTCAACTTGACTTGATTCCGCATTTGAATTAGAGTCCCCCCTGTCTTTTGTTTTCTGAATTCTGAAATCTGCTTTTTCAGGCGCCCGTAGCTCAGGGGATAGAGCGTCAGCCTCCGGAGCTGAAAGTCGTCCGTTCGAATCGGACCGGGCGTACCATAATAATAACAAAGGCTTAAATTTAAATATTTAAGCCTTTGTTGTTTCCAAAACTATTAATTCCCCATATTATTCCCCCCAAAGATAATATAATTTGAGGTAACTCCAGGTAAATTATTTTTCAAAATATGCAGTAAGCTGCGTAAAATTGATTATCTGGGATAGATGAAACGGTTCTATCATTTTTAATCAATCTCTTACTCATCCAACTGCCCCCCAATCCATTCCATAATCAACGCCACCAAAAAATCAACTTCCATCTCATTCAATGCCCTGCCCTTTTCGATTCCGTGCCATTTTTGAATACATCCTCGACAACAGGTGGCGGTTGCGTGCTGAGCGATGAAGACCGGATGCCCTCTCATCGGTGTTTGTTTGCCATCATTTTTTGGAAAAGAGGCCGCTACCCTGGAATTTATAAATTGATAGGCGTGCTCTTTGATGGTTTCAAGACCTTTGGAGGTGATGTAATCCCGGTCTTTTCGGGTGAACTTGAACTTGGATCTGAATTTGGATTTTTTAAGAGCGGCGAGCTTTTTCGATATATTTGATTCTGGTGAACTCACTGATATGGAGACTGAACCAATAGCTGGTATAAAAACCAATCAAGTATTATCTTTTTCTTGATCGAATAATCGATATTTTCCTTTTCCCACCCACCAGTAGCGATCCTCACCGCCAGGATAATGATGCCTTGATGTATGTCCGACACAATCTGAAATGATTTGGCAACCGACAGTCGATTTATTAAAGTTTGGATAACTTATCATATTCCTGCCGAATTAAATCTTTGTCGTAGAGTCTTTCGAGCCTACGTATAATAAAATGACCACGAGCCATATTTTGAAAATGATCTATAAAAATCGTGTTGATCAATGCACCACCAGCGGCTCCAACCAATGGAATAGCTTGGGCTGCCACCTTCTCCGACACGATTATTCCGAAGCGAGATGCCAAAGCTGCAATGAATTTAACCAGTACTGGTGCGCCTTCCCTTGTCAGACCTCTTTCCGCAATATATTTTGTCGCATTAGAGATGGCATGAGCTAAACCAGCTCTAACAGCAAAATAACCAGTTTCCGTTCCGTCATCACTTTTTGATGGACTACCCAAAGCGAATACTTCTAAACAGGCGATTTTTGTTTCCAATAATCTAATCTGTTCGCCTTCACTTCGTGCTATGTCTGCTATGGAGCGGAGCATAATGGTTGTGGTCACAGGTAGTTCGATTGTTAATGCTGGAAGTCCAAAAGTTCCGCCCCCGGCTCCTGTTGCGAACACGAGAATTTTATGAGTCTTGTCCGAAGAAGCTATGCTTGCTCTATCATGCATTGTTTGAATTGCAAAATTTAGCGCTTTTTCAAGTGACTCTTTTGTGGCCCTTTGGACAACGCCCTTCCATTTTTCAGGCAGGTACTCGAAACCTTTCTCTATAGGGGTTCCCAATAGGTTAGAAATTCTGGCTGCCAAGCTCGGGTTTTCGAGTAGACTTTTAGCATACCTGAGATCATCGTAATCATCTTTAGCTATTTTCATAATATTTCTCCTGTATGGCTCTTCTTGGATTTAAATTAATCCTCCTTTTTCCTTGTCATCGCTTTAAGGATAAAAGAGCCAGTTGCAACAAGCGTAATCGTGAAAATGCTACCGATTGCCCTTCGAACTTGCTTACTTTTCTTTTTTCCTGTGGCACAATATGTGGCAAAATGTTCGCAATTGTTAAACGGGAGAGAATACCCTTTTTCTGAAAGATGTCTTTGGGCAGTTCTCAGAGATTCAGAATGCGGTAAACGTTCCTGGTAATTGCGCCTTCTCAACTTTCCATCATTAAGAAAACTTTCTATTTCGGTCAATATGATCACTGGGTCCTGTTTCTCCTTCTCTTCTCCTTTAAAATGGAAGACGGTTCCTTCTCCAGCGTATATTCCGTGATGAGAATAAATCAATCCGCCTCTTCTCACATAAATATGATCTCCTGGTATTAAATCATCTTTGGTTATCTTTTTCATAATCCATATAATTTTATCTGACGCATAAGGATACAAGCCATCATTTCTTTTTCTTTGTCACCTTCTTCCTCGTCGCCGTTTTTTTTGCCTTTATTGTCTTGGTTTTGCCAGCAGCAGCTTTCTTTTTGGCAGGAGCTTTCTTTGCTGGAGCCTTCTTTTTGGCAGGTCCTTTTTTCACTGTTTTGGCTTTAGCCGCCTTGGCTTGTGTCATTTCAGCTTTTTCAACCGCCTTCGTCAACTTTTCCACTTTTTTGCCCAGTTCCTTGAATTCCTTTTGCATCGCCTTCAGATCCTGTTTCAGTGTCATTCCGATTTTCCTTTCAGCCTGATTTCTT
Organism: uncultured delta proteobacterium; assembly: GCA_963769935.1. Lineage (GTDB taxonomy): Bacteria > Desulfobacterota > Desulfobacteria > Desulfobacterales > JAFDCJ01 > JAFDCJ01. Next base: position 4,300 of record CAVYNY010000007.1, on the reverse strand, counting down.
GAAATTTATTATGGATAAAGCTGCCTGTACGCTATTAAGTTGTATTTATCCGACTTGATCCGCCTCCTTAACAGCCTCAGCCAAAGCTTTTTGATCAACCGGAGGCGTAAGGATTCCCTCTCTTTCAACCAAATCGATAGCCTCCTCAGGACATCCCGTGGCGCAGACACCGCAGCCAATACAAAGATCCAAATTTACAATCGGTATATTGTCGCCACCCATTACTAATGCCGATGTCGGACAGTTTTCAATACAAGTATTACATGCTTCGCACAGCTCCGGATTCCATGTCGGATAAAAGCCGGAATTCAAGATCAAGCCGGGTTTAGGCTGAGAAAGTGCGGTATCCAGAATTATGCAATGACATCTGCAACAGTTGCACAGAAAATCAATTTCCTGGCGGTTAAGACTGCAATGGACTAATCCTGCTTCTTCACTTTGTTTCAGAATCCCTGTCGCTTCCTCTTTTGAAATTTTACGTCCTATACCCCTATCGATGATAAATTGAGCTGCTAAACCAAATGTCATGCATGTTTCAAACGGCTTCTTGCAAATATCATTTTCATCGACCAGTTTTGCCTCTTGTCTGCAATAACAGGTGCTCACAGCTAAGGGGTCGTATTTCTCAATATAGGCGGCGACTTGCTGATAGGTATGTACCGTGTTGTCAGCTTTGATTTTTCGATTAATAGGGATAACGCGAGTGGTTGGAAATTTTACTATCGGTGGACCATTGGCTGCATCGACCGCTTTTTTGTAAACATGATGGAGTTTAGCTATTTTCTTATCCCTGTCTGTGTTGGTGCCGCGCATAAATTGAAAATCAAGGATATTGTCCAACGGTGTAATACCGTAGAAAAATGTACCATCAAATCCCCCAGCAAGGACAAGGCCTTTATCTGCCATTGCTTCTAATATTTTCGAGACCTCCTGCTCGCTTTTTCCCAGATTGGCTGCGATGGTACTGGCTGGATGATAGTCTTTTGGAATAGCGTTAAAAACTGTAGCTTCCTCCGGGGTAAACAGCTCCTTGATTAGATCGTAAAATTCTGGAATATCCATCCCTGGAAAGCGGCCACCCCTCTTGGCTAATTTTTTGCAGAGTTCCTGATAAGCCTGATCTTCCATGCTATCCACCTCCAATTAATGATTTATGATTTCAGAATTGAATGGTTTAAGGCAATTCATTCTGGCAGTTGATAAGTACCATCCAAACGGGATACCATCTCCTCATAGCGATCCAGGAGATCAGAGCAGGCTTTTTCAAACTCATCGCCGGTTAAAGCCCCCTTCTTATGCAGAGCCTCAAGCGCCGCATATTCGTTTTCATACCACCGCTCTGGATCAAAGTTATAGGTCATCAATTAAAATCCCTTTAGCCGAACATTTTCATCCGCCAGCAAGTTTTGCGGCGTATCCCCGATTCGTTAATTCAGTGACCAAAGTGTTACGATGATCAACCTGTATTATGATATCCCGGATGACTGGAAAGCTGCTGTGGTTATGGATTGGAGTGATGGTTTCTGGGACAAAATGTCAGAAAAATATGATAATATCCTGATACTGTAATAGGAAACCGGGTAGATACGAATTTATCCAATACGTTATTTGTTCCAATGCGCAACCCACCGGACTTTAATCGATTTCGTAACAATCAACTATTTCACCAAAATACAATGTGTGGTAATCTTTTTCCGGATAGAGTGCGGCGTCATAGTCTTTATTTAGGTCTGCCGGATTCATAGCAGATTTATAAACGATTTTGCATTCGTAGTGAAGCCCTGGCACTTTGATGATCGGTGTGATAGCTTTCTGGCTGTCTGACGTCTGGAGATTGCACTCTTTGAATTTGTTGTAGTCGCGCCCAGACTTTGTGCCGCAGAACATTATTTCCTTTTTCATATCCGACGAGGGGATCGAAACGGTGAAATCTCCAGCCGTTTCAATGATGCTGAAAGTGTGCCGGGTGATCCGCACGGCGACCATCATGATGGGTTTTCTCCAGACATAACCTATGGTCGCCCAGCCTATGGTCATGGTATTGATGGCCTCACCGGATTTTACTGTCAGAAATGCTCCGTTTTTGATCTGAGTCACTGCCTGTTGTGCTGCTGCCATATAGTCGATCCGTTTCATTGCAAACTCCTTTTTGATTTTCTGTCACCGTCATTGTCACCGTCATGTTGATAAGCTTTGAGAACTTGTCGGTTCCTTTTCTAAACCGAATTATGGAGATTAGAAGATTAAACTTTATTTCTCCACATTCACCCTTTCCCTCAAATTCCTCGAAACACCGAAACCTTACCACCCTTCTCAGTGCCAGCATCATATCCTATCCGGTTGCCTGATTCCGTTCCCTCCGCTCCCGTTTTTCCTTGACACAAAATTTGCCGAATCCGCTTATTAGGACATCCTCACCGGATGTGAGGGCTGATTTGATTAATTTCAAGAGTGTTTCTTTGGATTCTGATGATTTTTGTCGGGTGAATCCGTTTTGTTCCGGGATGGGGTCGATGATTTGGGATTTTGTGAGGGTCACGGAAAGGCTCCTGTAAGTTGAAGGTCATTATTTTCAAATTCGGAGCACTGATTTGGAATCAAGTTTCCGTTATTTAATCGTTTTTGTCAAGAAAATATCAATATTCCATGGCCTTATCTTTGAGTGAAAATTTTTCATATCAGGCTAACAAAAAAAGTCCATCACAAATATTGACAGACTTTTTTGAAATGGAAAGAACAACCGAAACCAATCCGAGTCTCCGACGTGAGAGGCCGAACTACAGCGTATTCCGCCTGATTTTATTACCTTTTTCGGACCGTTAAAAGCCGTTTAAGGGAATTAAAAGCCGTCTGGAGATTTGGAGCTATCGGTGCAAAAAACCTTAAAGATGCCACTTCAAAATACAAAACAACTTATCTTTCAATTCTCGAATTAATCCATCGGAAACTTTTACAAATTAAAGAATCGTTCTCGCTCTGGGAAAATGAAAATAAAAAAGCAACACTCCCTCTGGTTGATTGCCGAACCGGAGATTTCAATCTGGATTCTCATCCCATATAAATGCCCTTCAGTCGCTCATCCTCCCGCAGGGGAATCCCTACACTATGTTTAAGATTTTGCAGGATCCGCTCGGCAGCCTCCTCCACGAGGTGCAACATATGCTCCGGAGGATCACCTTGTGAATGATTGAAGGGAAGGACAACAGCGATCCCGATATTCTCCCTATCCCCTATGCGCGCACCCCATGCCCTTTCCTGCAACAACGGTCTGTCCTCATAGGTGCTTCTGGGACCTCCGGGAGCGAGCACCCGACCGATAACCGATTTATTTGCAGGAAAACTTTCATGGACCCCTGCGCTTTGAGCGATATCTTGGTCGGCACGCGCATGAAGTAGATAGACGACCATTTCCCTCCATAAGGTGCCAAGTGCGACAAGAGCACCATTTGCGTGGAAAGTTTCCAATACTGGTAAGGTGGAAGGTATCAATCTTGAAGCATTCAAACTGAGGGCGGACAACACATGAATACGTGGTCCGGACATGTATTTGCTTTCAGAGTTCTGCTGAAGCATGCCTGTTTCAACCAGGGTTTTCAAAATCCGATTGGTGGTACTGTGTTCGATGTTCACTATCCGCGAAATCTCGCGACTTCCCAATGGACGACCTGCCACAATAACTTCCTGAAGAATGAGAAAGCCTCTGAGAATACTGTAATTCGGTTGTGCTGGTGCCATGTTTTTCCTTTCTTTCGGAAACAAAAAATAATGATTGACATGTGATTGATGCTATAATAGCATCATGGCATAACTTCAGCGCAATATTATACGTAAAATCGACAGGTTTTGCATGTGAAAAATTCAAACCACAACGTTTTTTAAATAAAGGTGATGGAAACTCACTCGAAGTATGTTTTACTATCCAATTTTGACTGATGGGAAGTGCTGTGATCCGCAGATGCCTGAATGCACCGGATAAAGAACAAATTCCGGTCATTTATAGAAGATTAACCCAAGTAACCCGGAGCGTTCATTACATGTATGACTGATATGAAGATACCATCGGGGAATCTTCGAATGAGAATAATTTCAAAAAAGGAGAAGGTTATGAAAAAAACATTGGAAATCGCAAGTATGTTGATAGTGTTGTTCTCGGTATCTTTGTTCGCTGCCGGAACGCAGGCAAGTGAAAAAACCTATGAACTCACAATCGCGAGTCTGGAACCAATCGGAGCTCCCACAACCTTAAGTGTTGAGCACATGGCCGCTTTAGTTGCCGAACGAAGTGGGGGAAGGTTAAAGA
>CAVYNY010000006.1:0-15565 GCA_963769935.1 uncultured delta proteobacterium | reverse complement strand
AAGCCATGCGCCGGCGGTGATCACCATCTGCGAGCTCGACCCGATGTGCACGCACACCACGGTGCCCAGCTCCTCGCACGCGGCGAAGAACGGGTCCCAATGGCCCGAGTGGATGCTCGGGTGGCCCAGGTGCGTGGGGTTCTCGGAGAAGGTGACCGCGTGGCAGCCCATCTCGGCGACCCGGCGGACCTCCTCGGCCATCAGCTCCGGGTCCGCATCGGGGGCAGCGCCAGCGGGATGAACCGGCTGTTCCAGAGATCCAGCAGCAGCCTGCGGCTGAGATCCAGATATTTGTAGAGCATGACGGGATCATTGCAGAACACCTCCAGAGTGATCGTGCCGTCATAACCGGTGGCTTTTAATGAATTCACCGCATTTTTCCAGTTGATGTTGCCGACTCCCAGGGGCATGTGGTGGTCGTCGCTCGACCGGTTGTCCGAAAAGTGAACATGCCTGATGAAGTTTCCCAGCCGGCGGCAAAACGCCTCATGGTTGTCCCGGCCGATGTTGGCGTGTCCGAAATCAAGATGCACCCTTAAGCCGGGGACTTGCTGGAGCAGTGTTCTGAAAACGGTGACCCGGTCAAAAGGGGCTTTAAAGTTCTCGAAAACAACGGTGAGTTCATGGGAAGCCGCCATCTCGACGATGGGTTTTAGCGCCTCTATGTTGAGTTCCACCAGGGATTTTCGCATGGCCGGCGGACAGAAATAGGCGGGATGGATGTTCATGACTTTGGCGCCCAGGGCGCTAAAGATCCCGGCACAGCGCTCCAATTCCTTGAGGCAGGCGTCCCGGACGCCCCGGATCGGATAGGCATACGGCAGGCAGGGATCGGTGTGTCCGGTGATGGACATTCCATACCGGTCCAGCAGCGGCCGCAATTCCGCGGCTTCAATATCGTGGGCCATGGGCCCTTCGATGGTTAAATCCACGAAGTCGAAACCGGCTTTACCAAAGGAGGCGACTTCATCGATCACCGGTTTAGCCGGGTCATTCATTACGCCGATTTTCATTAGCTTCTTCCTCAAATATTCGATGCTGGGTATTGGCTACCGGATTCTGGATACTGGATTCTGGATACTTAATACTGGTTGCTTGATCCTGGTAACTGAATACAGGCTGCTGGTTGCCGGATACCGGATTAGCCGGGTTTTTAATAGACTTTTTTTTAAACCGGTGCAACCCATTTTGCTGTTTCGATACGGCAAAATAAGACATTTTCCGCGTAATTTTTAAATTTTAAATTTTTCCCCCTAATACTTTTGTATTAGAAATTTTTCCTTTATCTAATGTCATTGGATGGGGGAACTATCTCGAAAATAGTATTTTTGTCGTATTGTGTTGCCGCATTTTTTTTTGTATGCTGCTGACAAATACCCAAATTGAGAAATTCAGAAATTACTTAATTGGAGGAACATTGCAAACGTTGGAGGTTGCATCTGCTGAAAATAAAACCATAAAAAAGGCTTCTGCAAGGCGCAGCATTATGATTCCAGGCGCCGCCGCAGCCATCCTCGCGGCCGTGGGCTGGATCATGTGGGTGCAATTCGAGCGATCGTCCGACGTTAGGCCGCCGGCTGCCGGCTACACCATTGCCAAAACTATTCAATACAGCTATACGCTGCAGAACAAAACCGGCCGGGTGGTCAAAAAGGCCGAACTATGGACCCAAGCCCCGGTCAAGCAGACAGCCGGCCAGCGCTGTGAGGATCTGACCGCCAACTATCCCTTTCAACTGCTCACCGATCAAGACGGCAATCAGGTGCTGCATTTCACCTTTGAGAATCTGGCACCCTATGCCTCCCGCATGATTACCATCAAAGCCGACCTGCGGGTCTCCCGCTCAGCCAATCCCATCTCCGCTGAGCCCGGGACCTCCGATCTGCAACCGGAAAAATTTATCGAGTCGGATCATCCGGCCATTCGCCGGACGGCCGGAACATTGAAGCAAGCCGACGAGATGCACACCATAGAGGCGGTGTTCCCCTGGGTTGCGAGTCACGTGCATTACAGCGGCTACGCCGATCAGGAGCGCGGAGCCCTTTACGCGCTCCAGCAAAAAAAAGGCGATTGCACGGAATATATGGATCTGTTTGTAGCCCTGTGCCGTGCCAACGGGATCCCGGCTCGCCGAATCGGCGGTTACATATGCCCGGAAAGCGCTGTTTTAAAAGCGCGGGATTATCACAACTGGGGGGAGTTTTACGGAGACGGCACCTGGCAGATCGCCGACCCGCAAAACAATGTGCTGATGCGAAACCCGGAGAATTACATTGCCATGCGCATCATCCGCGCATCGGAAGACAATCCGCTGGGCGCTTACAACCGCTTTCGGGTCAAGGGTGAAGGACTGAAAGTTATCATGAATTGAAAGGCGCAAGGAAAGAGGTTAAAGGAAAAAGGTGAGGCATCGAAGATGCCAGTTCATAGCTCATAGTTCATAATTGATAGCGAAAAGTATGAAAAATTTACTCCCCATTATCGGCTCTATAGCCATCATTTCAGCAGGGTTTTTTACAAATATTTTTGCGGAGGAAACCGCTTCACTTTCTAAAATTCCCGACCGAGCTCATCGCCCGCAGCCTCAAAAAGCATGATGCCTCCCTGGCGATTACAGTCGAGGCCGTGCTATATAAATTAAGACAAAACCAGCAGTTAACCCTGGTGGATGTCCGCAGTAGGGAAGACTTCGAGCGGCTCTACATCCCGGGCTCGGTCAACATTGCTTTGTTCGTCGTCAAAACCAAGACCTATTTGAAGTCGGCGCCGGTCGTTTTAGTCAACGAAGGATTTCGCTACGCCGAGCTGGAAGACGAGTGCCGGCGGCTGGCGAAACGCGGCTTTAAGGTATCCATTCTGGACGGCGGCCTGCCGGCCTGGCAGCGAAAAGGCGGCCAGCTTACCGGTGACCTCTTTGCGCTGGATGTGATGAAGAACAGTTTCGCCCCCAGCGTTTTTCCGGGAAAAAGATTACGAGAACACGCTGGTCATAGATATCTCGCCGGCACGCAGCGAGACATCCAGCCGGCTTATTCCCTACGCCAAACACATTCCTGTTTTGGCCGGCAGCGACGTTTCAGCGGCAGAGCTCAGGAAGCTCATCACCAAGCACAAAAATACGCCTTTTCAATCCGTTGTCATTTTCAATGAAACCGGTGAGCAGTATGAAAAGGCGGAAAAATCCCTGAGCCGAATGGGTATCGAAGCCTTTAATCTTAGGGGTGGACTCGCCGGTTATCAAAAATATCTGGAAGGCCTGCTGCTTTCCTGGAAGTCCCGCGACAGCCGGATGAAGACGGTCAGCAAGTGCAGACCCTGTGGTGAGAAAGCGAAAGAAGAATAATTATGGAAACTCTGTCCCGATGCGCTTACTTATACGTACGCCTACGATAATAACAACCAGTTTGCCGCTGCGCAGATACCCGGTGCCGTCGCGTGGCAGTATCTGAGTGGGTGCTTATTTGGCAGCCGGCGTTGCGGAATTTTCGATTTGATACCCGATAACCACCGAAGCGCTTACCTGGATTCGGCCGGGTGCGACCGGGGTGGATTCGGCGGCGGCTACGGCCATCCGCGAGGCTATAAACTGGGGACGAACGGTTTGGACGCCTTCTTCCGTTATCTGGAGGATTCGACCCAGGCGAAGGTTCAAGGCACCTGAGATCGACTCCGCCTTTTCCCTGGCATTTAAAGCAGCCTGCTGAAGGGCCTTTTGGCGCAAAAGCGTGTCATCCTTCAACTCAAAATAGAGCCCTTCAAGTCGGTTGGCTCCCGCGCCGATGCCGGCATCGATTACATCGCCGATTTTATCTATCTCATTAATCTCAACCCGCACCACGTTGGTCGCCAAATAGCCGACAATGCGGGGAAGGTTCGCCTGTTGGTCCGTCGTCCGGTTTATCCGCTCATGAACCGGCACAAGGGTCAATTCGGTGGTGGAAATATTCTGCTCGGAAATCCCGGCCGCTTTAATCGCCGTAAGGATGGCACCCACCGTGCGATTCACCTGCTCCTGAGCATCTTTTGCGCTCTCGCTTTGGGCAACCGCTCCGAGCTGAACGAGCGCCTGGTCCGGAGCTGCCGATAACTCTGCGTTGCCCCTTACCGTCAGAGTGGGAACCAAGGTATCTTCTGCCGAAATCGATTGCCCATAGGTACAAGGTACGAGACTGAGGGCTAAGATCGCCAGTGCGATAATGAAAATTCTAAGCATAAAAATCGCCTTTCGTTTGGAGGGCGCAATAAGACAAAACCTTCTTTTATTTCTCCTCAAAAAAACTCTGATCCAGACTGGATTCCAAATATTGAAAAGAACAGCGTATCACCGTTGCAGAGAATAGAAATAGGGTTCCTTCTATGAATCACCGACGGACTTGGAGGATGAACAGCGGATTTTGGTGAAATCGGGCCTATAATCGAAGCAGCGAATCTTCGGAACCGTATTCATTGGTAACATAGCTGTCTGCAGCCGAATCGTTTTCCCAGCGCTGGTTATCCACCAGATATTTAAAGCGGTAACTCCGACCCGCCGCCATCGAAACGGTGGTACTAAACCGACCGTCTTTTCTCTGCTTCATCAGGTTGGCTGATGGATCCCAGTTATTGAATTCACCGCATAGCGCCACTCTTTCTGCTTTCGCCTGTTGCGGCAACTCAAATGTCACCCGGCATGAACGCTTTGTTTTGGAATAGCTTTTTTTCAGCATCGGTCATTGTCCTTATTTTGAATTGCGGAACCTGAACTTGATTCTTGCCGAAAACACCCGGTGCCATGCACCCGGGCGCAAGTTCAACATATAACGCACTGATGTGATGTTGTTTTAGTTTTAGGTGTAGGGCCCCAAACTCCAGCCCGCAAGGCGGGTGGTGGTTGACTTTAAATTAAGGTTCAAAGATAATTCCATTAAAATATTTGTCAACTTGTCGTGAACCACAACTCATTTTCTCTGAATTTCCAAATAAAGAATGGCATTTCTCCTGTAGCCGGACTTGTTTCAGAACCTGCGTGCGAAAATTGACTTTTTAATATGATAATGCTTTAATAGGCGGTGGCGTCAAGGCTAAATAATAAAGATCGGTTCACACCAGCAGACTCATTTCTTGCAGCCTTAGATAAAGGTAATTAATCCGCCGGGACAATATTGGCCATTCTCATCAGTTTCAATTGGACCACTGGGTTCAAGCCAAACCCGGTATCGCGATTTTTCAGGGCGAAGCAATTAATTTTAAACAAAATTATACAGAAGAGCAAGCATTTAAATTTCTCTGGGCCACCAGAACGGCAGAAAAAACATGGATGAATTAAGAAGGCTTATTGAAAAAGATAAAGACTGGTTGCTGAAAAGCGTTCTTGGCTATGCGAAAAAGTATGGTTTCACAGAGACCACCTCCACCCGGCAAGAGGATTGGCAGCTTTTGATTGCCGGACTGTCTTCTTCGCTGATAGAAGGCAGCCGGCATTATCCAGGCGCACCGGAACTCGGCGGGGATAATAGCGATGCCGATGACCCGCTGACCGGCTTCAGCATAACCGAGGCCCGCCGTCACCGGCAAAGAGGCGTCGGCATGGCCATGTTTCTGGGTTTGATGAAATGCTATCGGCAAAGCTATTTGGACCTGGTTGAACAAAAATGCACCGCAAAAAGTAAAATTAAAGATTACCGGTATTTCCTGGAGCGTTGTTTCGACAGGATCGAGATCGCCTCTTGCCGGGATTGGACCGCTAAAGAGCAAAAGACCATGATCGAAGAAGAACATCTGAAGATGATGCTGCAGATGGCCGGGGCCACGGCCCATGAATTAAACCAGCCGCTGATGGCACTTTTGGGCTATATCGAGCTGATGGCCATGGACAGGGACAATCCCGAAAAGGTGGCGAAATACAGCACGCAAATCGAAAATGCCGGCCGGCGCATTGCTGAAATTGTGAAAAAGATCCAGACCATCCGGCACGACGAGGTCAAACATTTCGGCGGCGAGGCAGCCATTCTGAAGCTGGATAAAGCCGTTCAAATTTTATCGGTGGAAGACAATGAGCTGGATTTTCGTAAAATCAAATCCGCGATTGGAAATCCGCAGTTGATCCGGATAGAACACGCCTGTGATTCGGGCGAAGCGATGGAGATGTTGGAGATGCAATCCTTTGACCTGATATTTTTGGATTATGCGCTCCCCTCAAGCACGGCGCTTGATTTTATAAGATGGATGGCCGAAAAAGAGCTGGAAATACCGGTGGTCGTCATCACCGGCAAGGGCGATGAAATGATTGCTTCCGGGGTTATCCAGGCCGGAGCCTACGATTATCTTCCCAAGTCGCGCATCGGCAAAAAGTCGCTGACCAGAATCATCCACAACACTCTTGAAAAATTCAGGATGAAGCAGGAAATCAAGCAGGCTTTAGAAAAAATGGCCGAGCTTTCGACCAAAGACGAACTAACGGATCTGTACAATCGACGCTACTTCATGGAATTTGCCGAACGCGAGCTTTCCGGCGCCGCCCGATATGGGCAATTCCTGACCCTTTGCATGCTGGATCTGGATAATTTCAAACAGGTAAACGATGCCTACGGCCATCCGGCCGGTGATGCAGTGCTCAAAGCAACAGCCCGCCTGCTGCGCGAAAGCATTCGCCGGTGCGATTTGCCCTGCCGCTGCGGCGGAGAGGAGTTTGCCGTGATAATGCCCAATACGCGCTTGACCGATGCTCAGGTTTTATGTGAGAGATTGCGGAAAAAAATCGAGGAAACCCCGGTTCGATATGATTCGAAAGAAATAAAATTTACCGTCAGCATCGGGCTGGCCCAGTTTTCACCTGCAGCCGACAAATCCATCACCGATCTGATCAAACGGGCGGGCAACGGGCTTTATGCCGCCAAACAGCAGGGACGCAACCGCGTGGTTGCCGTCGGCCGGCCGGACTGAGCATCCGCCGGCCGGGGGATTGCAGGCGCAACCCTGATATCCGAGCCCGGACGGACCGGTTGGAGCGAATCGGTCCTCCCGTCTGAGCGGGAAACCGCCCATGATTCAATTTTCGTCGTCGCTCCGGTGCTATCCTTCCATCTACTTGATTTTCAACCAGAGTGTATTACTGTACCTGTCAAGTTCATTCCTGAATCGAGTATTCATATTAATCCGGGTTTTTATCGCAAAGAGGCTTCCGGCGTCTATCTTACCGGCTTTAAGGCATGCCCGGCAGGGGGGAAGGCTGAAATGAAAAGATGCGGCAGGACGGGGTCGCTTATTTTTTTGTGCATTTTGGGCATTGTCTTAATCGGCGGGGCAGCGGCGATCGCCGCAGACAAGCCGGCGGCCGACACCGAAGCATTTCCACGCAGCCTTGACAGCTATCATGATTCCGATGTTAAAAGCATCACCGCCATCCTTACAAACCGTATCAAACAGGAACCTTTCAACCTGATAGCGACCCTGATATTTTTCTGCGCCATTATTCACACCTTTCTGACCAGCAAATTTACGGCCGTCTCCCATAAGTGGGAGCAGGAACATGAAGAAAAGATAAAAAAGGGGCTGGCGGACCGGCATTCCGTGCATCACGGTGCCGAACTGTTTCATTTTCTCGGTGAGGTCGAAGCTGTCTTCGGGATCTGGGTAATTGCCCTGGTCGGCGCCATATATGCGTTTTACGACTGGAAAACTGTTGTCAACTATATCAGCTACCGCGTTAATTTTACCGAAGCCATGTTCGTGGTGGTGATTATGACCTTGGCCTCGACCCGGCCGATTTTGAAGCTCACCGAGCGCATCATGTGGAAAATCGCCGACCTGCTGGGCGGCACCCTGACGGCCTGGTGGTTTACCATTCTGACCATTGGACCGCTGCTGGGATCTTTGATCACCGAACCGGCGGCCATGACCATATCCGCGCTGCTGCTGGGCCATAAGCTCTATGATCTGGAACCCAGTGAAAAATTCAAATATGCCACCATCGGCCTGTTGTTCGTCAATATATCCGTGGGGGGGACCCTGACCCATTTTGCCGCTCCGCCGGTGCTGATGGTGGCCGGCCCCTGGAATTGGGACATGGCCCACATGATGGTCACCTTCGGCTGGAAGGCCCTGCTGGGAATTATTATTTCAAACGGGGTTTACTACGGCATCTTCCGTGGGGAACTGGCGCGGTTGCAGAGCAATTATTTACAGCGAAGCCTAACAGAAGAAATCCGCCTCAAATACTTAAACCGCCGGGAGCTTGATGCCGAATTCGCAGAAATTGCATCGGCTGTGGATGGGGAAATCGGATTCAGACAGGTCTGCGAGCAGCAGATCGAAAAAGCCATGCCGCAGATAAAACAGCGGTTGGCCGATCGATTGAGCGAAAAATATCTGTCCGCCTTCACCAGGGAGGGCGTCGATCAGAATCTGGTGAAAGATGCGTTTGACAAACGTTTTGAAGAGGTCAAGTTGTCAAGAATGCGCGAATTCCTGCCCGGTTTGCTGCCCGAAAACGAACGCTCCCAATTTTATGATCCGCAATGGGATGAGCGCGACGATCCGGTGCCGGCCTGGGTGACCATTTTTCACGTGGCATTTATGGCCTGGACGATTGTCAACGCCCACCATCCGGAGCTTTTTATCCCCGGTCTGCTGTTTTTTCTGGGATTTTCCCAGGTGACATCTCCCTTTCAAAACCGGATTGACCTGAAACCGCCCCTGCTGGTGGGTTTTTTTCTGGGCGGTCTGGTTATCCACGGTGGGGTGCAGGGCTGGTGGATCGCACCGGTTCTGGGAAATTTGACCGATATCCCGCTGATGCTGGTGGCCACTGTATTAACCGCTTTTAATGACAACGCCGCGATCACCTATTTAAGCACGCTTGTGCCCGGATTTACCGACAGCCTTAAATACGCCGTGGTAGCCGGGGCGGTGACCGGCGGCGGCCTGACGGTGATCGCCAATGCGCCCAACCCGGCCGGTCAGTCGATTCTCAAAAAGTATTTCGCAAACGGCATTTCCCCGGCCGGCCTGTTAAAGGCCGCGATCCTTCCGACGGTCATCGTCTGGCTGTGCTATCTAATTTTCAGATGAGTCAAACGGTTCATCTGCCGTCCGCCCCGGGCGCCGCCGGGACGATTGTGATTTAGCTTGGAAAGTATCTTGAAACTTCAAATCCTATTAAGCAATTGTCACGCCTAAGCTTCAGTATAAGATGGTTCTCTCTTCCGCTGCTCAAGTTCATCATCTTTAGTGCCGATATAACACCTGGTTGGCGCCGTCTGCGATTGAACAACCGGACGTCCGGCCATTGCCTGCTTTAATGACAAAATTAAGGATCATTACGATTTGAAAATTCTCCATGAGAACAGCGGCGGAACCAGCAGCAGAACCCTGAGTCTGGAAATCGCAAGCGGCTGCAGTTCGATTCAGATTTTCGGTGAAGGGCAGGAGCGGGTATGAGCAGCTTCAAGGACATCGTTGACCGGCTCGATCAGCTGGCACCGATTCCGCCGATTGCCAACCAAATTATGGCGCTGGCCGAGAACCCCGACAGTTCACTGTCAGAGATCGCGGATCTGATTCTACATGATCCCGCCATTACAGCCAATTTGCTGAAAACGTGCAATTCGGCCTATTTTGGACTCACCCGCAAGGTGGATTCCGTGCAGGATGCGATCGCCCTGGTCGGGCTGGATCATGTCGTTCAACTGGTTATGCTCGGCAGTGTTTCACAAAACTATAAAAAGGGGGTCGAGGGTTACGGGTTGGGTGAGGGCGAACTGTGGCGCCACGCGGTTTCATCGGCCTATGCAGCCAAGGCATTGGCCGTCCGATTTGGTGCATCGAAAAACAAACATCTTGTCTTTACGGCGGCCCTGCTGAAGGATATCGGCAAATTGATTCTGGGACGTTTCGTGGCGTTTTCATTTGAACAAATCAACATTCTGGTGAATGCCCAGGGACACAGTTTCAACGATGCTGAAAAAAAGATTCTCGGTCTGAATCACGAAGAGCTGGGGGCGCTGCTGGGAGAGAAATGGCGTTTCAGCGAAAAACTGGTTTACATTATCGGCCACCATCATCTGTCCGACGAATCTGCCCGGCAGGATCTGGAAACCTCCCTGGTGTATCTGGCGGATATCATTTGCATGATGATGGGCGTGGGCACCGGAGCAGACGGGCTTTCCTACAGATTTTACAGTGATGTTTTAAAGCGGCTGGCGCTATCTGAAAAAGATTTTCAGGGAATCATGGCCGCGACGGCTGAAAACCAGCAAAGGATTGAGTATCTGCTGAATCTGTTCTGAGCCGACGGCAGAGGGGTTTTGGCAACAAGCCGGCCTGCGTCGGCTGATATTTCCCTTCTAATTTCGGTTTTCAATAAACTTTTGAATGAGGTCTTCCTGGGTGGGCGTTAAACCATAGAATTTCACCCCAATGCCCCTGGAACCGCTTCTGGCAATACGGCCTTTGAGTTGAAAGGCTTCAGGATAATTCGGCAGTTTCAGCGCCATGGCGATCTTCTGGCCGATGGGAAACCGATCATTGGATTCAATAAAAACCCCCACGGAGCTGATGTCGATGATGTAGCTTTTAAAGGAACGGTCTTCGACCTTGCATTTTACGGCAATTAAACAGATCTTGCGGGAATTTCCGCGCATGAAGGATTCATCGTCGTCCAGATTTACTGTTCGAATCGGCTCATCATCATAGGGAGTTTCTCCCAATTTGTCCAAAAGTTGAATTTTTTCATCCTCCGACATATCGATAATCAGCTTGAGCAGCTCGGTGGTGACATTGTCTTTGACCAACTGCTTGAAGAGAATGAATTGCTTTTCCAGCGAAAGATCATAGATGTAATTGAAAAGGCGCGTTGTGACGGCATATTTGTCTTCCTGCGAATCCAATTCAAACATTTCTTTCCTCCCGCCGTGAGGGTCACTGCTGGGCCTGTTGAAACAGCTTTGTCAAATCCAGTTTGTTGGCCATGTCGGTCAGCAGTTCACTCAAAACTTTTTCGGCATCGTTCTTCGCCATCAACTTCAACCGTTCGGCACTACCGCTGATGGTTTCCATCGCGCGAACGCTTCCATCTTTTACCAGATCGGCCTGGTAATTCATGCTGACAACCCATTTTCGATTGGCCAGATCGAGCTTGAATTCCTTAAGCTTAATTTGCAGTTCGTAATCGGCGGATTCGGCAGATGGTGCGACCTGTATGCCCATGCTTGCCAATCTTTGCCTGAAGATTTCCGCCATCAGCGCATTGAGGTCATAGATGCCGGTCAGATTGCCGGAGCCGTTTTCTTTGACTACGACCAGCGAATACGTGTCATTGAACCTCAGCAGTGATTTCTTGGCGCTTTCGTTCAAAAAAGTCTTATCTTCTCTGATGTCGGTCACCGCCAGCGAAACCCGCCTTCCTGCCAACGCCTGAGATGATGATGGCAGTTGATAGTGAACGATCAAAAATGGTTTGTCCGAAGTACAGGCGCCGGTTAAACCGGTCATGATCAGCAGTGCGGTTGCTAAAATTGTGCGGGGGCTCAACCTCATAAGTGTTTTCTCCTTTTTCAATCGTCAGCTTTTGGGCAGCTTTATTTCGATATCCCCATCGATATCCCCATCGATCTCCTCACCGATATCCGCCAGTTGGCGACGCAGCGGCCGACGGCCGTCACCACCAGAAATTCTTTGGCCATGCGGGTCCGCCTTGGGTTCACGAAAAAATTAGTTCACAATTTTAGGCGTTGCGGCGCCCGGCCGGCAAGGCGCGAAAACGCAGGAATATCTGGATATTCCGAGCTTTCGCAGCGCAGCTGGACGGAATGCAGCGGCGTATAAAATGTGAAGTTATTTTTGAGTGAGCCCTTAGTTCACCGCTTCAATTCAGTATACGTTTGCGACGATCCTCGGTAAGGCCGTCCGAATTACCCGCCTCCCACGGGAGGGAAGATACCCACGCGTTCTCCTCCTTCCAGGGTCGCGGTCAGATCGGCCTTTATGCCGTTGATGAAGATGAGCCGGGCTTTCTCCGGTGGCAGTTCCAGCTGCTCAAGCAGTTCGCGGATGCTCATGCCCGGTTCGATGCTGTAATTATCAGACGATGGCGGTTCGAATTCATGCAAGGTTGCAAATAACTTGAGTTGAATTTGTGATTTCATCTTCTTTTATATTTGTGTTTTATGAAAGGCGTTGTCTGAACTTTAGAATCTATAGGCCTGAAAGTCAAGAGATAGTGAGGTTTTCTGTTTTATGACCGGCGGCTGATTGTGCTTTTGGTTGCCGGCCGACGGTAATCAGGATAATTTTAGCCGTAGTAATTTTGCATCATTTGCGATAAGATAAGTGCGTACGATTTTAAACCATCAGAATGAAAATTTATATGGTGGCGATTGCAACATCCGGTCTAATTTTCGACGGCCGGTCCCAAGGTAAACGGTATCAGCCGGGGTCATGAAACCGCGGGCAGGTGGAGAAAATATGAAGGTTGAATTTGCTAAGGCGCTGGTAACAGGCGGCGCGGGTTTCATCGGTTCGCATCTCGTTGAGGCCCTGGTGTCGGCCGGCAGTCGGGTTGCGGTGCTGGACAATCTGTCAAGCGGCAGCTTCTCAAATTTGGAGCCGGTCAAGGATCGTATCGAATTTCATGAAAACGATATAAGGCAGCTGACGGTTTTGAGCAAAGCCGCTCAAGGCTGTGACGTCATTTTTCACCTGGCCGCCGTTGTGGCGGTGCAGCAGACGATCAATGACCCCGTCGAGTCTGCCATGGTAAATGATATCGGAACCATAAATGTTCTGGAAGCCGCCCGCCGGAACAATGTCCGGCGATTTGTTCTTGCCAGTTCCTGCGCGGTCTATGGGGACGACCCGCGACTGCCCAAAGAGGAAACTATGACTCCCCTGCCGACCAGCCCTTATGCGGTTCACAAACTTACGGCTGAACACCAGGCGCGGATTTACAGCGAACTTTTCGGTCTGAAAACCGCAAGTCTCAGATTTTTTAATGTATTCGGTCCGCGGCAGGATCCATCTTCCCCTTATTCCGGCGTCATTTCAATTTTTATGACCCGCGCGATTGCAAACCAGGCACCGCTGATTTACGGCGACGGCAGTCAGAGTCGAGATTTTGTGTATGTCAAAGATGTGGTTAAGGCCCTGATACTGGCCGCCGGCTCGAATGATTCGGCCGGCAAAGTATTGAACATCGGCACCGGCAGCAATGTTACCATCAATCGGCTTTGGGAACTGATTGCGTCCCAGACCGGCCATCAGCTGGTTCCTGAATATGCACCTGCCAGAGCCGGGGATATATTGCACTCGGTTGCCGCTATCAACCTGGCCGAATCAGTTCTCAAATTTAAACCCGAATTTTCGTTGGAACAGGGTCTTGCGGCAACACTGGAATGGTACCGGGGACAGAAGACAGATGACAGATGGCAGAGGACGGATGACAGAGGACAGAAGAAGACAATGGAGCAGCCTGTTGAATCGAAAAGAAAGCTATAGCGCAAAAACGTATCTTTTGAGGGCTTGAAATGAAATTTGAATATAAGGATGTTCTGGTGACCGGAGCAGCGGGGTTTATCGGTTTCCACCTTTGCCGGCGTCTTTTAAAGGATGGGGTCAAGATTACGGGCCTCGATAATTTAAGCCCCTACTATGATGTGGGCCTCAAAAAGGACCGATTGGGCAATATCTTATCCGACCCGAATTTCACGTTTATCGAATTGGATCTGGCTGATCGGAACGGCATGCAAACGCTTTTCGAAAACAATCGATTTGATGTCGTCGTCAATCTGGCGGCCCAGGCGGGCGTCCGGTACTCCCTTGAAAATCCGCATGCCTATGTGGATTCCAATCTGGTCGGATTTGTCAACATCCTCGAAGGCTGCCGGCACGGCGGCGTCAGGCACCTGGTCTTTGCTTCCTCCAGCTCGGTTTACGGCGCCAACACCCGTATGCCGTTTTCGGTTCATGACAATGTCGACCACCCGGTTTCGCTGTATGCCGCCACCAAAAAAGCCAATGAACTGATGGCCCACACGTACAGCCATCTGTATGGGCTTAGCTGCACGGGCCTGCGGTTTTTTACCGTCTACGGTCCCTGGGGACGTCCGGATATGGCCCTGTTTCTGTTTACCCGGGCCATATTGGAAAATAAACCGATCCAGGTTTTCAACCACGGCAAAATGCAGCGGGATTTTACGTATATAGATGATATCATCGAGGGAGTCGTAAGGGTTATGAGCAGGCTGCCGGAACCCAATTCCGCCTGGCAGGGAGATCATCCGGATCCGGGGACATCCTACGCGCCTTATAAAATCTATAACATCGGCAACAACAATCCGGTTGAGCTGCTCGATTTTATCGAGGCTATCGAAAACGCTCTGCAGCATAAGGCCCAAAAAGATCTTTCTCGACCTCCAGGCCGGTGACGTAGTGGCTACCTATGCCGACGTGGATGATTTGACGGCCGACGTCGGCTTTAAGCCGCAGACGCCCGTCGTGAGCGGCATTAATCGGTTTGTCGAGTGGTACCGGCAGTATTATGCGGACCGCTCATAGCATGAATAATTTATTTCTTTATTTAAATCAAAATTTAAATAATTTTTTATAAGTTTAAATCCATAAAATTTAATTTTCAATTTTTCCTCTTTCACTTGGATTAGTATTAAATTACAATAAATTTGTGGGGAATAGTGTGGGGAATGAATTAAAATTGAGGTTTACTATATGCCAGTAATCAAAAGACACAAGACTATCTATCCTGGAGTATATTATATCGAAGGATCTGGTCTTGGGGCAAAAAAAACCGAGCGTATTTATTATATCCGATATCGGAAAGATGGTAAAATTGTTGAGGAAAAAGCAGGACAGCAGTTCGTCGATGATATGACCCCTGATAGAGCATCTCGTATTCGGTCCGAAAAGATTGAAGGGAATCAGCCATCTAATCGAGAAAAACGCCTAATACTGGCGGCCCAAAAAGAGGCTATAAAAAATTCCTGGACGATTGATCGCTTGTGGAAGAAATATCTTGAAAATAATCCACACCTCAAAGGTTTAAAAACCTATAAGAGCCAATATCAACTTTATTTGGAAGCTGAATTTGGATCTAAGGAGCCACACTCATTAATATCTCTTGATATCGATCGATTGCGATTAAAGCTGTTGAGACTAAAATCACCCCAGACCGCTCATCATGTGCTTGCATTGGGAATCAGGTTAAAAGCGCCGGACTTCCATTCATGTTCAAACTTATCACAGTGCGAGTTTGGAAACCATTCGGCTGGTCTTGAATCATTCCTTATTCTAATCTTCCTTAAAACCGTTTTTTACCACTAAAAATTTTCCTTTAATGCCCTGAAAAACCATTTCTTCTTTTGCGGCGCCCCATGCCAAGAAGTGGTTTTTCATGATTGAACGGATAGCTAAAGATTGATTATACTCGGCAGATATGTTGAAAAGAACGGAAAGACAGCAAACAAAATCAACGATACAGCTAGCGCGATATAAAAAGGAGTAAGAGTTTTGGCAACACGCATCACAGGTACATTGGCAAGACCACTGACGATATAGAGGCAGATTCCCACAGGTGGAG
>CAVYNY010000005.1:0-55164 GCA_963769935.1 uncultured delta proteobacterium | reverse complement strand
TTGCCGCCGCTAAGCGTCAGCCAATAGACATTGGCTGCGCTGTACTTGGCGTAGCGGCTGTCCACCGGCCGGCCGTAAAACAGGATATAGTCGCTGACGTCCAGGCGGCTGTCGGCGTTCTGATCGTAGATGTAAACGGCCGCCTCCCGGCCCAGATAATACAGCCGGATCCGGCTCAGATCCAGGGTCGCCACATCGATGCCGGCCGCGGCCAGATCCGCTGCCGTCAGCCGATAGATGCCTTCTTCCGATGTCACAATCTTGTAAGCCGGCGACTCGGAGAATGAAACCTCTTGGGGCGGTACCCACCAGGCGCCCAGCAGCATCTGAATCGGCGACAGGATCACGGCCAGCGGACCGGTGAAAAGCGGCGTGCCGATAAAGGCCATGTTCGTCGCAGCGGCGCCGGCACCCGCCGGCGGCGTTGCGGCACCGTGCGGCGCCTGCCAGGCCACGGGCTGCGGCGCAGTATCTTGGGCCGGTGGGTCCGGCACATAATCCACCCGCACCCGGATGCGGGTGTAAAGGGTCAGATCGCCGCTGGCCGGGTTGAAGGCCAGCGGATAAAACAAGAGCTGTTGCCTGGCCTGGTCCCGGAAAATATAGCGTTGACCGGCTTCAGCGACCGCGGCCGGGTAAAAGCTGTCTTCCTGGTAAAAGGCTTCATCCATGACAAAGACTTCCGCCAGGCCGGCTGTGTCGCCCTGCTGATCGATCATGTTTTGCGGCACCGGATAGATCCGGAAGCCGCCCTGCATCTGCACCTCGGTCTGCAGCACACTGACTTGGGCCGCCATGCCCGGCGGCATATCCAGCAGCAGGCCTTTGACCGGCAGCTGCGGCCGGCCCGGCTCATGGGTAAAGCCGTGGATGTAGCCGCCGATGCGCAGCCGCTCGAACTCGCGCCCGCCGGCCGCAACGCGCTGCGCATCAAAGCCCCCGGTGCAAAGCTCCAGGGTCATGCCATTCTCATCGGAAGCCAAGACTTCCACCCCCCGACTCAATACCTGGGATCCCCCGGCTTGCCGGCCGTCCAGCTTCCAAGCCTCCTGGCCGTCCAGCACCCCGTCCCCGTCGCTGTCCGGGTTAAAGGGGTCCGTACCGCGCAGATACTCCTGCAGATTGGTCAGACCGTCACCGTCCGGGTCCAGATCGGCATCGTTTACCCCCGGGTCCAGCCCCAAAGTCAGCTCCCAGTCGTCGGCCATGCCGTCGCCGTCCCAGTCCACGCATACCGGACCGTGCAGGGTGCGCTGGCCGTAAAGGTCGACGTCCTCCAGCCGGTAGTAGTAAAGCCGGCCGGCCACCACAGCGGTGTCCATAAAACTGTAAGCCCGGCCCCCGGTCATAAAACCGGCCCCCGGAATCAGCTTGTCCGTCAGGCGCACAAAAGGACCCTGCGGCCCATCGGCCCGGTACAAGTGAAACCCCTTGTTGTCCTGCTCGCGCGCCGTCTGCCAGCCGACCTGCACCGCCGCGCCTTCGCCCACGGCCGTAAAACTGAGCAGATCCACTGCCGTGGTCACGCCGAAAACCTGTTCGGGTCCCACACTGTAAAATACCGCCGGCGCATTCTGATTTTTGTACTCGGTCTCGATCCAGCAGGCGTCGCGGACCGTGTTGGAGACGCGCACCTCGTCGATGGTGCCTGTAAAGAAATTCGATGCAAATGCGCTGGCTCCGATGCAAAACGGCATATCGTTGGTGTCGATTGCGCACCCGCTGCAAGTGGTGCCGGATCCATCGGCGGCATCATCGAAGTAGGTTTGCATTTGGTCCCCGTTGAAGGTTGCCACTGCATAGATCCAGGTGCCGTCAGTAGGTACGGTGCTTGTTCCGTTTGCTGCTATCTGGGTTCCGGCACCGCCGGTCGACAATTCCATACGCAGATGGGCGGCGTCGTCAAAAAGAAGACCATATTTTGTCCAAGGATCTACATCAGCAGTGTTGGATTTGGCTACAATGCGATCCCAGGATTCGGTCAAAGAAGGTTTTATCCAGGCCGAAAGCGTAATATCTCCATCTATATCGAGCGAGGTCGCATCCGCCACCTGTAACCCGACGGCCCCATCAAAATCGACGGCATAGCCGTATTTACCGCTTTGCTGAAAGGTCGGCGTTCCGCTTCCCACAAGGGTTGCAACCACATCGTTGTTGTTGGCGGTGGAGTCATCGATGGCCGTAGCCGAAGCACCATCCATATGCTGCACCATTATGTAACTGCCGTCCCACACACCGGTGGGATTTTCGGTGGGTGCCGTAACCGCACCGTTGCCGTAGTAAAGATAAATAACTGTATCATCATTATACGCAAGGCTGGGGATGCGTACCCAGGCTACCAACTGATGGCTGGTTTCGTCATAGACTTCGATTTCATGATCTAACTGATGCCCGAGAGCATCTACGAAGATGATGTCATAGCCGTCGGCATCCACATTGTCTTCGATTTCCTGAAAATCGGTGCCCGTCAGAGTGATGAGCACCGGAAAATCGGGCAGATCCGCACTGCAGCTAATGCCGATCTGGTTCTTGTCAATGAAAATCTTTTTGTAATAGGAGTAGTTCAGGCTTTCCTCGGAACCCACCGTGTAAGTTGTGACCGGTGATTTTTGGTTCGCGTACTCGGTCTCGATCCAGCAGGCATCGCGCTCAGTATTGGAAATTCGAATCTCGTCCAAATTGCCGCCAAAATAACTCGAGGTATCGGCATCCTGTCTTCTTCCGATATTGATACTGCCTGCCGGGTCAATGTCGGTGTTGAGAGCAGTGGAAGCAGCTTGCACGCTGCCGTCGATGTAAAGTCGGTTGGTTCCGTTTCTCACCCTGGTTAAGGTAATATAATGCCAATTGCCGTCCGTTGCGTTGATATCACCAGCCGAAACATCCGCTGTCAGATCCTCAACACTTGACGATGTGTTGTCATCCAAACGCACAGTCAGATCATCAGGAGTTGATGCTGAGTCTTCCCAGAAATACAGGTTAACGCTGGGGTGCGTGCTTACCGTATCGTGACTGTAAAAATATTGAAATAGACTGCCTGTATTGTCAGTGACCTTCGACCACATAGAAACAGTGAAGGTATCACCATAGTCAAAATCCGGGACATCATAATAATCATTGACTTCATCAAACAGCAGGCAGGTGCCGATCTGACCCGTTTGTTGATAAGTCATACCGTTTCGATGATTGCTGTCATGGTCATTTTGGGTGGAATCGTAAAGGGTGCCCGAGCTTTCCTTTAAATGATGCACGAGCAGATAATTGGCATCCCACACCCCGGTGGCATTTTCGGTCGGTGAAGCGATCGCGCTGTTACCATAATACAGATAAATTACAGTATCCCTTGTATCGGACAGGGTGGGAATCCTCACCCAGGCCACGAGAATATCGTTGGCTTCATCATAGGTTTCGATTTCGTGGTCCAGCTGATTGCCGTCGGCATCCATGAAGATGATATCATAGCCGTCGGCATCCACATCATCTTCGATTTCCCGGAAATCGTTGCCGGTGATCTTGATCAGGTAAGGGAAATTGCTCAGATCGGAGCCGCAGTCGGTTCCGATCGAATCCTTATCGATGACGATGCGCTTGCGGAAAGAATAGCCGGCCCCGGTGCCATCCACCGTGTGGGTGGTCGGAGTCGTGGCGCTGCCGGCAACGCTGCCCGAAGTCAGTGTAATGTTGCTCGGCTCCAGATTCAGGGTGAGCGTATCGCCGGCGGCCAGGTTATCCAGATCGCCTTTCAAGACCAGCTTAGCGGTGCTGCCGCTTGTGATGGCATAGCTGCAGCCTGAAAAGGTAATGGTGGTCACTCCGGTGTTGACTGTGCCGCTGTTGCCAACGGTGGCGGTCTCGCCGGCCTCAATGTCGCCACTGCCGTTGGAATCGATATAAACATAAAGGTTGGCGAAATCGCCTTGGGAAATACCATTGACCGCCGACAGTTGAAACTGGATTGTATCCACCGTCAGCGGGCCGGCTGTGATGTTGGTCAGTTGAAACGCATACAATTCCACATCCGACTGGGAGGCAGCCGAGCCTAGCCGATCGGTCTCCTGCCCGGCGGCGTGGTCGGCCAGGGTAACCCCACCGCCAGTTCCGGTAGTTGTCTGTGAGCCTATCGTGTAAAAGGAAGACGGCGCAGACTGGTTGTTGTACTCGGTTTGGAGCCAGCAGGCCGAGCGCGCGGTGCTGGAGACGTGCACCTCGTCCATGATACCGTCCAGACCGGTGCCGCCCGACCACTGGCCGCCGATATTCAGCGTCCAATCGGCATCCAGGCTCGTACTTGTGCCGCTGACAGTTGTGCTGGCCCAGTCCTGGATACCGTCGCCTTTTAAATAGAGCTGCAGGCTGCTGCCGTCTCTGACCGCCACCAGATAATACCACTTGCCGGCCTCGAGTATCGTTGAAAGATACACATAGTTTTGCGATCCGCTGCTGTCATTCCAGATCAGCATGGGTTGTTTGCTGCCGGTTACATATAAAAAATAACTGAACCAGGGGTCACTAAGATGCTGTTTGTATAACAGATGCTGTTCGGAGTCTAAAGAGTCGAATTTCACCCACGTCGCCAGAGTAAAATTCGAGGGCAGGGTCAAGGAGGGATCATCTGCCACTTCCACCCGGTCGTTCTGGTTATCGACAAAGCGGTCGGCGCCGGCCATCAAACCCACGGCATCGGTGCTGCCCCCGCCAGCGTCCTGAAAATTCCTGGCAGTGCCGTGGTTTCCGTTGGAGGTGGAATCGGCGTGGCCGTCGGGCGCATCGTCGTTAGGGCTTTCGTTCAAATGCCAGACACCTCTATAATCGCTGTCCCAGACCCCGGGCGGGTTCTGGGTTTCAGAGCTGACACTGCTGTCGCCGTAGTAAATGTAGACGGTTGTATCGGTATTATAATCCAGGCTGGGAATGCGCACCCAGGCCACCAGCAGGTCATTGGTCTCATCATAAACTTCGATTTCGTGGTCCAGTATGCAGGGGGCCAACCCGGCGCCGCCGCAGGTGGCATCATCTTCGGCTTTGAAAATGATGTCATAGCCGTCGGCATCCACGTCGTCTTCAATTTCCGTAAAGTCGTTGCCGGTGAGCTTAACCATGACCGGAAAGTTGCTCACATTGGAGGTACAGGTCACCTCGGCCTGCTGAATCGCAATGGATTTTTTGTAGGAAAAAGTGCCCGCGCCGGTAACCGTAATCGTCGGGGTGTTGGTGTAGGTATCCAGTCCCTTGACCCGCAGCTGGATCGTATCGCCGTTGCTGACATCGCCGCCGACGATCTGAAGAGAAAACTCCACCTCCACCTCGTCGCTGCCGGCAAAATCCAGCGAGGTTCCGCCGACCGCACCGTTGGCCTCGTCAAAGCCATCATTGGGGGTGACAAAGGTGCCCGATCCGAGCTGCTGGGTGGTGTCGGCCGCATCGGCCACGTTGGCGGTCGCCGCGACCTTGACCACGGAAGAAGACCCGGTCACATCGTTCCAGCCGCCGCTGTTGAGGTTGTACTCCAACTGCAAAGTCTTGTCGGATTCCGCGCTGCCGGTGTCCTGCACCAGGAAGCGCAACCGGAAGGTCTTGTCCACCATCTGGGTCCAGTTGGTGTTGGCCGCCGCGGTCCATGTGGCCGTGGTTTCGCTCCCGTTGTCGTTCCTTGCTCGGAAGCTCAATTGTGTGAATTGGGGACCTGCAAGGGTATAGTAGACTTTGATTTGAATGTAATCGACCAACAATGTTCTATCCCCAGCGCTTCGATATATTCTAAGTCGAAAATTTGCATTTGAGAATTCGGTGCCGACCCATGTTCGAGCCCATGTATCCGAAGCACCTCCATAGGTGTTGGTGGCATCCGTCCCAGAAGTATATGTGCTTGTTTTTGCAGTGGTCCAACTGGAACCGTTGTTCCACGAAAGTTGAATCGCAGCGGTTGGGTTAATAGAGCCGGGGTAATTTGATCTGCTTGCTTCCAGCGCGACCTCTATACCATCAATAGTTGCACCGGCGGGAACACCAAATCCATATGTGGAACACACACCATAAGAGGAACTAGAGGTCACAGAGGCTCGACTGTTATCAGATGAATTTAATACGGCGGTGGTAAAACTAGTCCAGGAACCGGTATCAACGATGGCCCCCGTTGTCTTAAAGCCGGTATCAGCCGCTTTGGCTTCCGAAACTCCCGAAGGAAGGCCAAAAATCTGCGCCCAGCCGGCAAATACCAAACCGTAGATCAATAAAAGGATAAAAACGATCTTCCATATTCTCTGCCTCAGACACGATTTTGTTTTTTGGAACCCCATTTTTCTATCATTTCTCTTATTTGAGCTTAAATTTCCATATGCGGCAAAGCGATTACCTATTAAACCCGTAAAATACCATGCAATTATTACACCAGAAACGGGAATTTTAGTAACCCGATGGAATAACTATGTTTATTGGAAATACGCAAATAAGCTTGGGAAAAAACTGACAATTCCTGCTGCATCACCGGACAAAATTTGTCAGGTGAAAGCTATATTATGCAGCTTTATAGTCATTAAAAATACGGTTATTGATATTATCTTCGGCAAATTAGAGGAATTCTTGAGGGGAAAAAAGGTATATGGTTTAAGGTGTAGGGTTTAAGGTGTAGGGTTTAAGGTGTAGGGATAGGGTATAAGGTCAGAAATCGGCTTTCGGCCTTTGGCGTTGGGCACACGGTCCTTTGCTTCGAAACTGCGATGCCGAGAGGCCTGCCCGTCAGGTGCAAAGGGTCTGTCTTCGCTTTCAGGCTACCCCTCGACAGGCCCTGGGATTGAGGCGATTTTAGGTTGGGGGGAGGGAATGGAAAGGAACACGGCGAGCGGCGCAAGGCAAAAGGACTACGGAAAAGGAAGGGCCCATAGTGCAGAAAGCAAATAGTTTGGATTTGAGTAATTATAGCTTGACCTACAAATTTTTATTAGCTATACATATATGAACTAAGTAAGAAATGTTAATAAAAGGTAAGAAAAATGTCGATTGCAAAAACGTCGTCAAAAGGTCAGATTGTCATTCCGAAAGATATCAGGGAGAAGCTTGGTATTACACCAGGAAAGAGGTTGCTGTTTCGGGTGATTGAAAATCACGCAGAGATAACACCGCTGCCGGATGACCCGATTAAAGAGATGCGTGGAATCTTAAAAGGTGGGAAATCTATGGCCAAAGCACTTTTACGGGAACGTAAAAAGGATAATATTATAGATGAAAAGCATTCTCTTTGATTCACATGCAATTTTGAAGTACTCACAGGATGAAAAGGGAGCGGATATAGTTGAACGACTTCTCCATAAAGCTGAAACGGACAGCACAAAAGCCTACATGAGTGAAATCAACCTGGGTGAAGTATATTATCTGACGATCCGCAAAATTGGGCTTGAATCAGCAAAGGGCTATATTGAGCAACTGACCCAATTGCCCTTTGAGATCATTGCACCTTCCAGTGAGATCATTATGAAGGCCTCAGAAATAAAGGCACAGCATCCAATTTCTTTTGCAGATTGTTTCGCTGTAGCAACCGCCTTGCAATTTTCCGCCGCTATTGTCACAGGTGATCCAGAATTTAAAAAGGTAGAAAACTTCGTTGAGATTGTTTGGGTTTGACTCGGGGCGAAGAGCATTTGACCATAGGTCAAGCGGAAATAAGTGGATAAGGCATTTGGCGTAAGGTCAGAAATAGGCATTCGGCCTTCGGCATTGGGCACACGGTAACAGGAAATTAAAGAATGGTATAAGGTGTAAGGTTTGAGGTTTGAGGCAATTAATAAAAGGCAAACGGCACACGGCGCACGGCATGGGGATCGGCTTACGGCTCTCGGCGCAAGGCGTATGGAAAGAAATAAGACTGAGGACTCGTCTTCGCATACAGCTACGACGCGGCAGACTTAGTGCGTAATCGGTGGCCTGAATGGAAACGGCGGAGACCGCAGAGGGATTTTGAAATGGTATTGGTGGCTTTTTATTCGATACGGCAAAATCATAATAACAGACAGGAGGCGATCTCTCTCTGCCTTCAACAAAAGGACCTTTTTTGAGGCCTGTTTTAGTCTTTTTATGCCATAGTGTATCTCTGCAATAACAGGCGGAACGGTAACAATGTCGTTTGGACGATGGCCTTTAATAAGGGTCAATAATGCCGAATCCCGCCTCATGGCAGATGAGAAGGCGGTGGTATCCAACACATATCTCATAGATTAAAATCCAATCTATTTTTTCGCATCTTGGTAATTGCCACTTCCATTTCAGCAACGCCTTCCTTTAGCAATCGTAAATCCGCCTGGCTCAGTTCCGGTTCGAAAAAATCTTGCGGCCATTGGCCGGCGTTATTCCTCAACGCTTCTTCACAGGCTTGAATAATGAAACGGTTTCGACTGATGCCAATTTCATTAACTACCTGGTCAATTTTAGTTAATAATGCGTCAGGTAAATGAACGGTTGTAGAGGGCATAGTTTATACCACCTCCTGATTTGGTAAATTATATGATTGGAATATATTCTATTCATTCAATTTTGTCAATGTGGTAAGGGGCTAAAAATCTGAGCATAGAAGAAGGTAGGGTATTAGAACTATTGCTAGATTTTAGTCTGTCTTTTGTTTCGGGTATACGTCCAAACAACCTCACTTTTCAGCATTCGGCTGAATTTATGATTTCTTTTTTGCAATTCCTTCCATTCCGTCAAGGTATAGACAAGAATATCGGCGGGAACCGGCAGAGTATCAAAATTCCAATTCAGCAGTCGGCGCTCGAAAGGTTCGGGGGGGTCCTCGACCACGGCAATCAAATCGAGATCACTGCCTACACCCCAATCTCCCCGGGCATATGAGCCAAAATATCCGAGGCGCTTGAGTTCAGGCCGGAGTTGCCCCTGTTCAATCGACCACGATCTTACCGCCTGGTCCACTGTCTTTTGATCCGGCCATTTGAATACGGACGAAATCAAGGATCTCACTGGCATATTGAATGGCATCCTTGCTGTGAATTTTCCCATAATGTTCGAAAGGGGCGCCTTCCGGTATTCCAGTTGGGGCGAAATCGCAACTTGAGACTTTTAGGCCATCTGACTTTATCATGTATCAATCAAAAACAACAATAGTTGCGAAATCATCAATTTTTTAGGACTAGGGTTTGTTCGATACTTATAAAGCGACATGGAAAGCCAGTAGCTGCCCTGGTACGCCCGCAGGATCTTGAAAATCTTGGATCGGCTTAAGAAGGCTGGACCTGCAGGCGGTATATCCAGTCTATCCGGCGGTCGGGAAGGTTCTGAAGAGTTGGTGCAAGTTCTCGATGAATCAATGCGTTATCTACAGAGAAATGATTTCGAAAATGAAAAATCAATCCCTTTTTAGCCCTGTGCCTTGAGCCTATGCGCCATGTGCCTTGGACTTATTACATCTGCTCGGTGAAATCGGTTATGGTTTCCAGGTCGTTGCTGCGGTAACTTTTGCCGGCGCCGGCACCAGCCTGCGCCTTGTAGCCGTCCATGCCGCCGCTGTCGGTAGTACCCTCGATGAGTGATTCGATGGCGCAGATGGACCCGCGGGGCCCCACAGCAACCGTTCTGACCATTATTCTCCCATCATTGTCTACCTCGGGGGTGCAGGTTGTGCCACCACCATCGTAATTGTTCCAGACGTTGACGGTATATGAAATGCCATCCAATTGGCCAGCCAGCAACTCTACGCCGCCATCAAAGTTGCAGTCCGTGGCCTTCTCAAGCCCTGCGATGACCCCGCTTTGGTTTAACACAAAGCTCCAGTTGCCGGGGTTGCCCATTGCAATGTTGGACTGGTTCTGTTCATTATACGGAACTTTGAGAACACCCTTGGCATGCTCAAAACCGGCCTCGGCAGCATAAAAAGCCCTTTCATAGAGCAGGTTGTTGACGGCAAGGTGCTGCTCGGTTGTGCTGGTATTTGTCGCCGCAATGCCGATAATCGTCAACAAAGCCAGAATCATAATGGCGGCAATCATAACTGAACCGTTTTCATTTTTGAGAAGATATTTTATTTTTTGCATCGATAGAATTCCTTCCTTCGAAATTCTTCATTCGTCGTTCGACAACCTTCATTCTCTGCCAATTACCATTCCGGGCCTCTGATAAAATTAATTCTGACTGTTCTGGCATTCGGATTATTCGCGGTTACCCAAACCGAAATCGTTTTACACCAGCTGATAGGGGCTTCATCCTGCACCTTCCAGAAAACTGTATAGGGTCCGACCTGGTTTTGCTGGATGCCGGCACTTTCATCCAGTTCCGGGTTCTCGTAGGGCAGGCTCATCAGTCTTTCCATACAGTCCACGGCCGCGGTCGTGGCCTCGCTTTGCATTCTGGCAGCCGAATTCGCATTGATGGATTTAATCTGCAAAGTGGCGATCGCAAGGATTCCAATTGAAAAAATTGCGATGGCAATCAAAACCTCTATGAGGGTAAACCCCCCGCAGGCTGCCATGCTGTCTTTTTCAGTCGATTTCATCCGACATGGTAAAGTCATTTTTTCCCCCTAAAATCTCAAATTGCGGCAATACACGGTCGCGGCCTGAAGCGTGCGTCGGTATCCGGGATTGTAGGCCCCGGGATCGAGTGTTTGATCTCCGACCTGGTAGGTATGTGTATCCACTTCGTCTCTCATGGGATGGGGAGTCCGGGCCAGGAGCCATATTTTGACGGCGCCGATTGAAGGGACACAGTCCGGGGAGGCGGATATAACCGGAACAGTATCCGTCAAATCCGCACCTGTCTGCGCATCTTTATCGAGATCCCCTGTTCCGCTGTCATAAGCCCAGATGACATTCCCATCCGGCAGTCCGGTATCCGTATCAAGAACCCCATCCTCATCTAAATCAAATGCATAACCAAAAGCGATGGCTTCGATGTCATAGGCCAGAATATTGGTTCCAGTGCTGGTGATCCGCACCAAGTCTTTGCCGTCTCCCGCAGCGTTCGGTTGAAGCGCATAGGTTATCTGTTCGCCCGGGTCATCGGGCAGTCCGTCATAACACTCGGCGGCATCATCAATGAGACCAAAAACAGGTGGGTCATCAACCCCGTCCGAGCACTTGGCTGGATCATTCGGCAGGATATCCATTCGAAACGTTACCCGATCCTTGCGGGCCTCCACAATACCAATTTCCTGACCGCACTTTCTGCCGTTTTCATCGGGATCGTTTTCGTCAATGCTGCCATCCGGCGGCATATCATTGTCAATACCATCGGAGGCCGCCGGCTTAAAACCGGCCATTCGAATCTCCCTTTTCATCAACGAAATGGCTGATCGGGCATTCTGCTGCATTTCAATCACCATCTGCTGGGTGAAATATGCCTTCTGCTGTGATTGGTACACCTGATAGATAGCCGCCATCACGATGACGCTGATCGCCATGGCAACCATCAATTCGATGAGTGTGAAACCGCTTGCATTTCTTTTACTTGAATTCATCTGAATCAGCCTCTGTTTATTCGGGAACTGCCGGTAACATTGAGTGTAACCGTCCAGGTCGGACCCGCTGCATTTTTTAGCGAAATGATTGCACTGCTGTCGGGAAATCCTCGGCCGTCAAACCTGATGATACTTTGGGGGGTGGCGGATATCAAATCAACACCGGCCGGTAAATTTCGGGCTTTAATGGTTGGTTCATTTGCATCCTGCGTTTTATTACAGGCGTTGTCCGGGTTAGCGCCCCCGTTATCGGTGTATATTCGGTAATTGTCGCTGCTGCTGCTAAATTCAATAACCACGCAGGTATTTTCTTTGACCGCAGCCAGTCTTGCTCTTTGGAGTGCAGCGTTGACTTCACCAGCAGCACTCTCCAGCCTCCTAGCAGGCATCTTGCCGATAAAGTTTGGAATGGCAATGGATAGCAAAATGGCAAAGATAGCGATCACAACCATCAGCTCCATCAGGCTAAAGCCTGTTTGTTTTTGCATGAGTTTCATCTCCCGGCATTTGAAATATTCTTTTTTTTTCGAACCGAATTTTGCCAAATACGCCTGTACTACGTTTATCGGCACGATCATAAATAAGCTTTAATGCAAAGTGATAGGTTTAGGGTTTAAGGTTCAAGATTATATGATGCTGATTTCCCTGAATTTATACTCAATGGTTTTGACTGTAGCCTTTTTCAATTATTCTCCTTTTATTCCCCAACATCCAACCTACAACATCCAACTTACGTCGGCGATGCGCCGGCCGGTGGTTAGCCGGCCGGCGCATCGCCGATTCTTAGAACATTTCCCGCCACCAGTGGATTTCGATTTTGGGGATGCCGCCCTGGCGGGTTCTGGAATTATATTGACCGGAGCCGAAGGAGTCGATGTCACCGCCGACCGACTGCACGTAGATGTGTTTGTCTTCGACCAGCGGTGCGGCCAGGATGTTGCCCACGGTTTTTTCAAACAGCGGCAGATCGTTGGGGTTGTCCATGTTGAAGACAAACAGTTTGCCCGCATTGGGGTCGAAGCTGCTGTTGGCATTGGCGGTCGTGTCGCAGGGGTCTTCGGTTTCCCCGGTGGAGGTGCCGAAGTAGATGTTGCCCGCTGCGGCAAAGGCCGAGGCATAGATGCGGTGGCCTTCGGGCAGTTGGAAAAACCAGTCCAGCGCCACCTGGCTGCTGTCGCAGGTCCCCTTGGCGGTGGTGTCGCGGTAGGCGTAGAAGAAATAGCGCGTGTCTGCAAAGTTGACGTCCTCATCGTAGTAGGGGCTGTCGCCGGTACCAAAGAAGATGCGGATGTCATAGGTCATATGGCCGTAAAGATCCACGCTGTTGCCGGCGACCACCGACGGTGAACCATAGATGGGCTGGTAGTGCCATGCGGTGGGCACTTCGTTGACGTCGCGGTCGGTAAAATCCGTGTTGACCACACAGTGGTTGATGCCGTATTTGACCGTATCCGGGTCGTCGGGCAGGTTGACTTTGTACAGCCGTCCCTTGTCGGAGCCGATATAGAGCCGGTCCACATAGCCGTTGCCGTCCGAATCCACGATGGTGGGCTGGCCGCTTAAGATGCCGCCGGCCCCGGCCGGTTCGGCATCCAGAAAAACGCGCTCCACCACGCTGCCGTCGGCGATGTCGATGAGGTAAATGGACGGATACAGGGTGTCGTCGTAGGTTTTACCGGACACGAAGAAAGCCACCCATTTGGTGGTGCCGTTATAATAGATCCGGCCGATCTGGGCCACCGAGGGTGAGGAGCGCGACCGGAACAGGTCCGGGTCGGCAAACTCCCACATGAACTTGGGGGTGTAGGGGTCGGTGACATCCAGGCAGAAGATGGTGTCGCCGCCGTTGCCTTCGGCGGACAGCAGCACGGTGCGCCAGGCGCCGTTGACGTACACGTCGGCCAGGGCCGGGGAGGCGTCCACGTAGGCCTGGTCGTCGCCCTGCAGGTAGTTGTTTTTAAGTCGCGGCAGCAGGTTGGCCGGGATAAAGGCCCACAGCTCCTTGCCGGTGCCGTAGTCGGGACAGTGGGTGATGTCGTCGCAATAGGTCACCCCCGTGCCGGACAGATCATCCCAGGCAAACAGGCCGCGGGCTTCGTCCACGGCAGTGTCATTGTTGGTGTCGATCCAGCTAAACACGCCGGCATCGAAGGCATGCAGCATGCCGTCGCGCGCCCCGACGTAGACCACGGTGCGTCGGTTGATCTGGGCGTCGCGGAAAGCGCGGTAGCCCTTGCGGTCGTTGGCGGTGTTGAGCGCATCCTCGGGAAAGGCCGTGCCGTAGTACCAGGGCGAGGACGCGGGCGGGGTGGCCGCCGCCGCCACCGAGTGGTCGATGGCCCCCAGGATCCATTCTTTTTCGACGGCCTTGCTGCTGCCGTCTCTATACCCGCGGGTCCAGTCGACCAGCCAGTTGGCATCGGCCGCGCTGAAGGCATCGTCGTTGTTGAAATCATACACGTAGCCGCTGGGCACAACGGTTTCGTTGTCCAGACCCAGCTCGGCGGCCGACACCAGACCCTCCTTGAATTCGCGCAGCGTGCCGCCCGTGTTGTAGGTAAAATAGCTGTAAGTGGCCGTCACGGGCTGACCCGCAGTGGGGGCATCGTTGAAGGTGATGCGGTACTCGCCGGTAAAGCGGTTGATCCAGCCGCTGCCGCCCAGACTGCCGGTGAGCACGTCGGTGTGCTTGTCGGAGAAGGTCTCATGCTGGTCGCTGAGCCGCACGGTGGTGGCCAGCAGGGGATAATGCGCCAGCCGGCCGCTGAAGGCGGTGGTGACCCCGTCGCCGGTTGCCAGCTGTTCGGCACTGCCGGCATCCACGGCCTGCACGGTCACATCCGGGATGTAGATTTTGCGATCGCCGGGCTGCATCTGGTTTTTTAACACATCGCCGGCGTCCCACAGCTCCTTGGTGCTGGTTTGGCTGGGATCGGTCGGGTCATAGATGCGGGTGTTCAGCAGGTGTCCGCGCAGTTCGCCCCAGCTCCAGTCCGCGGCCGGGGTCTCCATGTTGCCGCTGTACATCACATTGGCCAGCACCGTGGGGGTGCTGCGGGAGATGTGCCCGGCCACCCCGATGGTGAGGTCCAGGGACATGTCGATGACTTTGGGCTCGCAGCCTTCCTGCTGGCTTTTTAAGTCCGCCCGCCAGATCAATTCCTTGCCGCTCAGCCCCAGGCCGGCAAAATCCACCCGCCGGGTGCGGTAGGTGTAATTCGGGATGCCCGGGGTCCAGTTGGTGACCGCATCTCCTAAAAACTTGCGCCCATCGCCCACCATGGTGTACTCGTAAACCTCGTCCCAGCCGGTGACCTCCACCCAGTGTGCACCGGCATCGATGGACAGATAATAGGTGATGTCGGTCTCGCCCGGACAGGGCATGAAGTCCCACACGCCGATGGTCACCCCGTTGATGTTGTCGTCGTCACCCGAGGGTTTGATGGCAGCCTCGGGCTTGAGCTGCACCGTGCCGCCGGTCTCTCGCTCGATGATAAAAACCATGTCGTTGTGATCGGTGTCGAGGCCCCGATAGTAGTCTTCCCAGCCCAGCACCCAGGCGTTGGGTCTGCTGGCCGGCGCGCCCACGATCACGTGGGAGAACTTCTCCCCGTTTTTGATCTGCAGGCTGGAGGTGTCGTCAGCGGCGAAGGCCAGACCAAAGAGGGTGCCCGCCCGCGCAATGGCGCTGGCGGTCATCCAGTTGCTCTCCACATTGCACACGCCCTCGGAGTTGTTCTCCAGACCCAGCCAGTATTTTTTGGTAGACCAGTCGGCAAAATCGCACAGACCAGCGTAAGTGTCCGGGTTCCAGGCCGTTTTGCTGTAATAGGTTTTGTTCTCATTATTAACCTTCAGGTAGAATACCAGCTCGGTGCCGGCATCGAAGGTGCCCAACACCTGGCGGTTGTCCAGCGCGTTGACCACCCCGTCGCCGTTGACGTCGCCATAACGGTTGGCGGTGCTGGATTTGCTTATATCCAGCACCCCGTTGTCATTGTTGTCGTTGATTTCTTGATATACTTCGTGATTGGTGCCGTCGCTGCCCCCGCTGGCCAACATCCAGCCGAAGTCGGACTCATTGTAGCCCGCACCTTCGTAAAAGAAGTAAACCGCCACCTCCTGCCGGAAGGGGATCACGATATTTTCCGGGTCGATGGCCTGGTTGCCGGTGTTCAGCGTGACATAGCCGTCATCGTCCACATCGGCGTTGACAACGGTCAAATTCTCCGTGTCAAAGCCCCCGGAGTAGTCATAGGCGACATTTTTCGAACAGCCCGGCGGCACATCGGGTTCGGGCGGAGGTTCGGCCACCACCGCTTTGAAGGTGACGGCAATGCTGGTATTGGCCGTCACATTGGTAAACAGGTACTGCGCTCCGGCATAGGACTGCGCCGCAGCGCCGCCGATGGCCAGCGTGTCCACCTGATAGCCGTCGTCGGCCACCAGAGAAAAGGTCTTGGAACCGCCTTCGGCCACGGTGACGGCGCCCGCCGGCGAGATGCTGCCGTTGGCCCCCGCCGAGGCCGTAATCGTGTAAGTGGCCCCCTGGGCCTCCTCGCCCCCCAGGCTGATAAAGGCCGAAGGATCGTTCTGGTTGCTGTACTCGGTTTCGATCCAGCAGTCCGAACGAACCGTATCGGAAATTTTCAAATCGTCTAAAGCGACCGGAACATAACCGCCCTCATCATAGGCAATCTCGAGCCGCACACCGCTGTTTGGCTCAATATCATCGATGGCGGCTGCTTCGCTACTTAATTTGGTTCCATCCAACCAAGGCGTGACCGTCGCGTTGGTGCCGTTATCGACAACGGTAAACACTAAATGATGCCAGCTGCCCTGGGTCCAGCCCACCTTCAGATTCGAATTGGTGCCTCCGCTGCCCATGAAGTTGATATCCGGGTCTTGCGATTGATTTTTTAATTCAAAAAACCAGCCGGTCGTATCATTCCAATTGACTTTCTTCTTCAAAATTTTATCATTATAGCCCCATCCTGCATTGATCTGGATCCAGGTTTCGACCGTCAGATTAGCTGGTGCCAAATCTCCGTCGTCGTCGGGAACATCCAGGTAATCGTGGCCCCCTAAAATAAAATTGTAACCGGGCCCAATGGGACCGGTGGTTATCAGGTTGGCGGCGGTCATGGAATGCGAAGTGCCGTTTTTCGCGTTCGAAGTGCTGTCTTTCACTTCGCCGGTGGTTCCGTTTAAAGCGTTTTCATCAAAATGCCACACACCCTTGTAATTCGCATCCCACACACCGGAAGGATTTTCGGTGGGTGAATCGATCAATGAATTACCGTAATACATGTAGATGGTGGTGTCCGCGCTGCGGGAGATGCCGGGCACCCGCACCCAGGCCGTCAGCGCACCGGTCAGGTTGTTGTAGGATTCGATCTCATGAGCCAACAGCACCCCGTCTGCGTCCTTGAAAATGATGTCGTAGCCGGACTGGTTTGCCACATGCCCCGGGCTGGGACTCTTTAAATTATCATCGCCGCCGGTGTGAACCAGCACCGGAAAGTTGCTCACATCCGCCCCGCAGCTTCCGCCCAGCTTGGTGTGATCGATGACCAGCGGCCGGCGGAACAAAAAGCTGCCGGCGCCGTCCCAGCCATAGTCCCCCGCGACTGACACGAAAGTTACCGTGATGGTGTGCGGGCCGGTGACGTTTGCAAAGGTGTACTGGCCGTTGGTCAGGGTGACCGCTCCTTCATCCGTTAACACCTCATCCACCTGGTAGCCGGAGGCGGCTGAAACGGTATAGGTCTTGTCGGCGCCTTCGGCCACCGTGACGGTGCCCAGCGGCGTGATCGAACCGCCGCTGCCGGCCGAAGAGGTGATGGTGTAGGTGTCCCCCTGGCCCTCTTCGCCGCCCACCGTGATGTAGGTGTGCGGAGAGCTCATGTTGTTGTAAGAGGTGTCGATCCAGCACACCGTGCGCGGCACACTGGAGATGCGCACCTCGTCCATGAGACCGTCCAGGCCGGTGCCGCCCGACCACTGCCCGCCGATGTTCAACGTCGTGTTGGCATCATAGGTCGCGCCGGTAACCGATGTGCTGTTTGACCCCTGGGCGCCGTTGCCCCTTAAATAGATCCGCAGGCTGCCGGCGTCTTTGACCGCCACCAGATAATACCAATGGCCGGTGTCCACCGCGGTTGAAAGCGTCAGCGTGGTTTGCTGCGAACTGTTGTTGTTCCAGAGCAGGGCGGGCTGGTGATCGCCCATAACGTAAAGAAAATAGCTGAAATAAGGAGAGCTGGAATGCTGCTTGTAAAGCAGATGCTGGTCGGTGGAGATCGAGTCGAATTTGACCCAGGTCTCGAGGGTGAAATCCGAGGCCAGCGTCAGAGTGTCGTCGTCTGCCACCACCACCCGGTCATTCTGATCGTCGACAAAACGGTCAGCGCCGGCCGTCAGACCCGCCACAGCGGTGCTGCCTCCGCCGCCGTCGTGAAAATCCATGGCCGTGCCGTGGTTGGCGTTGGAGGTGGAATCTTTATGGCCGGCGGCCACGTTGTCGCCTGGGCTTTCGTTTAAATGCCACACCCCCTCGTAGTTGGCAAAGTCCCACACCCAGGTGGACCCGCCCTGGGCGCTGCTGACCGAGGTGTTGCCGTAGTACATGTAGATGTTGGTGTCGGTGGTATTCGACAGCGTCGGGATCCGCACCCAGGCCACGAGTGAACCGGTGGCGGCATCATAGTCCTCAACCTCGTAGTTGAGCGGCGTGCCGTCGCCCAGCTTGAACACGATGTCGTAGCCGGCGCTGTTTTGCACGTGGGCCTTTAGGTCGCTGTCGTTTTCGATCTTGATCAGCACCGGATAATTGGCCAGACTCGACGGACAACTCGAGTCGGGCAGCATGTCGGCGCTGATGCTGACCTGCTTGCGATAGTCAAAACTGCCTTGCGACCAGTCGAACTCGCCTTCCACCATGTTAAAGGTCACATAGATGGTGTGATCGTCGGAGACATTGGAAAAAGTGTACTGGCCGTTGGTCAGGGTGACCGCTCCGTCCTCGGTTAACACCTCGCTGACCTGGTAGCCGGGATCCGGTGTGACGGTGAAAGTCTGGTCGGCACCGTCAACCACCGACACCTGGCCGTTCGGCGAAATCAACCCGTTTTCATCGGCAGTGGCCGTGATGGTGTGATCCCCCAATTGTTCTTCGGTGCCCAGATTGTAAAAAGTTCCCGGGTTGTTCTGGTTGTTGTATTCGGTGCCAATCCAGCAGGCGTCGCGGACCGCGCTGGAGATGCGTATTTCATCTAATACCCCGTCGACCTCAAGGGTATCGGGAGCCCAGGGGGCGGCCCCGATAATCAGACTGCTGTCATTCGTTCCAAGATTGTTGCTGCCGGCTGAGATACTGTTTACCTGATTTCCATTAATATAGCCGATCATATTGCCGTTTGTTTTCCAAGTAACCGCCAGATGTGCCCATTGGTTTGATGATATGGTTCCGGAATTAAACGAGTAATTTGTGTGCGAACTGTTCCAAAATTCCGGTCTGAGTCCGCCTAATGCTCCCAGCAAAGGGCCGTATTGAGGGAGATCTGTTTTTCCGACAATCTTTTGGTCGTTGCCGGCATTGGCCAATTTAACCCAGGCCTCTAAGGTAAGTTCGGCCGGAGCATCCAGACTGGCGGCATCCGGTACCACGATGTAATCACTGGTGCCGTCGAAATCTAAGCCGTAGCCGATTTTGCCGGAGGTCCGGTTGCCGAACATGTTGTGTGAGGTCCCATGATTGGCGTTGGAAGTGCTGTCCTGTATGTCGTTGGATCCTCCCGGGCTTTCTTTCATATGCCACACGCCCCGGTAGCCGGATGCCCATACCCCTTGCGGCACGGCTGTGGGTGTGCTGACCGAGCTGTCGCCGTAGACCATGTAAATGACCGTGTCGGCACTGCTCGCCAGGGTGGGCACCTTGACCCAGGCCACCACCGTTCCAAGCGTACCGTCGTACAGTTCCAGGTCGTGGTAGAGGGCGTTGCCGCTGCTGTCGGTAAATGCGATGTCATACCCGCTGCTGCTTTGCACCTTGTTGGTGGCCAGCTTTAAATTGTTGTCATTTGCAATGGAGATCAACACCGGAAAGTTGGCCACATCCGCGCCGCAGTTGTCGCTCAGGCTGGCGGGTGGGATGGTGATCGCGCGGTGAAACCCGCAGGTGGGGCAGCCTGGCGGTCCACTCAGCGCCGGGGCAAAGGCTGCCACGAATTGGGCCGCGCGGTTAAAATCACCGGTGCCGCCGCAGGTTTCAGTAAGGGAAATCGATCCCGCGACGGCCGGAATTCGGGTGGCACCGGCATGATGCGCACTATTGGGCTCAACATCCCACTGCCGCGTCCAGCCCGAGGGGGCCGTGGCCCATCCATCGTTGGCGCCGTGGCCGCTGGTGCCCACCACCAGGGAATCGGCCTCCGGTGCGACCACGCTGGTGGTGATCTGATTGCCGCCGACCTGCCCGGTGCCGGCGATGGCGCTGCCTGCGGGAACATCCTGGCGCAAGCCGGACCACAGCATGGCCGCCACCGACGGCTTATCGCCGCCGGTGACCACGATGTCGTAAGCGCCGTCCGGCGGCAGATCCTCGTCCAGGATCACCCACATCGAGGTGGTGTTGCCGGTGCCGCCGGGCTCGGCGATTTGCCCACCAACATATGTCATGGCAACAGAACCCATCATAACCGAAGTTACGTGGGTCGGTTCCTCGTCATCCACCGTAACGATTAAAATCCGGTCCGAACCGCTGCTGATAGTGAAATTAGACAGGGTATTGCCGTGCAAGGTAATGCCGTTGACGGCAACCGTGCTCCCCAGTTGGGTCGGCACCGCAACGGCGTTCTGACCGGCTGCCAGGCAAAAACCGGCCGCCAACCAGAAGACCAGCATTATCCGCAGCAAAGATTGGCAGCCGACGTCGGATTTTCTGCCGTGAAGTCCGACTGCTGATATTTTCAAATGGTTTGAATATTCTGTGTTGCGATTCGTTTTATTCGGATTACCCATCAGTATTTCCCCACTTTCCAATCTATTTTTATTCGTTTTTATGGCATATCTGCGTGCCGGGCGGTTCGAGTTGCAGCCTCCGGCGTTAGTTTCATCTCGTCTCGCCACGGATTTGAGCAAATTACATGCCAGCCGGATATCAAGCGCCTGCGCAGGAACCATCAGTTGGGCTCATATTCTTTCAGTAATTACAAAAATTAGTATTATTTAAATTAGTTATATAACTATATCCGCCATCGATTTTTCGCTATCCATCCTGTAGACGTGGTAAACACGATGCCGGATTAAATGAATCGGATATTAAATTGTTTTCATTACTATTAAATTTTTTAAGATTGACTCTTAGTTCATCCGCTCTTGATACAAACTCGTTGAGCAATGTACATTCTTCCCATAAAGTCGAAATTGCTGCTTGTCCGCAAGCCCGCGGTTAAATTGTTGATTGGGTGTTGTTTGTTGCGGATGGTTACCACAATGCATATATCGGCTTATATTTTGATTAGTTTAGAGGGAAGATCATGGTGAAAGGAATAAGAAATAGGCTTTCGCCGTTCGGTGTTGGGCACACGGGGAAATAAGGGTATAAGGTTTAAAGATCAAAGGTCAAAGGAATAAAAAATCGGTTTTCGGTCTTCGGCGTTCGGCACAAGGGGAAATAAGATTATAAGATATAAAGTTGAAGGAAAATGAAGCGGGCAGGGGTTAAGAGCATAGAGAATCAGGCACAAAGAAGAACTCAAGGCTAAAGTGATGAGGTAACTGCAAATTATTTACCACAATTAGAAGCAGCCAAGCGCGGAGCCGCATCGTCCGTCAAAGAAGTCGCATCTGAATAATTTGAAGGAAAATAATCCGGTCAATCCGATGAACTGCTGCTTTCAGCCTCTTGATCTGCTTCGTTAAGATAGTTTTGCTTGATTTCTTTTAAAAAAAGAGCAAAGTCATTATCCGAACTTTTGCTGATTTTGGTTTTTAAAAAAGATCCAAACAAATACACTGCGACGATGGGGGCTCCAGGATGTTTGTCTGCAATTTCACTTTTAAAAATATCAGCAATGTCTGATAAAATATCCATTTCACAAAATCGCCATATTAGAAGCTAACTATTAAAATTTCACAAAAATTGCAACTTATTGAAAATATAGTAAACAGACTGTGCTATTGTCAAGAAACTTGTCGAAAAGGGGTCAACGACCACCAGCCTAGCAGGTCGCTTGAATTATCCTGGCTTCAGGCGGGAAAATGCACGAAGACGTCAGTATTTTTATCGTGGAACCTGCAACCGGCCGCGAAGCAGCCGGTTGATATGACAGGAATCAAAGAAAGTTCATTTAAAAGTCCTTTTTGACTTTAATAGCAGAAAAGGTTAAGATTCCGCAAAATTGTACATTTTTCAAAATTTCAAAATTCCCGAATAAATAAGTCGCCATGCAAAACCATAAAAGTATAGAGATTCTGAGAACAACCATACCAGATATTTTGCAGTATATGCCGGAAATTACCTTGGTCTATCTGTTTGGATCACAGGCAGACGGACATGTCGGGCCTCTTAGCGATTACGATCTTGGTGTGCTGGTGGATGAACTTGAATCCGGTCCTTATATACGTTCGCGGCTTGCATTTGAGTTGGGTCGAAGAATTGTGACGGCAAAAATAGATATCGTACTGTTAAATCGTGCTCCCATTGATTTGGCCTTTGCCGTCATCAGTCGTGGACAACTCTTATACCAGCGCGGCGACGCAGAACGGATTGAATATGAAGCGAAGGTCATGGGGCTTTATTTTGACTATTTACCGGTGCTGAGAGCCCAGAGGGATGATGTTCTGAGAGGAGGAGAATATGAGGCCAGAATTCACAGGTATAGAGAAGCGTTTGGACGAACTGCACGAACGCTTGTCAAGATTAGAACCTCTCAGGAATAAGCCGCGCTCTGAATTTGATAAAGATCCTTTTTTGCGTGATATTGTTGAGCGTAATCTTGAAATTGCGGCGCAATGTTGCATAGATATCAGCAATCGAATCATTTCGTTGGAAAAGGCTAAAAAGCCCCAGGATTTTTATGAAGCTTTTATTCGCCTGGGCGAGCTGAACGTGCTGCCTGAAGAATTTGCTCGCAATTTTGCACCCATAGCCGGTTTCCGTAACATCCTCGTTCACGAGTACCTTGGTGTAAATTGGAATGAGGTTTACAAAAATTTGCAAGAGATGGATGATCTGGTTCGATTTGCAAAGCTGGCTCGAGAGTGGCTGCTCCAGAAAGTCAACAATGAGTTAAATAAAGGGTCGACTTAAATCATTAAGGTTAGGAAGACGTGCTTTTCCTGTCCGGAGAAGTCACAAGGGCAGAACCGAATCGGTTCTGCCCTCGTGGATGTGGCTTGGTTAATCTTAAGCCTGGTTAATAGAGCAATGGGTGGTTCCTCCATGCCCCCCCCATAGCTGTAAAATTTATTTCCATCCGTGCTTATTTCCATGATGGACTGGTGTCTTATGCTTCCCGATGACCTGTATCTTCCCACCGCCTGAGAGGTCCACTAATTTTCCATTGCTGTTCATTTTGCCTGCCACCTTCAGGAGCGTTTGGCCTGAAGCCCCGGCCAACGCCTTGCTGACTTCCTGCTGCTGGAATTTGACGGTGAGCGTGTGCTTGTTGTCATATTTTCTGAAAAACTTATGGAAAAACCCGATTCTTCTAACTGTATAGGCAGTTATGGCAGTTCCACCATCCGAAACAATCTGCAGACTGGGCACATCTATCTGTCTGGCATCATAGCCGGCGGGCACTCGAATAGTGGCCGTGATCCATTTGTCCCTGCTGTTCAGGTTGATTGTGTACGGATTAAAAGCGACATTGACCGAAACCGATGGGGCGGCCGCTACCTGAACTTCCGCTTGAACACTGGCCGTGGCGCCTTTATCGTCGGTTACCGTCAGCGTGACGAAATATTGGCCGGCTTCATTATAGACGTGCGTTTGGAGGGCTGCGGCGCCGACCTCGACACCTTTCTCATTTGGTGCAGAATCAGCAGCAGCGGCTTGATTTGCTTCCCCGAAATCCCACTGGTAGCCGACAATTTCGCCGTCTTCGTCATAAGATTTGGAACCATCGAACTCAACTACCTCACCCGCCGTAGCTTCTAGAGTAATGGGATCCAGGACGGCCACCGGTTCAAGGTTTGATGGTGGCTCATAGGGCGGGGCCGTAACAGCATTCAGGGACGAGCCGTTGCCGGCGTATATAGCGTCCAGAGTGAAAGTA
Organism: uncultured delta proteobacterium; assembly: GCA_963769935.1. Lineage (GTDB taxonomy): Bacteria > Desulfobacterota > Desulfobacteria > Desulfobacterales > JAFDCJ01 > JAFDCJ01. Next base: position 31,428 of record CAVYNY010000005.1, on the reverse strand, counting down.
CCGTCACCGTTGCCCATTAGAACTGCTACACCGTCAATGGCGGAGCCGAAATTGGCAGCTACCAGATCCTGATTACCGTCACCGTCAAAGTCATAGTTGTCGATCGCTGATTGGTTCAGTTCGAACTCATACGAGCCCGACCATTCAAACGTTCCGTCCCCCTTGCCCGTGTATATAATCAGATAATCGTAGTTGGCGGTCGCGATATCCACAATATAGTCATTGTTAAAGTCAGCCGCCGCAATCCCGTAAACTGCATTGCCGTCATGGGTTGGGAAGGTTGATGTTGTAAAGGTTCCGTCGCCGTTGTTGAGGTTCACATAAATCTGTTCGGCAGAATTCGGGGCAACCACAAAGTCGGCACGCCCGTCCCCATTAAAATCGGCGGCATCGATACCGGCGGAATAGCTGGGTGCAGTATTTGCCAAGGCGGAATAGGTGAATCCGAATTTGCCATCGCCCAGATAAAGTCCGCTGTTAGGGCTGTACATATAGGACATGACAAAATCCTGGTTGCCGTCTCCGTTAAAATCTGCCACCGCCATGTCCATGGGGTAATAGCCCTCGTTCCAGGAGGCCACATTTACCGGCGGTGCAAACTTATTGCCGGCCCCAAGCTTTTTGGAGATATAAATGGAGCCGCCGCCATACCCTAAGCCGACAATATAGTCATATTCGCCGTCATTGTCGAAATCGCCGAGGCCGTTGCCGAAAGTTAGCGGGTACGCCGTAATTCCACTATTTTTGGTGATTTGCAAAATCTCCATTGCAAATAACGAACCGTCATCATTGCTGCCCATGTAATTGGCGTCGCCGGATGAATTGGCGCCGACCACAAAAACCTCACCGCCGGCCCAGGCCGGCACCGCCAAGATAAAAGCGGCAGCTACGCATAAGATAATATTGAAGATCCCCCCCAATTTTGTCTGCATGTTTTCCCTCCCTTTTTAAGTTGTTAATCGTTACTTTATTAAAACTTTAATTCCATAACTGAATAACATTGTATGTATTTTGTATTACATTTGGGCCAAAAAAAATTGCGCTTTCAGGTCATGTAATTAGTTGATTCGATCTTAGTAGATTCTCCCTCCGTTAAATTTTATGCAAAATAGGCTGTTAATTTTTGAAGATCCAACTCCCCGGGATCTACAAAGCTTGCTCCAACCTGGATTTCGTTGCCGGTATCTCGCATATGACGCGTGTCGCAATTAATGTTGAGCTGCTCATGAGAGTGCGGATCCTCTAAGCACAGCTCGAATCGCGGCAGCTTGCCGACGGAAGAAAACGGAATGTCGGAGCCTTTGGCGTAAGTCAGTAAAACACCGCCCATTGAGAGGTCGAGCACCACCCCGGGAAAGGCTTTTTCCCGGATCCCGTCCCTTACAATGCTTTTGGCCGGCAGGGTTATCCGGGTGCGCTTAAAATTACGGCGTTCCGCGTCCAGGTTGATATGTCCTTCCTGCGACAGATATTCGATAATGATATTGTCCAGCAGAGAAGCCACCGTGCGACGTTCTTTCTGTGCGGCTTTTTTCAGAGCCTCCCGGACCCTGCTGCTCATGCGCATACTATAGACAGCATCTTTTTTCATCGACTTAAATCCTCATTCCCCAAAAAAAATAGCCGGATCACCTGTATTCAGGCAACCCGGCTATCTCTTATCAATTGAGACCCGTGGCTTTCCGTCCCCACCTCACGATGGGTTTGGCTTTATCAGGACACGAATAAATTTTTTGTTAACGTAATATTTATATTATCAGTTTTTCGTAAACTGACCAATCTCCCTTCAATTTCTTTTCAGTTTAGGATAATTGCACGCAACCAAGATATAACAATATCTGTGCCAAACTTTCACGCTCCATCAGTTTATACATTTTTTGATTATATTTCAGCAGGATATAATTACTCCGACACCATCGAACCCAAATCGCTCGATGTCGGTTGTGCCGTAATTTGTCAGTTTTGATAACAATTTTCGGTCGGTTTGGATTGTCAAAAGAAGAGTTGGAAAGGACAAGGCCAATGAGACGCTTGCGCTGCTGGAGCAACTTCCCGTGAGCATCCAATCGGTAGACAATGACCTGGTTAGAGAGGCAGCAGATATTAAGGCAGATTTTGCTGTATCTTATGCCGCTGCCTTTTGTATTGCCACTGCCCGGCGCTCAGACGCTGAAATACTGACCAACGACCCCGAGTTCAAATCAGTTCAGCACCTCGTCAAAGTGAAATGGATTGTGGGCGGGCGATCTCAACCCAGACCTAAGGCAGAATAATATAGGTGCATTGCCGAATATCCAGCATCAAGTATCGAACATCAAGCATCGTCCCGGTAATACCGACATTCTTTCTTCTACCCCACATGAAGATTTAAACAGATTTATGAAACGTTAGGGTGAACTATGAGCCGGCGTCGCAGGCGCCGGATCCCATACCCCCGGGATGCGGATATTGCAGAACTTGCAGTGATTTCCGTCCAGGTTGTAAGTAGAGATGAAATAACCCCGGCGCTCGATCAACAATTTTTTGCAGTTATGACAATAGGTGTTGTTGCCTTCGTGGCGAGGCACATTGCCGACATAGGCGTAATGAATTCCCTGCTGCATAGCCAATTCCCGATAGCGCGTCAACGTGGACACCGGGGTAGGGGGCAGACGATCCAACTTGTAGAGCGGGAAAAACCGCAGAAAGTGCAGTGGATAATCAGGGCCGATGTTTTCTAAAATCCATCCGCACATGGCTTTGACCATATCTTCATCATCGGTATATCCCGGCACCACGAGATTAATCAATTCAAAATGGACGCTCTGCGCGTGCAGTGTTTTGAAGGTGTTTAAAACCGGCTCTAAACGACCGCCGTTCAGTTTACGGTAAATTCCGTCATCGAAAGACTTAATATTAAGTGTGGCCGCATCCAGTACTTTACAAAGCGCCAACAGGGGTTTTTGGTTGATGTAGGCATTGGAGACCCACAGATTATACAAGCCGGCCTCTCTCGCCAGGCGGGCGATGTCGATCATGTACTCAAAAAAAGTGATGGGTTCGGAGTATGTGTAGGCGATCGCCTGAACCTCTGACTTTTGCGCGGCCGTGATGACATCGGCCGGGAATAGCTCGCGCATATAGGGTGTCACCTCATCCGGTTTGGCCTGGGAGATTTCCCAGTTCTGACAGTTCAGGCAGCGGAAATTGCAGCCGGTGGTGGCCAGGGAAAAGGCCTTGATGCGCGGTTTAAAATGAAAAAGCGGTTTTTTCTCAATGGGATCGGTGTTTACTGCACAGGGGTTGCCATAGGTCAGACTGTATAATTTGCCTTCCAGGTTGACTTTGGAGCGGCAGACACTGCGATCGCCCGGTGCCAGGACGCAGCGGTTGGGACAGATACCACAGACCACCTTGCCGCCTGTCAATTTTTTGTAAAGAAACCCTTCATGGGACCATTTCCAGAGTTTTTGCGGGGCATCGCCCTTGAAGACTTTGCCGCGGATATCATCGATAATGGCGGCCTCGCCGGCTCCGAAGGGTCCGGGTATCTGGGAAAGAAGGCAGGCGCCAAAGCCGGCGGCGCCGCCGTAAATGAATTGGCGGCGAGTTATTTTTTTCATAGTAGATCTCCCCTCGATCCGTAAACATTCAATCTTCCATCTTCAATTTTTGTTTCCTGCTCGTTCCGATGAGAATCAAGCTGATCATCTTCAGGCCGATCAAGCCCGCCGTGGCCCAGAGAATGCCGCCATAGGGAATCAGAAGAACGCTGGTCAGCAATGTGCCGCAAGCGGCCCCGATCAGATCTGCGGAAAATGTGCGGGTGGCCGCAGCATTGTCGCTGCCCCTCAAATAAAGGGTTACCGGGAATTGAAAACCGCAGGCCAACGACACCACAAAGCCGAAAGCCAGGTAATAGGCAATCGGCAGGCGGTCGGCAAAATTGGCAATGGCCAGAATGAACAGCGCCAGGCAAGCAATCAGAACCAGGTCGGTAAGCGCCAGAATTTGCTTGCCTTGTCGGCGCAGCCGGTTGCCGAGCCAGGCCCCGGGCAACAGGCCGGCCAGGAAAACAGTGATAATGATTCCGATCTGCAGGTAAATATATCCGAAATAGATTTGAAATGCAAAAATTACTAAGATTTCACTGCCCATGGTCATACAGCCGGTTGAAAAAAGAACAAACTCTTCCCTGGAAATGCGAAACAGGTAAATGGCGCTGAGAATGGCGATGACGATGAAAAATCCGACGGGTGAAGTATGAAATTTGGCAAACCACTGGGAAAACATCAGCCGCATTAAATAGGGTGCGTTGTCAAAGTTTCGCGGGGTGGAAGGGTCCAATAATTTATTCAAGCGGTCGATTCTTTCCGGAGTCAGGTTGCCGTAATAAAAACCGCTGATATAATCGGTTGCAATTCCCTTGCGCGTCAGGGCCGCCGGAATGTCGATGTTGAGGGCACGGTCGCTGCATAAAAAGTATACCTTCTGGCCGGGCAAAAGCAAAATATGATCAAAGTAAGTTTTGGCGGTATTGTAAAGGGAAGAAAGTTTTTGCCGCTGGGGCTCAGCCAGGTAATTGTCAAACCCCTGCATGGAAAAACTCAGCACGCCGCCCTTGGCGAGATGCGTTTTGGCCAGCTTAAAAAAGCCGTCCGTGTAAAAGCGATTGACTTGAAAGGTATTGGGTTCGGGCAGATTGACAATAATGGCATCGTAGATTTTTTTAACTCGGGACAAATAGGCCCGACCGTCCTGATGAATAACACTTAAACCGTCGATTTTTTGGATCAGGCCAAAACGAAATTGCACCGCGGCAAGCTCAGGATCCAGCTCCACGTAATCAACCGATTGAACCTGGTATTTTTTCAGCTCGGCCATGACGCCCCCTTCAGCCGAAATTAATAAAACGCGCTGAAGGCCGTCCAGCTGGGATAGCGGATAGTGGATGGTTTCTTCGGCAACGCTCAGGTTCTGACTGCTGTACAGCGGCACCCCGTCTTCAAACAACGTCAGTTGATCCCGGTCTCGGTGAACTGCAATGCGACCGTAGCGAGATTCGCGATAATAAACAAGTTTGCCCTCGGAGGGTGTCAGCGAAGGCTTTTCCAACCGGATACTGCCTCCCAGAAGGACGGCAACGGATGCGATTGCCAGCAAAATAGCGGGGCGTCTCCGCCGCGACGGCGCAAAGAGCAGATACGTCGCCGCCAACAGCGGCAGGTGGGCCAGAAAGATCGCCGTCAGCGGGTCAACCAGATAAACCAGTACAAAAGAGAACAGGGCCCCCCCGGAGATGTCGCCGATACTATCGGTAATATAAATGCGTGCTCCGGGATAATCGGCCGTGTCGGTCCGCAGGACAAAAAGGCTGTAGGGCAGCACAAATCCAAGCAGCAGGCAGTAAGGGCTGATAACCAGAATGCTGAACAGCCAGGTGGGGTAGAAACCCACCGAGCTGCCTCGGATAAAGATAATATCGCGCAGCTGCCGGATGGCCAGGATTTGCAGCACGGCGAGAATGCTTAAAGCCAGAGAAAACCATGCCAATCTGTCGGCCGTGGCCTCGCGGCGGCAGTTATACACGCGGGCCAGCAGGGTACCCAGGCCTCCCAGAATCAGCCAGTTAAAGAGAATCAAAGCAATGACGATTTCATTGCCCTGGAATTGGGTTAAAAATTCGCGAATGGTCAGCAGCTGAGTGACAACCGAGGAAATACCCGTGGCAATTACCACCCGGATAATGGCACGATCATGGTGTTTCTTCAAAATATTGAACCTGGTACGTCAGAACTTCCAATTTGGAACTTTTCCAGGCCTCGGAAGACAAGCCTGCCTTTCGGCACAGATGGGTTAGAAAATCATCAGGCTCGGGCAACTGCTCCCACACCTGGGGCAGAAAAGTGGCGCTGTAATGGCCTTTACGTATAATGACGCCGTCGACATTGACGCGAAGTTTTTGAATCAGATCCTGCCCGTCGCGATATTCGAGCGGTTGGGGTTCTGTTAATACACTGATTTCAATTTCAGTCCGGTCCAGTTCATCCTGCGAAAGTGGAGAAAAACGGGGATCATGAAACGCGGCATTGATTGCGTTGCGCCTGACGCCCTCCAGAACAGATTCACTGGCTGACAGATTTCCGATACAGCCCCGCAATTGCCCCCCGATTTTCAGGGTGACAAATGTTCCGCAGTGTGACTTTAAGCTGTCGTCCTGCAAGGCAAGGGTCGAGGCAGCGGGCGCAGAATCGGCAACTTTCGCACCCAGCCTTTCCGAAATTGTCTGCCGGGCCAGTTTAACCAGCAGTCGGCCCTGCGCTTCGCTAAATTGCACAGTAGAATTGTCTTTGATTTCCATAGCTGAATCTCCCCAAAAAGCAATGGCGGCATACCCCACCACCCGTGATCGATCACCGGCCGTGTCGCCGCTGTTGGAATAATGCAGCAGCACCGGCTGCCAGTGATGTCGCCGGGCGACTTCGGCTAGAATTAAAATCGGCACCGATCCGCAGGCTCTGTTGTCCGCCCGGATCAGCTCATCCGGCTTCAGGTTCACGATCTCATTGATGGTTTGACGGTCTCTGATGACCGCCTCAGAGTAGGAAAGGAAATGCGAAAGATCGGAACTGACCACCAGCAGGGTATTATCGTCAATAAGCGGATCCAGGGCTTTGGCGAGCCGACGCACGTCCCCCTGCCCGACAATAACCGGTACCAGCTGAAATTCTCCAAGATATTTCTGTAAGAAAGGCAGGATTACTTCCAAAGAATGTTCCTGGTCGCGGGCCGCCGGCAGTGATTGAAATAAATCCGGCTGCAAAAGCAATTTTGCAACGTCTTTGTGAAGGCTGATTCTCCCCAGGGGCGTCTCATAAGCCGAAACGTTGCAGATTGCAGCGTTATCCAGCCCGATAATACGATGGTTGGGTCCCAGCAAGATTACCTTGGAAAACTGATGCCTGGATAAAACGAGAGCGGCGTGGGCGGCGGTCAACCCTGAATAGGCATAGCCCGCATGGGGCATGATAAGGGCTCTGAGCTGCTTGTCCGCCGGAATTTGAACGCGACTTTCTTGAGCCTTGCGGGTGAGTTGATCGATGACTCGATTTAACTCGGCGGGATCGGCCTCATAAAATTGGCCGGCCCAGACCGGATGTCTGACGGTTTCGGCCTGGGCCTGGCGGGAGAAAAGAGAAGCTGCCGCAAGGAGAATCAAGGTGAAAAGGAAAAGCCGTTTGGGGATAGCTTGCATGTGACCTTACCTGTTGCGGGGAAAATAAATACTTATCTATTACATTGGCGAGCGGCAAGTGTCAAATAAATTGAAAAGCGAACCGCAGAATATCGAATATCGAATAAAAAGATTGAACATCGAACCTCGATGTTCATTTGGTAAAGCTTCCGACTCACAACACCCGGCACATCCCATTCGGCTTCCAGCGGCTGGGCTGACACGTGAAACCCAAAACCTGAAACCTTTTTCGCCATGCCTCCTCAAGCTGTCGTCGCCAAGCCGGTTTCTTCCTCCGGCATGTCACAGGTATTGACGGCGTCGCCGAAGAGAGGCTTCCAATGGGGGGGATACATATTATTCAGCACCACATTGAACATGAAGGTTAAGATGTCATGGGCCGTCACCCTGGCTTCCGGTTTTGATAACAGCTTGTGCATATAGATGTGCTGCCCGAATAAAGCTTTCAAATCCGCCAGCTGGTGTAAAAATGTGATGGCTTCCATCCGCAGGTCCCCAAAATTTTGTGATCGTTTGGCATTGTTTTCCAACTCCGCTTTAAACTGGCAGGTTTTGGCATAGGATGAATTTTTTAATTGGTCGCGGATCTGTTCTTTTTCAAAAATGTTCTGGGATTCGACACATTCCTTGATTGCCAGGGCAAGCGTTTTGCGTTCCTTTACCACTACTTTGCCAAACATGTACTTAACCGTCTCCGGCAGCAACACTTCAATAGACCTCAGCGTTTTTTCCTTCTCACCGACTTTGACCTGAAATTCGACAACCGCACTGTGCCAGAACATTCGACTCGCTTCTTCAAAAATGTCGCTGTGAAAATATTCCGCTTTATTGGCATTGATCAACATGTTGCGCAAATCGCCGAACAGTTTGGCGGTTTGATCAAACAGGAGCTCGCCGGTGACCACTTTATAGATCATCACCAGGGTTGCATGCCAGTCCTGCAGATGCAGAATTTTACCAAGATTATTGAATTTAAGCGTCAACATCTCATTTCTGATAAAATGAGAAGGCGTCGCATAGAAAGGAGTTCCGCCCAATAGCGGCTGTTTGGTTCGGGTGTATTTGGATTGTTCAAAATCGACGGCGGTCTCCACGTCAATAATACCCAGCGAAAATTCTCGGGCGGATCGCAAAAACAGCGGATATCTTTCAGGATCGCCGGCCACAAACAAATTGTCGGGCTTGAGATCGCGCATGGATACTCTTTTTTGTCTGAACCAAGCCAGAATATCGAGCAGATTAATCGTAATGGCGGCCATCTGAGCACTGTTTTGTTCAAAATAAGACATGTAAATATAGTTTTTGATGGTTTTGCGGTAGGACTCGATCACAGCTGAATTTTCCTGCACGGCCTTTTTTATCAGGAGATTCAATTGCTTAATGAAAGTTTCCGGGTAATTGCGGCTGCTGTCTTCGGTTACTTTTCTTTCCGACAGATGCGTGTAAAACCAGGACTGAAATTGATAGAGCGGTATGTTGGCGTCAATGCCCGTTTTGGCTACCAGATTGCGAATATCGGCTTCAACTCGATTGTATACTTCCCTTACTTCAAAGATGGCATCATTTTCAACACCATAGCGGCCTTTAAATTTGGCCGGTTCGAATATGATTTCGGCATTCTCAAAAATTTCCCGGGCAATCAGGTTCTTTATATCATGCAATTCATCAAGTATATGGCCTAGAAAGTAGTATTGTGATAAATCCATAAAATATACAAACGTGCTGTTAATCTTCAAATATTCTTGAAATTCGGCCGATCGGCGCACCCAGTTGATGTATTTTTCTTCCAGCTGTTCGACAGGAATCTCCTCACTGTAGCGAAAAGTATGTATCAGCCCCAGTATTACCGATACTTTGGGAATAATGCACTCCTTGGGGATGAGCTTGTTGACGATGGACACTTCTTTTTTAATACTTTCGATGTAACGCTCAAAGTCGGTTACCGGTCGGGCCGGGACCTTGACCACCATATGCACATCGTAGATCACATAATAGCATTTGCTTTTGCTGCCGGCTTCTTCACCCAGCGGTCCGATCGTCATGCGCCGCTTGGCCCAATCTTCCATATGTTTGACACGCAATTCATATATATGATTGGGACCCGAGGTTTTGGACATCAACGGCACGAACTCGGCTTTGGCATCCGGCTCCGCCCCGATTTGATACTTGAACAGGTTTAAAAAGAAACGAACGATATCCAGCCGGGTAGGGAGTTCATTCTTGTTTATCGAAGACACCACCTTCGATTCCTGTTCGGCGGTGACATGGGGCACCACCTTAATTGAACGCTTCATCCGCAACAGCATAAAAAGAACAAACACCAGGGCCAGCAGGATCAGAGGAATTTCCAAATTCATGTTGGTGGGGAAATTGTTTCTTTTAAGAAAATTATTCAGGTCGGATTCAAGTTGACCCCACTTTGAGATTGCCCGATTGCGAATATCCAGAAAAAGATGCTTGATGCTCCTTTTGGCATAATATTTTATCTCATGCGGCTCTATAATTTCGTCGTCATATAAAATGGTACCGTCATCTAATATTATGACGTTTTTATCATTTACGGCCTTAATGGTGCCGTTTTTAAACACAATAACGTGCTTATCGGTTATATAAACGTATAATGCGGCACCGATTACCACGACGACACTAAGTACAACAACCGTTTTGAAAAAATTGCGCATCTAAAAAATTCCCTTGACCAAGGCGTCAATTATGTTGTCATTTGGATAATTATAGATCGGTTTAAATTTCGGTAACTTTAGCGCAAAGATCATTTTATATCCTAAGGGATACCACCGTTGACCCGACCTTAACTTTATTTTATACTCCCGGACATGTGGCAAATTATATTAATTATACTGGTGATAATGTATATACTGAGTCCCTATGACATCCTGCCTGATTTCCTGGTCGGATGGGGGTGGCTCGATGATCTGGTGATTCTCGGTTTATTGTTGAGATATTTATACGCCCGTAAGAAAAAAAGGGAGGCTTTCCAAAAATACTACCATAACAGCCAAAATACAGTTGATGATGACGGCACAACCGCCGGGCAAAATCAATCCCGAGCACACGACCATGAGCGGAAGGCGCCTTCTCAATGGGATCCGTACCGGATACTCGGAGTCGAAATCGGGGCCTCTCAAGACACCATCAAGAAAGCCTTTCGACAGCTTGCCAGCAAGTATCATCCGGACAAGGTGGGATATCTGGGAGATGAATTCAGGGTGTTGGCTGAAAGGCGGTTCAAGGAAATCCAGAAGGCGTATGATGAATTAAAATCAAAATAATAATTAAATATATAATTGGATAAAGCACAGCGCCATGGATATTGGTCGTTCGATGTTCGACGTTCAATCTGTTCACTGTTCCGAACATGTGAAGTTTCATATTAAATCATGGATCTCAGTTTCGCCGCAGACAGAACCTTGGGTAGGCTGGCCAAGTGGCTGCGCCTAATGGGGTTTGATACCATCTATGAGTCGGATGTCTCCAGCAATTGGTTTTATGGGCATTTGGATGAAATGCGGGTCCTGTTGACGCGAACAGGAAAAATTCGCAACCGGTACGCCGGGCACAGACTGGTTTTCATTGAAGACGACCAATTGTTTGAACAGCTCATCCAGGTTATCGATGAGTTGGCGATCACCTCTAACGATATCCGTCCATTTTCAAGGTGCATTGAATGCAATTCCCCTATAATTGATATCGCCAAAGATACTGTGTACGGCCTGGTCCCCGATTACATCTGGGAAACTCATGACAATTTCAGCATGTGTCGACAATGCAAACGAATATTTTGGCGGGGGAGCCATACCGAGCGGGCTGCGGAGAGGATTAAGCAGCTTTTCGATTAGGTCTTGATCAAACGGCCAAGCGCTGCGTTTAAGGGGTTTCAGTGTTCAGGAGCCGGAATGGTTTCAATTCCAAATTACAAGCACCAAAAAACAAATAAATTCCAAATCCCAATAATCAATGATCGAAACCGGTTAAATCAAGAAAATCTAGCTGTCTTATTATTTCGTATTTTGGCGATAGAAGCATTGCTTATTTATCTGAAGCGATGGCTAAAAAAGATAAAATCCCGTTTGGAATTTTGAATTTTGGTAATTGTAGTTTATTTGAGATTTGTGATTTGGAATTTGAGATTTTGATTTGTGCCAAGTTTCCGAGGTGGGCAAACACCGCCGCTAGCGATAGAGAATAGACTGACACCGTGAAACCTGAAACCTTAAATTAAAATCTTAATTGTTACCATGAACCCTGATATCAAAGCCATCGCCCTCGAAGGCCGCCTCCGGGATTGCAAAAATGTTATCACTCTCGGCGTTCGAACCAATTTTTCAGATTACAGCCCCCGGGAGGCGGCATTGATTCGCAGCGCAGGGAAGATCTATTACCCTTCACCGTTTTATGCGGATCTATTCGATACCATGGGCAAACCCACTTTCCCCAGCTATCACACTTACAAATGCGTGCAAGACAAAATCAAACAGACAGCCCTGTTTGAGCTGCTTAAAATTGCCCACCCGCGCACCCACGTTTACTACGGGAAACGGCAGAAAAATTGCATTACCGGGCATTTCACGTTTCCATTTGTGGCGAAAATTCCGCGCGGCTCGGCCATGGGACGCGGAGTCTTTCTCATCCGGCATGAAAACCAGCTGGCGGATTATTTTAAGCTCACGGATGTCGCATATATCCAGGAGTATCTGCCGGTGGATCGGGATATCCGTGTCATTGTGATAGGCGACCGGGTTGTACATGCCTACTGGCGCATTGCACCCGAAAATGAGTTTCGCTCCAACATTGCCGTCGGCGGCACGGTCAGCCTGAACGCCGTGCCCTCGCAAGCCCTTGATCTGGCCTTGCACACCGCGCGGTCCTGCCGTTGGGACGATGTTGGAATCGATATCTGCCGGTACCGGAATGATTTCTACGTGATCGAAGCAAACATGAAATACGGCAGGGAAGGATTCCGACAGGCCGGCATTGACTATGTTGGATTGATGGAAGAGATGATTGAAAATGAAGAAATATGACAAAGCGCAATCCCTGGTTAAACTGAAGGCGTTTTTAAATCGGCAGGAAGCCGAAAAACTGTCACCCCTGGCGGCAAAAAATGCCCAGGGCATCCGACGGAAGCCTGATGAACGCCTTGACTCCGGTTACCGCCAGGCGTACTCGGTTGACGTGGATCGAATTCTGCATTCCCTGGCCTATGCCCGTTACATCGACAAAACCCAGGTGTTTTATCTGGTGAAAAACGACCACATCACGCATCGTGTGCTGCATGTGCAGTTGGTTTCGAAAGTGGCCAGAACCATCGGTCGTTTCCTGGGGCTCAACGAAGACCTGATCGAAGCCATCGCGCTGGGGCATGATATCGGCCATGCGCCCTTCGGACATGACGGTGAACGTTTTCTTTCGGAGATCTGCCGAAAAAACAGCATTGGATTTTTTCAACACAACCTGCAGAGTGTTCAATTCCTTGAAAAGGTTGAACGCAAAGGCAAAGGGTGGAATCTGTGTCTTCAAACCCTGGATGGAGTACTGTGCCACGATGGAGAACTGCACAATGATCGATTGCGGCCGGCAGCTGATCAGACATTTGCCAAAATGGATGCGCAGATCGCCGCCAAAAGGCGCAATCCCACCACCGAACTCATCCCCATGACTTTAGAAGGGTGTCTGGTAAGGATGGCCGATACGGTCAGTTATATCGGCCGGGACATCGAGGACGCCATTCGGCTTGGACTCATCAAGCGATCGGATTTGCCGCACAGCAGCGCCAGTGTTCTGGGAGATACCAACGGTACGATCGTGTTCAACCTGGTTACGGATATCATTCTCAACAGTTATCAGAAGTCCTATATTGCCTTCAGCGGGGAAGTGTCCGCGGCCCTGATCCGGCTCAAGGCATTCAACCTGGAGCGCATTTATCTGAATCCTAAAATAAAGCGGCACAGGCATCGCATAAAAAACCTGTTTGAGATGCTTTTCGAGAAGTTTCTGGATGATTTACAGAAACAACGTAAATCGTCCGTAATTTTCCGCCAATTTTTGGAAGACATGACGCCGGAGTATATCCGGCAGCATGCGCCGGCAGAGATTGTCAGAGACTTTATTTCCGGCATGACCGACCAGTATTTTTTGGATCAATGCCCGGAATCCTTAAGACCTCATATAGAAGCTGTCTAGCTGGTGAAGCAGACCATCGTCATCATATTATTTCGAGTAAATATTCACGTATAAATTACAGTTATTTAAAAAGGTTGGGGGATTTATCTTGAGATTTAGCATCAGTTAATCACCGATTTACACCGGCAGATAAGATGTACACAGAACGTACCTACCGAAATTTAGTGAATACCGCCAAGCTGAAAAACTTTCAGGTCGTAGTAAAAGAAACCGATCTGCTGGTGCATGCCGAGCGAAAACTGAGGGCGGAAACCAGAGAGCTGGTGCTGGAGCATCGGGGCTATGTGGAAGCATTTATCATGACCCATCCGGATTTTACAGCAGCGCTCAATCCCTGGCGCCTTGACGGCCCCGCGCCGAAAATTGTCGTGGATATGGTCAATGCCGGAACAAATGCCGGTGTTGGACCAATGGCCGCCGTGGCAGGGGCCATTGCCGAACACGTAGGGCTGGGGCTTTTGAGAATTACAAACCAGGTCATTGTGGAAAACGGCGGCGATGTTTTCATAAAAACAGACGTGCCGGTGACGGTGGGAATTCTGGCCGGCCAATCGCCGTTAAGCATGCAGCTCGGCATTCGGGTGCGTTGTGGGCAACAGCCGGTGGCCGTGTGTACGTCATCAGGCACTGTGGGCCACTCTTTGAGTTTTGGCAAAGCGGATGCCGTCTGCGTCATCGCCGATTCATGTGCTGCGGCGGATGCCGCCGCAACCGCCATCGGAAACCTGGTGCAGTCGCCGGCCAATATCAATGATGCCATCACCGCCGGTAAGAAAATCGATAAAATAGGGGGCATCGTAATTATTGCCGGTGACAAAATCGGTATCTGGGGTGATCTGGAAGTTCTCCCGCTGAAAGGAAAAAAAGGTTGAGTTTTCGTCGTAAACAGCGTAAGTTGGGTCATAATCAAGTATTGATAAACCGACTACCATAGCGAATCCATCGAACTGGAATAATGGAAAGGTTGCCGGAATATGAAGACGATGTGGGCCCCATGGCGGATGGATTACATTCTGGCCGATAAGCAAGACGGATGCGTTTTTTGTGACGCCCTTTCGAAAACTGATGATTTGACCCTGTTTAAGGGAAATGACACCATGGTGATGATGAATAAATTTCCCTATATCAACGGTCATCTTCTGGTAGCGCCGGTCAGGCACCTGTCCGGGCTGGAAGAATTGAGCAAGTACGAAATGGGTGAGCTGCTGGCCACTATCGAACGGTCGGTGGATGTCCTGAAACGCGTCATGCGACCCGATGGATTCAACGTCGGACTTAATCTGGGCAAAGTTGCCGGGGCAGGGGTGGAAGAACATCTTCATTTTCATATCGTTCCCAGGTGGTTCGGTGACACGAATGCACTCACCGTCTTGGCTGACGTCCGAGTCATTCCGGAGCATCTGAAGTCTACCTACGATAATTTAAAACCACACTTTGACACCCTGAATTTAACTGTATAAAACCAATGGAGATATCTATGAAGAAAGCCACGATGATTATCTGGGTGATTATTTTCGGATTTATTGCACTGGTGATTTTTCAAAATCAGGCCTTTTTTCTAGCCAAGCAAACCCTGCGCCTCAATCTGGGTGTCTTTGAGGAGTATCATTCGCCGGAACTGCCCAATGCCATTTTATCTCTAATTTTCTTTTTCGCCGGTCTGCTCATCGCCTATCTGTTTAATTTCCCAGCCCGCTTCAAAGCCAAACGCACCATCAAAAAACTCAATGCCGCCCTCTCGGCTCACAACGGTGAATTGTCCGAGTTAAGACGCGAAATTAATACGTTAAAGGGTATAGAGCCTCCGGTGGAAGATCAAGCCGACACCGTTAAAATCAACATGGATGCAACCCAAATAATTACCGATGAAAAACATGCCGATAAAACGCTGGAATATGACGTTGACAGCCAGGAGTCGAACGGCAACGAAAATACAGAGGAAAAATCGAAAGAAAAGATTCAATAATTGCCTGAATCTCCCCAGCTGAACAATATAAAAAATCCAATATTATCTCCGGACGTTGAATTCTGCGGACCGGAGGCCGACTCGGCGCAGCCGCTGAGCTCGGTGTTTAGTTCCCCAATAAATCTATGAGTCCTGCCAAATCCACTCCGATGATAAAACAGTACTTGTCCATCAAGGAGCAGTATCCTGATGCGATCCTGTTCTACCGGATGGGCGATTTCTACGAAATGTTTTTTGAAGATGCCCAGCTGGCATCCCGGGTCCTCGAAATCACCTTAACTTCACGCAATAAAAATGACGATTCGGCCGTTCCGATGTGCGGTGTTCCGCATCGCGCGGCCCGAAGTTATATCGCCCGATTGATCGACAATGGCTACAAGGTGGCCGTTTGCGACCAGATCGAAGACCCGGCCAAAGCCAAGGGTCTGGTGAAAAGGGATGTGGTTCGGGTAATAACACCCGGAATGGTGATCGAAAATGAATTATTGGATGAGCGATCCAACAATTACGTGCTGGCTGTCGCTTGCCAAGAAGACTACAGCGGGATTGCCTACCTGGATATCTCGACCGGCACTTTCCGGGTAACCGAATCCAGGGATTCAACCATCATCGCGCAGGAGATTCAGCGCATTGCACCCAAGGAAGTACTTCTGCCCGCATCGGCTGAGAATGACCCGGTGTATTTTCCATTTAAGGCGATCCTGGCGGAAATTGCAAAATCCTATCTGGATAAGCGTGCTTTCGACCGCCGAAGCGGCTATGAGAGGCTGACCGATCAATTCAAAACCATTTCTTTGGAAGGATTCGGTTGTGAGACACTGCAAGCCGGCATCTGCGCCGCCGGAGCGATTATTTTTTATGTCGGCGAAACCCAGAAGCAAAAGCTGGCGCATCTGACCGGCATCGAAACCTACTGGTTGGACAGCTACCTGCTGGTAGATGAATTAAGTCGCCAAAATCTGGAATTGGCCAGAAATATTCGCACCGGATCGCGGCGGGGAACGCTGCTTGGCATCCTCGACCATACCGCCACGGCCATGGGGGCGCGGCTGCTGGCCAACTGGATGCGCTATCCGCTGATTGATCTGGAGGAAATTCGTCTGCGGCACGATGCAGTTGAAGAAGTAAAAGCCAACCTTCAAATCCGCCGCGCCATTCGTGAGAAATTAAAATCAGTCTCGGACATTGAGCGAATCGGCAGCAAAATTGTTATGGGACATGCCAATGCGCGCGATCTGACGGCGCTGAAAGACTCCCTGGTGATGTTACCGGATTTGTGGTCATTCCTGTCGGAACTGAAATCCCAATTGTTTCGGGTCCGGGGGGAGCTTGACAGGCTCAATGAACTAGCCGGGCTCATTGACCGATCGATCCGAGAGGACGCACCGCCTACCATTATTGAAGGGGGCATCATCAAAACCGGTTACAATGAAGAACTGGACGAACTGGTGCAAATAAGCCGGGACGCGAAAGGCTGGCTGGCCCGACTGGAGGTCCGCGAAAAGGATACGACCGGAATCAGCACCCTTAAAGTGCGATTCAATAAAGTGTTTGGTTACTACATTGAAGTTCCCAAAAGCCGCTCGGCGGCTGTTCCGGAAAACTATGTCCGCAAACAGACGCTGGTCAATGCCGAACGCTACATCACCGATGAGCTTAAGTCTTTTGAAATGAAGGTGTTCGGCGCGGAAGATCGACGAGCGGCGCTCGAATATGAATTGTTTAGCGAAATTCGGGAAGAAGTTGCCGAAAACAACCGGCGCATTCAGGATGTCGCCCTGTTTTTAGCCCGCCTCGATTGTCTGACCAACCTGGCCGAAATCGCCGACCAAAATAATTACTGCCGGCCCGTCATGGCTACCGATGGCAGCATAATAATCGAAGACGGCCGCCATCCGGTGGTGGAAAAGATGATCAGCGGAGAGCGTTTTGTTCCCAACACCATTAAGCTGGACAATCAGGAAAACCAGATTTTAATTATAACCGGCCCGAACATGGCCGGCAAATCAACCGTATTGCGCCAGGTGGCTTTGATGGTGGTGATGGCACAGATGGGCGCATTTATACCCGCCGCCAAAGCAAAAATAAGCATAACGGACCGGATATTTACCCGGGTCGGCGCCCTGGACAATCTCTCCCACGGGCAGAGCACGTTCATGGTGGAAATGCAGGAAACCGCCAACATTTTAAATAACGCCACCGAAAACAGCCTGGTGATCATGGATGAGATCGGCCGGGGGACCAGTACCTTTGACGGTCTCAGTATTGCCTGGGCGGTGGCCGAATATCTGCACGATTTAAAGAACATGGGCGTCAAGACGCTTTTCGCAACGCATTACCACGAATTAACGGAGCTTGCCCAAATCAAACCAAGGGTCAAAAATTTTAATATTGCCGTCAAAGAATGGAATGATGAAATCATTTTTTTGCGCAAGCTGGTTGAAGGCGGGACCAACCGGAGCTACGGCATCCAGGTGGCGCGGCTGGCCGGCATCCCGGAGCGGGTGATCAAACGCGCCAAAAAAATCCTCTGCAGTATTGAACAGGGAGAATTCGAAGGCGGTGGCGTCGCCAAGCGCGGAATCATGGATGAAAAGGCCAGACACGGACCGGTGCAGCTGGATCTTTTCCACAAACCCGAAAGCAGGATTGTCGAAAAGCTGAATCAGGCCGATATCTCGCGCATGACCCCCCTGGATGCTTTAAATTTTTTAAATGAACTGCAGGAAGAGGCGAGGAAAAAGCCCTGAATTTATGAAGCGAAATGATAGAGCCGCCGGGAAGGTTTTGCTGATTGAATATTGTAATTTCGTATTTATTTGGAATTTGGCGCTTGAGGTTTGGAATTTTATTGTCTTACACATCCTTCTGATGAGCCGGCTGAAAATTTGCTTCGATGTTGCCCCGGGACACAATACTTTAGAGTTTGGAACTTTCAGATAAATCTGCTATTATAGGCACTAGTTTAGGCACAGGCGTTTTGAATTTAGGTATTTAGATCCTTCAAAAACTGACAACAGACCACAGCCAACCGACATAACGATTATAATATGCCTCACAAAAAAGCCAACCTGTTACCTGCGCTATTGATCGGTATCTGCATCAGCCTTTTGCTCAGCGCGCCATCCGAGGCGATGACGCCGAAAGCGGCCTATCACGAAGCAGAACTTTGCCAGAGACAGCTGCACAATTCCCCCCCAAAGATGAAATACCGCGACAACTGGCTGCGGTGCATCGAAAAGTTTCAGCAGGTTTATCGTCTGGATCCGAACGGGCCCTGGGCGCCTGTCGGCCTTTATAAATCCGGCATCTTATACCAGGAGCTGGCAAAACGTTCCGGCAAGGAATCGGATCTGCAGGAATCCCGCGATATATACGAACGCATCACCAAACGGTACCCCGAGAGCCGTTACCGGAGCAAGGCCGCCCTGCAACTAAACGGTTTTGCCGCAGCCCAAGACGCGGACCCAAAGCCCGGCCAAGCCATATCCGTTCAGGCTTCGGCGGGTTCGGCCGACGAAGAATACCAGGCCGCCGAAGCCTGTTACAGTAATCTGCAGCAAAACGCCGCTAAAGTGAAATACCGCGAAAACTGGCTGCAGTGCATCGATAAATTTTATGCCGTTTACCGCAACAACCCCGGTGGCTCCCAGGCGGCAGCCGGTCTTTTTATGACCGGCAGACTGTATGCCGATCTTTATGAGCATTCGCGTCGAAAATCCGATCTGCAGGCAGCCCAGACAATGTATGAGCGCGTCATCGATAATTTTGCCGACAGCCGCTTCAAGGTCAAGGCGGAATTGCTCATCGAGGCAATGCCGCAATGGGTGCAAAAAAATTCGCCGCTCAAAGATGACGGCCTGGCAAAAATAATTAACCCCGGGACGCAATCTTCTTCAGGCGGGACAAAAAGCCGGGCGACGAATAACGGACCGCTCAGCAGCGACATGGGGACAGTGGAAAATCTGCGCTTCTGGTCCAATCCGAATTACACCCGGGTTGTCATCGATGCCAGTCAGGAGACGACGTATTATCACAACCTCCTGCGCAAGGACCCGGCCCTCAACAAGCCTCAACGCCTGTATATTGATTTGAAAGGCGCCCACCTGGGGGATAACATTAAAAAATCCATCCCAATAAACGACGATTTGTTGACCAATGCCCGCGCGGGGCAATATACCCCTGATTCGGTCAGGGTGGTGGTCGATATCAAGTCATTTAAGACGTATAAAATTTTTTCCTTGAAGGATCCTTTTCGTATCGTGCTTGATGTCTGGGGCGAAGCCGGCGATGGAAAGCCGGTGCCGGCACCTCCAATTGTCTCATCGCAAAAAAGCGGCAAGCTTCCCGTCAGTGCGCTGGCCAAGCAATTGGCGTTGGGTGTCAGCCGGATTATTATCGATCCGGGGCACGGCGGCCGGGATTACGGTGCGCCCGGCTATTTAAAAGGCGTTCATGAAAAAGACATCGTTCTTCAAATTGCCCGCCGACTGGCCCGAAAGGTTCGTCAGGAATTAAAATGTGAAGTGTTTTTGACGCGCAGCAGGGACGAGTTTTTAACCCTGGAGGAGCGCACGGCAATCGCCAATACCAAAAACGCGGATTTATTTATATCCATCCATACCAATTCCCATAATGACAACCGGGCGTACGGCATTGAAACCTATTTCTTGAACCTGGCAACGGACGATGACGCAATACGGGTAGCGGCCATGGAAAATGCGACGTCCACCAAAAACATCAGTGACCTTCAGACAATTCTTTTTGATTTGATGCAGAATGCTAAAATTAACGAGTCCAGTCGTCTGGCCGGCTATATCCAGGGTTCGTTGGTCAGAAACCTGAAAGCCGACCATTACAGCCGCATTAAGGACAAAGGGGTCAAGCAGGCGCCTTTTTATGTTCTGCTCGGGGCCCAGATGCCGGCCGTATTGGTCGAAACCTCCTTCATCAGCAATCCACGCGAATGCAAAAGACTGATCACGCCGCAATACCAGGAGAGATTATGTGAAGCCATCATTCTGGGAATAAAAGAATATATCAAAGAGACATCTCCCACCGCCTTTTTCAGGGAACCTCCGAATTCAGGGGACAATAGCTAAATTGACAACATCCCCTGTCACCCGTTATTAAAATCAATTTTGATTTAAACTCACCGGACCAACGGCGACCATGACCTCTCAGCAACTAGATTCCGTGCTTCCTCGCAATTCCTATTTGGTCCTGATAATCGGCATTATCGGTGTCTCCACCGGCTCGATCTTTGCGCGCCTGGCTGATGCACCGGCTTTGGTCACCGCCGCCTATCGGGTAGGACTGGCGACCCTGATCTTAATCCCCGCCGCCGGCTGGAAGGCAAGGGATGAATTGCGCAGATTATCTTTCCAGGATGTTAAACTGGCAATGCTGTCCGGATTGTTTCTGGCGCTGCATTTTGCTGCCTGGATTTCCTCGCTGGATTACACGGCGATTGCCAACAGCGTGGTTCTGGTCAATACAATTCCCCTCTGGGTCGGCTTGCTGACGCCCTTGATTGCCAGCGACCGCATAAAGCCGACAACCGTCATTAGCATTGTGCTCAGTGTGATCGGCGGTGCCGTAATCGGTTTCGGTGATTTCGCAGCCGGCGGCAACGCCCTGTGGGGAGATCTGCTGGCCCTTGCCGGCGCCGTGTGCGCCGCAATTTATCTTCTGCTGGGGCGCAACCTGAGGCGCAAGCTTTCCCTGCTGGCCTATGTGACGGTTTGTTACGGCAGTGCGGCGGCCATCCTTTGGATCGTCGTTCTTTTTTTAAACCTGCCGATTACCGGTTACAGCAGCCAAACGGTTGCGGCGTTCTGGGCCATGGCTGTGGTATCGCAAATCGTAGGACACTCCAGCTATAACTGGGCGCTGAAATGGTTCAGCACCACATTGGTGGCGGTGGCTTTACTGGGAGAACCTATCGGGAGCACCATCCTGGCCTACCTTATATTTAACGAAGGACTAACCTGGCTGAAGTTTGTTGGGGGATTATTCATCCTATCAGCTATTTATATCGCGGCGGTCGGTGAAAAAAAGTGAAAAAAATGTAAGTTGCCTGTTGTAGGTTGTAAGTTGTAGGTTGCCTGCTGCAAATTGTATGTTTGCCAGCAGCGGAAAAAAATGCGACTCACAACATACAACACGCAACAAACTGCCGCCCGCTTTCAATTTGACAAATTCGCTGCGATACTTTATCAAACAACAATCACTTTATTTACCAACTGCGACGGAGGTTAAAATGACATACGAAAACATCGTGTATGAAGTCAAAGATGGAATTGCTTTCATTACCTTTAACCGGCCCAAGTCTCTAAACGCCCTCAACAGCGCCCTGCTGGCGGAATTTTCCCAGGCCCTGGACGACATCGCGACCAACGAAAACATCCGGGTTCTCGTCCTTACCGGCGCCGGTGACAAATCCTTTGTGGCCGGCGCCGACATTTCCGAACTTGCCACATTTGACTCCCTAAAGGCCAAAGCTTTTGCCAAAAGAGGACACGATATAATCAACAAATTGCAGCAGTTACCGATAGCGGTGATCGCTGCGGTAAATGGATTTGCGCTGGGGGGCGGCACCGAAATAGCGATTGCCTGCGATTTTATCTATGCTTCGGAAAATGCCAAATTCGGCCAGCCGGAAATAAATCTCGGGGTCATCCCGGGCTTCGGCGGCACCCAGAGATTGCCGCGATTAATCGGCACCAATATGGCCAAAGAACTGATCTTTACCGGCAAAATGATATCGGGCGCAGAAGCTCTCCAACTGGGTCTGGTCAACCAGGTATTACCCCAGGATAAGCTCATGGAAGAGGTTATAAAAACCGCCGGCGCGATTGCCTCTAAAGGGAAAGCTTCGCTGCGGGCAGCCAAGCAGGCGATTAACAACGGGATGAATGTAGACCTTGCAAGCGGCTGCAATATTGAGATTGACGCATTTTCGCTCTGTTACGCGAGCCCGGATGCCAAAGAAGGCACCAGCGCCTTTCTCAAAAAGCGCAAACCCGAATTTAAGGGAGGCCTTTCGGAATGAATATTTTCGATTGAATATTGAATATTTAAGGAATTCTATCTATTGGATAAAAACAGGATTCATTTTCAGCTGGTCTGGGGCGGCCTGCTTGTTCTGGCAGGCATCGGGGTTTTTTTCCGAATACCGCAGGTCATGCCCAAAATAAAAACCATTGAATACTTTTCCTCCGCGATCTGGTTTATCTATATCTGCTTTTATCTGTTGGGATTTTTATTGATTCTGGGAGGGGGTCGGAAGATCTATGAAAATTATCGCAAGCTAAAAGACATTGACGCCGGAAAGGATGATAAGGACTAAGGTCTTAGGCTGGTAGGAATTGAAAAAATGAACATCGAACATCGAACGTCCAACATCGAATTTTGCACAATAAAAAATGAAGCAACGGAAACAGTCATAAATTTTTGGACGTTCGATGTTCAGTCTGCTCTTTGTTTGACATTATTCATTCGCACATGACGCGTCTCATCTATTTGCCGCAGCTTCAAATTTTTTGAGCTGCTCCTCGTAATAGGGCCGTTTGCTCCCGGACCGCGCCAGGGCTTTTCGGCCGGCCTCGACAGCCTCGCGGTACATACCGTTGATATAATAGCTTTCGGCCAGCGTATCCCAGACATGCGGCGCCGCATCCAGGCTGATGGCCAGCTGGGCCAGGGTCAAGGCCCGGCCGGGATCTCGAAATCGTTCATCTTTGCAGGTGGCGTAGAGCCAGGCCAGATTGTTGAGAACAGGCGCATTATCAGGTTTCAGTGCCAGCGATTTTTCCCAGGCGTCCCGGCTGCCGGACCAATTTTCGGCGTTGTAGTAAATATTGCCCAGCTCGGTGTATAAATTTGGATTGTCGGGAGTTGCTTCGATTTCTCTCAGGAGGACTTTTTCGATAAGATGGGTGCTGATTTGGTTTCCCAGGTCACCGAGGTTGATTTGATACCCTAAAATCCCCAACAGCAGTAGAGACACCAGGAAAATCCCGATGCTCTTTTTTACTTTGTGATCCTGGCGCGCAATCCAGGCCGAATTTGATTCACACTTCTGCAGGTAATCGATGCGCTGGCTGATGCTGAAATGATGCCAGTTGGGCCTGTCGGCCGACAGTCCACTGGAGGAGGCGATCTTCTCCAGCGTGGAAATCAGCGGTTTGGCGCTGTCAAACAAGGCATACACGTATGTATCGGCCTGGCGTTCGAAATTGCGCATAAAGAAACCAAAAATGAATCTGAAATAAACTAAGAACAGGCAAATGATGACGATACTGGAAATGGTTGAAACAACGTTGGCTTGGTTGAAGCCGCCCTGGTCGATGAGCCAGTATACGGGCCTGGCATAAATGATGGCAAAGATAATCCATTTCAGGCTGACATAGGACAAAATCATATAGCCGACAAAAAAAGCCAGATAAAAGTAAAGATGCTTCTTCTTGATATGTCCGATTTCGTGGGCAATAACGGCATCGATCTCTTCCGGCTCCAACAGATGCAGCAAAGAAGGGGTAACCAGAATATAACGGAATTTCTTGATAAGGCCCATGACACCGGCCGTAATCATTTTCCCGCCGAATATAGGCCAGTAGAGGATGTCGGCATAGGCCATCCCGGCCCGCCGGCACAAGCCTGCAATGCGGCTGCGATGGTAACCGTCTTCTAAAGGTATACAGCGCCAGAATTTCTGGATCAAAAGCGGTCCGATAATGGCTACGCCGACGAGAAATATGAGAAAGAAGGTAACTTCGCCTTCGGTGGTGCCCAGAATTTGCTTCGGGGCTGCAAACGGCAGCGCGTTGATGATATCTGCAATGCCGGAAAGAAACAGCCATGGCAACAAAACCGGAATCGAAAAAGATATATTGGAAAAAATATACGTGCGCCTGGAAATGCCGGTTCTGTAAAGCAGTTGGTAGGAGCCATAAGCGGAGGCCCACACAATTGTCAGATATAATATGAACAGCAGAAGAAACAGCAAGGCCAGAAGGGTTGGAATGGTTCTGAAGACAGCCAAGCCTGATAGAAACGATGACAGATTCAATCCGTAAATATCGATCGCAAACAGAAAGACCGCCAACACGGATTGGTGGAGCAGGGTATTGTTGAACTGATGATCAATCTGTAAATAGTTGCCCTTGGCAATCCGTCTTTCGATTCTCAGAAATTGAAACCGTGAAAAAAATGAAAACAGTACAGTCAACCCAAGAAACAGCGAAAACGACGCCCACGCCGAAAAGTTGGTCTCGGTGGAGGGTGGGTAGGTAAGATAAATGAGAAGAACCAGAATGAAATAAATAAAATTTCCGAACATTGAATCCCGCTTGGATACTCCCCTGAGGTAAGTTAATTTAATGTCAATATGTCAACTGTATGAAGCATCAGCACTCTGGGACGTTGGAATATTGGAATTCTGAAATAGTCGCTCAAGAAAAAGATTTACTCTCTTCTATTTCAATGAAATTCGAGACAACTTCCGGTGAAATCACCCAATATTCCATCATCCCATTGTGCCGTCCCTTTCCTGCAACTTTTTCCCCGGACGATAAAAGCGTTCCTTTTCACTGTAGATGCAGCCGCAATAGGGTTGGCGGTACAATTCAAGCTCCTTTGATGCTGCAACGCCTTCTTTCCATCCCTCACGAAAATCCTCATACAGAAACGGCACGCCGACCGACCTGCCGACCGCCTCACCAATCGATTTTATCAGGGCGTGCTTCTGAAATTTACTGTAAAGCAGGGTAGATGTGAAATAATCGAATTTGCCGCGTCTGGCCATCAGGGCGGTGGTTCGCAGCCGGTCGTGATAACAGTAATGGCAGCGATCCTTTTCCCGGTAAACGATGTTCTGGATAAATCCTTCCAGGTCGTAACCATCCTGGTAGATCACCCGCAATTCGATCTGCCGGGCATAGGATTGCAGGGTCTCCTGGCGTCTGAGACATTCGGAGTAGGGATGGATGTTGTGTCGGTAAAAAAACCCCATGACTTCCAGACTCCCGGCTCTTAGGGTTCTAACGGGGTAGATGGAGCAGGGTGCACAGCATATGTGCAATAATATTTTCAATGTCTTTCTCCAAATATGGCCGTACCGATTCGCACCATGGTAGCACCTTCGGCAATAGCGGCTTCAAAATCCCCGGTCATACCCATGGACAATTCATCCATTGTAATATTGGGTATATCTTCAGCTTTGATGCGGTCCCGCAGTTTGCGCAGCGCGGCAAAATACGGTCGAACTTTTTCCGGCGCGTTAAAAAAGGGCGGCATGGTCATCAGGCCCTTGACGGCAACATTTTCAAACCGGCTGATGTCTGTCAACAGTTTTAGCGCATTTTCGACATAGATACCGGACTTTGAATCCTCTCTGGCAACATTGATTTGAATCAGTACCGGCTGAATCTTATCAATTTTTTTAGCATATTTGTCCAGTTCTTGTGCCAGTTTCAGGGAATCAACCGAATGTATCAGATCAAACATTCGGACTGCATATCTGGCCTTGTTCGACTGCAGATGCCCGATAAAATGCCAGTTAACCGGATATCTATCCAGACTGTGAATTTTTTCACTGGCTTCCTGGATGTAATTTTCACCCAGGTCGGTTACGCCGGCTTCGATCGCTTCCCGCACGATCTCCGTCGGCATGGTTTTGCTGACGGCTATCAAACGAATAGCTTCCAGCGGTCTCCGGCAGGCTTCGGCTGAAATTCTTATCCGTTCTTTTACCCGTTCCAGTTGGTCTTTCAAATCATTGCCCTCCTGTCAACTCCACCACCCCGTGCTTAATCAGAAATTCGAATACCTCACACACCGGAAGTCCAACCACATTGGTATACGAACCCTTAATGCGCTTGACCAGAAACGTGCCGAGTCCCTGAATGGCATAGGCTCCGGCCTTGTCAAAGGGTTCGCCCGACTGGATGTACCAGTCAATCTCTGCGTGCGTCAGTTTTTTAAAATGTACATCCGTCACAACTGTTTCGGAAAAAAAATATGCACTATTTTTATGGCAGATACAGTAACCGGTTAAGACCTGGTGGGTTTTATCACTCAGACTTCTGAGCATCAGGCGGGCTTCGCCGCCGGAAGCGGGTTTCCCCAGGATGGAGTTGTCGATCACCACAATCGTATCGGCACCAATAATCCAGCTGTCGGGATATTTCTGCGAGATGTCCTGCGCTTTGAATTCGGCCAGGCTTTTGACATAGGTTTCAGGTGATGTCAGTGTCACCGAACTCTCATCAAATTCGCTGGGGACGACGGAAAATTCTAGACCAGCCTGATGCAGAAGATATCGCCGGCGGGGTGATCTTGAGGCCAGAATCAACCTGGGGCGCTTAACGGTTTTTTCCATGAAAGCTTAATATCAAATGAAATAGAGTTTGACAAGAATTACCCCGCCGTTGATCAGGATAAGACTTATAATTTATTAAAAATTACGTATATTTTAAGGGTTGCAACTAGTTGACAATCACTGTATGATACACAGATAAATTTAAATCTCAAATCAGGAACGCCACCCTTCCTCCGGACCGTGCAAACCGGCAGTTGGTTAAATATCCGCGGAAAATGGACAAACTTAACAATAAGTCATTTCGTATCCTGGCGGTGGATGATGATTCAACCGTAAGGGAATTGTACGAGGGAATTCTGAGACCCCTTCATCCGTCGCCGGCAATTCCGAACTTTGAACTGACTTGCTGCTCCCAGGGCGATGAAGCGGTTGACGCAGTCAAGCGTTCGTTTGAAGAAAATACGCCCTATGCCGTCGCCTTTCTCGATTTGAATATGCCGCCGGGACCGGACGGTGAATGGACCGCTGAAGAGATTCACAACCTGGATCCACACATTAATACTGTGGTTGTGACCGGCTATCGCAGTACCAATACCGCAAGCCCGGATCGGCAGTCCAGATTCTCGGACAATCTGCTCTATCTGCAAAAACCGTTTCATCCCAGAGAAATCATACAGTTTGCCATAGCGCTCAGCATCAAATGGCAGGCGGAAAAGCAGCTGCTGACCTTGCAAGCCGATCTGGAAAACCTGGTTGAAGAACGCACCGCCAAACTGGTGAAATCCAACCAGCTGCTGAAAATTGAAGTTGAAAGCCGCAGGCGCGTGCAACTGGAATTGGAGCGAAGTTTCGAGACAATTAAAAAGGCCATGCATTCAACCATCCAGGCAATCAGTATGACGGTTGAAAAGCGAGATCCCTATACCTCCGGTCACCAGCAACGCGTGGCTGATCTGACAAAAGCGATCGCGCAGGAATTAAAGCTCCCGGCCGACCAAATCGAAAGCATTTATATGGCGGCGGCTATTCATGATATCGGCAAAATATCTTTGCCGGCTGAAATACTCGTCAAACCGATCCAACTGTCCGATATCGAAATCAGTCTGATTCAGGCCCACGCCCAGGCCGGTTACGACATTTTAAAGGGTATTGAATTTCCCTGGCCGATTGCAGACATCGTACTGCAACACCATGAAAGAATGAACGGCTCCGGTTATCCTCAGGGGCTGGCAGGCGAAAAGATCCTTTTCGAAGCCCGCATTATAGGCGTGGCAGATGTGGTCGAGACCATGGCTTCCCATCGCCCCTATCGACCCTCCATCGGGACAGACAAGGCGCTTGAAGAAATCGCCAAGAACAGAGGTGTGCTCTACGATCCCCTGGCCGTCGATGCCTGTTTGACCCTTTTTAACGATAAGAATTTCCAATTTCCGAGCCAGAAGTCTTAAGGTTCAGGGATAGGGTTCAAAGGTTCAGGGTTCAGAGTTCGGGGGTTGCGGAAAGGGCCAGACCCCTCTAAATTAATTTTGTGACAGAATAGTTGTTTACAAAAAAAAATCGAGCACGGCGAAAACATAATTGTAGACAACTTAGTGCATTTTACGGGAACCTTTAAACCTCTGAACCCTCTCGCTTTTTTCCTTGAAAAACTCTTTGAATTCAGGTATCCAACAATCAAATTGCCCGGGTGGCGGAATAGGTAGACGCAAGGGACTTAAAATCCCTCGAAGCTTGGCTTCGTGCCGGTTCAATTCCGGCCCCGGGCACCAACAAAATCAAGGAGTTATCCATTTTTGGTACCTCCTTTTTTTGTTTCCAAATTCCGGATTGTGCCCGAAATTGTGCCCGTGGCGTCCTGAAGGTAGGATTCATGCAGCTTTGCAGCCAACCTAAGATCTGAATCACTTACTATATTATAGCGATCAAATACAGATCGAGTCTTATGTCCTGATATCATCATGGCAACTCTTTCAGGGATACCAGCTCGAACCATGTTTCGAACAGCAATTCGTCTAAAATCGTGGAGAATTGGTCCTGCAGGCAGCTTATCCTTCCACTTCTCAACATACTTTTTGCTGAACTTATAACCATACCCGAGTCCGGCTTTTCTGCATGCGTTGTTCCAGGAATACCTAAAGTCGTTTATCGGTCCAGCACCGAATTTATTGGGGAAAACATAGGGGATTATTTTTCCGCTGCGTTTTCTCTTTTCCCATTGCCTGTTAAACAAGATTGTCAGTTCTTGATCAAGGTATATCGTTCTACCTTCATTATTTTTTGTGTCACCGACTTCGAGTCTAACGATGCCTTGGTCGAGATCCACTTGTTTCCACGTTAATCCGGCAATTTCAGTATCCCTCCAACCAACTTTATAGGCAAATGTAACAAATGGTTTGAGGTAAGAGGGAAGGGCATCTTTCAAAGCTAAATACTGACTGTGTTCAAAAGAGCCTTTCCTGACATTGTTTTCCATTAGCATAGGAATGTAAGGGACCTTATCGACCTTGGGTGGAGTTTGTTTAGCCCCAAGATTAAGCATCCGCTTTAATGCAGAAAGTTCACGGTTGATCGTTGCATTGGCCGCCCCTTCATCGATTCTTAATTCAATATATTGATTGATGGCTGGGGTTGTGATCCCTGCCGCACGATATCCCTCAAAAAAAGCACTTAAATGATTGACACTCCTTTCTGCTCTCGCAAGCGATTTTTTCTGGTTGATCCTGTAGTCCCGCAAAAATTCATCGATAAGCTCATCAAAGGTGACCTTTTCGAACTGGATGCCGGGCAGCTTGCCTTGGGCGATCTCGCCCTCGCGCCGATCCAGCAGGTTTTTGACCGGCTTCTCCCCCCGACGAATCCTCAGAAGGAAAAGATTGCCAAACTCCGTGGATTTGACCTGACTCGCAGCCAGAATTGCCGCCTCACGTTCTTTGGCCTTACTTTCGAGCTTGATGATTGTTTCGTTCTCTGCGAGACGATACCACGGCGCAGGCAAGCCGAGGCCGGTCATCTCTTTCAACATGTGCTTTGTGCCCTCACTAATGGCCTGAACGTAGGCAACGCCAACCAACGCACTTTGGGAAAAAATGACCGGTCTTCTTTTAATATCGAGTAACTAAAATTGGATGGCACTAAACGGTAGCTACGCTACTTTTAGGCCAGATTGATATAAAATGGAGCGAATTTTTGCGGGTATACTAATTTTTTGAGATTGGCGAAAGAAAAGTGAGTTTTTACAGAAGATTAGATTGATAGCCGAAATCGCTTCCTATGCCAAGTTGGTTATTGCGTATACCTAACCCTATAACGTAACTTAACTTAATTTATTTCTTGATTTTTTATAAGAAGCCTGCCATATTTCGTAAAAACCTTAAAAAGGAGGCAGGCTATGTTACCGAGCATTCGATGCAACGAGTATCTTTTTCCTATTCCAATGTTTGATCTTGCAATCAAAGATGTTGAAGGCTTTGCTCATGAACTCAAAGGTTTTCACGAAATATTTAGCAACTGCTTCTTCCGCAGCGAGTCGCGAGAGCACTTTTACAATTACATGGCAGGCCAGTTCAGCGACCTTGAGAGAAAATCCATTGAACCGATCGCGCTTTCGATTGAAGACGGTAATGTAAGAGCCTTGCAACGCTTTGTGAGTGATGCCCCTTGGGACAACGATAAAATATTAGCTAAATACCGTAGTCTTGTAAATGACGATCTTGGCAGCCCCGATGGCGCCTTGATCTTCGACGAAACTTCTTTTGTCAAGAAAGGCGACGATTCCATTGGTGTCGGACGCCAATACTGTGACACAATTGGCAAAGTGGGCAACTGTCAGGTTGGTGTTTTTGCAGCCTATGTGTCCGATCATGGCTATGCCCTGATCGACAAGCGCCTCTTTATTCCCGAGATATGGTTCACGCAGCCCTATCGGGAGCGCCGAAAAAAATGCAAACTACCGCAAGACGCCGTCTTTAAAACTAAGCCCGAACTTGCTGCCGGCATGCTGCAATGCCTGGTTGTCGAAAAACTGCTGCCGTTCAAATACATTTTAGCCGATGCCATTTATGGGGAGAGTCCGGAATTCATCGAAGCCGCCGATGCCTTGCCCGATATCACTTATATGGTACAGGTAAAAAAAAGCACTCAGGTTTGGGCAAAACAGCCTGTGACTGTTACTAAAAAATATCGCTGGGGCGGCCAAGCCAAAACCAAAACGGTGGTGGCTGATGATGAGAGTAAACCTATCAGCGTCGAATTTCTGGCGCGCAACTTGAACGATTATTTCTGGTATCGGCGCACCGTTTCAGAGGGAACCAAGGGGCCCATCGTTTACGAATTTACACGACGCAAGGTAATTTTGTCGTCCGAAGGGCTGCCGAAGAAAACCGTATGGCTTTTGGTGCGCCGAACAATTGCGGACAAACCTGAGTATAGCTACTTCGTTAGCAACGCATCAGCCAGCGTCAGGCTCAAAACTCTTGTATGGCTCAGTGGTCTTCGCTGGGCAATTGAACAATGTTTTGAAGAAACAAAGACCGAACTCGGCATGGACCAATATGAAGTACGCAAATATATGGGCTGGCACCACCACATACTTACGTGTATGATGGCACACTTTTTCCTCTGGCACCTGAAAATCAGGATGGGAAAAAAAAGCACCGTCTATTACACTGTCGCAGCTTAGAGTTCTTTTGGAAGTTGTTCTACCCC
>CAVYNY010000004.1:0-101300 GCA_963769935.1 uncultured delta proteobacterium | reverse complement strand
ATGAGTGAAAAAACCTCATCAGCTCTTAGGCCACAATGAAGGCTCAACATTGCCATTTCATAGAGCTGTTGATTCTTACTTTGGAGCACACTGATTAATTTATCAGCTTCAGAATGGGTAAAAATCGGTACCTTTTGTTATCAAATTTAAGTGGCCTAACTCCCACAATCGGTGAATTACCATGGAAAAAACTATTCCGTTTTGCAGAATTAAATACTTGTCTAACAACAGCAAGGATAATCTACGGTTCGAGGAGCCTTATCAGCATCCATCATGTTTTTCTTAATTGTTCCAAGTGTAGAGGCTTGATATCTTTTAGCAGGGCATTTTTCCGATTACGGGAGAAATCCATAGATTAAACAGGCTTTGGAATGAACCCCTAAAACTGCACAGATCACAGCAATGTGATCAGAGTGTTTTGACCGGGCTCTGGGGTTAATTCAAGCATCATTTCAAATTCGCAAGGAGGACGGTAACCAATAGCGGAATGAAGCCGCTTATGATTATACACATCTTCGATAAAATAGGGAATCCGTTTTTGGACATCTTCCATGGTGCGGTATTCCCAAAGATGGACTTCCTCGGATTTTAAGGTTTTCATAAAACTTTCAGCAAAGGCATTATCATAGGGGTTGCCTTTACGGCTCATGCTGATTTGAAACCCATAGAACTTAAGCTCTTTTACATAATCGGCGGATGCATACTGCACGCCGCGATCCGAATGATGAATACATCCCCACGGTGGATTCCGGTTGACGATGGCCATGCGCAAGGCGTCCAATGTCAGCTGCGTATCGATGTTGCGTGAGATCGCATAGCCGATCGCTTTGCGGGAATAGACATCCAAGATCACCGCCAAGTAAATAAAGCATACCAGGATATGGATGTAAGTGATATCGGCCACCCACAGCTGGTTGATCCCGTCTAAAGTTAAATCTTTGATCAGATTCGGGAACACCGGCAGCTTGTGGTTGCTATCTGTGGTACAAACCCACTTTTTCTTTTGGGGTCGGCAAAGCCATTGTTTCTCGCACATGATGCGGTGAACTTTCTTGTGATTGACCAGCCAGCCTTCGCGCTTGATTTGTTCGGTCACCCGGCGGTATCCATACTTGGGAAAGTCCAGGCAAATTTGCTCTATACGCTCAAGCAGCGCTTTGTCAGAAGGTTTTTTCTTCGGCTTATAGTAGTAACTGCGTCGGGGAAGATTCATCAGTTCACACCCCCTTTCAATGTTTTCGATGAGGGGGCGGTTTTCGGCAATGAACTTTCTTTTTTCTGAGTTTGTTTGAGGCTGTTGCGTACGGCTTTTTTTAAAAATTCATTTTCCAGGGTAACCTTACCCAACAGTCGTTCAAGTTCCCGGACCCGAGCTTCCAGTTCGGCTTCCCGGGAAGGTTCCGGATCCAGCTTGCCGTCGGCATACTGTCGTTTCCAAGTATACAGCTGACCGGAGGAAATGTTGTAGCGCCGGCACAGTTCTGCAGGGCCGGCCGTTTCACTGAGCAGCTGCTCAACTATCGATCTTTTGAAATCCTGAGTGAAGCGTCTGCGTCTCATGATAGGGTCCTTTCTCCTCCCCTTCGGGGAGGCGACGACCCAGTCTTAACACTCTATAATTTTTTGTGCAATCGGATGGGGTCACTTCACTTTTTTCACGTTTCCAACTCCACTCTTTTTTATTTGCTGTTGCAGTAGGAAAATATGTTTTGTCAAAGTAGTTACCAAAGGTGAGTTGGTCTTTTTCTTTACGTTTTTTCTCGAAGATTTCAGCCTCACGTTTTTCGTTTTCAAGCCGTCTTTTTTCTTCGAGTGTTTGAGGGCCATCACCGGTCCGATGAGCTTCTCTCAATTCTGAAAGGATGCCAGAGGCTCTTGTTGCATTCCATCCCTCACTTGCCCACCCAATTGCCTCTTCTTTTAATTTTCCATCAATTCTGTACCGAATAAAAAAATATCGGTCTAACTTACGGTTATGTATTCTGGATTTGTGCTCCCGATATCGAACTCCTGGAAATTGAGTAGAAAATTTTTTTGCTGCCATATAGCTCCTCCAAATTTGCCCCACAATAGCCCCACATTTTACAGGAAATGACGGGATGTTATGGGAAATATTGTATTATAAATATGCTGTAATGTCAAATAGATGGGATATTATGGGAAAGTACGGGAAAGTATATTTAAGGGACTTAAAATCCCTCGGTGCTTAGCACCGTGCCGGTTCAATTCCGGCCCCGGGCACCAATTGAATCAATGGGTTAAGAGATGGTATCTTAGCCCATTTTTGCGACTTCTTAGTTTATATGGATTCTTTTTTCAGAGGGCATTTTAGAAATTACAATTCCAATTTTTTCATAAACCTTTGTAGGGCCTATTTTTTTTGCTTCAGGAGAGACGACTATTAGTTTCCAGGTCTCTGATTCAGGATTCAACAACCACATCGCCGTATTAATTTTCAATCCTGCAATATCAAGATGAGCAATAAGTTCTTTGCCCGCTTCGATCATTTCTTTGGTTAAGGTATTTCTTACCAGTATTCAATCATTCCACGAATTATGTAACGGCACAGCCAATCTTCTCTGACCTGTCCCACAGGACCAGGTTTTCAATGCTATAATAAATAGATTCTAAAGCAGATCATAAAACTGCCGAAATATCATACTGGGAGAAATGATATGGCTAATCCGGAACATTTTGGAGTGATTAAAAAGGGAACCGCTGCCTGGAATCAGTGGCGGCAGGATCCGGACGCATACCGGCAGTCGCTCGAATGGTTGTTGGGAGACCTTAAGATCCAGAATCGATAACTTGAAAGTTGGTGGTGCAAATGGCAAAGGGTCAGGAATTCGACTTTGAAGACGATGGCTCAGTTACCAATGAGGTACCGGAATTGAACGATCCGGCAGATGAACTGCCGGAAGGAGACGATAATCCGGTTGGAGATGATGGGGATGCCGAAGGGGTAGAAAAGGACGGGCAAGACCCTGCGGCGGCAGATGACTCAGAAATCATAACTGGCGGAAATATGACGGATGCCAATAAAGTCGATCAGGGGCCTGAAGCACTGCCCGACACGGATTTATCCGCCAAGGATCCGGAGCCCCAGGAAAAATTGCAGACCGAGGGTTCCGCTCAAAATCTGGAAAATGACTTCGTGGCTTTGAGTGAAGATGAATTGAATCTTGTGCCTTCGGAAGACAAAAAAATTAGACCCCGGGTAATTTCTTCACAAAAACCGGATGACAGCAAGCCTGAAAAGGCTGCCGCCGAAAAATCCAAAACCGAAACTCCGCCGGTTAAAAGCAAACAGAAGGAACCATCAAATAAACCGGCTGAAAAATCCGGAACACCGGGCGCTGCAAACCGTCCGTCAATGACAAACAAAATGATCGGTTTTGTCCTGATCGTGCTGATTGTCGCCGGATTTATTTTTTATAACAGTTCCGCCTTGATTGGGTTAAAAAAAGTTTCCGAGCCCGTACCGACTCCGGTGCCTGAGGCCGTTCAGCCTGCGCAACCCGCCCCCGCGCAAATTGTCAAGGCTTCCCCCCCGCCGAGCCCGCATGACAATCTGACGGCCAAGCTTGAAGAAGCAACCAACCTGCGCAATCAACTGCTGGAGAAAAGAGAAGAAATCGAAAAGCTGAAATTATATTATCGCAACGGCATTACCGAACTGGGGGAAAATATTAACCAGGAAGCACAGAAAGAAGGCATCAGTTCCTTTGAACAGGCCCTGAAAAACAAGCGGATTGAACTCAGCCTGAGAACTATTCAGCGGCGTCGGGCTTATATCCTGGAACTTGATAAACCGATCCTGTGGATCGACAGCGGCAGCGAAGAGCTGTTATACCTGACCCGCAAAGCCCAGCTGGATCTGGAATTGATTGATATCGCCGGCGGCATCGATATGAACATGCATCAACGCCACATCAGCGCCGCCGTGAACCAGTATCGACCGAATGCCGACAAACTTGCCGTTAGTCTTCAGGAAGATAAATTAGCGCCTCTTGAAATAATCTGGCAGCAGGCAAGTATTCAGAAAGGCAAAAAAAGCACTAGCGAGCAAATTTCATCGAATACAAATGATGATCAAATTGCAGCCGAAATCTGCACCGGCAACCTTGGACGCATGGCCGAACTCACCAGAATTTCGCCCGACACAGCCAGGTGCCTGTCCCGTATGCAAGGATCCGATCTCTTTTTGAATGCCGTGACCCAACTCCTGCCGGATGCAGGCAAGGAATTATTTCAGTGGCGGGGCAACTGGATCTGCTTAAACGGTGTTAAAGAGCTATCCCCGGCTGTCGCCAAATATTTATTTAAATGGGGGGGAAACTGGATATCCCTCAACGGGCTGGCCGAGTTTCAGCCGGAACTGGCGGAGTATCTGTTGAAATGGGAGGGACAACAACTCGAACTTATGGGTCTAAAATATAATAAAACCGATGCCGACCAAAAAACCCTGAAGTATCTGGCTTTATGGGAAACCACCGGCGGCAAACTGTTTGTGTCGGATGATATCAGAAAAGAAATGGGCCGTATAATGGTGTCCCAATTGCGATAGCAGCGGCTGGGCAGCAAAAGGTTTCAGGTGTATTATTTGAGGAAACTTAAAATGAAAAAATCTTTCGTATACAGCATGCTGGGGTGTCTGCTCTGGCTTTCCTGGGCCATGGGCGCCAATGGACTTAAAACAACGGAACTCAACCGAAAAATGGCTGAAATTTCTTCCTTGCAGCAAAATCTGACCGGCAAAATCGCCTTAGCCGCCGAAAAAAGAAATCGCATGGAGCAAAACGTCATCGAACTCCAAAATGAAATAAATACCCAAAACAGGCAATTTAAATTCCAGTCATACCAAATGGCGATCCAGAATTCCCGAATTGATTATAATCTCAAATTGATTCAGCAGCTGTTCGGTTATATTACCCGATTGAATGAAAGAATCGAATATTTCGAAAATGGACAAATAACGCTGACTTTTTTCTTTCAGCAGGCTGAAGACGACCTGATGATGATCAAAACATTGAATGACCTGGAAACCGACAGGCTCATCAGCCGGATAAATGAGATCCTCGACGAATATATCCCTGAATCCGATAAACCCATGTTCGACGTCAATGACATCCCGCTAAAAGATACTGAAAAAATCTGGAATGAAATAGTCAAAACTAATTAATCCGCCCTGAAAAACAGCATATTCAGGGCTTTTAAATTTTCTTTCATCTTGCCATAATTGCAGGCGTAAGTTATAGTCTAATTAGTCCGCCCTGAAAAATAGCAAAACTGGGTTTGCATTGGACATAATGGTGTAATTGAAACTGGTGAGAACGCCAGTGTTGCCCGGCCGGATTAATTTCCTTATTCAAACAACGATGGATCAAAAAGACATCTGAAGATCGAATTGTCCTTTTAAAAATCGAAGTCATACTGTCGGCCTGAAAGGGAAATTGTATGTCTAGAGCGGCTGTCTTGATTTTGTTTGGCTTGTTTGCTGCATTGAACGGCGGTTGCGGTCCTAAAATAACACCCCAGGAAGCAAAGGTTTTGGTTGTGTTGGACGAAATTCAACGGGCTGTCGACAATGACATTGAATACGATAGATTTGTTCAGCTATTAGGAACAGCCAAAGATGAGCTTGATATGCTCAAACAAAGCACCCAGCCCAATCCCTGTTTTTTGAGCGCTGCCGATAAATGTTATGCCTCCTATGACATAGCCCGGAAGGCCTGGCAAAAAAAGATGGAAACCGAGGATGAAACAAGGAAAGCGGATATGGACATGACACTTTCTTTTTCCCTGTCATTTGCATCGATTAATATTCAAAAAGCGAATAAGTGCTACAAATGACTAATTTTTATTTTCGTTGAGATGGTTAAGATCGTCCCGGTTAAACAAAAGACAAAGAGGTTTAACAGGATCAATTTAGTTCGTTGAGAACGTTCTGATCGCTGATATCGTTACAGGTTAATCAATTCATTCCGCAATCCGAAATCAGCAATCTGCAATCCAATGACCCGCAACCCGCCACACGCCCCTCACAGCAGTCCCTTTTCAATTAAGAGACTCATGGACTGTTGGCCGACAGTCGTGACTTTACTCAGGGCCTGCGTGAGGTGGTAGCTGGATTCCTGCGCCACCCCCGAATTCAACATCACCTGAGCGGTATGAAGGTCTTTTTCAGCTTCCAGCCAGATAGGATGGGGAGCGGCATTTTTGGCAATATGGATTTCATGGCCGATCATGGTGATCAAAATTTTTAGTATTCTTTCCGCCCCTGACTTCTCGGACTCCGGCAGGGCGACATAAACTTCGATTATCTGGTTCGCCCAGATAAGACCGGTCTTGAGCTTTTCGCTTTGCGAGAATGCTTTGATGGCTTCTTTGGTTTGCATAATACCCCAAAAGAAATGAAGATTTAAGATTGAATATTGAAGAATTAATGAATTGCTTCGCTTTGTCCAAGTGGAAAAGTGCTGAGTGCTAAGGACGGAGGACTGAGCATGGGGTTATTTTCATCGCCCGGATTCTTTTTGGCTCGGCCCTCGTACTCAGTCCTTAAGTATCTCATGCCTTTGATATCTGCTATCTGTATTCTGTTATCTGTCTCTGTTATCTGTCTTCTGATTTCTGACACCAGAAACCTGCACTATTTCCGATTAATCATCGCCGCCATATAACCGGCCCCGAATCCGTTGTCGATATTGACTACGGCGACATTGGAACTGCAGCTGTTGAGCATGGCGAAGAGGGCGGTCAGACCTCCCAGATTGACACCATATCCCACACTGGTAGGAACCGCTATTACCGGCCGGTCAACCAACCCGGCCACCACGCTGGGAAGCGCGCCTTCCATGCCCGCAACGACAATCAGGACGGTGGCCTGGTCAATCAATTTTTGGTGGTTCAGCAGTCGGTGAATACCCGAAACTCCTACATCAAATAGGGTTTGAACGGTATTGCCCATGGCGCAGGCCGTTAAATAGGCTTCTTTGGCAACCGGTATGTCGGAGGTGCCGGCGGATATGATCAGAATAGGTCCGCGCCCCTGAATCGGCACTGGGGCAGTCTCAATGACAATCATGCGGGCATCTGCATGATATACCGCTTTGGGACACCGCGCCAGGACCAAGTCCGCCTTTTGCTGATCGGTGCGGGTGACCAGGATAATGTTTTCCTGGTCGATCATTTTCTCCAGGATTCCTGCAATTTGATCGGCCGATTTCCCTTCTCCGAAAATAACTTCGGGGAATCCCTTGCGCAGGGATCGGTGGTGATCGATGTGGGCATACGTGATGTCCTCAAATGCCAAATGCTGAAGTCTATCGGCCGCTGCTTCGGCTGCAACACGGCCTTCGGCCACGGACTTTAAAAGTGTCAATAAGCGGATCTTGTCCATGTCAAGTTGACTATTCGTTCAGGTCCTTCTCCACAATGGATCCGGAAGGAGCGGCGGCCGTTTGACTGGCTGACTTCGCGTTATCGGTCGCCAAGGGTTGCGGTAGCGATGTCTTTTTGGATACTTTATTCAGTGATTGTTTCTGGGATCTGGAAATTTTTTCAATACCGTCGATCTCTTTTTTTAGAGAATCCATTCTCTGGTTGAGGTCGGACACTTCTCGGGCAATTTGGCTCTGGAAATAATTTCTAAGTTTGATTATTTCAAAAGCAAGTGTATCCTTATCGACTGTCTTGCCGGACAGTTTCGTCAGGGAATCCTGAATCTGCTCATTTTCCTTTTTGTTCTCTTCCATGCTCGCCGTCGCTGTTGCAAGTTGTTTGGTCAATTTGCTTTCCAGATTGGCGATATCGTCAGAAACTGTTTTCAGGTCGCGGCCAACGGTCTTTACTTTATCCAGTTCCGCTTGAAGGGGAGTAATAGCATCGTTGATTTTTTCAATTGCAAGCGCCTGGCTTTTCTTGTCCGCTTTGGAAGCATTCAGTCTGTCAATTGTCTCACCGGTTTTTTTGAGATCTTCATCCAATGATTTTACATTATTATGCAACCCTTCGATATTCTTATTGATTACCGTTAATCTGCCTTCAAGCGTATTTCCCATATCTTTGTCCTGAGTAGACAAGGTGGTCGAGAAGGTGATTAATTTGTCATTGAAATCCTTGGCAAGATTTTCTAATTCCCTCGAAAGCCGTTGTACTTCCAGAGATTCGGTATCACTACCCTGGCTGACCCTGCCGGACAAGTCCCGATAGCCAAAATAAATGGCAACCCCAATCAGGCAGGGCAGAAGGATCGAAAGCAGCGTCACGCGCTGGCTCAGTTTCTCAACACGCAGATCCTTCAATTCTTCTTGGTAAAAGGTTTCCGGTTCCTGCTCGTCTTCCTGCTCGTCGCCATTGAATTTGAAATCGGAGGGAAATTCATCAGCCATTTTTTATTATTCCCATTCAATCGTGCTTGGCGGTTTGGAACTGATGTCGTAAACCACCCGGTTAACGCCCTTGACTTCGTTTATGATCCTGTTGGATATGCGGCCCAGTAATTTATGGGGCAGTCTGGCCCAATCAGCCGTCATGGCATCCTTGCTTGTAACTGCCCGCAGTGCCACAATGCTTTCATAGGTACGTTGATCGCCCATTACGCCGACGCTTTTGACGGGCAGCAGCACGGCAAATGATTGCCAGAGCTTTCTATAATAGCCTTCCTTTTTAATCTCTTCAAGCAGAAGATCATCCACATTGCGCAATATGGCAAGTCGCCGGGGGGTTATTTCCCCGATTATTCTGATGGCAAGGCCCGGACCCGGAAAAGGCTGACGCCAAATTAGATCCTGCGGGATGCCCAGCTCTCGGCCCAGGAGGCGCACTTCATCCTTGAACAGATACTTCAGGGGTTCGATCAATTTTAACTTCATTTTTCTAGGAAGTCCGCCGACATTATGGTGGGATTTAATAACCGATGTGGGGCCTCCAAACGCAGATACCGATTCGATGACATCCGGATACAAGGTCCCCTGGGCAAGAAATTCCGCATCCTTTATTTTGCGGGCTTCGTCTTCAAAAACGTTCATAAACACCCGGCCGATGATTTTGCGTTTTTTTTCGGGATCGGTTACCTTGGCCAGGGCATTTAGAAATTGGTGGGTCGCATTGACAAACCGGATGTTGATGTTCAGGTGTTGTGTTAATCTGACCTTCAACTTTTTGGCTTCATTTTTCCTCAGCAAGCCGTTGTCAACAAATATGCAGGTTAGATTGTCACCGATGCTTTTATGAATCAGCACGGCCGTCACCGAGGAGTCCACACCACCGCTCAGCCCCAGGATTACTTTTTTGTCTCCGACCCTCTTGCTGATTTCTTCACTGGATTTCCGGGCAAATGATTTCATCGTCCAAGTGCGCTTGCAGCCGCAAATTTTGAAAATAAAGTTGTGCAGCATTTTTTTGCCCATCTGCGTGTGGGCAACCTCCGGATGGTATTGGACGGCATACAGGTTCTTCTTGACATCCACGGCCGCAGCCACTTTAGTATTTACAGTGGAAGCGGCAATTTTAAAACCGGTGGGCAGTTTTTGGATGGAGTCGCCGTGACTCATCCAGCAGGTGCTATGCGGGGGTAGGCCTTCAAACAAACCGGCCGGGGTTTTGACTTCAAGCTCGGCAAACCCGTATTCACGCTTGCCCACACCGCGCACGCTTCCGCCAAGTGCCGCCATCATAAAATGCATGCCGTAACAAATACCCAATACCGGAATGCCTAAATCAAAAATGGCCGGGTCGGCTTTGGGGCTGTTTTTCTCATAGATGCTGGCAGGTCCACCTGACAGGATGATGCCGTCCGGATTGAGTGCTTTGACGGCATCCAGGCCGATGCCGGGCGGTTCAATTTGGCAATAGACATGATGCTCGCGAACCCTGCGGGCAATAAGCTGGTTGTATTGCGAACCAAAGTCAATAATCAGTATCATAGTAAGCCCTTATATTATTTCAGATTGAAAATTGAAGGTATTCTATCCATTTTATTTTTGCCTCCTTTGATAAACAAAACGAACACGATTATTGAATCGTAAGAATTCCACAAATATTCAATCTTCAATATTCAATCGTTTGCGTTCCGTGAAACGGTTTGCGAAAACAGCCCGAATATGTTAGACATAGCCCAAAATGTCAACTCTAAATTCATTTTCAGTTCGAAAAATGATCATCCAGATCTATGAAATCCAAACTCCGGCTGAGGCACAAACCCTGATCGATCTGGGCGTGGATCATATCGGCAGTGTGATTGTCAGCGAAACCGAATGGAAGGTCCCCGAATTGAAAGACACGCGGGAAT
This sequence comes from uncultured delta proteobacterium, assembly GCA_963769935.1. Lineage (GTDB taxonomy): Bacteria > Desulfobacterota > Desulfobacteria > Desulfobacterales > JAFDCJ01 > JAFDCJ01. Next base: position 91,006 of record CAVYNY010000004.1, on the reverse strand, counting down.
GCGTTCGATCTTCATCTGCCAAAAGCAGCTTGATACCGCTTTTCAACACAGCCGATTCCGTATTTCGCATCCTGGACTACTACCGGCCTGATATAATCCACTTCTGCGAAGCTTTGACGGATCAGCCGGATGTAAAAATTTTCTGTCGGAGACTGATTGAGTTGCAGCAGAAAGTTAAGACGCGCTTTCCTGATATCAGAATTATGCGCTCCATTCCAATTGCACGGGCAGGTGCCGTTAATTCAATTCCCACCCTTGAGATAGCCGGGTGGTTCGAGCCGTGCAGCGATTTTTTTCTTACCGACACCGTATTGCTCAACCAATCAGGAGCCGATGTAGATTATCAGCCGGTAAAGGGCTTTGTAGGATTAACAGGGCAGACGTGCAACTGGGATACAGCCCGCCGCCTGGCTTCCTCATGCCATATCCCGGTTATTCTGGCGGGCGGGATATCACCCGCCAATGTCACCGAGGGCATCACGCGGGTTAAACCGGCCGGCGTGGACAGCTGCACCCTGACCAACACCCGGGATGAAAAGGGGCGGGCCATCCGGTTCAAAAAGGACCTGGATAAGGTGCAGCAATTGGTTGAAGCCGTGAGGGAGGCTGAGAAGGCTTAAATCGGTTCAGAGGTTCAGGATAGAAAGGTTCAGGGTTCAAGGGTTCAGGGGACAGAGGTTAGATGCAAATCTTGAACGGTCACATTTGGACCTGTTGACGGCTGTATTGCGAATGCATAGGTTCCGTTATTGAGCATGTCAAAAGGTTGCGAGTCAGTGGCAACCTTGCCAACAAGGCCAAAGCGAGAGCCTAAACCCTGAACGCTGAAACGGGAACCTGGGAACGTACATCACAGAAGAGAGGAATTGACAAACATGTTTGAAAGTGGAGATTTGAGAAAAGGGCTTAAAATTGAGATCGATGGTGAACCTTATGTTATCATACAGTTTGAGTTCAGCAAACCCGGCAAGGGCCAGGCGCTCTATAAGTGCAAATTGAAAAACATGGTTACCGGTTCGCAATTCGACCGAACCTTTCGGTCCAGTGAAAAATTTAAGGAGCCTGATCTGGAAGAACAGGAAATGGAATACTTATATTCGGAAGGCGACCGTCACTGTTTTATGAACACCACCACTTATGATCAGGAATTTCTGACGGATGAACAGATCAGCGATGCCAAAAATTTCCTCAAGGAAAACACGGTGTGCAATATACTGCTTTTTGAAGGCCGGCCGATCGGGATTTCCCTGCCCTATTTTGTCAATTTGAGGGTTGAGAAAACCGATCCGTGGGTGCGGGGTGATACGGCATCCGGCGATTCGAAGCCGGCGACCCTGGAAACAGGTCACGTCATCCAGGTGCCGCCGTTCATCGAAGAAGGTGAATTTCTCAAAATCGACACCCGCACCGGAGAATACGTCGAACGGGTCAAAGCGTAGTGCAATTGTTGAGGTTTCAGGTGCCAGATGACAGAGGGCAGATAAACAGGTTTCAGGCGTCAGCGCCGCCACTGGTCACGGAAGTTTATATCTTATGGTGGCCAGTTTGATCGAAGTTAAAACTTTTCTGGAACAGAAAAAGTTTAAAGATGTTGTGGGAGCGGTTTCCCCTCCGGGGCGTAAGCCCTACCCTCCGGCCTGTAAGCCCTACGGGCTGGAAGCGGGGCTGGAGGCAACCGCGATTTATTTGGTTGCGACAATATCTATGGTCGTGGTTAAAAACCACTTCCACCCAACGGATAGGTTAAACCGATCCACGCCTGACACCCGAAACCTCGTATGAAACCTCTTCAAACCTGGAACCTCTCCAACACCCGAAACCTTATACCTGAATAGCACCGCGTCATGGGCCGTAGCCACCATCCCACATCTAAAGTAGGTGAGTACCTGCAGGCACTCGCCAAATCCGAGCGCCTGGGAGGCCAGGTGGCATATCAAACCGTCCTGCCGGAACATCCTGCACGCTGGCTGCCAATAAACGCGACTTGGTCGGATGCAATCCAAAACGCGCTTCGTTCTCAAGGGATAAGACAGCTCTACCAACATCAAAGCCAGGCCATTGATTTAATTCGGGACGGGCAGCATATCATCGTCGCCACCCCTACTGCCAGCGGTAAAACCTTGATCTATAACCTGCCGGTGCTGGAAAAATTCGAGAAAAATACTCGTTCGAAAAGCTTATATATATTTCCACTAAAAGCGCTGGCCCAGGATCAACTGCGAGCCTTTGAGCAAGCGGCCGCAAACTTCGAGGTAACAAAACCGACGGCTGCAATTTATGACGGCGACACCACCGCATATCGCCGCAAACAAATCAGAGAGGCGCCGCCCAATGTGATTTTGACCAACCCTGAAATGCTGCATCTTTCCTTCCTGGCATACCACCGGAGCTGGCAGGAGTTTTTTAAAGATCTGCAAACGGTGGTGGTTGATGAAGTTCATACCTACCGGGGCGTGATGGGATCGCATGTGGCCCAAATCTTCAGGCGGCTTCACCGAATCTGCCGACGCTATGGTTCATCGCCGAACTTCGTTTTCAGTTCCGCCACTGTTTCCGAGCCGGCATTGCTGGCTCGCCAATTGACCGGGCTTAAGGTGCAGCAGATCACCCAATCCGGCGCACCGCGGGGTAAGCGCCATATTGTTTTTATTAATCCGGAAAGCGGTCCGGCCCAGGCAGCCATCCTCCTGTTAAAGGCCGCTCTGCACCGCGAGCTGCGAACCATCGTCTATACCCAGTCGCGCAAACTCACGGAATTGATTGCGCTCTGGGCCGGCAGACAGTCCGGTGAATTCGCCCGCCGGATTAGTGCTTATCGTGCGGGCTTCCTGCCGGAAGAGCGCCGTGATATTGAATCGCGTCTTGCCAGCGGCGATCTGCTGGCGGTCATTTCAACCAGTGCCCTTGAATTGGGTATTGATATCGGAGATCTGGATCTGTGCATTCTGGTAGGATATCCCGGCACGGTGGTATCAACCTGGCAGCGGGGCGGCCGGGTAGGGCGCAGCGGTCAGGATTCCGCCTTAATCCTGATTGCCGGCGAAGATGCGCTGGACCAGTTTTTCATGCGAAATCCCGGCGATTTTCTAAACCGAGAGCCGGAAGCCGCTGTTGTGAATCCGTATAATGCCAAAATACTGGCCCAACACCTGGAATGTGCAGCGGCTGAGCTTCCGCTAAAAACTGATGAACCCATATTCTGCAATGACAAGGTAAGCGCCGCCATAAATCGCCTTGAGACGGGCGGCAGACTCTTGCGCAGCGCCGACGGCCGGGAACTGTATGCGCGTCGCAAATTACCTCATCGCGATGTGAATATCAGAGGCGTCGGCAACCGATATCGGATAATTGACAAATCCAGCGGCGAAAACCGCGGCGAAATCGATGAATTCAGAGCCTTTCGCGAAACGCACCCCGGGGCCGTCTATCTGCACCGGGGAGTGACATATCTTGTCGATTCCCTTGATCCGGATACCCACACCATCACGGTAGTCGGGGCCGCAGTGGATTACTACACCCAGGTCCGCGGTTATAAGGAAACTGAAATCCTGGATATTTATGAACGGAAACCGGCCTGGACTACCTCGGCCTATACCGGACAACTCAAAGTAACCGACCAGGTAACCGAATATGAAATCCGACAGATTCATTCCAAAAAGTTAATAAAAAGAGTCAATCTGGATCTTCCGCCCCAAATATTTGAGACCGAAGGGTTGTGGTTTGAGATACCCCAAGCGATATGCCGGGCGGCTGAATCCAGCGGATTGGATTTTCTGGGAGGCATTCACGCCCTGGAGCATGCCGCGATCGGCATCTTTCCGCTGCTGGTAATGGCGGACCGCAATGATCTCGGCGGGCTGTCCACCCTATATCATCCCCAGTTGAACGGTGCCGCCGTTTTTATCTACGACGGCATTCCCGGCGGAGCCGGATTGAATCGCCAGGCATTCCGCCGGGTCGAAAGTCTGTTGGAATATACTCTGGGAGTTGTTGCCGGGTGCTCGTGTGAAACCGGATGTCCATCCTGCGTGCATTCACCCAAATGCGGGTCCGGCAATCGCCCGATTGACAAACCGGCGGCGATTTTTATTCTGGATAGACTCAAACACCGGGCGAATTCAAACCCACCCGATGAGGTGAAAGTGGTCAGGCATCCGCTGCCCGTCCCCCAACCGGCGACCGGGCCGGCCCAAAGCCTGCACTTCGGTGTCTTTGATCTTGAAACCCAGCGTTCGGCCGTCGAAGTCGGCGGCTGGCACCACGCCCGCTTGATGAAAGTAAGTTGTGCCGTGCTTTATGATTCAAGGGAAGATCGGTTTATCGACTTTACGGAAAATCAAATGGGACAATTGATCGAACGCTTGCAGACCTTTGATCTGATTGTCGGTTTCAACATTAACCGCTTCGATTATCAGGTGCTCAAAGGCTATTCCGATTTTGACTTCAGGACGCTGAAAAATCTGGACATTCTGGAGGCGGTTGACAATTATCTCGGTTTCCGACTATCCCTGGCCCATCTGGCCTCCGCGACGCTGGGGGAAAGCAAAACCGCGGACGGCCTTCAGGCCCTGCGATGGTGGCAAGAGGGCCGCCTCCTGGAAATTATCAACTACTGCAGGCAGGATGTCAAAATTACCAGAGATTTGTACTGCTACGGCAGAAATAACCGTCATCTGCTTTTTAAAGATAAAGCCAATCAAATCGTGCGGATACCGGTTGACTGGTAATGGGGAAGCGAGAGGGCAAGCAGGCGGCAAAAAAGGATTAGCAAATCTCAGCCGGCAATGTGTAAATTCCAAATTCCAAGCACCAAATAACAAATAAATCCCAAATTAGAATATTCATTGACCGAAACCGGCCAAACCAAGCAAATCCACCTGCCTTATTTTTGTGCGTTTTAGAACTTTCGTGTTTTAGCGATAAAAACATTGCTTATTTCTCTGAAGCGGTATCAAAAATAGACGTAATCGGGTTTGGAATTTTGAATTTTGGTCATTGGAATTTATTTGTGATTTGGAATTTGTGATTTTGATTGGATTTAATAGTTTTCTTTAGTTGTTCAAGAGCAAATCGCAACTTAGATTAAAGGGATCAACTGCCCCAGGTCCGTCAGCACCAGGTCGGGGTTCAAATCCCGGCAGCGGGAGTCATCCGTTCTCAAACGCAATGACCGCTTATCTCCCGCAAACAGGGCGGTCTGAAATCCCGCATTGCGGGCAGGATAAATATCGTTAAGCATGTCATTTCCGAGGTAAAGCACGGCAGAAGGCTGTATTCCTCCGGCTATCAGCGTCTCGACGGCCATTTTAAAAAGCCACGGCGACGGCTTGGCCATTTCATAGCGATAAGAATAGAAAATTAGATCGGAGTTAAATCCCACACCTTCAGGATCTGCGCGCAGAAACCATCTGAACAGGCAGGGCGTATAAAATTGAGCATTGGAAATGATGCCCATCGATTTTTCTTTCTGTCGGCAGGCTGACAGCAGGTTCGCGAGATGGGGCATCGGGTATGCCGGATTGGAAATCAGTTCGAATTCAAGAGCAAATTGTCGCACGGTGTCCCGCTCATCGATTGGCAGTATCTGCTGCCATATTTGATCAATTCTGACCTCCGGAAATTCGTTTCCTTTATTGCGAAGTTCGGCATGTCTGGATTGTATGGCACCCTGGAGTTCATCCAGCACCGCCCGGACGTTTTTACGAATTCCGTATTTTTTCAGCAGTTCGTTGATCCCCTTCATCCGGGCTGCTCCTTGCTCAGCCGGCCCGATATCGCCCGATCCGCTGATAAACAACGTGCCATATATGTCGAACAGCACGCAGCGGATATTTTCCCTCAGTTGACCGGTCGGCGATAAATCGGTCGGTAGAGGGCTTAGGCGGCGGATATATTTTTGGAACAAGGTTTTGGGCGTTGCTGGTCGCATAGGCCATTAGACCATTTTTTCTGACTGCATCTTGTCAGAAATTTAAGGTGTCAGGTTTCAGATGAAATAAAATAGAGCGCTGCCCACGGGTGGCACCTGAAAACAATCCAAATGACTTTAGGCAAATGTGGCGCGCCAACATCATGCGTTCTAATAGCGGGCGGTTACTGAATATACTCACTCCACTTTAGCAGGCTGAATTCTTCCGGTCTTAAAAATGATGAAATCAGAACGGTTTTATCGATGCCGTGCTTGACCGTCGTGGTGCTCACCTGATGATAGGTGTGCAGCAGCTTTGTACGATAAGCCTCCGGGTTGTAATGGCGCATAATTGCGTCGCGGTTGATGCCAATGAGTTCTTCCGGGCTTGAAACGGCGCCGGGTTGCGACAGAAAGGGATTCAGCCGCATTAACTTATGAGTTGCCCGGCCGCCGGACAGCAAGCACGCGACAGCCTGTTTTTGGGAGGATTCATCCAGCAGCCCAAAATCAATGATTCCATCTTTTGTAATGCAATCAAATGCTCTGTTGATACGTGTTTGTTCAATGAAAAAATTAAAAAGGGTACACGCATTTAAGACACAGGCCGACCACTTCTCCCGTAATTGAGACCAGCCGATCCAATCAACCGGAACATAAATGCCGGTATAAAGATGTTCAAGATGAATGCCGTTGATTTCAAAATCTCGACATATGTCGACAATTTTGCGTCCCCAGAGTAATTTTCCGAATAACCAGGGTTCAAGAAAGGAAAACCCGAATCCCTCGGTGATACTGGTCGTAATCAGGAATTCAGCCGACAATACCAGGTCTTCAAATTCATTGGACAGCCCCTGATCGAACCCTACCTTCAAATCCTGCTCCTGCACAAAGGTTTTCCAGGCCCGGTAGCTTCTGAGGTCGGCCGGGCTGTTGGGCGGCAGGGTGATCACCAGGTGTTGATCCGGTTTCAAAAACAGGGATAACAAAACGGCTTCGCCGATATTTTTTCGACGGATAGCTCTGATTGGATATAATACCATCGATTTTTCAGTCTCAGGCTGTCGAACCAGAGACGGGACATTGACGGTATTTTCGACCAAGTGCAACCCTTCTTTCTTCAAGCCGGCTTTGAGTAAAATTTCATAATCGCGCTTATTGACGACACCGTAATGGCAATCGACAGGATATTCATCCTTAAAATAGGCCTGGGGTCGGCCATCTTCTGCAAAATCATGGATTTGCAGGAATATATTTGCGCCTTGATTCTGCAAACAACTTATAACTTCCAGGAATTGCCTGTTCTTGGCCAGAGTCGGATTGTGAAGGTGAAGTACATCACACGGACCGCTGAATCTGTCCCGAATGGCTTTTAAAATTTGCCGGGCTACATCGACCGCGCTGAATGTGCTTTTACGGTCGCTGCTGTAACCAAGCTCGGGGAGATGGATAACGTCGGCATGCAATCGTGTTTCGGCAGGATCGCCGGTAAGTACTAGGGCTTCGTTCGGAGGGGTGACGGCAGCCAGTTGATGTTTTAATACGGTCGTGACGCCGCCGGTTTTGAGATGATAGTGGATAAAGGCAATTTTCATGGTTTTCGCTATAGCATTTTTCAGACGAAGAATCCATGGAGGAATTATTTGGAATTTTGAATTTGGGTTATTGGAATTTGTTTGAAATTTGGTTTTTGGTGTTTGGATTTTTCATGATATTTATCAGGGCTAGTGAAAATTCCGGAGGGGTAAGCCCAAGGAAAGGCTTATTTGGCACCAGCTATGCGTGCGTTGGTTGGTTTTTTGATTTTCAGGATTCTCGTTTTCTCGACATTGTGTTCATGAAACTGCAGCTTCGTCGAGCCGATATCAATGATATCCAGATCGTTGAGGATAGTCGAACGCGGAATTGTCCTGTCATTGACTTTGGGTTTGGCGATTCCGCCGACATAGCTCAAGTAAAAACCATCGGGTCGCTTGCTGATTGTGACCGCTGTTTTCCCAACCCATAGGCCCTTGATTTTAATATCGGATTCAGGATGTCTTCCTATCCGGGTGATACTCTGCGTAAGCTTAATTTCGCCGTTTCCACCGGACAAAAAAGCCAGTTCGCCGGTAAAGCCTCCATCAGAGTTTCTGATAAGCGGTCGGGGAAAATCCGGTTTGCTCTTTTCCACCATTGTACGATACTGACTGGTATCCATCACCATGGTTTGTTCGATTTTATCCGAACTGTTATCCGGCATCGACTCGTCTTCGGCGTATTTAAACACAAGTGAGTGCTTGCCGATGTTGATGACGTCACCGTGTTTGAGCCAATGCGAGTTGATAATCTGCTCATTTACAAAGGAACCGTTTTTGCTCTGCAGATCAATTAATACAAACCCGTCGCCCACTGAATCTATCTTGGCATGGTGGCCGGAGACTGCCAGATTTTCAATTACTACACCGTTATTCTTGCGGCGGCCTATCGTCAGGGAAAGCCCTTTTTGAAGTTGAAAATCACAAATGGGTTTATCTTTAAACTTCAGTGTTAACGTCGGCATCCTAATTTCTCTTGTCAAACGATATCTTATTTTTGGACAAATACCTGTAAAAAAATCTTTTAACGGTGGTCAACAGACGGTCAAAGCTAATCCGTGCATTTTTCACCATTTTGACCTTGAGCACAATCGCAGTCACATTGTCATCACCGCCGCGGTCATTCGCCAGTTTCACAAGTCTTTGACAGGCGGTATTCAATCCATTTTGATTGACCAGCTTGAAAATCTCTTCCGGTAAAGCCTTATCGCTTAAACCGTCGGAACTGATCACCAGGATATCGTCTTTGAAACATTGAATCTCATAAATATCGACTTTTACCGAGTCTTCAGTCCCCATGGCCCGGGTCAACACATGTCTGAATTCCATGCCAAGTTTCTTCGCGTTGGCGGGATTCAGGGCCTGTTGTTCTGCCAGGACGGTGTGAAGCTTGGAGAGCAGCTTAATCTGACCGTCGCGGACCAGGTAGATCGGGCTGTCACCGACGTTGGCCGCAATCAGGGTACCTGCGGTAAAATAAACGGCGGAAACAGTGGAGCCCATTCCGCGGCAGTCCTCATTTTCGAGAGATGCTTCGTGAACGACCTTGTTGGACAAATAAATGCCGGAAAGAAGCATATTGGCTTCCCGGGAGAGGGAATTATCCGAAGCAAAGTCAGGGTCACCAGCGCCGTTATTTGAGGCTTGCTGGATGTATTTGCTGATGGTATCAACCACCAGATTGCTGGCTATTTCACCGGCACGATGGCCGCCCATGCCATCCGCTACGACATACAGCCCCAGGGCGTCGTCAAAAAACAGAGCATCTTCATTGCCTTGTCGTTTCTTGCCTATATCAGTAATGCCTGCTGATTCGATTACGATCATAATGTCGAAAATGCTTATTTATGTCTGGAGTTAATCACCCGCAGAATCTTCCGGCCCGGGATGCAAAAAGACTTGATGTTGCCTATTTAATTTATTAATCATATAACAATATTCGATTTCCGTCAAGAAATCAGGGTATTATATATCTGCCGCCCGACGTTTCTTATGAGGTGCTGATCTTTTATATCGTCACATTGGTCCAAAACATAAATATTTTGTGGGAAAATGAAATGAAAACAATCGGATTACTGCAAAATACAGTACTGCATTACGCCTGGGGATCACCGACATCCTTACCGCAACTTCTCGGGAAGGAAAATCCATCCGGCCGGCCGTGGGCTGAACTCTGGATGGGAGCCCACCCCAAAGCGCCGTCACTTGTAAATTGTGATGGTCGCTGGGTGTCGTTGAAAGACTTAATCGAGCAGCATCCGCAGGATATGCTGGGCCACAGGGCCGCTGCCAGGTTCAAAAACACCCTCCCGTATTTGCTCAAGGTATTGGCGGTTGCAAAACCGCTGTCCATTCAAGCCCATCCCAGCCTGGAACAGGCCAAAGCGGGTTTTGAAAGGGAAAATAAGCAGGGGATAGCCCTGAACGCCTCCCAGCGCAATTTCAAAGACGAAAATCATAAACCCGAATGCATTTGTGCAATGTCTGAATTTTATGCTTTGTGCGGTTTCCGCAATATCACAGACATTGTTGCCATGATGTCGGCGAGCTGTCCGCAGGGGCTGGCCGATGAGCTGAAAAATCTGAAAAAAAATTCTGACTCCAGCGGGTTAAAGACGTTTTTCATTGCTCTGATGAATATGGATTCGAGGCGTCGGAAACGGGTTATCGATGAAGCATTGCAAAATATAGATAAATTTTCGGATCAGCGGCTAAAACATTGGATCAAAAAGCTTGCGACTGAATACCCGACCGATATCGGCATTTTGTCCCCCATATTCTTAAACCTTATCTGTCTGGAACCGGGACAGGCCTTGTTTCTTCCGGCCGGTGAACTGCATGCTTATCTGGAAGGCCTGGGTATAGAGCTAATGGCCAATTCAGACAATGTCCTGCGGGGCGGTCTCACGGTCAAGCACATTGATATTTCGCAGCTGGTGAACGTGATTCAATTCAGGCCGCGCACGGTTGATATCCTATCGGCAGCGGCAACCGGCGGAAATGAGAAAATCTATTATAATCCCTCCGAAGAATTCATCCTATCATCGATTTGTATTGCGGGCCAAAGCTGCTATGAAAGTTCACCCTCGAGAAGCATTGAAATTCTGCTTTGCACAGATGGGAAAGCTTCCGTTAAAGACTACGGGGCGAAGCATATCTTTGAAATTGAAAAGGGGGATTCCGTAATTGTTCCGGCCGCGGTGAAGCACTATACCATAAGCGGCGATGCGGTCGTGTACAAGGCCGCGGTTCCGATTTGAAATGTATCACTCTGATTGATGACGGTATTCCCTAGCGTGTACTACCCAAAAATAGAGCAAATACTTTGACAAAACAAGCAGATTATGTTTTCAGATGATTATAATCTCTTGACAAAACAAAAAGATTTAATTAGCTTGGCGCCGATATCGTCGTTTAATAAAAAATCGGATCCCTTTCTTGACGTACAGGAGCGACTGATCAATGACACTGACAAAAGCAAAGATCGTAGACACTGTTCACAATGAACTCGGATTTCCTAAAAACCGATCCGCTGAGTTGATTGAAATCCTGCTGGAGCAAATCAAAGCTACGCTGGGAAAGGGCGAAGATGTCTTGATTAGCGGATTCGGTAAATTTTGCGTTAAAAAGAAAAAACAGAGACGAGGAAGAAATCCCGCTACCGGTGACGATATGATGTTGGCCCAGCGTCAAGTGGTCACCTTCAGATGCTCCCACCTGCTAAGAGAAAAGATCAACAGTCAGTAGTCTCTTATTGATGAATGGAATATTTATCAGATGGTTAACCTTAACCGTCGCCATCATTTCAACAGCCTATCTCATTGACGGTATTCATGTCAGCGGATTCTTTTCGGCGTTTTTGGCCGCCGCAATGCTTGGCATCTTAAATGCGCTGTTCAGACCGATCGCACTTCTTTTAACTCTGCCCATCAACATTATGACGCTTGGCTTTTTTACCTTTGTGATCAACGCCCTGATGCTAAAAATGGCCTCGGGAGTGATTGCCGGTTTTGAGGTCCATGGTTTCTGGTCGGCCGTTTTCGGTTCATTGATGATTAGTGTCATCAGCTGGCTGCTGAATTCCTTTATTAATGATCGCGGGACGGTCACTTACTATACCGTCGATCGCCGGAAACGGCATCCACCGCAGGGCCGTCCCCCGGACGCCACCCCAAAGGATGGCCCCAGCAATACGATTGATCTGGAGAACAAGGGAGACAACCATTGGGAATAGACTTCGAAAATGAATATTGAATATTGCAGTATGAATATTTAAGGTATTCTGCCTTTTTGGCGATAAACTTTTTTGTCCCATAAAGGGATTGCAAAATTATTATAAAAGATAGCATACCACAAATATTCAATTTTCAATCTGCAATTTACAATGTTTCTCAAGGTTCCTTACCGGCAACGCCCGCTTCTTCAAATGTCATCACTTCTCTAAAAACCCGCAGCGCGCCATCCACGATACTCATGGCCAACGCACCGCCGGTTCCCTCACCGAGGCGCATCCCCAGGTCCAGGATCGGCTTTAAATTAAGATGATTCAGCATGTGTCTGTGGCCGGGCTCTTCTGAACAATGGCCGGAAAGCAGATAATCTTTCACCCGCGGACACAGCACATCGGCTATGAGCGCCCCGGCGGTTGAAATGAAGCCATCGATCATCACGGGACGGCGGTGAAATGCACCGGCCAGCACAATTCCGGCAATCCCCCCGATTTCAAAGCCGCCGACCTTGGACAAGATATCCAAGCCATCGCCGGGCTTCGGACGATTCACCGCTATCCCGCGGCGGACAGCATCCCGCTTGCGGGCCAGGCCTACATCATCAACTCCGGTGCCGCGGCCTACCATTTCAGCCGGATCCAACTTGCAAATGACCGCCCCGATGGCAGCCGAGGGCGTCGTGTTGCCGATGCCCATGTCGCCGGTCCCAACAAGGTCCACGCCATCCTGAAAAAGTTTGGTCGCCTCCTGGAATCCGGTTAAAATGGATTGTTCGGCCTCAGACAGGGACATTGCCGGCCCGCTGGCCAAGCTGGCCGTGCCCCGGGCCACTTTCCGCACAATCAACCGGTCCTTACCAGAAATTTTAAGATTATCAAATTCAGCCATGGTGCCGACATCCACCACAAGCACATCGGCACCGACTTGACGACTGATTGCATTGATGGCGCCGCCACCGGCAAGAAATGTCTGTACCATGGCACCGGTTACCTCCTGCGGGTAGGCACTGACGCCTTCGCCGGCAATTCCATGATCACCGGCCATCACTAAAACAGCCTTACGGTTGATTGACGGTTGCAAAGTCTGCTGAATCCCGCAAAGACGTTCAGCGATTTCATGCAATCTGCCCAGGGCGCGAGTCGGCATGACCAGCTGTGATGTTCTTTCCCGGGCCTTTGCCATCCACTGCTGATCGACGGGGTGAATGCCTTCGACAATTTCTGATAAATCCATATTCAATGCCTCCTGTAGAATATTATAATTTCAGCTTGCGCTGCTGCTGGTGCCCAAAAAAAAATCTCCAAGCGCATAAAACGCCTGAAGATTTACCGTCTCTTCAAACCGCAACCTAATGGCAGGTCTTCTGACTTTCGGCTCTACCTAATAACCGCACCTTCCCAACCCGTTTGGTAACGAGCCAGTGGTGTATTGCGGCTTTCGTCCCCGAACACAGCGGCGGGTCCGCACCGGATTTGCACCGGTTTCCCTATTAAGCTGAAACAGCACCCATCGGTTGTTTGATAAATTGTGAGCAGAAATAAATGAATTGCATCTGCTTGTCAAGTTTTTCTTGACAGAATGCCGCTTTTTAACTTATGTGTGATTGCGTCAAGGTGCACACGCTTAATAGGGAATCCCGTTAAAATCGGGAGCGGTCCCGCCGCTGTAAATCCGCTCTTTTCACTTTGATGAAAAGAGAACTCTCTTGGCCACATGATGCCACTGTTTCGACTCATCGGGATGGGAAGGTTGCCGGGAGAGCGGGTAAGCCAGAAGACCTGCCTTGGTGATGTGCCGCAGCTCTGCGTAGGGACGGGTATCGGCTATAACAAATAAGGGCCAAGCAAACTGGGTGCAACCCTTCAAGCCGCAAGTGCTTGAAGGGTTTTTTTATTCCGGCAAATGGGCCATATGTTTTTTCAAAATAAAGACCAAATCGGAGGCTTTAAAAAAAGATTGAAAGAAGCCACGCTGCTTCAGCTTGTGCTGCTGGCGGTGGTTATGACTGCGGCGATCATTATCTCGACCGGAATGGGATATATAAAAGTGCCGGCCGCGGCGGTGGTAAAAGTCATCCTGGCCAAGCTGAGCGGAAAGGCCGATTTTCTTGCAGGATTGGAACCTATTATCTCCGTCGTTGTGATGGATGTGCGTCTTCCCAGAATTTTATCGGCCGCCATCGTAGGCGGCGGATTGGCCGTTTCCGGAGTCGTTTTCCAGGGTATTTTATTAAACCCCCTGGCCGACCCCTATACATTGGGAGTATCGGCGGGAGCGGCTTTCGGTGCTTCATTGGCTATTTTATTGAATATTGGATTTCTGGGCACGTATTCAGTGCCATTGTTTGCTTTCCTGGGGGCCGCTGCGACGCTGCTTTTTGTGATCTACCTTTCTTCTTCCAGCGGAGGATTTTCCTCAAACAACCTGATTCTTTCCGGCATCATTGTTGCGGCAATTTTATCGGCCGGCATCAGTTTTTTAAAATACATTGCCGATGAGCAGGTTTCGGTCATCATCTTCTGGTTGATGGGCAGTTTTGGCTCCAAAACTTGGACGGATGTGGGACTTACGTTATTTTTTGTCGCTCTCGGCCTGTTGCTTGCTATATTTTTCGCGCGGGATATGAATCTGATATCCCTGGGAAATCGAACGGCATCCTCACTGGGGTCGATACCCGCAAGGTTACCATGGTCCTGCTGATAACCGCTTCACTGGTTGGAGCCGTCTGTGTATCCGTATCGGGGATTATCGGCTTTGTGGGGCTGCTGGTGCCGCATATGATGCGCTTGCTCACCGGCCCCGACAACCGGCGGCTCGTCCCGATTTCGCTGCTGGCAGGTGCTATTTTGCTGCTGGCTGCCGACACGATCACGCGGGCTGTTTTACCGACCGAAATACCGATCGGCGTTTTGACGGCCCTAATCGGCGGACCGTTTTTTTGCTACCTGTTTCGCAGGCAGCAGAAAGCACGAAAGATCTTATAACCATGCCTTTTGAATTGGACGGCATTACATTTTTCTATTCGGACAAGAAAGTGATTGACGATGTTTCCATCAATCTTGTGCCGGCAAAATTTTACGGTATCATTGGCCCCAACGGCAGCGGCAAAACCACCATCCTGGACCTGCTGATCAATCACCGGCAACCGACAGATGGAAGAATAAATTACAGGGGCAAAAGGCTTGCAGCCTATTCAAAATTTGAACTGTCCCGGGAGATTGCTCTGGTGCCGCAAAATTTTTACATTAACTTTCCCTTTACCGTGAAAGAGATCGTTATGATGGGGCGGTATCCCCACATTTCGCGGTTCGCCACGCCCGCTGTCGAGGATTGGGAGATCGTCAATGCGGTAATGGAAAAAAGCAGGATTGTTGAATTTGCCGACCGCTATGTCACCGAACTCAGCGGAGGGGAACGGCAAAGGGTCGTTTTTGCCCGAGCCCTGGCCCAGAATACGCCGGTGTTGATTCTGGATGAAGCCACCTCCAACCTGGATATAAATTATACGCTCAGACTTTTGAATATCGCTGCCGACGGTGTTCAAGCGGCGGGGAAAACCGTTATCGCCGTCCTGCAGGATATAAACCTGGCCGCCGCCTACTGTGACTATCTGGTATTTATGTCCAGGGGCCGGATCGTAACCCACGGCCCGGCCCGTGAAATCTTAAATCAACATACGCTGCGCTCGGTTTTTGAAGTGGATGCGAAGGTTTATTTTGAAGACTATTGCAATTCCCTGCAGGTAGTATTTCGCAGGTAGCTTGACCCGGATGAAGTAGGATTCAGGTTTCAGGTGTCAGCGGCGTCGCTGGTCGCGGAGCGGCCGGTTTGATCGAAAACGAAACTTATTTGGGACCTGAGAAAAGTTTTAAGATGTTGTGGGAGCGGTTTCCAACCGCGATGAACTCGGTCGGGCGACCATCAATTTCGTGGTTGGAAACCACTCCCACCAGGCATTAACTTCAACCCATGACGAAGACAAGTTTGGGATTTGGAAAGTGTTAATTGATATTTTATAGCTGCTGACACCTGAAACCTTGATTTTCCAACAACATTTTGCCGGATAGGAGCCGCCAAGCGACGAATGAATCTTATGGCACGTACCCAACTTTTTCTGATGCTGGCATTGCTGATTTGGCCGGCATGGCCCACCGCAGCTTTCGCCGATACTGCCGGCGGGCGGCTTGCGATCCTGAATTCGCGCACCATCGTGGACCAGGCGGGCCGCAGCATCGTCGTCAGCAAACCTTTTAAGCGCATTATCTCACTGTACGGCGCTCATACCGAAAACCTGTTTTCTCTCGGTCTGATGGATGAAATTATCGGGGTTTCGCCGCACGAGGATTTTCCGTTGCAGGCCGTGTCCAAACCGGTGTTTTCCTATCACGATGACCCCGAAAAATTCATTGCGGCCCGACCGGATCTGGTTTTGGTTCGACCGATGATCGATCGGGGATATCCAAAATTTGTGTCAATGCTTGAACAGACAGGGGCCACCGTCGTGTCACTTCAACCCGCAACCGTTGACGAAATGTACACCTATTGGGAAATTCTGGGTATTCTGACCGGCAAAGGGGATCGGGCCTTCAGGCTGATCAACCGCTTTAAAAGTGTAATTTCCGATTTAAAAGATTTAGCGGATGCCCGATTCAAAAAAAAGCGGGTTTATTTTGAAGCCGTTCACAGCAAGATGAAAACCTTTGCGCCCGATTCCATGGCCATATTTGCCCTGGAAACCGCCGGCGGCATTAATATCGCCGCGGATGCCGAATCGGTCAGAAACACCAACATCGCCTATTACGGCAAAGAGCGCATCCTATCCCATGCATCGGAGATTGACGTGTTCCTGGCCCAGTACGGCGCCATGAACCGTCCGACGGTTTCGATGATTAAAGATGAACCCGGTTTTCAGGTCATCAAAGCCGTGATGCATAATCAAATATACATCATCGAAGAACAAATCGTGTCGCGGCCGACCATGCGATTGTTGGACGGAATCTATCGCATCGGCCGGATTCTTTATCCGGATGAATTCGATAACGAAGCGGCCGACATTTTAAGGCGGGCCAAAGGCTTTTAAGAAAAGACATATATCAGGACTGAGTAGCGAGGACTGAGCTTGTCGATGGTTCCATCGACCGACTTTCCTTAGACGCAGTCCTCAGCACTCAGCACTTATTATTCCGTTTATCCGGGCAAGGAGGCAATTATAAAAGGTTTCGTCATAGCCGGCACCCAAAGCGGCTGCGGTAAAACGACTGTGACCCTGGGATTCCTGGCGGCGTTGACCCGACGCGGTTTAAAAGTTGCCCCGTTCAAGGTCGGTCCTGATTTCATCGATCCCGGCCATCACACCCGAATTGCCGGCCGTCAGAGCAGAAATCTGGACGGTTGGATGCTGTCGAAAAACTATAATTTACAGTGCTTTGACCGGAGTCTGGCGGATGCGGACATGGCCGTTGTCGAAGGCGTCATGGGGCTTTATGACGGTTACGACGGAAAATCGGAGCTTGGATCAACCGCCCAGATGGCCAAATGGCTGGGGTTGCCGGTGATTTTGGTGGTGGATGCCGCAAGCATGGCCCGCAGTGCCGCCGCGCTTGTCATGGGGTTCGAGCATTTCGATCCGGACCTGCTCTTTGCCGGCATTATATTCAACAATCTGGGCAGCAGCCGGCACTTGCAATATTTGCAGGAAGCCGTTCGGGAAAGAACCAAAATGCCCTGTCTGGGAGGAATTGTCCGCCGGGCGGATCTGGAAATGCCGGAAAGACACCTGGGTCTGGTTACGGCCGAAGATCACCCGCTTGACCGGGATGCCGTCGGACGTCTGGCCGACCTTATTGACCAAAACATCGATCTGGATGTGCTGCTGAACAATTTGAATGAATTGAAAATGCCGGAGCAAATCGAGGCATCGCCGAATTTGGGCAGGCAAGCCGTGCGCATCGCAGTGGCCCGGGACAAGGCCTTCTGCTTTTATTACCCGGACAACCTTGAATTGCTTGAGAAACAGGGGGCTGAAATCGTAAACTTTTCACCGATAACGGACAATGATCTGCCGCGCGATATTGATGGAGTCTATCTAGGCGGTGGATATCCGGAACTATTTTCCGAAAAGTTGGCTGAGAATAAGACGCTGCGCGCACGGATCAAAGCTCAAAGCCGGCTCGGCATGCCGATTTACGGCGAATGCGGCGGCTTCATGTACCTGTGCAAGGAATTGATCGATCACGGCGGCAGGTGTTATCCGATGACCGGCTGCTTCCCGTTTGCCGCCAGAATGTTTCCGCGCCTGAAAGCGCTCGGCTATCGTGAAATTACCCTGAGCCGCGATACCGTTCTCGGTAACGCCGGTTTGACCATTCGGGGGCATGAATTCCATTATTCGGAACTCATCCGATTATCGCCGCAGGTAGCAACTGCGTATCGAATTTCGGATAGAGCCGGGATGGTTAAACCGCCGGAAGGTTATGTAGTTGAAAACACTCTGGGAAGCTACAATCACCTGCATTTCGGCAGCCAACCGGCGGCCGCCGGTCAGTTTGTGAACCATTGCCTGGATTACCGCCTCAGAAAGGGTAAAATTAATGAAACCTGACGAAATTGAGCGCACAAGTTTTGAGATAATTGACCGCGAGGCCGGCACCCACCATTTCAGTGAGCAGGAGTGGTGCATCGTTCGACGCATGATCCACACCACGGCCGATTTTGAATTCAAAGAAATGGTCCGATTCCATCCCGCAGCCATAGCGGCGGGAATCGGAGCAATCCGGCAGGGCAAGATGGTTATTACCGATACCAACATGGCCCGGGCCGGGATTCGAACAAAAGATCTGGCTTATTTCGGTGTGGCGGTGAAATGCTATATGAATGACCCCCTGATCCATGCCAAAGCGAAAACAAACGGCACCACCCGCGCCAGAGCTGCCGTGGATATGGCGGGGGCGGATATGGCGGACGGCATTTATGTCGTCGGCAACGCGCCCACGGCTTTACTGCGTCTGATTGAACTGGTCAATGCCCAAAAAGCCCGGCCGGCCCTGATTGTCGGCTTGCCGGTGGGTTTTGTGAATGCCGCCGAATCTAAGGCCGCTTTGATTGAAACAGGATATCCCTATATTTCCAATGTAGGCCGCAAAGGCGGTTCCAACGTGGCGGCCAGCGTGGTCAATGCGCTGGGGATACTGGCCGGCCAAGAGCAGGGGGCGTAGGGCAAAGCGCATAGAGGATAGGGCATAGGGTAAGGTATAATTAAGGTATAAGGTTAGGGTGTAAGGCTAAAGGCATGCGGTTGGAGGGCGGAGGTTTGAGGCAAAATCATTTGCAGGGGTTTCGAGCGCCGCTGAGCGCCTAAACGTTCCTAACGAACCGAGCCATCTTAACGATCTCAACGAATTAAACGAACCAAATTTATCCCGTTAAACCTTTTTGTCTTTTGTTTAACCGGGACGATCCTAACGAACCCAACGGTTATCGAGGACATCATGAGTAAAAAGACCGGAACCCTTTTTGGAATCGGTGTGGGGCCTGGTGACCCTGATTTGATCACACTCAAGGCTGTAAAAATTCTGGGCCGGGTAAAAACTGTTTTTGCCGCTGCATCCACCAAAAACCATCACAGTCTGGCGGTGAACATTGCCAGGCGGCACATCCCGCAGGACACGGCGGTGAAAATGCTGCGCTTCCCCATGACGCGCGACAAGGAGCAAACCCGCAAGGCCTGGCTTGCCAATGCCCGGATAATCATTGAGGAGCTCGAAGCAGGCAAAAATGCGGCGTTTTTAACCCTGGGGGATTCCCTGACATACTCCACCTTTGGCTACATTGCGCGCTCTGTTCAGGCGCTGGCACCGCATATAATGATCCATACCGTTCCGGGAATTACTTCCTACCAGGCTGCTGCTGCAAGGTTGAACTCACCGCTGGTGGAAGGCGAAGAATCACTCATGGTTGTTTCCGGTGCCAACGGCGGCGACCGGTTGCGGGCACTGACTGTCAAACCGGAAAACATCGTCTTTTTAAAGGCGTATCGCAATGTTAAAGACATCAGAGGCGCCATTGAGGAAAACGGGGTGTACGCAAGCTGTGTGGGCGTCAAAAACTGCGGTCAGCCGAATGAAGAAATTGTTCCGGATATCGAAGAGTTGAGCAGAAGAACGCCGGACTACTGGACCTTAATCATTGCAAAACAAAATTCAAATAATGACCCCACAAAAGGATAAAACGACTTACCGTTCTTTGCTTGTTTCCCTGACTGTTTCCGGCATCATGCTCACTGCCGGTCTGATCCTGATCCCTGAAATTAAGGTGCATCAAATCGCAGCCAGACTTATATGGCCCCTGATCCGGTTGATGCTTCTAATCACAATCGGGCTTCTTGTCGGACAGATCATCGAGGCGACGGGGTGGACCAAGACCCTGGCCGTGGTGGCGCGGCCGATGTTCCGCTTCGGTCGTCTTGGAAACCATTGCAGTGCAGCATTTACAGCTGCCTTTTTCTCCGGTGTCAGCTCCAATGCCATGCTGTGGGAATTCTTTCAAGAAGGACAAATAACACGCAGCCAGTTGTATTTGACGAATTTTATCAATCAACTGCCGGCTTTCTTTTTGCATTTGCCGACCACATTTTTTATTGTTGTCCCCCTAACCGGTCTGGCCGGCGGGCTATATTTTTTGATGACTTTCCTGGCAGTTGTTTTGCGGACGATTCTATTTCTGGTTTACGGTCATTTCCGATTGCCGGCCACCGACGGCAAGGTGCAGGAGGCCGCTTTGCCAACCGGGTCAAGCAAGGCCGCAAGCTTTAAAACAGTCTGGCAACGGATTATCTCACGCCTGCCCGGACGGGTTTCCGGAATTACGGTATTTGTCCTCCCCATCTATATAATTGTCTTTGTGCTGAACGCCATGGGGATGTTCAAGCTGCTGCGCGACGCTCTGACCGGTTTTGTCGTTACAACCTTTATGCCGATGGAATCCCTGTCGGTAATTATTTTAAGTTTTGCCGCTGAATTTACCTCCGGTTTTGCCGCCGCCGGCGCATTGCTGCAGGCCGGCGTTCTGACCGCCAAGCAGACGGTCGTTGCCCTGCTGGCCGGAAATATTCTGGCCTTTCCCGTGCGCGCCCTGCGCCACCAGTTGCCGCGCTATATCGGTATTTTTTCGCCCAAAATGGGTGCCCAGATTTTATTCATGGGACAGGGATTTCGCGTGTTGAGCATTATCATCGTGGGACTGATCTATTATTTGATCGCCTAAGCCGGGATTGGGACTGGTGAAAAAAAAACTGCGCACGGGATTTACGACCGGAACCGCGGCGGCGGCCGCCACCAAGGGGGCGCTGCGCTTGATTTTGGAAGGCCGGCCGCCTTCCGATGTGCGGATTCGGTTGTTGACCGGGGATGACATTCTTATTCCGATTCACATGTGCCGTCTGGAGAAGAAGGGCAGGGCGGTATGCAGTGTCATCAAGGATGCCGGTGACGACCCGGATGTTACCCACAAAGCCGAAATCGGCGCCCGGGTGACACTCGAGAAGCACCGAGCCGGACGGGGACCGGGTAGCGATTCGCCGATAATAATCAGCGGCGGCGAAGGCGTCGGTCGTGTCACCAAACCGGGACTGGAAGTTGAACCCGGCCAACCGGCAATAAATCCCGGCCCCCGCAAAATGATTGCCGGCGCCATAGAAGATGTGCTGGGCGTCAACGGTAAGTATTTTGCCGTAAGCGCCGAAATATTCGTGCCGCAGGGTAAAAAACTGGCTGAAAAAACATTGAATGCCAGGCTGGGGATCCTGGACGGCATATCGATACTGGGAACCACCGGGATCGTCCGCCCCATGTCCCACGATGCATTTATCGCTGCCATCGAATCCGCCCTGTCGGTCGCCCATGCTACGGGATGCAACCGGGTGGTCCTGACCACCGGACGCCGCAGCGAACGTTTTGCCCAGACGCATTGGCCGCATTTGCCGCAGGAGGCCTTTATTCAGATAGGCGATTTTTTTAAGGCATCGCTGGCAGCGGCTAGAAAAAAGGCGGCATCGACCAAATTACGCTGGCTGTTTTTTTCGGCAAGGCTTTGAAAATGGCCCAGGGTGTTGCCCACACCCATGCCGCCAAATCAGAACTGACCATGAACAAACTTGCCGAGTGGACGCGTGAAATTACCAATGACGAAAAGCTTTCAGAAACGGTTTTCGCCGCCAACACGGCGCGGCAGGCATTCGATCTGATTCGAAAACAGTATCCGCAGGTTATTTTTCATGTGGGCCGCCGAATCGTTAAGGCTGCTCAGATTTTCGCAGGTTCCGATTTAAAGATTCACAGTGTAATCTTTGATTATAATGGAAATATTTTTTTTGATTCCGAGATTGATTGATATTGCCACAAAGGCTCCAAGACACAAAACGTATCTTTTGGTTAAAGTTCATCTTAGTGTGGTTGTGTCTTGGAGGCGAAAATATTTTGTTCGGACGGAGGTCCAAGCAGAAGGGGGGCTATCCATTTGAAACCGGTTGCAATTATCGGTATCGGGCTTTCGCCCGAGGATCTGACTGCGCGGCATTGGCAAATTATCAGGGCCGCCGATATTCTGGTCGGCGGAAAGCGTGCGCTGGATTATTTCAAAGACAGCCCCGCCCACAAAATGACCCTTGATAAAAATATCGCCGAAGCCGTCGACTTCGTTAGAAACCGGGCGGCAACGCAAGCCGTCGTGGTGCTGGCCTCCGGGGATCCGCTGTTTTTTGGAATCGGATCGATCCTGGTAAACGCCCTGGGATCTGAAAATGTTGTCATTTATCCCAATATCTCATCGGTTGCTGCTGCCTTTGCCCGCATCAAAGAACCCTGGAGCAAGGTTCGCGTGGTGAGTCTGCACGGCCGCAATAGTGTCCGCGAGTTATATCATGCTCTGGATGAAGAAAATGTGGTGGCCGTGTTTACCGATCCGTCCCATAATCCGGCCTGGATTGCCAAACGGCTTGTGGAGGAAGATCTGGAAAATATTATGCTTTGTGTTCTCGAATCCCTGGGGACGGCCGACGAACGCTTCAGCTGGTATCGTCCGGTGCAGGCCGCTGAAACGGTCTTTGCCGAACCCAATCTGGTCATTATCAAAAGATGCCCACCTGATTATACGGCAAAGCAACCGCCGTATCTCGGGATGCCGGATCACTGCTATGCCCACGAGAAGGGACTAATTACCAAATCGGAAATCCGAGCCATAACACTGGCGAAGCTCCGGCTGCTGCCGGATCATATTCTGTGGGATCTCGGTGCCGGCAGCGGTTCGGTTGCCGTTGAAGCGGCCCTGCTGGTAAACCGGGGCAAAGTATTTGCGGTGGAAAAAAATCCTGAAAGAATCAAACAGATTGAAATCAACAAAAGCCGGTTTGGAGTCGAAAACTTAGAGATACTCCAGGCGGCGGTGCCGGATGGACTGGGGCATCTCCCCAGGCCCGACCGGATATTTATCGGCGGGGGCGGCCAAGCGCTTAAGGCGATCATCACCAGCACCGTTTCTATTCTTAAACCCGGCGGCCGGGTTGTCGTGAATACCGTCCTGCTGCCGAATATTCAAACGGCGACGGATACCTTAACCGCCCTCGGCTTTACCGCGGAAGTTGTCCAGGTTCAGATAAACCGCAGCCGCAAAATGCCATGGGCCCAGCGACTGGAAGCCCAGAATCCGGTGTGGATCGTTGCCGGATCTCGGATTGTGGATTGCGGATTTCAGATTGAATAGACTGTTTCTAAGCGGGAGAATGGCCCTTATTGAAGAGAATAAAAAGCAATTCACTTAATGAAAATAACAGCTTATTGAATATGATTTAAAGTCAAAAATAGGCTAAAACCAGGAATAATTATTTGAAACGAGATAATACCAAATCCGCAATCCGCAATCCACAATTCGCAATCGAAAACCCGGTTTTATTCGTCGGTGCCGGTCCGGGAGATCCGGAACTTATTACGGTTAAAGGACAGAAGGCACTGATGGCGGCGGATGTGGTGGTTTATGCAGGATCACTGGTGCCGGAAGTTTTGCTTAAATGGACGCGGGTTGATACAGAGGCTGTAAACAGCGCGTCCCTGAATCTGGAGCAAATCGTCGCGACGATTGCAGCTGCTTATGCGGAAGGCAAGCGCGTGGTTCGCCTGCACACCGGGGATCCGAGTCTGTACGGCGCCGTTTTTGAGCAAATGGCTGAGCTTAAAAAACGCGGAATTCCCTGTAAGATGATTCCGGGTGTTACCGCCGCATTTGCCGCCGCCGCCGCCCTGGGTATCGAATATACGTTGCCCGAAGTCTCTCAGACGCTGATTCTAACCCGCATGGCCGGCCGCACGCCGGTGCCGGAAAAAGAAGGCTTGGCGTCACTGGCAGGCCATCAGGCGTCGATGGCGATTTATCTGAGCATGTCGATGATTGATGATGCTGCCCGAATATTGGCCGATGCCTATGGAAAAGATTCTCCATGCGCCGTGGTCTATCGGGCCAGTCAACCGGAAGAAAAAGTCATTGTAACGCGTCTCAAAGATCTGGCGGAAAGAGTCAGAACCGAAAAAATTACCAGACAAGCCCTGATCGTTGTCGGAAAAACCTTGGAAGTTGATGCTGATAATTTGAAATATAAATCAAAGCTTTACGATAAAAAATTCAAGCATGGGTACAGATAAGAAAAATAGATTCGCGCTATGGATTCTGACACCAAACGGCATCCGGCTGGGGGATAAGATATTCCATAATCTGCCGAATGTTGAGGTGTTTGTTTCCCAAAACATCACAGCGACAAGCACTGAATTTCCGACATTTCAGAACCTGGCCGAGACGATAAAACACAAATTTCATCAATACGCCGGCCACATTTTTATTATGAGCACCGGAATTGTGGTAAGAATAATCGCACCGCTGATTCAACACAAGACCGAAGACCCGGCCGTCGTTGTCGTGGACGACGGGGGGTATCACGCGATCAGCCTGCTGGCCGGACATCTGGGGGGCGCCAATGAATTGACCCGACAAGTCGCTGCAATTATCGGCGCCGATCCGGTGATCACCACCGCTACCGATGTCAATCGAGTCCCGGCGATCGATGTTCTGGCCCGGCAGAAAAACCTTTTCATCGAAAATCCCAAGGCCATTAAATCCGTGAACATGGCGCTGCTCAAAGGCCAACCAGTTCACGTCCACGACCCGTTTAATTTTTTAAAAGATGGTTGCCGAAATCCAAGGTCTTGCCGTATGGGGAATTAAAGCAATGCTTGAAGGAAAACGGTCGAAATATCGAAGGCGAGATAATTGCGGGGGTTTTCATCGATGATATCAGATGGGATCTGCCGCCGCAGGTGCTGATTTTGCGGCCGGCCAGCCTGGTGGCAGGCATCGGATGCAACCGCAACACCGACGCTTTAGAAATTAAAGCACTGCTGGAAGAAGTGTTTGCGGCCAACAACCTGGCGCTATCCAGCCTGAAATGCATTGCCTCCATTGATGTCAAGGCAGATGAAGCCGGCTTAATCGCGCTGGCCGATATCTCAAACTGCCGCTTGTCTTCTTTGCGCGGGAGCAGTTGAAGCAGGTCGTAGAATGTTGAAAATCCGTCAACGGTCGTCGAAAAACATGTTGGAGTAAAAAGCGTATGCGAAGCAGCGGCAATACTCGCAGCCCAAAACGGAACGCTGATCGTTCCCAAGCACACAACCCGAAACGCAACGGTGGCCCTGGCCCGCATCGCCTTTTCATAGTCGGCATCGGTCCCGGAGATCCTGATCATCTGACGAAGCGTGCGGCGGATGTGCTGTCCGCTGTCGATGTGGTGGTGGGCTACCGCACCTATATCGACTTAATCCAGCCGCTGATAGCGGGTAAAACCATCATCAGCACCGGGATGACCCAGGAGGTCGACCGGGTGGAAGCTGCGATTGAACAGGCCCAGAGAGCGAAATCATGCGCCATCGTATCCAGCGGCGATCCGGGAATCTATGCCATGGCCGGCCTGGTATTTGAGATCTGCCAACAAAATAACATCGCCATCGCAGCCCCGGCAACTTTTGCGAATAACCGGAATGCCGGGTCCACCCTGCTGGTGGAGGTCGTACCGGGGATACCGGCACTCTGCGCCGGCGCCGCCCTGCTCGGTGCGCCCCTGACCCACGATTTTGCCGCCATCAGCCTCAGCGACCTGCTCACTCCCTGGCATCTCATTGAACAGCGGCTCGAAGCTGCCGCCAAAGCCGATTTTGTGGTGGTGTTGTATAATCCCAAAAGCAAAAAGAGAACCTGGCAGCTGGCAAGCGCTCAGAAAATTTTGCTCAAATATCGTGACAGCCTCACGCCCGTGGGCATTGTCGCCGGCGCGATGCGGGAAAACCAGCAAGTTCGGATTGTTCCCCTGTCAGATTTGCACCGGGAACAGGTGGATATGCAAACCACCGTATTTATCGGCAGCAGCACCTCCAGCCGCTACCTTGATTTTATGGTGACCCCCAGGGGTTATGCTGAGAAATATGGTAAAGGATTGAATATTTAAGGAATCCTTTCTTTTTTTATACATGACGGAGCGAAGCGATACTTTAATTTTAGGCACTTTAGCGCATTTTAGACATTTTAGGCATTTTCTGAATTTAGCTGGAATTGGAGTTATCCCTGAAGCATTTTTAGACAACTGACTGTGGCTGACGCATGATGAAGGGTTACATTCATATTTACACCGGCGACGGGAAGGGTAAAACCACCGCCGCCTTGGGTCTGGCCCTGAGAGCAGCCGGGGCCGGGCTAACGGTTTACTTTGCCCAGTTTCTTAAAAAAGGGGATTACAGCGAAATTAAGGCGTTGACGCGGTTTGCAGACCGGATTACGCTGGATCAGTTCGGACTCGGCCGTTTTGTCAGGGGAAAGCCGCAAAAAGAAGATATTGAAGCCGCCACCCAAGGCCTGCAACGCATCAAATCCGTCATGGCAGGGGGAAAGCATCAACTGGTTGTGCTGGATGAAGCCAACGTGGCCGTTGCCTGCGGGCTTTTCTCTATGAATTCGTTGCTGGAGATAATCGATTCAAAACCGGATAGTCTGGAGCTGGTCATCACCGGCCGCGGGGCGGCACCTGAAATTATTGAACGGGCAGACCTTGTATCGGAAGTAAAATCGTTAAAGCATTACTTTGAAAAAGGCGTCAAGGCGCGGGTCGGGATTGAAAAATAGGAAGCCGTTGTGAGGTTCTATGAGCCCGGTTCGCTCATAAATTACGCAGGGTCTCATAAGGAGGATAAAAAAACGACAATTACAGTTGAAAATTTAAAGAAAAAAGCGCCTTGCATTGCCATTTTGGGGACCGGGTCCGATGTGGGAAAAAGCATTGTCGTCACCGCTCTCTGCCGCTATTTCGTCAGACAGGGCCTGAGGGTGGCACCGTTTAAAGCCCAGAACATGTCCAATAATTCAGGCGTGACGCCCGAAGGATTGGAAATGGGCAGGGCCCAGATCGTTCAGGCCGAAGCCGCACGCATTGCCCCGCAGGTGGATATGAACCCTGTGCTGCTCAAACCCACCAGTGAAATCGGCTCCCAAGTGGTTGTGCTCGGCCAGGTCAGGGAGAATACCACGGCATCTGATTACCATGGCAAAAAGGAAACTCTTTTCAATACCGCCGCCGCCGCCCTCAGTCGCCTGGTCCGGCATTATGATCTGATTGTCCTGGAGGGTGCCGGCTCGTGCGCTGAAGTCAACTTGATGGACAATGATATCGTCAATTTACGCATGGCGGCATATGCTCAGGCGCCGGTAATTCTGGTGGCCGACATCCATCGCGGGGGCGTGTTCGCTCAAATTGTCGGAACCCTGGACTGTCTTCAACCTGAGCAGCGGGACATGATCAAGGGCTTTATCATCAATCGATTCCGGGGGGATATCCGCCTGTTCGAAGACGGCGTCAACTGGATCGAACGCCAAACCGGCAAGAAAGTTTTCGGCGTTCTTCCCTGGTATGATCATATTCACATTGAACCTGAGGATTCGGTGGTTATCGAACGACCGGGACGGATATTTACCGCCCGGGATGGTCGACCGTCTATCGCAGTTATCCGCCTGCCGCACATTTCCAACTTTAATGATTTCGATCCGCTGGCGGCTTTAAAGGGGTTGTCGGTTTTCTTTCTGGAAAAGGTTCAGGATCTTTCCCAATTTTGCGCTGTCATATTGCCGGGATCCAAAAATACGCGCTTTGACCTGCAATGGCTGCGTAAAGGAGGATGGTCTGAAAAAATAGCGGATTATGTTCAACAGGGCGGCCACGTGCTGGGAATATGCGGGGGCTATCAGATGATGGGCAGTCAGGTTCACGATCCGGACGGCATCGAAGGCCGCCCCGGGTCAACCGAGGGGCTGGGCCTGCTTTCGGTTGAAACTGAGCTGAAAGCTCCCAAGGTCACGACGCTGACAAAATTTTCCCGGCAGGGTGCCAACGGTGCGGGATATGAGATTCACATGGGCCAGACCCATCGCAATGGCGGAGCGCCGCTTTTTCAGGTATACGAACGCAATCATGCCCCGACCCGTGATGATGATGGATGTGTCAGCCCGGACTTTAAAAGAATGGGGACCTATATCCATGGCATATTCGACAATCCTGCCATTACCCGAATTTGGCTGCAGCAGATCGGCCTGCGGAATATTGAAGTTCCACAGCTGGAAGGCCTGGAAGCCAGAAGTAAAGAGTATGATTTGCTGGCTGAACATTTTGCAAGCCATATCGATGTCAGGGGCATTATGAAACTGGTGCAGTAAAGTTTAGTGAGTTTTTTGAGTTTATAAGGTGTATTGAGTTAGGTAATATGAAATTATATCCGGTCCTTTAAGGTGTTGTTTGGAGATATGACTTGAAAGAAATTGTCTTTGTCATCGGTGGCTGCAGGAGCGGTAAAAGTCGCCATGCGCTGGAAACAGCCGACGGGATTGCAGGAGAAAAAAAAATCTTTATTGCAACCTGCGTGCCCCGTGATGCGGAAATGAAGCAGCGGGTCGATCGGCATCAAAAAGAACGCGGCCAGGACTGGCAGACTGTTGAGACCCCCATCCATTTGCCGCAGGCAATTATTGAATACAGCGGACAGGCGGATGTGCTTCTGGTGGACTGCCTGACCTTATGGATCAGCAATCTTTTGATGGAAACCGAAGATGATGAATTAATTAATGAACGGATTATCAGTCTGATACCTTCCCTTGCGTCGGCAAGCTGTCCGGTTATTCTCGTCTCCAACGAAGTAGGGGCCGGCATTGTCCCCGAAAATAGACTTGCGCGCCGGTTCAGAGATCTTGCGGGCGCGGCCAACCAGGCCGTTGCCGCTCAGGCAGACCGGGTCGTCTGGATGGTGGCGGGTATTCCGGTCAAAATTAAATGAACATCCAACGCCCGACATCGAATTTTTAAGTGGGAAAAAGGAAACAGATAAGTGAAGGGATTTATCTCCGCCATCCAATTTATCACCATCCTGCCCTGGGGTCGGTCCGAATCCTTTGATCCGCCCCGCATGATTCCCTATTTTCCGCTCGTGGGGATTGTCCTGGGCGGGCTGCTGGTCATGTTTGATTACGTCGCCGTGAGTTTATGGGGCCGGTCGGCGGGTTCCCTGCTCGATGTTGTCTTTTTAGCGATCCTGACCGGCGCCTTTCATATCGATGGCTTGGGTGACGCCGCCGATGGTTTGTTGGGGCAGCGATCAAGAGAAAAGATACTAACGATCATGAAAGACAGCCGGCTGGGCACAATGGGCCTGGTTGCCATTCTAGGCGGATTATCCATTAAATGGGCCGGTATTGCGGGTTTGGACGCCCAGCGCACCATTTTGCTGATTATTGTGCCGGCCTATGCCCGGGCCAGCATGCTGTTCGGTATGCGCTATCTGCCCTACGGGCGTCCGGACGGCGGCACCGGGGCGGATTTTTTTAAAGCCCAATTGCCGCTGTCGGCTTTTTGGGGACTCTCGGTTCCGGTGCTGCTCTCTTTAATCCTGGGCTGGAAGACAATCTGGCTCAACCTTTGCTTCGCCGTCCTGACTGCGGGGTTGATCCGGTATTACCAGAGACGGGTAGGGTGCATCACCGGCGACATGCTGGGCGCCATGGCGGAAGTTACCGAAGCCGGACTGTTTTTGGTGGCTTCCATCGGAGGAGCGCGATGACATTCGGTCACGGCGGCAATATTCATGCGGTTGCCCGGCAGGCGAATTGCAGCCCGGCAGATATCCTTGATATGAGCTGCAATATAAATCCCCTGGGGCCGCCGCCGGGTCTGATCGATTTTCTCAAGGAAAATTTGGAAACAATCACCAGATTGCCTGAAGTCGACGGGCGGCAAACCGCAGAACATTTTGCGGATTATTTGGGTCTGAATTCCAGCCGAATGCTGGCCGGAAATGGAACGACCCAATTGATTTACTCGATACCCGGGGTGTTGAAATCAAAAAGCGCCTTGATTGTCGGTCCAACCTATTCCGACTACGCAGATGCCTGTGACCGCAACCGCCTGGCCTGCAAAATTATTTCGGCCCGCGAATCAGAAGCTTTTTTTCCCGACCCGGATCGGCTGCAGCTGAGTATCCAACACTTCGACACCGTATTTATATGCAACCCGAATAATCCGACCGGGGTCCTGATACCATATGATAAATTATATCAGTTATGTAAATCTTGCCCTCGGAGCACCTTTGTTATCGACGAATCCTACATGCCATTTATTTCCAATGCAAAACAGGAGAGCATGATAAATTCAGGACTCGACAACGTAATGGTGCTGCTTTCCATTTCTAAAATATTTGGAATTCCGGGCCTGAGGATTGGATTTATCATTGCAAATAACCACCATGTCCAGCAGTTAAGGCGCGATCTTTTGCCCTGGAGTGTAAACAGTCTGGCCCACGAAGCCGTTCGTTTTCTGTCCGGCCATAAACACCTGATCGAAGCTTTTATCCAAAACACCCGGACGAATTTGGCAAGGCAGCGGCAACAATTTTATGAGTCATTCAGCGCGGCCCCGGAATTTAAAATATATCGCAGCCAAACGCCGTTTGTGCTCATCAGGCTGCCGGCGCATCTCCCGGCGGGAACCGCCTGGGAGCGGCTGGCCGAGGAAAAGGTTCTCATTCGGAACTGTGCCAATTTTGAAGGGCTTTCGGATAAATTTATTCGGGTTTCTCCGAAAACCCCCGAAGCAAACAGTCTGGTTGCCCAAAAGCTCATCGCTTTGTCTCAAAATCAAGAGGGTGCCCGTCAAAATGCGGTCAAAGGGCGATTGGTCGGCTCATGATGGCGCATTACACGCTATGGTTGATTTTGCCGGCAGCTTTTTTACTGGACCTGGCTCTGGGAGATTCGCCAACACTGCCCCACCCGGTGCGCTGGATGGGATATGCCATTGCGACATTAGAACCCCGTTTCCGAAAAATCTCATCTAATTTGGTATTGGCAGGCGCCGTGTATGCAGCCACGTTAATCGCCGGCACCTGGTTGTTGACATATCTGGTGATAGCGGTCAGCGCCGCCTTCCATGCCTGGCTCGGTTATGGCGTTGAAATCGTCCTGATATATTTCTGCATTGCCGCCCGCTCTTTGGAAGATGCAGCCCTGGAAATACACGATTGTCTCATGCAAAACAAGGTCAATGAAGCCCGCCAAAAAGTGGCCCAAGTTGTCGGCCGGGACGTCCAAAAGTACAATGCGGGGGAAATTGCCAGGGCAGTTGTTGAAACTGTGGCCGAAAACCTCGTGGACGGCGTCACAGCGCCCTTGCTCTTTGCAGCCATCGGGGGCGCCCCCCTGGCAATGGCGTACAAAATGGCCAACACCTTGGACTCGATGGTGGGGTATAAAAATGAAGCCTACTTGCAGTTCGGCAAAGCATCCGCCAGAATTGACGATATCTTGAATTTTCTGCCGGCGCGATTTTCCGTATTGGTCATTTCCCTGGCCAGTCAGATTCTTTCAGGAGCGGGGGCACGGTCCCTGAAAACTGCCGTCCTGGAAGGAGCGCAGCATTCCAGCCCGAATGCCGGCTTTCCGGAAGCCGCCTTTGCCGGTGCGCTGGCCGTCAAGCTCAATGGTCCCAATTATTACCAGGGCAAACTGGTGAACAAACCTTTTATCGGGGTGCACTTCGGCCAAACTCAGCCGGTCCACATAAGAAAAGCGTGTGACATTATGCTGCTGTCCTCTTTTTTGTGGGTTGTGTTGCTTATATGGACGGAAATCCTCTTGGAGCTCGTTGCTTAAGGAACCCACGGCGTAGAGCTGGCGTCCATCGAAATCACAAATTTCAAATAACAAATCCCTGGCCCAGACCGATTTGACGCCTGAAGTATTTACTGCATTCACGCCCATGCCAGAGCAGAACAAAGGTGTAACCCAAGCAAGTCGCACCAGGGCGGGCTCAAACAAATTACAATGACCAAAATTCCAAATTACAAACCGGGCTTCAAAGGAAACTCTAAAAAAATTAAATATGTTAAATCAATTATATACCTATCCTTTTTTAACTAAATCATACAAGGATTTCTATCCCTTCAAAATCGGCACCACTTCCTTTATTTATCCGGATCTTTACGTTCCCAATGTCAGGATGCTGGGACCGTTTGTGGATGAAATCGAATTGCTGCTGTTTGAAAGTGGACCGAGCACAGCACTGCTCTCCAAAACCGTGATTGCCGATCTGCGGCACCTGTCACGCGAATTTAACTTGACCTATAACGTTCATTTACCGACGGATATCGCCATCAGTGATCCGAATCCAGCCAGGCGCAAGCAGGCTGTTGCCAAGCTGTTGAATATCATCACGCGGGTTGAGCGACTTTCTCCCTCCAATTGCACGCTCCACGTACCCTTTCCAGTCGATGCATTTGGAGATGAGTCTGTCAGAAAATGGCAGGATATAGTTTACCGCAATCTTGCGGAAATGCTGAAATCCGGTGTCCCGGCCGAAAGGCTTGCGATCGAGTCCCTCAATTATCCATTTACCATTATGGAAAATATCATCAAAGACCTGAAACTGTTCATATGCATGGATATCGGCCACCTGATCATGAGAGGCGACGACATTCAAGCGTTTTTCAATATGTTTGCCGGGCGCGTTGCCATCATCCACCTGCACGGAGTGCAACACGGTAAAGACCACCTGTCTTTGGACCGGTTGCCGGAAAGTCGACATCAACCGGTTCTTGAAATTTTGAAAAAATTTAATGGAACCGTGTCCCTAGAGGTCTTTAATTTCGAACATCTGCAAACTTCCTTAAATTTTCTGGAAAAATTCTGTAAAAAGGAGAATTCACAGGATTGAATCACCGAACCTTGAATGATGACCTTATTGTATTTAGTTGACAAGCATATAAATTTACAGAATAAAATCACTCTGCAAAACATTTTCTTCAATTTTGTTGTTCCATGATTGGTTTATCTTTTGGATTGTGATATTTTTCAACAAGGTGCGATAAAAATCCACCTTTCCATCATTCCACAATTCCATTATTCCAGTTCAATTATTCTATGCCGGGTTTATTCATACATACCAGCAACCGCATGGAAATTCTGGCCGAACAGCTGGCACGGATTATCCGGAACCCTTTGCCGTCAACCCTGGCTTCCGAAATAATCCTCGTGCAAAGCCGGGGCATGGAGCGCTGGATATCCATGGCGCTTGCCGAACACAACGGCGTCAGCGCAAACTGTTCATTTCCGTTCCCCAATGCCTTCCTGGAAGAAATCTTTAAGAGCATAATGCCGGATTTGCCGGATATTTCACCGTTTGACCCGGACGTTATGACATTTCGGCTCATGGGGATCATTCCGGGCTGTCTTGAACAAAAGCAATTTGACAGCTTAAAGACCTATCTTGCAGACGACGACAATCAGCTCAAGCTGTTTCAGCTTTCAGGCAAAATCGCCGATTTATTTGACCAGTACCTTGTCTTTCGCCCTGAATTAATTCTGCAGTGGGAGCAGGGGAAGGAAGAAAAAAAGCAGCCGCAGGAATGGCAGGCCAGGCTCTGGCGGGAGCTTACCGCCGATCCCGAGCGCCGACACCGCGCCCATTTGCGAAAAATGCTGCTTGAGAAAATGCGGCATCCGGGTCATGACCGCATCGACCTGCCTGCCCGGGTTTCGATATTTGGTATTTCCTATCTGCCCCTTTTTCACCTCCAGGCTTTCGCCGAGTTGTCCAGGGTCATCGATATCAACTTTTTTCTAATCGATCCCTGCCGGGAATATTGGGCGGATATTGTATCGGATCGTGAGATAAAGAAAATTCGCCGGAAACATCCCCAGGTAGCTGAAAACCTCGCATGGTACCATTTCGAAAAGGGCAATCAACTTCTGGCTTCCATGGGAACGCTGGGGCGTGATTTTTTTGAATTGATCACCGATTTTGAATGCGAAATTGCGGAACATTTCCTGGAGCCGGGGGAGCAGTCCCTGCTCGCCTGTCTCCAGTCGGATATTTTAAATCTGAGGGACAGGCAGAAACCCGATTCTGTTGCGAGCGCCTTGCCGTCAGGTGCGGATCAGTCTGGGGAGATGTCAACCGGGTGCGATTATGTGTCAAAAGCGGATACTTCCGTTCAGGTTCATTCCTGTCACAGTCCCATGCGGGAAATCGAGGTGCTGCACGACAATCTGCTGGCCATGTTTGAAGAAGACCCGGATTTACTGCCGAAAGACATCATCGTAATGACACCGGATATTGAAACCTATGCACCGTATGTGCAGGCGGTGTTTGCGGGCCAAACCGAAGAGGCTCTGCGCATCCCCTTCAGTATCGCGGATCAAAGCCCCCGCCGCGCAAGCCGGATGATTGATGGCTTTCTGGCCTTACTTGAACTTGCCGGGAGCCGATTCGGCGCCGGCCAGGTCGCCGGGTTGCTTGAGTTTCCCGGTATCAAAGAAAGATTCGACCTGGCAGATTCTGATCTTAAAATCATCGAACACTGGATCACAGACACCCACATTCGCTGGGGTATTGATGAAAACAGCCGACTTGAAGCCGGCTTGCCGGGCTTTGCGGAAAACACCTGGCGGGCCGGCCTGGAAAGACTCATCCTGGGATACGCCATGCCGGGTGAGAACAAGACCATGTTTCACGGAATTGTACCCTATGACAACATCGAGGGCGGCGGCGCACAGATTCTGGGCCGTTTTTTAGAATTCACCGACCGGCTCTTTGCCTGGGCGCGCACCCTGGGATTGCCCAGAAAGTTATGCGAATGGCACGAGGTCCTGGTCGACCTGCTGGAGCAATTTTTTAGACCGGATGAAACCGCTGAACGAGAACTTCAGCTGCTGCGTCATACGCTGAATGATTTGCGCGACAAAGAAGCTCAGGCGAGCTTTGACACCCCCGTTAAACTGGAAGTCATCCGCGCGTATCTGAAATCGCTTTTGGAACAAAATGCTTACGGGACGGGTTTTCTCTCGGGCGGTGTCACTTTTTGTGCCATGCTGCCGATGCGCAGCATTCCATTTAAGGTCATTTGTCTGATCGGCTTGAACGATGACGCCTTCCCAAGAGATTATCAGCCGCTGAATTTCGATTTGATGGCCCGCTTTCCCAAAATCGGCGACCGATCCCGCCGCAACGACGATAAGTACCTTTTCCTCGAATCTATTATTTCAGCCCGCCAAAAATTTTATATCAGTTACGTGGGGCAGAGTATTCAGGATAACGCCCGGATTCCGCCATCCGTGCTGGTCAGTGAATTGCTGGACACGATCGAAACCAGCTTTGCCGCGCGCGATGGCAATGTGCTTGAACATATCGTTACTTTCCATCGACTGCAGCCGTTTTCTGAATGGTATTTTCGTGAAGGCACCGGGCTGTTCAGCTATTCCGCCGGAAATATGGTCGCTGCGGCCGGCGCCCATGAAAAAAAAGCGCTGCCGCCTTTCTTCGCTGAAAAGCTTCCGTTCACGCCGGAAGAAGCTGAAGAATGGCATCATCTTGAGCTTGACGCCGTACATCTGTTTTTCAGCAATCCGGCCATGTTTTTAATTCAACGGCGCTTGGGAATCCAGCTGCCGGATGAAACCTATCTGTCCGACGAACGCGAAATCTTCGACCTTCAGGCGCTGGACAGATATCTGGTGGAACAAAATCTGGTAAAATCTATGCTTGCAGGCGGCAATCCGGAAGATTTCAAACCTATCCAAAAAGCAATCGGTCAGCTGCCCCATGGCAACGTCGGCGAGTATCATTATGCTGAAATAAGCCTGGACGTGCAAACTTTTATCCGCCAAATTGAGAAGTTCTCCACTACCATGTCAGCGGCGCCGATCGAAGTTGACCTTACCGCAGCCGGCTTTCATCTCAGCGGACGCCTGGCGTCAATATCCGACCATGGCTATGTTCACATCCGTTATGCCCGGCGTAGAGTCAACGACCTCCTGAAGGCGTGGGTGTATCATCTTGCCTATGGTCTAACGGCACCATCGCATTACAATAAAAACAGCTTTTTAATTTGCAAGGATTCAGCAATTCGGTTTGAACCGGTCGCCGGCAGCCTGCCGATTCTGGAAGCGCTTCTCACCCTGTTTCGGCGGGGATTGGAGGAACCGATTCATTTTTTCCCGAGGTCTTCCTATGAATATGCCGAGCAATTGCTGAAAAAAACCGCACCTGAGGCGTGCGCCTTATCCAGAGCCAGAAAGAAATGGCTTGGCAGCGATTTTGCGAAATACGCCGCAGGTGAATCCGCCGATCCTTTTTTCGATCTTTGTTTTCGCCGGTTGGACCCCATCGACGAGAATTTTCAGGAAATCGCCTTGCAGGTATTCGAGCCGATGTTCACGTACAGCAGGGAGATTAAATTGTAGGGGCTTGGCAAATTGCATATTTCCCTCAACAAATCCTAAACCCAATTGCCTTAATGACCGAAACCATTGTTGAATGAAAAGGATATCTATGAGGCATGAGCAATTGCATCAATCCTGGAATGGGGGCCAGGCCCCTAACATATAAGGAGAAAGCGCATGGCACTAATCGTACAGCTGCATGACGGGGTGGCAATCAACAAATGTCCGATAGACAAACCAGAGTTGAGCATCGGCCGCAGTTCGCAATGCGATATTTTTATTGACGATGCCGTGGTAAGCACCGCCCACGCCGTCATCGAAAAATTGGAAAGCCCGGATTCCGGGACCGAATTTGAATATTACATCAGGGACATGGGAAGTACGAACGGAACCCGGGTGAACAACCGGGCGGTGACACACCAGAAATTACAGCATGACGATGTCATCCGGATCGGATGGGTAAATTTCAAATTTATCGACGAAACCAAAGCCGACCCGGAACAGACGGCTAAAATTCACAAAAGCTGGATACCCGGCGTTTATTATACAAAGGATAAAGAGGCTGATTGAAGAATGGAAATTGACTGTTTATGGACGCCTGTCGTTTTATTGCCTAATAAACGATAGAATTCCCCCCAATATTCAATCTTCACTGTTCAGTTCGTATCATGGAGATATCGCCCCAGATAACGGTTTCTATAAAGCCCGAGGTGTATCAAGCGGTATTGAACACGGATATGTTCAACCCCGGCAGTATCCTGAGGATAAAAGTCCTGGAGCTGAGAGGTGACCGGGCGCTGATTGATTTCGGCAATTTCAGGACTACCGCAGATGTGAAAATCCCGGTGACGTTAGGTGAAGAACTGCTCGTCCGGGTACAGGAATGCGGCCGGCAGCTCAAACTGAATCTGCTCAGTCCGGAACAAATCAAGACGCTCCCGACAGCTTCAATGCCCCGGTCTGCGCAATATCCGGCCGCGCAAGGCTTTAAAGACATTCTAAACGGCTTGAAGCCGATTCTAAATCAGGCGCTGGCGCCTCAAAATGCCCCCAAAATGCCAATGCCGATTCTCAATCTTTTGGCCGCCTTAAATGCCCGTTTTGAATCTTTCGATTTAAAAGAAAATGTCGCCGATATCGTTCCACGCCTCAAGGCATATCTGGAAAGTTCGGGCCTGTTCTTTGAAAAGTTTCTTGAAACCGTCATCTTAAAATTGTCCGACAACGCTGAACCGGGAACAGACCAGCCAATGACCGGCTTTCCCGATCCGGAAACGCTTGCGGCCCACGATCTGAAAGCCAACCTTATATTGTTAAAAGATTTTGCTGAGGATGAAATGTCTCTGGCAAAGGCCCTGGACGCCAAGGCGGTCTCAACCCTGCGCCATGCGGTGGATGCCTTGCTGACCGACATTGACGAGCAACAGGGCAGGGCGGTTAAACAACTGGCTACGGAGGCACCCTTCCAAGTCTTCAGTTACGCCCTGCCGTTGAAAGATGATACCCATGCAGCCAGGTTAAAGATTTATTTTCAAAAGAAGCCGAAGGCAGGCAAAAGAGAAGGGGTTCAAATATCCCTGCTGCTGTCGATGGATCGATTGGGTGATTTACGCGCGGATTTTTACCTATTGGGAAGAGATTTGACTGTGACCTTTTATGTCAAAGACCGGCCGATAAAAACCAAACTCCAGGAACAATACTCTGAATTGCAGGAATTGCTGGCTCCATTTTTCGACCAGCTTTTTTTGCGGGTCATGGTTTCCCAAAAAAAAATAAGGGATTTCGATCATGAAGATATTCAGATTGCCGGCGACAGGCGGGTCGATTTACGGATTTAATCATGGATAAATCTCCCAAAGCAGTTGCGCTGAAATACGATGGAAAAAAAGACCGGGCGCCGAAGGTCATTGCCAAGGGTCGCGGAGAGGTTGCCGAAAAAATCGTTGCAATCGCTAAAGCAAATAATATACCTCTTTACGAAGATAAAAACCTGGCTCAAATTCTGGAAGCCCTTGACCTGGAAACCGAAATCCCGCCGGAATTGTATCGGGCTGTGGCCGAGGTGCTGGCGTTTATTTACCGGCTAAACGGCAAGATGTGATGCCACTGGATACTGGATGCTCGATACCGGATGCTCGATATACTGGATGCTCGATACTGGATGATGGGTGCTGGGTACTGAGATGCCGGCTGCTTGTCTGAAAGACGCAGCCCGTCAGCAGTGACGCGTAACCCGTGATTCCTTCGTAAACCCACGACTGACAACTGACCACACACAACGGACATTTTTAATTGAAACCCTTTGATCTGCTCAATGCACCCCTTGCCGGAATTAATCTGATCGAAGCCGGTGCCGGCACGGGCAAGACCTACAATATTGAAGGCCTGTTTATCCGGCTGATCTTGGAAACGCAATTGCAGGTCGATCAGATCCTGGTGCTGACGTTTACCAATGCGGCTACCGAAGAATTGAGGGATAGAATCCGCCACAAGCTGGTCCTGACCAAGGAAGCTTTTGCGCGCGGCGAAAGCGATGAACCCTTTATCGCGGCCCTGATCAAAAGATATCCGGACCCCGCCGCAGCCGGATTGCGACTCCATGAAACGCTCATCGATTTTGATAAGGCGGCAATTTTTACCATCCACGGATTTTGTCAGCGTGTATTGCATGAGAATGCCTTTGAAACCCATAACTTATTTGACACCGAGCTGATCACCAATCAGACTCAGCTAACCCAGGAAGTGGCGGATGATTTCTGGCGTAAGCACTTTTATCACGCCCCGGTTGAATTAATCGGTTTTACCCTCCACAAGATCAAGGGATCGGAATATTTCTACAAGCTGCTGGGTTATGCAAAGACTCCTGATATAAAAATTTTGCCCGCTATCCGTGAACCTGCGCTGGGTGCCGTCCAGCCGTTTCGCGATTTATTGACGGCATTAAAAAAAGCCTGGCCGCCATCCCGCGAGGCCGTTATCCGGGCGCTGACCGATCCGGGATTAAACGCCGTCATTTACGGCAGTCTGAAGCCAATTTCCGATAATTCTGCGATGACTCAAAGAGACCTGCGCGTGATCGCGCTGGTGGAGGCCATGGATCGTCTGGCTGATCAAAAAAGCATCGGATTTCCTCTTTTTGAAAAATTTGAAAGATTGACGAGCAGCAAACTGAGTAAATCGACCAAAAAGAATCATACACCGCCTAAGCACGATTTTTTTGATCTCTGCGACCAGGTATTCCGGCAGGCCGAAAATCTCACCGCTGAAATGGAAAACTATTTTTTGTTTTTAAAAACGAAAATTTTTGCCTATGCCGCATGCGAGCTGAAAAAGCGAAAAAAAGAGAAAAATATTCAATTTTTCGAGGATCTTCTGGTGATGTTGCGAAATGCGCTTCACGCGGAAAGCAAAGATCTGCTGGAAGATGCGATTCGCCGCAAATACAAAGCCGCTCTGGTGGATGAGTTTCAGGATACCGACAGCATTCAGTATGAAATTTTATTCCGGCTATTCGCTCACAAAAACAGCCTGCTGTTCACGATCGGCGATCCTAAACAGGCTATCTACAGTTTCAGAGGGGCCGATATTTTCTCTTACATGAAAGCCTCTCGCAATGCTGCCGCCAAATTCAGCCTGACTGAGAATTGGCGTTCCCAACCCGGACTTATCAACGCCGTCAATGCCGTTTTTTCCAGTTCAAAATTGCCGTTTGTCTTCGAGGAGATTCCTTTCGAAAGCGGTATCCCTGCCGGGAAACCTCCCGGCCGCACTGAGGCTTCCAGGACGCCGTTCATCCTCTGGTATCTGGATGCGTCAAAGTTTTCCGCTGAGGATCAACCCATCAATAAAGAAGATGCCGTTCGGCTGATAGCTCAAGCGGTCGGCGGTGAAATAAGTCGACTGATATCCCAGGCAACACCGGTTGAACCCGGTGACATTGCCGTATTGGTCCGTACGAATGATCAGGCGCAACTAATCAAGAACATTTTAAACCTCAGAAATGTACCGTCGGTTCTATACAGCACGGGGAATATCTTTGATTCCAGCGAAGCCTGTGAATTGGAAAAAATTCTGACCGGAATCGTTGATCCGACCGGCCTTTCAAAGCTTAAAGCGGCTATGGCCACGGATATCATGGGAACACGGGCGGAGGATTTGGTCTCCGGTGATCTCGGATCGCACCAGTGGGAAAGCCGGATGGCACGGTTCAGGGAATATCATCGACTTTGGAAGCGTTATGGGTTTATCCGCATGCTGCGCCAGTTCATGGCCGACGAACATGTTAAGGAGCGCCTCCTATGCCTGCCGGACGGGGAACGCAGACTGACCAATGTCTTGCACCTGGCTGAAATTCTCCATCGGCAATTCACGGAAACAAATTCCGGCATGACCGGCCTGTTAAAATGGTTGGCTGAGCAGCGGGATCCCCGAACGCCGCGTCTTGAAGAACATCAGCTGCGACTTGAAAGCGACGAGAAAGCCGTAAAAATTGTCACGATCCATAAAAGCAAAGGCCTCGAGTATCCGGTCGTATTTTGTCCATTCGCATGGGAAGGCTCTCAGATCCGGGGACCCGAGTTTACTTTTCACGATATCGATGATGACCGGCGGTTGACGCTTGATCTGGGGTCAGAATCAAACAGCCGCTATATGGCCCTCGCGCAAAATGAATTTCTATCTGAAAATTTAAGACTGCTTTATGTGGCCCTGACCCGGGCCAAACAATGCTGCTATCTTGCCTGGGGACGCATCAACACAGCAGAAACTTCGTCTCTGGCGTATTTGCTCCATTGCAGCGAAAAGCCGCCGGCGGTATCTCCGGCCGAAGATATAACCCAATACGTCAGGAAACAATTTAGCGCTAAAACAGATGCAGAATTC
This sequence comes from uncultured delta proteobacterium, assembly GCA_963769935.1. Taxonomy (GTDB): domain Bacteria; phylum Desulfobacterota; class Desulfobacteria; order Desulfobacterales; family JAFDCJ01; genus JAFDCJ01. The sequence goes on along the minus strand of CAVYNY010000004.1, from coordinate 49,574 downwards.
TTGCAGGATTTGAAAAAACTCGCCGACCGGTCTCACGACAGCATCCGGGTTGAATCCCTGCCGACACCAACGGTTCCGGATGTGGAATTCAGACCGCTCAAAGAAATGGAAGCGCCGCTGTTCTGTCGACGATTCGGCGGTAAAATTGATCATTCATGGAAGATTTCCAGCTATTCATCACTGGTATCGACCGGTGCACCGGGGGCGGATTTGCCGGATCGCGACCTACTGGTGCACACTGCCGCACCCGACGTGATGGTCTCGCCTGAGGAGGCCGCGATTGAGAAGCGACCTGACGACAATTCTATTTTTTCGTTTCCCAAGGGTACCCGGGCCGGAATATTTTTCCATGATATTTTGGAGCATCACGATTATGCGGCCGAAAATCCTGCCGACCTGGAACGGCTGGTGGCCGCAAAGCTGCAGCAGTACGGTTTTGATCAGAAATGGCAGCCGGCCGTTTGCCGGATTTTACGAAACGTTCTTTCGATTGCGCTGCGGCCGGATAGGCCGCAATTGAAGTTATCCTCCGTTCGAATGAAGCACCGGTTAAATGAAATGGAATTTTATTTTCCATTAAACACCCTATCATCGCGCAATTTAGCAAACGCTTTCAGGACGCACGGCCGCAATGAGATGCTGACTGATTTTTCCACCCAAATTGAAAAACTCAATCTTGCCCCTACCCGGGGCTTTATGAAGGGGTACATCGATTTGGTGTTCCAGCATGAGCAACGTTTCTATCTGGTGGATTGGAAATCGAATTATTTGGGCCCGAGCTGCGATTCCTATGATTTACCTTCATTGCATCAGACCATGAAAACGGAATACTATACCCTGCAGTACCATCTTTACACCCTGGCACTGCACCAGCATTTGCGTCGCCGGAAATCGGATTACCGTTATGAGAAAGACTTGGGCGGTATTTTTTATATATTCATACGCGGGGTATCCCCCGACCGGGGCCCCGAATACGGAATTTTTTTTGATCTCCCCGAATTCGGCTGTATCGATACCCTGGGCAGGACATTGATACCCGGCTATTAAGTTCATTAGGTAAAAAGATGGCAAACGGGAAGTCGCCGAACATAATATCCATTTTAAAAACCACGGGCCTATTTTCTGATATTGACATCCATTTCGCCAGGTTCATTGAGCGGTTTTCCGCCGGGGAGGATCCGAATGTTTTCCTGGCGGCGGCACTGGTCAGCCGGGCAACGGGAAATGGAGATATTTGCCTGAACCTTGAAGCTTTGGCTGAAACCATTATTTTTGATAGGCCGGATGGAACCGACCGGTTGCGGTGTCCGCCGGTTGACCGCTGGCAGGAAAATCTTCTGGCCAGCCCGGCGGTTGGCCGGCCCGGCAGCACCCGTCCCCTGATTCTGGATAACCACCATCGACTGTATCTTTACCGCTACTGGGAATATGAAAAAAAACTTTCGGATTCCATCCGGCAGCGGGCAGTGGGCGAACTGCAGGATTTTAACTCCCGCGAATTGGCGCGAAACCTGAAGACGCTTTTCCCGAACCCGGATCCTCGTAAAATTGACTGGCAAGAAGTTGCGGCAGTTGTCGCGGCCTTAAAGCGCTTCAGTGTCATCACAGGCGGACCGGGTAGCGGCAAGACCTTCACGATCGCCAGGATCCTGGCGCTGTTATGGCAGTGCATCACGACGGATAAACCGCGGATTTATCTGGCCGCTCCCACCGGGAAGGCGGCTGCCAGGCTCGGCGAGTCCATCCTGGAAGCCAAACGGCTTCTTAATTGCAGCGATCTGATTAAAAATGCTATCCCCCATGAAGCATCCACCATACACCGCTTGCTGAAACCGTATGCCGGTACGCCCTATTTTCGCAGGAATGCCGAAAATCCCCTGGCGGCCCATGTCGTTGTGGTTGATGAAGCATCCATGGTGGATTTGGCCTTGATGTCCAAGCTGGTTGAGGCAGTACCACCGGACGCCCGCCTGTTGCTGGTCGGGGACAAAGACCAGCTGGCATCGGTTGAAGCAGGGTCCGTGCTGGGAGACATCTGCGATCGGCAGGCGATTCACGACTTCAGCAACGGTTTTCTATCAAAGATTGAACAATTGACACAATTCCGACTCGCTGATTCGGCGCAGATTTCTCAAAATTCCGGCTGCCTGCAGGACAGCATTACAGTTCTACAGGAAAGTTATCGATTTGCAGCGGAAAGCGGTATCGGCGCATTGAGCCGGGCGGTCAATCGCGGTGATAGCAAGGCGGCGCTGGCTTTGTTGACCGATCCCGCCGAAAAATCCATTGCCTGGCAGCCGGTATCGTCCGAAGCATATCTGACGCACGATATCAGCCGCAAAATTGTGACAGGCTACAGAAAATACCTGACATTAAAGGATCCCAGGTCGGCGATGGAAGAATTTGCCCGGTTTAAAATTTTATGCGCCCTTAAAATCGGACCATCCGGTGCAATTGCCATTAACAGGCTGGCAGAAGAAGTTCTAAGCCGTGAAGGCCTGATATCCTTTGACCTGCGGGAAACGCCTGCCTGGTATCGGGGGCGGCCGGTTCTGATAACCAAAAATGACTACAACCTTGGGCTTTTCAACGGTGATATCGGGATCACTCTGCCTGATCCGGAAGCAGCTGACAGTGACCTCTACGTCTATTTTCCGGATGCCTCCGGTGATGTTAAAAGGTTCGCACCCCATCGACTTGTCGAGTGCGAAACCGTTTATGCCATGACGGTTCACAAGAGTCAGGGTTCGGAATTCGAACATATCATCCTGCTGCTGCCGGAAAGCGATTATCCTCTATTAACCCGGGAATTGATCTATACCGGATTGACCCGGGCCCGACGAACCGTTTCTATTTGGGGACCTGAACCTGTCTTTAAAGCCGCCATCGCACGCAAAATCGAGCGAACTTCAGGACTGCGGGATGCGTTGTGGGGGTAACTCGATTCAAGGTTCAGCCTGGCCGTCGGCCTGAAAATCTGCCGGTTTGACCGAAAATTAAATTGATGAACGTCGAACATTGAATCACGCCAAGGCGTGAAACGTCCAACATCGAATATTGTAATCTGCAAATTTATCGATATTAAAAATTTGATAGCAAATGGAAAATATTATAGACTTTTATATGCGGCAACCCTGAACCGTGAACCCTGAACCATTGAACCTTTAGCAAGGAAACGATGAAAATGAAACGAACAGTAATACGAGGGACCGGGCGCTATTTGCCGCCCAGGATCGTAACCAATGAAGAAATGGCCCAATGGATGGACACATCGGATGAATGGATCCGGCAGCGAACCGGGATCGAACAGCGCCATTGGATTCCTGCCGAAGGCGGCGTTGGATCATCGGATCTGGGACTGGAAGCTTCTAAAATAGCACTGCTGCGGGCGGGCTGGGAGCCGCAGGACCTGGATCTGATCATTTTTGCAACCTTGAGTCCGGACATTTTTTTCCCGGGCTCCGGCTGCCTGATGCAGCATAAACTGGGGTTAAATTCGACCCCGGCGCTGGATATCAGACAGCAATGTACCGGTTTTTTGTACGGATTGACCACGGCCGATGCATACGTCCGCAGCGGTCTAGCCAATCGAATCCTGCTTGTCGGAGCCGAGGTCCACAGCACCGGACTGAATATTTCAACCGAGGGCCGGGATGTGGCCGTCATCTTCGGCGATGGTGCGGGCGCCGTTTGCCTGGAAGGAATCGAAACCGATGAACCAACGGGCATACTGGCCTCGGCGTTGCACGCCAACGGTGCATTTGCCGAAAGTCTGATGGTTGAGGTGGGAACATCACGGCTGAATCCCCGGATCAGCCATGAACTTATCGATCAAGGACGGCATTGGCCGCAGATGGATGGCAAAACCATATTCAAATTAGCCGTGCAGAAATTGCCCGAAGTCGTTCAGGAAACACTGGAAAAAGCAGCCCTCTCGCTGAAAGACATTGATTTGTTTATCCCGCATCAGGCCAACATGCGCATCAATCAATTTTTTCAACAAGCCATGAAGTTGCCGGAAGATAAGGTGTTCAACAACATTCAGCGCTACGGCAACACCACTGCAGCCAGCATCCCGATTGCCCTTGATGAAGTCCTTGAAATGAAGCTGGTCGGCAACGGCAGTACCGTGCTGTTTCTGGGCTTGGGCGCCGGATTGACCTGGGGTGCCGTGATAGCAAGGCTGGGGGATTAATTCATTATTGCTGGCGCCTGGTACAGGAAACGGATTCGCATAAAATCGTATGGATCTTATCCAACAATTCGCATTCGGCACTGCACTTTGGAAAGGTTTTCTGGTGGATGCACTTTTTGCAGGGACTTTTTATCAGATACCCGATTTCGAAATCGTATTTATATTTGAACCTTTTTTTTGTCATTTTTGAAAAAGACCCGATTCAACTATTTTATTCATTTTCAAAATAATCTGTTCGACACCATAATTTTTGCAGTCACCCGTCCGACTTCGGAAGACCAATTTTAGTATCATAGAATGCTTTATCGCACAAGTCAATTTCGCTTTAAAAACCGATGATATTCAACCATCTTGGCGAAGGCTTTGACCGCGCGTTCCGGGGTGGGATAAAAGACCCCTTTAAACCCGCTTGTTTTAACTCGGTAGATAGTTTGATTGTTTTCATCGGGCAGCAGACTGACCCCAAATATCGGCTTATGGTGCCGATCCATTAAATTTACAATGTGACGAATATAGTTCTGTTCAAACTCGATAAACTGTTGGTTCATCATGTTTATTGTTTCGAGGGAATAATCCGGATCCGCCTTAAGCACGGACTCTCCGAACCGCCTGACCATGATCCGGCGTCCGAATACGCCAAGGTTGATGACGGCATCGCAGCCCTCCCACTGCATAAGCTCCTCTAAGATATTCATTGGAATGGAGAAATCTCGATCACCCACCAAATCGATCGGGTTGGATCGACTCCAATAGGATGGCAGCATACGGTCCATCCTGGCAATAAGCTCTGGAGTGAGCTCCGGCACGTCCAAGCCGCATTCCGCGCACAAATCTGCCGTAACAACCCCCCAACCGCCGCCCAGGGTCATGATGGCAGCGCGATTTCCTTCAGGCAAAGGCAAGGACGAAAAAGCGGCTGCCAGATCCAGAAGATCCATTGGTTTTTCCGCCCTGACAATTCCGGCCTGTCGGCAGACTGCGTCAAACAGTTTTATATCCGAGGCCATGGCACCGGTGTGGCTGGCCGCCGCCCGGCTGCCGGCCCGGCTTCGTCCGCCTTTGAGGAGCACGATCGGCTTCTTTTTTCCAACCCGCAAGGCACTTTCAAAAAATCGCCGGCCATTTTTTACGCTTTCGATATAAAGTATCACGGTACGCGTCAAGGCATCCACCTCGAACCCGTCAAGATAATCTTCTATGGTCATCATCGCCTCATTGCCCGATCCGCAAAACGCGCGTATTCCGATGCCCTGCTGTTCGGCAAAAGCCAGCAGCTGGATCCCCATATTGCCCGATTGAGCCACCATGGCGGTGGAGCCGGGTCGAGGCATGACCGGGGAACCGGCGCAGTATAGATTGATATGCGGATTGCAAATGCCCATGGTGTTCGGCCCGAGTAACAGAATGCCGGACTTGCGGGCGGCTTTAACAAGTTCGTTTTCCAATCGGCGGCCCTGGGGACCGGTTTCACTGAAACCGGAAGTAACCAGGAGCATGTTCCGAATCCCTTTTTTTCGGAACTGGGGAATAAGGTCCAAAACCTTTTCGGCCGGGACGGTCACGGCCGCCAGATCGATCTGATCAGGTATTTCCGCTACAGACCGATAGACTTGTCGGCCGGCAATGCAGCCGCCTTTCGGATTTACCGGATAAATCCGACCGTTAAAGCCGCCGCTGATGGTATTGGCCATCAGGGAATGCCCCCATTTTCCGATTTGGGCGGAAGCTCCCACAATGGCGACGCTCTTGGGATAAAACAACGATCCGATGGCCTCCGGCGGAACAGGCGGCAGCATTTCAGCCTGATGAACCGGGTCGCCAGTCAGCACCAGGGCATCGACGGCCAGAATTTGTCCTGCCGGAGTAACAAGCAGGGGATTAATATCGACTTCGACAATTTCCGGGTGCGTTTCGCCGACCCGGGACAATCCCTGCAGTGCTTGAATCAACATCTTTCGATCAGCAGGCATTTCGCCTCTGAACTTGCCCAACAGGGCTTGGCCTTGGATTTCTGCGAGCATCTCGGCTGCATCACTCCCGGTCAGCGGTGCGAGTCGAAAAGCGACATCCGAAAAAGCTTCGGTAAATACCCCGCCGATGCCAAACATGACCACCGGTCCGAATTGTTGATCCCGAAACAGACCGGCGACAAATTCACGTCGTCCTTTAATCTGCGGCTGTATCGAAAATCCATCCAATTCTCCGGATGCTTCAGCTGTAATTGCTTTGACTGCCAGTTTGATCGCCCCGGCATCGGAAAGATTGAGGTGCACCAGCCCGCGATCGGACTTATGCAGCAGGTTTTTGCCAACACCTTTGACGACTACCGGAAATCCAAACTTAGCGGCAGCCGACACCACATCCGACGGTTGGTCGACATTTGCTTCCGGGACGAATGGAATTCCGAATTCAGTCAGAAATTCCTTGGCTTCACGATCCGTTAAAGCCTGTTTCTCTGATTTAGCGGAATAGTCCCCCATTTTGGTAACCTCCCTGTTATTTATGACGCTGTGTATAAATGGGTTTGAAAGTTAAGCATATACCGGTCCTTTAAAAGCGGTCAAGAATTACTGCATACATCCCGAAAAACAATCCGAAAGTTCGACCTTGCGCAAGTTTACGCCCGATTGTTTTTGTGGTATTAAAATTAAGCGGATTAAATAATATGATGAGGAAACTCTCATGCAGATCGGTATCGGGTATGATGTACACAAGCTGGTAGCAGGTCGCAAACTTGTCTTGGGTGGTGTTGTTATTCCCTTCGAGAAAGGTTTGCTGGGTCACTCCGACGCGGATGTTCTGGTGCATGCGGTGTGCGATGCTTTGCTGGGCGCGGCTGGGTTGGGTGATATCGGCCTGCATTTTCCCGATACCGACCTCAAATTCAAAGACATATGCAGTTTAACGCTGCTGGCCGAAACCAACACCCTGATTCGCAAAAAGGGATTTTCAATCCGGAATATCGATACGATAATTTTCGCCGAAGCTCCTAAAATCAGTCCTTTCCGCCAAGAGATGCGGGAAAATCTGGCCAATACGGTTGAAGTTGATCCCGGCTGCATTAATATTAAAGCCACCACTACCGAAGGTCTGGGGATCATCGGAAAAGGGGAGGGCATCGGAGCAATGAGCGTAGCCCTTTTGGAGTAATAGAATTTTCGAGATATTTTATAATGTCTGACTTTAAATTGACATCCAGTTACCAGCCTGCCGGCGATCAACCCCAGGCCATAGCAAAATTATCACACAACCTGATTAAGGGGAAGCGCCACAATGTCCTTTTAGGGGTTACCGGCTCCGGGAAGACATTTGCCATGGCCCACGTCATCGCCAAGGTCAAGAAGCCAGCCCTTGTTATCGCTCCCAATAAAACTCTCGCGGCGCAGCTTTACAACGAATTCAAACAGCTGTTTCCGCAAAATTCTGTTGAATATTTTGTCAGTTACTACGACTATTATCAACCGGAAGCCTATATTCCATCCAGCGATACGTACATTCAGAAGGATTCGTCCATAAATGATATGATCGATAAGTTGCGACATTCCGCCACGCGCTCGGTATTGTCCCGCGGAGATATCATCATAGTCGCCAGTGTTTCCTGCATATTCGGGCTGGGTGCACCGGAAGATTATCTGGGCATGCGGGTCGATATGGAAAATGGTATGGAATTAGGACGGGACGAGCTGCTTTTCAATCTGATCGCCATGCAGTATGAGCGCAACGATATGGACTTTTACCGGGGCGTTTTCAGAGTCAGAGGTGACCGGGTAGAGGTGTTTCCAGCCTATGAAGAAGACAAAGCGATTCGCATCGACTTTTTCGGAGATCAAATCGAGGCCATATGCGAGATAGATGCGCTGCGGGGGACCGTGATCAAACGATTGGAGCACATCGCCATATTTCCGGCCAGCCACTATGTAACCCAGAAAACGACCTTGAAGAAGGCCACAGAAACCATCCTCGAAGAATTGAAGGAACGCATAGGGTACTTTCGCAATGAAAACAAATTGATCGAAGCCCAACGCATCGAGGAGCGCACGCAATTCGATCTGGAGATGATCCAGGAATTGGGCTACTGCAACGGCATCGAAAATTATTCGCGACACCTTACCGGACGCAGACCGGGAGAACCTCCGCCAACCCTGCTGGACTATTTCCCGGACGATTTTCTGTTGTTCATCGATGAAAGCCATATCGCCGTCCCCCAGCTGCGCGGCATGTACCGCGGTGATCGCTCGCGCAAAGAAACCCTCGTGGCATACGGATTTCGTCTGCCGTCGGCCCTGGACAACCGTCCGTTGAGATTTGAAGAGACCGAAGCCAGAATTTCCCAGGTTATATATGTCTCGGCAACGCCATCTGAATATGAACTTGACAAAGCTAAAGATTCCCTGGTCGAGTTAATTGTCCGACCCACCGGATTGATCGATCCGCTGATTGAAGTCCGCAGCGCCAAAAACCAGGTCGATGATCTGCTGGAAGAAATATTAATTCACCAGAAACGCAAGCAACGGGTTCTGGTGACGACTCTAACGAAAAGAATGGCCGAAGATCTCACGGAATATTATTCCGATCTGGGTGTAAAGGTTCAATATCTGCACTCCGACATCAGCACGCTGGAAAGAGTGGACATCATCAGAGATCTTAGAATGGGCAAATTCGATGTGCTGGTAGGAATAAATCTTTTGCGGGAAGGTCTCGATATTCCGGAGGTTGCCTTGGTAGCCATCCTGGATGCAGATAAAGAAGGTTTTTTACGCTCTAAACGCTCATTGATTCAAACCTGCGGGCGGGCTGCCCGCAACGTGCAGGGCATGGTCATCATGTACGCCGATAAAACAACAGCCTCGATGAAGCAATGCATCGATGAGACCGAACGCCGCCGCAAAATTCAGCAGGCCTATAACCAGATGCACAATATTACGCCTGAAAGTATTCAAAAGGAAATTAGGCAAATATTTGATTTCGGAGCTGAACAGGATAACCGCACCAAAAATCAAGTAGCGGAAAAAATATCCAAATATAAATCCCTGGATGATATTGATTCAGTTATAAAATCACTTGAAGAACAGATGAACCAGGCGGCCAGAGACCTTGAGTTTGAAAGAGCCGCAGATTTAAGAGATCAGATTAGAGAATTGCATAAATATGTTGTCCTGGAAGCGTGAGGCAGTTTCTTTTGAGCCCCCTATGCATACCGAAAAGAAAATCCAAGATAAACTGACCCGAGTCACTGAAGAACCCGGTGTATATCTGATGAAGGACGCGACCGGCGAGATCCTTTATGTCGGTAAAGCCCGCAACTTAAGGAAGCGGCTGGCTTCCTATTTCAAGAATTCCGGTCAGATGGATGTTAAAGTCAAGATTTTAGTCGACAAAATAGAGGATCTTGAAACCATTATCACCCGCACGGAAAAAGAAGCGCTGATCCTGGAATCCAATCTCATTAAACGGCACAAGCCGCGCTTTAACGTCATTTTAAAGGATGACAAACGCTATCCATCGCTCAGAATCGACCTTAAGGAAAAATTCCCCAATTTCGACATCGTGCGCAAAATAGGACAGGACGATGCCATGTATTTCGGGCCGTTTGCATCGGCCCGCGCCGTGCGGGAGACCCTGCGGACCATAAATAAAACTTTTAAGCTTCGCAAGTGCAAAAAAAAAGATTTTAAAACCAGAACCCGTCCCTGCCTTCACTGCCAGATGGAAGGATGCTTGGCTCCCTGTTGTCTCGACGTCGACCCGATCGTGTACCAGGAACAGGTCAACGAAGCCATTATGTTTTTAAAGGGGCAGACGCCGGATCTGATTCGCAAAGTCAGAGAGCAAATGGAGACTTCAGCCCGGGCGCAGGAGTTTGAAAGAGCCGCGCGGTTAAGGGACAAAATCTACTCGCTGGAACGTACGATTGAAAAGCAGATCGCAGTGACAACAGATTTTAAGGACCGAGACGTCTTTGCCATGGCCCGCTCTGCTGAATGCTCCGTCATTACCGTACTTTCCGTTCGAGGCGGGTTTCTCACCGGAACCCGGCATTACGATTTTGCAGAGGTCTTATCCACCGATCAGGAGATGATCGGGGCCTTTATCAGGCAGTATTATGAGCGACACCGGTTTATACCCGATGAAATGCTGGTAGCGACAGATCTGGAAGATGCCCACCTGATTGAAGAGTGGCTGCGCGGACTTAAACAGAAAAAAGTCCATATATATCGGCCCCAGCGCGGCGAAAAAGTGCGCCTGATGAAGATGGCCGAACGAAATGCACAAAACGAATTAAAAAATCTGATCGCCTCGCGTTCGGCAGAAATGGATCTAATTGTACGACTGCAAAAGAAGCTTAAAATGGGCAGGCTGCCTGAGCGAATCGAATGCTTTGACAACTCTAATATCTCCGGGACACAACCCGTATCTGCCATGGTCGTGTTTGAAAATGCCAGAGCCAACAAGGCCCTGTATCGTAAATACCGAATTAAAACCGTGGCCGAGCACGATGATTATGCCTATATGAAAGAGGTCCTTGAAAGGCGTTTCGGCAGGGGCGAAGACGCAGAGCCCTATCCCGATCTCTTGATGGTCGACGGCGGCAGGGGACAGCTTAATATCGCGCGGGCGGTGATCAAAGATCTGGATCTGGCGGGAAAGTTCGAAATTGTCGGAATCGCCAAAAAAGATGACAATAAAGGCGAGACCAGGGATAAAATCTTTATGCCGGCCGCAGCCAATCCCTTAAGCTTCGGCCGGGAGGGGGATCTGCTTCTTTTCTTGCAGCGGGTCCGGGATGAAGCCCACCGCTTTGCAATATCATTTCACCGTAAACGACGCCAAAAAATATCCCTGCAATCCGCCCTGGACACCATCCCGGGAGTAGGCAAAAAAAGAAAAGCCATTTTGCTGCAACATTTCAAAAGCGTAAAAAATATCCGGGCAGCCGACCTCGATGAAATCAGTTCACTGCCCGGATTCAATCATAAGGTGGCGGAAACGATCCAAAAAGCGTTGGATAGCTGATTGGATTCGGAGTCTCATAATCCGCTTTTTTAAAGTTTCCTCTCTCGATCAAAGTGGCCGCTCCGCGGCCAGCGGCTTGGCTGACACCTGAAACCCGACACCTGAAACCTTTTCGTTTCTGAATTATCCCAGCGTCTTCAGCAAATCCTTGAGTTCCTGGACGGCAGCGGCTGATTTCTGCAGGGCCTGCCGCTCCTGATCCGTCAAGGTAATCTCGATAATTTCCTCGACCCCTTTGGCACCTAATTTTACGGGAACGCCGATAAAAAGATCGTTTATTCCATATTCTCCCTGCAGATAAGCTGCACAGGGAAGTATTTTCTTTTTATCTTTCAAGATGGATTCCGCCATTTCGACCGCCGCCGAAGCCGGTGCATAAAAGGCGCTGCCGGTTTTGAGCAGGCCGACGATTTCAGCGCCGCCGTTGCGGGTCCGTTCCACCAGGCATCGATACGGTCCTGAGACAGCAGTTCGGTTATCGGAATCCCGGCCACCGTGGAATAGCGAGGCAAAGGCACCATGGTATCCCCGTGGCCGCCGAGAACAAAAGCATGGGTGTTTTCAACCGAGACATTAACTCCATGGAAATAAACGCTCTGAAGCGGGCAGAATCCAGTACTCCGGCCATTCCAATGACCCTTTCTTTCGGAAATCCGCTGGCATCAAAAGCAACGTGGCACATGGCATCCAGCGGATTGCTGACGATGATCAGAACGGCCTTGGGCGACCGCGAGGCCACTTCCTGTGCGACACTTTTTACGATGCCGGCATTGGTGCTGATGAGGTCATCCCGGCTCATGCCGGGTTTGCGCGGTATTCCGGCTGTAATAATCACGATATCCGATCCGGCGGTGTCGTCATAGGCATTAGACCCCGTGACATGGCAGTCGTGTTTTTCGATGGCAGCCGCCTGGGTCAGATCCAGAGACTTTGCCCTGAGGAACCCCTTCGACGATGTCCACCAACACAACATCAGATATTTGTTTTTCAGCCAGCCGCTGGGCTGCTGTTGCCCCAACGTTACCGGCGCCGACTACGGTAACTTTCTTGTCCATAAACCTTACCTCCTTTGATAATAAATTAGCAAATATGTCGCCTGTCTGTTTTTCAGCTAATTAAAAGAAACGTTTGTTAACATAAATTTGTATATTGTCAACCTCATTTATGCAATCCCATTTATTGACAGAGGATATAAAAATAGGATAAGTAGTTATAGTTAAACATAATTTGCAATTTGTCTTTCGGATCGGTCTTGATTGTGATATGATAAGTTATTGTAATTCTATGAGTTAATTCAGATGGCGATTGTAAATCTTAAAGAAAAGACAAATCGAGTGCAAGATCGTTTATTACGGGCCTGCTCGGTGCGGAAAAACGACTAACCTTGAATATATTCACAAGGCGTTTAAAAAGCAAGTAAAAGGGGATATGGTTTCTATCAACACGGATGGCGACCGAACCCTTTTCTTTGATTTTTTACCCTTGGAGCTCGGCAAGCTTATGGGTTGTGATGTTCAGAGTTCAGTTATACACCGTGCCGGGACAGGTGCGCTAGCAGTTCGACTCGAAAACTGGTCTTAAGGGGAGCCGACGGCATTATTTTTGTTGCCGATTCCCTAGAAGTCAGACGTGAGAAAAATATGCTGGCGCTGAAAGACCTCCAGCAAAATCTGAAAGAGTACAATATCAGTATTTTTGAAGTGCCTTTGGTCATGCAATTCAACAAAAGAGATCTCACCGATGCCAATATTACCCTGATGCCGATGGAAAAAATGCAACATGATCTCAATCGGCAGTTAAAGGTTCCGGCTGTACCGGGCAGTGCCTTAAAGGGAGACGGCGTCGGTAAAACCCTTAATGCCTGTCTGAAATTGGTATTAAAAGCGCTTCAAAAAGAATTGAATTTGGATGGGTAATTTCTAACAATGGCCGGAGTGTTGCATTCGCAGGTAATTTAAGCTTTCTTGAATTTGGGTGAACTTTGCAGTTGCTGGGGACGACTTCCGGAACCGGCATGGTGAAGATAATCAGCGATTACGCTTCCCAGCCGGGTGTCATTTACATCGACAAAGGCAACCCGATCAATGCCATCAACGGTTCCAAAGACCGGCATTGATGCACTATTTTCCCTGTTTGGCTGGAAAGACGGCCAATTCGAATTCATCCAGGAACCTGTCACCTGTGAGAAGATAATTAACAAAAGCCGCATGGAAATTATTCTGGATGGTTTGCGGTTGCTGGACGAGGGCAGGTGGAGCTGCTGGGACCGGCCGACAGTGAAACCAAGCCTGCGAAACCGGTCCGAACAATCAGGTTCATTGCAATTAATCAAGGGTCCTCTGGTCGACTATTCTTTTGTGGTCGACGAAGAAGGCTTTTACGACGGGGATGAAATTGTCCATGAAGGCAATCATGGAAACTGGATATGGGTGATCCTGGAGGGAATCGCCGAAATTGTTAAAGAAACCCCCAAAGGAAAATTAAAGCTTCTCCGAATCGGTGATGGCGCATTTCTGGGCAGTATCGCCTCACTTCTGAAGGGTGACAATGTGCGCAGCGCCACCGTGACGGCAAAGGGAAATGTTCAACTCGGCATGCTGGATGCCCAGTTGATGACAAGTGAATTGGCGAATTGCTCGATGGAATACAGGGAATTTATTAGGGGACTTGATAAGAGGCTAAAACAGGTCACCGACATGGCCGTTGAAATCTATTCTGAAAATAAAGCGATTGCCGAGTTTGTAAAAGGCAAAAAAATTCTCATTAAACAGGGGCAGGACGAAGAACGCCTGTTTCGGATCCGTGCCGGAGAGGCTTATGTGGCGCGGGAAACCGATGCCGGTCATCGTACCTTTGGCGCGTCTTGAAAAGGATGATTTTTTCGGACACGTTCCCTTTCTGGATATGGGGCATGAACCTTATTCGGCATCAATTTTTGCATCGCCGAACCTTAAACTCGGCTCGCTGGATCCGAAAGTTTTACAGAAAGAACATGAAAAGCTTTCGTCAACCCTGCAGAACATACTCGGCATCTGGCCACCTGTATATCCGTGACCACACTGATCGCAACGGATTACTTTAAGAGATCATTTTCCAAATAGTTAAACGCATATTCCATCAACCCTTAATCCTAAAGAAAAAGAAAATGCCATGACTTCCGAAAACAAAAGAAAACATGAACGTATCGAATCACTCAATCTGTCATACATTTGTCTTGATGAAGACGAAAATATCGTCAAACAGGGAATGGGCCGAACGTTGAATATATCCGAGTCGGGCATGTTGTTGGAAACCCATTTTCCGATTGAATCCAAACACACGCTGCGGTTGACCATCAGCTTGGAAGAAGATCTGCTGGATATCAAGGGTAAACCCGGTCCATATTCGATCAATCGAGGGAGGAAAATATCAAATCGGAATCCAGTTTCAGGATCTGGATGAAAAAACGACCAAGATATTAAAAAAATTTATCAGCGACTGGGGGAATCAATAAAATAGTCGAAGGTGAAACAGAAGCGAATAAACTTTTTGTGCGCTCTGAAAGGATTATCTATCAATGCAAGCACCTGTCAGTCAAACAGATTTTAAAAATCTAAATCTGATCAAGAGGGGAAAAGTCAGGGATATTTATGACCTTGGAGAAAATCTTTTAATGGTCGCCACCGACCGAATTTCCGCGTTTGATGTGGTTATGCCGGATCCTATTGCGGATAAGGGTACCATTCTGACCCAGATTTCACTATACTGGTTCGAAATTATGAAATCGATCATCGAGAATCATGTGATTACCGCCGACGTCAATGAGTATCCACGCGGTTTGCAAGCCTTATGCGGAAATCTTGCGGGGACGCAGCATGCTGGTTAAAAAGACCGCGACCTTTACCGATTGAGTGTGTGGTCAGAGGATATTTATCCGGTTCCGGATGGAAATCCTATCAGGAATCTATGATGGTTTGCGGCATACGATTGCCGCAGGGTTTGCGGGAATCCGACAAGCTGCCGGAACCGATATTTACACCTTCCACCAAAGAAGAACTCGGTGCGCATGATATGAATATCGATTTTGATGAAGCGGCCAAAAGGATCGGAAGCGACTTGGCGTCGAAGGTAAAAGAGTTAAGTCTTGCCATCTACAAACGGGGCGCTGAAATGGCGGATGAAAAGGGCATTATTATTGCCGATACAAAATTCGAATTCGGACTCCAGGGCAGTGACCTCATTCTTATTGATGAAGTTTTGACGCCGGATTCATCTCGTTTCTGGCCCAAGGATTCCTATCAGCCCGGAGGCCCCCAGCAGAGTTTCGACAAACAATATGTCAGAGACCATCTGATTTCGATCAGGTGGAATAAACAACCCCCCGGCCCTTCGCTTCCGGAAGATATTGTTCGCAATACGCGAAAAAAATATCTGGAAGCACTCTCTCAACTCACCGGTGACAGTCACGGGCTACAATTGTGATAGGTTTCAGGTTTCGGGTGTCAGGAGAAAAACAAAGTTGTTGAAAACGAACCTCTTTTTTAGAATTTCGTCTTCGATCAATCTGGCTGCATTTCATTCCAGCGGTTCGGCTGGCACCTGAAACCAATTAAACAAAAATGCCATCTCAACCCATTCAATCAGCACGATATCAAACAGTTCCCCTGGCAAGCATTACCCTGCAAAATGATGACTTTCGCATTACCACCCGGGAGGATGTCGATGAACTGGCGACTTCCATTCGGCAGGACGGCCTCATTCACCCACCAACCCTGATTCAGAATCATCCTTCGGGGCATGTGATCGTCAGCGGTTTTCGCCGTGTCCACGCCTGCCAAAAATTGGGTTACCATGATATCGTTGCCCGCATCCTGAATTCTGATGCGGATCACCTTGATTGTCTGCGTTTGGCCATTACAGAAAATGCGCTCCAAAGGCAGCTCAATTTGATAGAAACCTCCCGGGCTATTCAAAAATTGTCATCCTTTTTTTCCCGCGACATTCAATTGGCGGAGACTGCAGCAACGCTGGGATTGCCGGCAAACCCAGCCCTTCTTAATAAAATTAAAGATCTCTGCTTGTTACCCTGGTCCATACAATGCAGCATCCTGAACGAATCAGTTTCGCTGTCCATGGCCGTTGAGTTGGAAAAATTAGATCCTGATAGTGCCGTTGTTTTTGCCCGTCTGTTCGATCAACTGAAACTTAGCCTGAGCAAACAAAAAGAAATCCTGACTCTGGTGGCTGAGATCGCGCAGCGCGAAAATAGCTCAGTCCGGCAAGTGATGAAGGATCCAAGATTTCAAATGATTATCGATAATGAAGATCTTGACCGCACGCAAAAGGGACATCAAATAAGATCCTTCCTGCGTCAATGGCGTTTTCCACGAATTTTGGAAGCTGAAAAAAATTATCTAAACCATCACAAGCGATTAAAACTCGGCAACGACATCAAATTAATTCCTCCCAAAGACTTTGAAGGAACCACTTATATGCTGAATCTAAATTTTACGAGCCTTGCGGACCTCATTGAATTAAGAAACAAAATAGACCAGCTGATTGTGCATCCAAGTTTTAAAAAAATTATTGAAGATCGAGATTAACGACACATAATAAAATGAACAAATATAACTTGACAAACACATTCTATCAATTATAGTGATGATTATCAAATAAATTATCTTCAGAAGATTATGGGAATACAGGAAAGAAAAAAACGGGAGCGTGAAAGAAGGCGCCAGCAGATAATTGTGGCGGCAAAACGCGTGTTTTCAGAAAAAGGCTTTTCGAAATCAACCATGGAAGATATTGCCAGAGAAGCCGAGTTGAGTCCGGGGACCCTGTACCTATATTTTAAAAATAAAGACGAGTTGTATGCTTCGCTTTCCTTGAGGATTCTGCAGTATCTAAACATAAGACTGGAAGATGTGAAAAAGGAAAAAGATATTGATCCCCGGGACAAAATTGTTGCAATTAAAGAGGCACTATATGACGTTTATCAGTTTGATCCCATGATTCTGATCAATATGTTTCATCTTCAATCCAGCGAAACTCTGAAAAACTTATCTTCGCCGCTACTCGAAAATATTACGGAGCTGTCTCGCAATTCTCTAAATATTCTGGCTCAGATATTTAAAGAGGATTCCGGTAAAGATGGCTTTATCGACAACAACCCTACTGCCGTAGCGGACGTTGTATGGTCTTTATTCACCGGGGTTGTGCTCTGGGAGGAGAGCAAACGAATGATCGACGATGAGAAAGATTTTTTAAAACAAACGCTTGACGTAGCCTTCGAAATATTGGCGCGCGGCATAACCAAATAATCCTTCCTCCCTCATCCGCCTTATGTCCATCCAAAAACTCTACATCGATCAGCAAGTCAAGGATTCTGTTGAAGTCAATGCCATTGTCCGTCGACTGGATCTGCCGTATGAAACCGTATCCGACGCTCAGATGGTGTATGATCGTATGTCCGCTGCACCGGATCCCATCCATGAGGCCAAATCCGTTCTTTTTCTTACCGGCAATAAGGGCGCTTTTATTCGAAAATGTCCGGGCACCCGCTCTTATGCCTGCTGCGGGTATGAGATTCTGCATATCGGTACTTTTTGCCATATGGATTGCACCTACTGTATCCTGCAGTCCTATTTCCACCCACCGGTGCTGCAATATTTTGTCAATCATAACGATCTGTTCACGGAGCTCAACCGGATTTTCACGGACAACAAAATTCATAGAATAGGAACCGGGGAGTTCACCGACAGTTTGATCTGGGAGCCGTGGACCGGTCTCAGCCGAGAGCTGGTCCCCGCTTTTGCCGCCCAACGGCAGGCCGTTCTGGAACTGAAAACAAAAACGACCGCCATCAATGGCTTGAAACATTTAACCCATAACCGCAAAACTATTGTGTCATGGTCTGTCAACACGCCCCGGGTAATTGCCGAGGAGGAACAACGTACCGCCTCACTTGCGGCCAGACTCAAAGCCGCCGCCAGGTGCCAATCATGGGGGTATCCCCTGGCTTTCCATTTTGATCCGATTGTAATCTATGACGGCTGCGAAGCCGATTATGAAGGCGTTGTAAAAACAATCTTCTCGCATGTTGCCCCGGACAACGTTGTATGGATCAGCCTGGGCACCTTTCGCTTCATGCCGTCTCTAAAGCCGCTTATTCAAAAACGCTTTCCAAAATCAAAAATTATTTACGGAGAATTTATCACGGGTATAGATGGCAAAATGCGTTATTTCAAGCCGTTGCGCATTGCGGTGTATCGAAAAATTATTGCCTGCATACGTAAATTTGCGCCGCAGGTATTCATTTATTTTTGTATGGAAGATGATGAGGTCTGGCAAAAATCCATGGGATTCACGGTTTCGGAACAAGGCGGTCTAAACAAATTGCTGGATGAGCAGGCGGTGAAACATTGCGGGGTGAGTCAATTGAAGATTGAAGAATTAAAATGACAAACTTCCATAAATCTTCAATTTTCAATCTTCAATTTTCATTGCCCAGGGTTTTCGCACTCTTTGCGACCTTATTTTTAGTATTTTCCGCACAATATGCTCCCGCCCAGACCTGGCATGCGGTAAAGTGGGTAGACGATGGTGACACCATTGTTTTGACCACCGGGCAGCGGATCCGCTACCTTGGCATCAACGCGCCTGAAATCGACCATAAAGACCAGAAGGCCCAGCCTTTTGGTTACAAGGCCAGGTCTTTTAATAAAAATCTGCTTATGAACCGGCGCATTCGTCTTGAATTCGATACCGAGCGCTACGATCAATACGGGCGCATGCTGGCTTATATATTCCTGCCGGATGGATCATTTGTAAATTCCCGTCTGCTGCAAGACGGAATGGCCTTTTATCTGTATCGATGGCCCAATGTGAAATATGCGAAAATTCTGTACCATGACCAGCTGGCAGCCATGGCCTCCGGCAAGGGAATATGGCGTAATTGGAAAGAAAATAACGAAAAGTACATCGGAAATTCCAAGTCTCGCAGATTTCATTCTGCGGCTTGTCCTTATGCCAAGAAAATAAAGGCCGCCAATAGGATCGAGTTTTCCAGCAAATGGGACGCTTTTCAGGCCGGCTACGCCCCCGCCAAAGAGTGTATCGTTCAGTTTTGGTGTTACGAAGAGAGAAATTGAAGTATGAAGGGCGATTCGGCATTCAGGAATTTGGTAATATTATCCGGATGTTTCAAATAATTCCCAAATTCCTGAATTTGCCGCTACTTGGTGCTGCTTGCCATTATTCTTTATTTTTGTGTGCCTCTTCGACGATTTTTTCGGAGATGTGGGCCGGCACCTCATCATAGTGGGAAAACTCCATGGTATAGACCCCACGCCCGCCCGTCATGGACCTGAGATCCGGCGCATAGGTCAAGAATTCGGCCATCGGCACGTTGGCTTTGATGACCTGATTTTTTCCGGCGCTGTCCATGCCGAGAACCCTGCCGCGCCTGCCGTTCAGATCTCCCATGATATCCCCCATAAATTCATCCGGTGCCGTAATCGTAACATACATGATGGGTTCCAACAGAACCGGCTGGGCGTCTTCAGCCGCTTTTTTAAAAGCGAGCGACCCTGCAATTTTAAACGCCATTTCAGATGAATCCACGGCATGATAAGAGCCGTCGTCGAGGGTAGCTTTAAAGTCGACGCACAGAAATCCTGCCAGGACGCCTTTTTGAGATGCTTCGATAATTCCCTTTTCGACAGCCGGAATATACGTTCTGGGAATCGCACCGCCGACAACCGCATCGACGAATTCAAATCCTTTTCCTCGGGGCATCGGCTCCAGCTGGACCCAGCAGTCACCAAATTGTCCGTGGCCGCCGGTTTGTTTTTTATGCCGGCCCTGGACTCTGACTTTTTTCTTAATGGTTTCGCGGTAGGGGACTTTGGGTGTATTTAACACCACTTCGACGTTAAATTTTCTCCTCAGCTTGTCAACGATGGTTTCGATGTGAATTTGACCGCGACCCGACAAGAGGATTTCTCTGGTTTCAGATATTCGATCCACTTTCAGCGCCGGATCCTCTTCCAGCAGTTTGGTTAAGGAGCTGAATATTTTGTCTTCATCGCCTTTAGACTTGGCAGCGATTGCAAAGGAAATCAATGGGGGCAGGGGGTCGGCACATTGATACACAATCTTATTATTCTCATCGCAGAGCGTATGACCTGTAAGGGTTTCCTTGAGTTTGGCCACGGCCACAATGGAACCGGGTCCTGCTCCCGGTGCCGGCTTTTGCTCCTTGCCGGTAATGGTCAGCAATTGGTTGAAACGTTCCTTTGTTTCCTTGTTGGCATTGTAGAAAGTGCCGTCGGCTCCGAGGGTGCCGGAAACCACCCTGAAAATAGTCAGCCGTCCGGCATAAGGATCGGCCAGTGTTTTGACCACAAAAGCGGAAAAGGGTGCTTCAGGATCAGGTGCACGCTCTGTTTGCTCGCCCGTCGCCGGATCGGTGCCGATTTTAGGGCCGCGATCCTGGGGCGAAGGCATGGCAATTACAATCAGGTTCATCAAAAGATCAATCCCGATATTTTTGGTGGCTGAACCGCACACCACCGGCACGAATGTGCGCGTCAGGGTGCCTTTTCTCAAGGCAGATCTTAAATCTTCATCGCTGAGTTCTTCCCCTTCCAGATAGCGCTCGATCAATTCATCATCAGCTTCGGCTATGTTTTCTATTAGATTTTCTTTCTCACTTGCGACCAGCTCCTGCATGTCGGCCGGAACATCGCCCTTTTGAGCTTTGCCGTCCGCATCGTAGATGTAGGCCTTCCCGCTAATTAAATCGACGACGCCCTTAAAGTCGGCTTCGGCACCGATCGGAAGTTGCAAAATGATGGGTTTGGGTTCAAAAATTCCAGCCGCGTCTTGAACGGCACGGGAAAAATCAGCGCGTTCACGATCGAGTTTATTGATAAATATTAGGCATGGCTGGTCGAAATCCTTGGCAAATTCCCAGGCTTGCTCGGTTTGGACCTTTACACCATCGACGGCATCGATAACAACCAGGGCACCGTCAGCGGCCTGCTGACAGCTCAGCGTATCTGAGAAAAAGTTCTGATCGCCGGGAGTGTCAATAATAGTGACGGTGTTTTTTTTCCAGTCGAATTGATGGAATCCGGAGCTGATGCTGGATAGGCGTTTGAGTTCTTCCGGTTCAAAATCCATCGCCGCGTTGCCGTCTTCCACTCGGCCCAAACGTTTAATGGTTCCGCTGTTGTATAACATGGCTTCGGCAAGCGAAGTTTTCCCGGCTCCGGAATGAGCAACCAGGGCAATGTTTCTTAAACTTTCAACTTTTTCACTCATATAAACTCCTCTCTTCCCTTAGCGTACGGTAACGCCCTTTCATATTTATTTCATTCGTCGGCGAAAAATTAAAATGGAATCACTATCTGTTAAGCTGGAAAAAAGCAAGTCTAAAATCAGTTAAAGCCACCCGAGTTGGGCTGCAACAGGATAAAAAACTCTCGGTTGCCTTTCGGTCCGAGTACCGGTGACGGAATGACCTTTTCGCAAAATAGGCCTTCTTCTTTAAAAAATGAAGATAAATCATGAATGACTTGGGCATGCAGGGTTTCATCCCTGACGACACCTCCTTTTCCAACGTGATTTTTGCCGACTTCAAATTGTGGTTTTATCAACGCCAGAATGCGGGCATCCTTATTGAGAAAAACAGTTACTGCGGGAACGACAATTTTCAGCGAAATAAAGGAAACATCGATTGTGGCCAGGTCGATCGGTTCGGCAACTGTTTCGGCCGGCATGTACCGTATATTGGTACGTTCGATAACCACCACCCGCGGATCCTGTCTGAGTTTCCAGGCCAGTTGCCCGTAGCCGACATCGACCGCATAAACCCGCGCAGCGCCCCGGTGAAGCAGACAATCGGTAAAGCCTCCGGTGGAAGCGCCGACATCAAGGCAAATCGAGCCGTTAACATCCAACGCCAGCGCCTGCAAAGCCGCATCGAGCTTTAATCCGCCCCGGCTGGCCCAAGGCATATCCTGGCCCTTCAACTCGATGCAGTCATCTTGGGCAACCAGGATCCCCGCCTTGACTGCCGGCCGGCTATTCACCATAATCTTGCCCGCCATGATCATGGCTTGTGCGCGCTGACGGCTTGGGGCCAGACCTTTTGCAACCAGCAGCCGATCAAGTCTTAGTTTATTGGCGGACAAATTAGGGCCTTTATAGTTAGCCTGGTAAAATTTCTGCCAAGATATAAAGATATATCTTGATTGAAAGGGGGAGGGTTCTCAAATAGATGCCTGAAATTACAAAATTCCTAAAATGACTGAAATCAAGGTATCCAGTCAATTTTAATGAACCCGTTGCAGCATTTAATTGCCGTCTATCATCCGCTTCGCCGCCTTTACAATTGCGGGAGCGTCAATGCCGTATAATGACCGCAGCAGCTGCTGCGGTCCGTGTTCGACAAAGGTATCCGCAACACCGATGCGCTCAACCCGAACACCCGAGATGCCTTCGTCACTTAATGCTTCCAGCACGGCGCTGCCGAACCCGCCCTGACGTACATTTTCTTCAATTGTAATTATATGCGGGATATCTCGCGCCAGTGAACAAATGAGATCGACGTCCAGAGGTTTGACAAACCGGCAGTTCACCACGGTGGCGCATATTCCCTGCTGCTTCAAAGTTTCATAAGCCTCCAGCGCGTCATTGACCGGCCGACCGATCGCCAGAATCAGAATATCGTCTCCCTTTGTCAGAATTTTGGCTTTCCCCAGAGGTAAGGGACGGTTGGTTTTCTCTATTGGAACGCCCGTGGCCGCACCCCGTGGGTAGCGAAACGCTATGGGACCATCATGCTGGAGGGCGGTGAGCAGCATGCGCCGCAATTCATTCTCATCGGCCGGTGCCATAACGACCATGTTCGGCAGACTTCTGAGGAAGGAGAGATCAAACAAACCATGATGGGTGGATCCATCTTCACCGACAATACCGCTTCGGTCAACGGCAAAAATTACCGGCAGGCGATCCAGGCACACATCATGCAAAACCTGGTCGTAAGCCCGCTGCAGGAAGGTGGAATAAATTGCGACCACGGGTTTTAATCCTTCGGTGGCCATGCCGGCTGCAAAGGTAACGCCATGCTGTTCTGCGATCCCCACATCAAAAAAACGATCAGGAAAGATCTCGGCAAATTTCGCCAAACCGGTTCCTTCCGGCATGGCGGCAGTCACCGCGACGATTCGCTGATCTTTTTCAGCCAGGTCAACCAAGGCCTGACCGAAAACTTCGGTGTATGTCGGCACAAGGTTGACAGGGTCGATACAGGTGCCGGTCTCAACATCGAAGCAGCCGCATCCATGAAAATAAACCGGATTTTTTTCCGCCGGGGCATAGCCCTTGCCTTTTTGAGTTGTTACATGCAGCAAGACCGGTTCTTTCAGGTATTTAATATTATTCAAAATGTCAATCAAATGATTTAGCTTGTGCCCGTTAATGGGACCAAAATATTCGAAATTGAAGGCTTCAAAAAGCATCCCCGGCGTCGTGAATGCTTTAAAGGACTCTTCCGTTCGTTTGGCAAATTGATAGATATCGTCGCCGAATTTGGGCAGTGATTTCAAAAATTCACCAAGCTCCTTCCTGGCGTCCTGGAGCCGCTTGGCTGAAAAAGTTCGGCTTAGGAAGGAAGACAGGGCCCCCACATTGCGCGAAATCGACATATCGTTGTCATTCAGGATAACGATGAGTTCCCGGTCTTTAAATTTATCCCCCGCCTGGTTGAGTCCTTCATAGGCAATGCCGGCGGTCATCGACCCGTCACCGATTACGGCAATAACCTTTGAATTTTCTTTTTTTAAATATTTGGCATGGGCGATGCCCAGGCTGGCGGATATTGAAGTACTGCTGTGTCCGGTTGACACCGTGTCATAAGGGCTTTCTCCCAAGCGGGTAAAACCGGCTATACCCTTGTGTCGGCGAAGAGAATAAAATTGATCACGCCGGCCCGTCAGCAATTTATGAGCATAGGCCTGGTGCCCGACGTCCCAGATCAACTTATCATTCGGAGTATCAAAGACATAATGAATGGCAATCGCCAGTTCCACGGCGCCAAGACTGGAAGCCAGGTGGCCGCCGTTTTTGGAAACAACCTCAATAATGACTTGACGAATTTCATCGGCCAGAATCGGAAGATCTTTTCTTGCAAGCTTCTTTAAATCGGCTGGGGAATTGATGGTTTCTAAGAGACTCAATGTTTGAAAAACTCCATTTAGCGAATCCTCTATCTTTTTCTTTCTACAATATAAACTGCCAATGCGCGGAGAGGATCGGCCTTTTTATCAAAATTTTCAAGTTCTTGCAATGCATTCCGCACAAGTTGTTGTGCAAATTTTTTGGAGGGTTCCAGACCCAGGATGGAAGGGTAGGTGCTTTTGGCGTGCTGATGATCGGTTCCGATTGCCTTGCCCATCAATTCCGGATTACCTTCGACATTCAGAATGTCGTCTGTTACCTGAAATGCAAGACCGATATGGCGGGCATAGGTTTTAAGCATTTGCTTTTGAGGTGCACCGGCGTCCGCGATGAGCGCTCCGCAATGCAAAGATGCCTGGATCAGCGCCCCGGTCTTTAGAGAATGCATGGATTCAAGCTCCTCGACAGACAGCTTGCCGCCTTGCGAGGCCATGTCCAGCATCTGGCCCTGAATCATACCCCGACAACCGGCGGCCGTGGCAATTATTTGTATAACTTCCAGCCATTTCGCGGCTGTACCTTCACCTGCTATCGCTGCCGAAGAAAGAACCTCAAAAGCCAGCGTCAGCAGGGCGTCTCCGGCCAGAAGGGCAGTGGCTTCATCAAAGGCGATATGGCAGGTGGGTTTTCCCCGACGCAAACCATCATTATCCATGGCAGGCAGATCGTCGTGAATCAGCGAATAGGTATGGATCATCTCTATGGCGCAGCCCACCGTCAATGCATCCTCCGGTTTTCCGCCGACCGCTTCGGCTGCACCAAGGCATAAAACAGGTCGAATGCGTTTGCCGCCGGCCATCAAAGAATATTGCATGGCATCGATCAACGTTTCGTGAGGATGAAAATTTTGGAATATTTTTCCCAACGCTTCGTTAATCTGCTGGTTTTTCTGCTCGATATAAAGCCGCAGGTCAAACATTAGCTGCTATTTAATCCTCATCCTTATCGCCGAAATTCCGATTTTCAGCGGCAAACGGCATATCGGACATATTGCCCGCCGCATCCTGCGTTAACATAGTAACTCTTTTTTCGGATTCGTCCAATTTTTCAGCGCAAAAATTCGAAAGCTCAATCCCTTCTTCAAATTTTTTTATCGCCTTTTCCAAAGGGATATCGCCGGATTCCAGGTCCCGAACGATCTGCTCCAGTTGTTTCAGCGCCTGTTCAAATGTCCTTTTTGCCATCGTTGGTTTTTCCTTGCACTCGACAAAGCAGTCGACCTTTGGCCAGCATCACCTCCAAAGCCTGATCCAAAGCAACCAATTGCGAATCTTTTACGATCATTGCATCAGGAATGGTGCGGGTGACGCTGTAGCCCCGGGCAAGGATTGCCAGGGGATTCAACGCCTCAAGTTTGGCCGTCAGTTCACGAATTCTAATTTGCCTTGAATGTTTATATATTATTAATGATTTTATAAGGTTACTAAATGTTTGTTCATGCTGAGCTTTAGTTTTTTTCAATAGTATTCGGGGGGTGTTGGCAGCGAGTCGATTCTCCCATAAGACAAGATGTTCACGTTCGCGCCGGATCCGGAATAAAAGGACCCGATTTAAGCGCGCTACAAGATCATCCAACCGAAGCCTATAATCTTCAAATTTGCGCCGAGGATCGATCAAACGTTGTGACGTATCATTTAATTTAATTCTTAATGAATTTAAATAGTTTAAAGCATTATTCACCAAACGCATCCGTATTTCATTGCAGCGGCGTTGAAGTTCGGATCTTTCCGGAACAACGAGTTCAGCGGCGGCGGAAGGTGTCGGTGCCCGCAGATCAGCCGCAAAATCGGAAATGGTGTAATCGGTTTCATGGCCCACGGCAGAAATAATGGGAATTTCAGATGCGAAGATTGCGCGAGCCACCTTTTCAGTGTTAAAGGCCTGAAGGTCCTCCAAAGATCCGCCGCCCCGGGCCAGGATGGCAACGTCGGCTTCATTCCGCGCGTTTAACTGTTCCAAAGCCGCCACAATTTCTTCGGCCGAACCATGACCCTGCACCTTTACCGGAATGATCTGGATATGGATATTGGGAAAGCGGCGATTGATAATTTTTAGAATATCATGGACCACGGCGCCGGTAGGTGAGGTTATGATACTGATTTTTCTAGGCAAAAAAGGCAGTGCCCGTTTATGCGCTTCATCAAAACAGCCTTCATCGGCCAGACGCTTTTTCAGCTTTTCAAAAGCTATCTGAAGCGCCCCGATACCCGAAGGTTCCAGGTATTCAAGAATGATTTGATAGGTGCCGCGAGGATCATACACGCTGAGTCGTCCCATACCGGTAACGCTCATTCCGTCTGCGGGCCTAAATTTTAAATTGCGCTGTTGACCACGAAACATCACGGCACTGATCTGCGATGCGGCATCTTTTAAGGTAAAATAAAAATGGCCGGAAGACCGGGGTGCGAAAATTAGAAATTTCTCCATATATCCAGACAAACGGAAAACTATCTTCGAGCAAGGATTTAATTTCGGTATTTAATTCGGTCACCGAATAAATTTTTCGCTGCTGTCCACCGGCGTGATCCGGCGTTATATGACCATCTTCGAACATTACAAAATTAATCTCAATTTTGCCAAATTTTATTAACGTCTGATAAGATATATTATGTAAACTTTTTAGTCCGGCCTGTAAATCCGCCCCTCCGGTGGCTAAAAAATCCGTTCTGGTGCCCTATCCATTATAATTTACTCGATTTCGGGTTCCTGCGCTATTGATTACGAATGCGAGATTAAAAAGATAGGATACCACAAATATTCAATTTTCAATCTTCAATCTTCATTTTTTTGTGTTTCTCCAGCAACTCCCTCACCGCCGGTACGATAAAAACATTCTCGCAGGGTAATTCTGCCAATTGGGAGGCCAGAATTTTTATTTTTTTGTGAATGGATTTGTGCTTATCCATAATAAACGTGTTTTTACCTTTGACCTTGCATAATCCGCTTTTAACTTTTATGCCGGCCGTCCTTAGATTCTGCTCGGATACATGGATTTCCAATTTCTCAGCCAAATCTTTCAATTCCTGATAAATTTGTTCCGGTTTCATTTGACTCTCGACATCTGGGTCTTGCAAAAAGCGGCGCTTGTGTTATATTTACCGCATATAAGATTAAAACGCATTGTAATTTATTGAAATTTTATTTTCAGGAGGAAGACAATGGAATCAGTGCCCCTTAAACAAACGCAGGTTCAGGTCCGCGTCAACGAATTTATACGCAGCGTCTACAATTGGATGGCCATAGGACTGGGACTGACCGGTTTCGTTGCGTATTACGTCGCCCACAGCGAGAGTGCCTTGGGACTGCTTTTT
The DNA here is from genome assembly GCA_963769935.1 of uncultured delta proteobacterium. GTDB lineage: Bacteria > Desulfobacterota > Desulfobacteria > Desulfobacterales > JAFDCJ01 > JAFDCJ01. The sequence continues at coordinate 21,827 of CAVYNY010000004.1, read as the reverse complement.
CAGGTCGCCGGGAATCAACTGCGCCCAACCATGCTGTTTTACGGGTTGATAATCGGTGAACTCGCCCTGGTATTCATCCTTAGCGCTAGAGTTCAAAAAATGCAAGCCTCAACAGCAACCGCAATGTTTGTAATTTATGCGGCATTAAATGGCGCAACCCTTTCAATTATCTTCCTGGCTTACACCAGCACGTCCATCGGTTCGACATTTTTCGTCTGTGCCGCAACCTTTGTGGCCTGCAGCCTTTACGGCTGGATGACCAAACGCGATTTGACCTCATTGGGCGGCTTCATGTTCATGGGGCTTATCGGCATTATTATCGCTTCAGTGGTCAACATGTTTATTCGCAGCTCAGCGATGCAAATGATCATCAGCTATATTGGCGTCCTTGTGTTTATCGGCCTGACAGCCTATGATACGCAGCACCTTAAAACCATGGCCTCAACCCAGCCGGAAGGCCTCGAAGCCGGGGTTGTCCGAAAAGGAGCGATTTTAGGCGCTTTGAAATTATACCTGGATTTTATCAACCTCTTTTTAATGCTGCTGAGAATTTTAGGCAATCGCCGATAATCCGAGATAATATTAAGCCGGTGGATGGGGAAAACGGCAATCCGCTTCACCCATTCACCGCATGAGCAACATTTGAATTCCCCGTTCCCCGGCTTTAAAGACCTCTGGTTCAGCGTCTCTCTGATTCGCCGTTTCCCTTACCGCCAGCCCCAATACTATTCTTTACAATATCAGCTATTTGATTGCAATATCTTCGAGTAGAGGTTTCATCAGGGCCTTCCACCATGACCCGGCAAAGCGGCTGGGTACCCGAGTAGCGCACCAGCACCCTGCCGTTGTCGCCCAATTCGGCGGCGACGGATCGGATAGCTTCCATAATTTCGGGTACCGCTTCGATAGCCGGCTTTGACTGTACATCGACATTCATCAGGATCTGAGGAAATACCGTCATAATCTTGCTTAAATTGGACAGGCTCTCATTTTCGGTTTGCACGGCTTCGATCAGTTTCAGAGCCGTTAGGATGCCGTCTCCGGTGGTGTGGTAATCTGCAAAAATCATGTGCCCCGAATCTTCTCCACCCAGCACAGCGCCGGTAGCAAGCATGCGTTGGATGACATAACGGTCGCCTACCTGGGTAATCTCGTGCCCGATTCCCATATGTTTCAAAGCGACTCCAAATCCCATGTTGCTCATGATGGTGCTGACGACAAGGTTGTTTTTCAATGTGCCTTTCCGGTTCATAACTTTGGCGCAAATAGCCAGAATGTGGTCGCCGGTTAAAACTTCACCGGTTTCGTCCACGGCAATCAAGCGGTCGCCATCCCCGTCAAACGCAAGACCGAGATCGGCCCGCGCGGCCTTAACCGCCTTAATTAAATGTTCGGTATGCTGCGAGCCGCAGCCGTCGTTGATATTGATGCCGTTTGGCATAGCCGCCAGGGTTTCAACGTCGGCACCCAATTCCGCAAACAATTGCGGTGCAACCCGGTAGGTGGCGCCGTTGGAACAATCCAGTACGATTTTCACTCCCTTGAAAAGTATGTCAGCCGGCACCGCGTTCTTTAGAAAAGTGATATAATCGGATTCGGATTCTTCGATATTGTGATAAATGCCTATCTTATGAGATTCATTATTCCGCGCGCCGGGTGCGTCATTTAGTACTAATTTTTCGATTTCAGTTTCTTGTTCATCGGTTAACTTGTAACCGTCACCATTAAACACTTTGATGCCGTTATCGTAATATGGATTGTGTGAAGCGGAAATCATAACGCCGGCGATTGCCTTATAAAAAGACGTAAGATGGGCAATTGCAGGAGTCGGCAACACACCTGTCACACAGGCATCTGCCCCGGCTGAACATATGCCTGAAACCATGGCCGACTCCAGCATGACGCCCGATAATCGGGTATCTTTACCGATGATTATTTTGGAGGAATTGCTTGGATTTTGGAAATAAGTGGCAACCGCCCTGCCGACCCGCACCGTCATTTCCGCCGTGATGGGATATTCATTCGCCACCCCGCGAATTCCATCTGTTCCGAAAAGTTTTTTCATGTCGCTTTCTTTTAATTGTCGAGAATATTTCCGAAAAAGAAAAATGTGTTAATCGATCCACCCTCAAAAATAGCATATTCAGGATTGTAAATTGAACAATGCCGGCATATTTTTTTTAAATTCAATCAGGCTGTCATCAACCGTCTTCAGGAGCCATTGGGTGCCAAGTTCGGCATCTGCCGGATCGAGCCCCTGGATCACCCTTAAGTAGTCCTTGCCTGATTTTGAGATACCGTCCAGGACTTTCTCAAGAAATCTTTCCATCAGACCGCCATTGGATTCATGGGCTTTTTCGATGGTCAAAGATTCCTTCAGCTCGGTCCAGCGTTCATGGAGCTCAAGTCTTTGCTTCAAGGACCCGGGTACCTCATCTATCCGGTCCATTTCCGGTTTCTTTAGAATTACCGCTTCCAGCCGATTGATTCTCTCCCCGATGGCCAAGTCGACTTTTTCCCGGAGGCCCTGGAGCAGGGCTTGGGGGAAGCGATTGGAAATAAATAACGACCGAACCTGGACATACCACTGCTTTAAAGCAAGCAGGTTGCCGATATAGATAAGATTGTTGGCAACAATTCGCGTGTCGTTGCGGAATTTACCCGGCGTAAAGGCCAGACTGCCCCCCTTCCCTGCCCCGCCCATGATGATTCGATCCGAGCGCAACTCGTCCTTGCGCACAATGGTGCCGGCGGCCGCCGTGATGCCGTAGCCCAGCCGGCACGGACCCACCAGACCGCCTTGTCCGCCTAAAAAGATCGGTTTCTGGTTCAACATAACCCCCCTGGGTACATCCCCGATCAAAGAGGGGGTGGCCTTATCCTGGCTGGGCGTGAAATTAAAATGAATGTAGGAGCTGCCGACTTCACTGTGATTTTTGCGGCTGGTACCGCCGGCCATCAGGCAATCGCAAAAATTGATCAGACTGCCCAGCGTGACGAAAGGGAAGAGAATGGTATGCTTTAAGGCAACGGTGTGGGCGATGCTGGCCTGCTCTTCGAGAATGGTCGCTTCCCGCACATGGGAACCCATGCCCAGCTTTGCTTTATCTAAGAATACCGATCTGTTGAAATATCCTCCCTTAAGTTCAACTTCAGGTCCGATCTGGCAGTCTTCGACCGTAGCCGGTGCTTCATGGCCCAGTTTGACCCCCGTCAAGATCAAGGTGTCGGCGCCAAATATTTTACAGCCGGAATGGATGACAACGCCGTCGCCGGAGATGCGGTTAACATCAACGTCATCCCCGATTTCAATGCCGGCCGGGTTGGCAATTTTGACACCCTTTTCGATAAGCATCTCTAGCTTGGTCATGTCAGGCTTCTTTTGATCAAAATATCAAGATTAAATTAGTCATTTGGCCGCCATTCAATAATCCCGTTTTTATATATGATAGAGATTACTTAGGCAACAAGACTTTTGTGAATTTTCATGATATAGTAAAAGTAATTTAATTATTTGGAAGTCATACCAGGCAAAATGCTCATACAAAAGACAGAGAATAATACCCGGCACAGTACGATCCTGATAGCCTCAATAATTATTTGCGTCGCTTTGGTATTGAGGATCACCTACGTTAGCCGAACCGAAGTTTATGTGCCGATCCGAGCAGATGCACGAAATTATTGTATTTACGCCCAGAATTTGGTCAATCACGGCATTTTTTCAAAGGAAGTATCAGAAAATCCCACCCCGGATTCATTTTGGCCCCCGGGCTACCCGACTCTGCTATGCATCTATCCTTTACTCATTCGGTACCAAACACTTTTATCCGATAGCTTTATTCGTGCAAGCATTACTTGGCGCGCTGACGGCCGGAATGGTCGTCGTAATTGGCTCATTTTTTTTGCCGCTCTGGGCAGCTGCTGCGGCTGGCGTTCTGACTGCTTGCAGCCCCCATCTAATTAGTATCGGCGGCTATCTTTTGACCGAAACACTTTTTGCGTTTACCCTGGCTCTATTTCTGCTCATCTATATGATCGCAATTAAAACTAAAAAAAGTGTGTTTTTCATCTCGGCCGGTGCCATTGCCGGAGTGGCCTATCTTGTAAATCCGGTAATTTTCTTTGCACCCCTCCTGTTTGCGGGGCTATTTTTTTTCAGAAGTGACATGGATGGATTTTCTTTAGGCAATCGGAAAAAAAAGATAATATTGTTGTTTCTTGTTGCATTCATGGTTCCGTGGCTTGTTTGGTCCGTCAGATGCTATCTGAATGTCCCCGCCAGTTCCTCGTCCAGTTCGAACAGAGCCTTAATTAATTTTATTATTGGCGCTCATCACGATTTTTTTGAAATTTGGCGCGCTGACCCGCGAGATCCCGCGAATCCAGCTGAAATTGATAAAAGGAAGATAAAGGGTTCCTGGTCAAAATTTCTAACCATCCTCAGCCGAAGAATTTTAGACAATCCAGGACATTATGCCCATTGGTATATTTATGAAAAACCTAAGCTGCTATGGAGTTGGAATATTTTAGTCGGTGCCGGAGACATCTATATCTATCCGGTAACAACATCTTGGTTTCAAACATCCGGAGTTGCATCAACAATTTATGCAATCATGAAGTCAATCCACTGGTGGTTGTTTTTTGTAGGTCTGTTGGGGGGAATATTTTTGTATCAGCATCGGCATAGCCAAAGCGGTCAGATGATAAAGATAATCTATGTCTGTGCAATCTATGTATCTGCGGTCTACGTTGTTCTGCAATCCGAGCCGCGATACTCTATCCCGCTGCGTCCCTTAATGTATCTTTGCGCCATGTTCGGGTTATGGCAAATTAATTGTGCTGCTAAGAAACTGCTTGTCCGGATCGAGAATAAAATTCCACTGAGGAATAGCCGATGACAATAAAGCTCAGCATCGTGGTCCCGATGTTCAACGAGGCCGCCAATATAGAGCCCTTCTTTGCAGCGCTTATCCCGGCAGTTGAGCAAGTCACCGACAGCTATGAAGTTATTTGTGTCAACGACGGCAGCAATGATCAAACCCTGGAACTTCTCAAGGATCGACACCGGGCCAACCAACGTATTAAAGCGATTGATTTGAGTCGCAATTTCGGCAAGGAGGCTGCTCTGTCAGCCGGGCTGTATCTTTCCCGAGGGGAAGCCGTCATCCCCATCGATGCCGATCTTCAGGACCCGCCCGAACTGATCCCCCAACTGGTTGAAAAATGGCGCCAGGGATATAGGGTCGTCCTTTGTGAACGCACTGACCGCCGCGCTGAAAATTTCCTAAAAAGGTTCACAGCCGGTCTTTTTTACCGTTTAAACCAAAAGCTGAGTGACATATCGATACCGGTCAATGTCGGTGATTTCAGACTGATGGATCGCCAGGTCGTCGATGCACTGAGACAGCTGCCCGAAAGAACCCGGTTCATGAAAGGCTTATTTGCCTGGCTCGGGTATGAGCAAATCCGGGTGGGTTACATCAGAGACACCCGCAACACCGGGGCGTCCAAATGGCACTATTGGAAGCTGTGGAATTTTGCATTGGACGGCATCTTCTCGTTTTCAACCCTGCCCCTGAGAATATGGACCTACCTGGGCCTGGTAGTTGCCTGTGGTGCGGCTTTTTATATGGCTTTTATTGTTTTCAAGGTACTCATCATGGGCGTCGATGTGCCGGGTTACGCATCTACGCTGGTATTCCTGCTCTTTTTCAGCGGACTCAACATGATCGGGCTTGGCATTTTGGGGGAATACGTTGGTCGCATCTTTACGGAAGTCAAACGGCGTCCCCTTTACTTGATCAAGCAAACGATCGGGATGCAACCGGATGATACCAATTCTAAAAACCAGCCCGACCTCTCTGAAGTTTAATCCATGGATGTCAAAGAAGAAAGAATTTTAGGAGACGACGCCCCCAATCACTGGTATTACAGATCCAAGTTTAAAGCCCTGCTTGACATTTTGAAGCCAATCGCATTAACCGATATCTTGGACATTGGCGCCGGCTCAGGGGTATTTTCAAAAATGATGATCCGGGCCGGCAAATGTGAACAGGCCGTCTGTCTTGATCCGGCCTACCCATGCGAGCGAGTGGAATTATACCACGATCACTCCATTCGATTTGTCCGGTCTGTTGACAGAGTCACTCAATCGCTGGTCCTGATGATGGATGTGCTGGAGCATGTCGAAGATGATGTGCGCTTAGTCAGGCACTACCTGAAATTGATGCCCTCTGGTGGCAAAGTTTTGGTCACCGTGCCTGCTTTTGACTTTCTTTGGTCCGGGCATGACGTGTTTCTCGGCCATCGACGGCGCTACACGTTGTGTTCAATCGAAAGCCATCTGCGGGCAGCCGGTCTTGCAATCATTCGCAGCCGCTTTTTCTTTGGTGCATTGTTTCCGGTTGTTTTCCTCATGCGCCTGGCAAGTCGTTGGCAGAGTGAACATGGGATTCACGATGCCCGCAGCGCTTTGCGGCAATATCCGCCCTTGATCAACCGAACTTTAACTTATATTCATGATTGCGAAAGAATCCTTTTGTTTCCCTTCAATCGATTCGCCGGACTTTCCATTTTTTGTCTTGCTGAAAAGCCATAGTGCGGGAATCATGTTTTGATGATGACTTTGATCCGGCAAGGACGAGCAATAGGTTTTTAAAGTTATCATTAGGGGATTTCACAAAAAAAAGGCAATCGCGCGTCAATTACCCCGGAGTTTTGAGATGATTAAACACACGGCGGCCATATCCTGCTTGGCATTAACTCTATTTTTACAGCAGCTTCCGGCTGTTCAGGCAACCGAGGCTGAATCTCTGGTGGCAGACAGTTTCAATTACATGCGAGGCAAATCCTCCGTCGCAACGGTGGTCATGACCATTCATCGCCCCAACTGGGAAAGAGAAATGACGATCAAAGCCTGGACCCGGGGGCAAAAGGACAGTTTATTTTACATCGATTCTCCGCCTAAAGACCATGGCAACGGCACGCTCAAGCGCGGACAAGAAATGTGGATGTATAATCCCAAGATCAACCGCATAATCAAAGTGCCGCCGTCAATGATGTCCCAGTCTTGGATGGGCTCGGATTTTTCCAATAACGATCTGGCCAAAAGCGATAGTCTGCTCACTGATTATACGCATTCAATTGTCGGCACCGAGACCCATGAAGGCAAACGGGTATACCTGATCAAATCAATGCCGAAACCGAATGCCCCGGTGGTTTGGGGAATGCAAAAACTCAAAATCCGGGAGGATCTGATCTGGTTGAGTGAAGAATTTTATGATGAAGACCTCCAACCTGTAAAAGTCATGACGACCCTTGAAATTCAGATGTTGGGCGGAAAATTGTACCCTAAAGTCTGGCGCATGCGTGAGGTTGATGAAACTGATAAGTATACCGAATTGACCTATACTTCACTGGATTTTAGACCGACCTTGCCCGACAGCTTTTTTTCCCAGACCAACCTGCGAAAAGCCAGGAGGTAGGGCGTTGTCGATTGATGCCAAAATGGCCTGGCGCAATATTTGGCGCAACACGCGGCGCACCATACTGACGATCAGCGCCATTGCCTTTGCCAGTCTGCTTCTGGTTTTTATGCTGTCGTTTCAATTCGGCAGCTATGAGACGATGATCAATACTTCGGTCAAGATTCACACCGGACATCTGCAAATCCAGGCCGCTGAATACCGCAAAAAACGAAATATCCGGTATGTTGTCTCAGATCTTAATAAAATAGCTGCTGTTCTTGAAAACATTCCCCAGATTGCTTCCTACACCTATCGGGCACAGACCTTCTCGCTGGTATCCTCGGCAAAGCGCACTTACGGTGCCATGGTAACGGGTATCGATCCCGAGGGGGAGGCGGGAGTTTCCAGACTGAAATCCCTGATTCGCCAGGGCGCATATTTGTCCGGCGAAGATACGAACCAGGCCCTGGTGGGCAGCCTGCTCGCCAGAAACCTGCACGTGAAGATCGGCGATGAGTTGACGATCCTGGGACAGGGACGCGACGGTTCGATTGCCGCCACTGTTGTTACGGTCAAGGGAATCTTTAACTCCGGCATTGACGACTTTGATCGCAGCTCCCTTCAAATTCCCCTCAAGACATTCCAGGAGGTCTACACCATGCCCGGGATGGCGCATGAAGTGGTAATCGTGGCCGATTCCCTATCTGATGTCGACCGCATCAAAAGAACCATTCAGAAGGATCTCTCCTCCTTAAGCACCGATCAGCGCCTGGTAATCCTGGACTGGGATGAATTGATGCCGGGATTGCGCCAAAGCATCGAAATGGATCTCATCAGCGGCCTTATTTTCTATATTCTGCTGGTTCTGGTGGTCGCATTCAGCATATTAAATACATTTTTGATGGCAATTTTCGAAAGAACAAAGGAGTTCGGGGTGTTAATGGCAATTGGTACCACGCCCGGACGCTTGACCAAAGTGCTGCTGATCGAATCCATGACCATGGCAGCCATCGGTATTGCCGGCGGAATTTTTATCGGCAGCCTGCTTACCATATACTTCCAATTACATGGCCTCGATATTTCCGGTGCGTCGGAACTTTTGAGCCAGTTCGGCATTACCGGGCGCATCTATCCCAAGCTTTCATGGATTTCGGCTATAAGCGGTCCGACGGCAGTGCTGATCATAACATTTTTGGCCGCGCTTTACCCCGCGCTGAAGGTTCGGAAGATGAAACCGGTAGCGGCCATGCGGGCGGTTTAACGATTGAATATTTTTGATTGAATATTGAAAATTTAAGGAATTCTTTTATTTTAAAAAAGACGGAGCAAAGCGACATCCACAAATATTCAATTTGCAATCTTCAATTTTCAATTCCGGCTCGTCCGGATTAGGCATTTTTCTATCATGTATTTCCAACTGGCTTGGCGCAACATCTGGCGCAATAGGCGGCGTACGGCGATTATTTTAACTGCTGTGATAATCGGTGTGTGGAGTATGGTCCTTTTGGGAGCTCTCATGCGGGGTATTGCAATGGGAATGATAAATAACGGCATTGCGACCCTCACCGGCGACTTTCAGATTCACCACAAAGGATATCGAGATGATCCGGCCATTGAAAACAGCATTTCCGATCCTTCCTTTGTGGAGAACGTCTTAAAAGATCTGCTGCCGAACGACGCCCACTGGAGCCGCCGGGTGCGTGTAAATGCAGTCGTAAGCAATGCCCATCACTCCGCCGGTGTGACCATGGTCGGCATTGATCCCATATCCGAGGCCAAAATTTCATTTATCGGCTCGTCCATCTCCAGCGGACACTACCTTACCCCGGCGGATCAAAACGGAATCCTTATCGGCGAAGCGCTGAAGGATAAATTCGAAACCAAACTGGGCCGCAAACTGGTGGTGATGTCCCAGGACACGAATGGGGAAATAGCCTCGCGGGCCTTTCACATTGTCGGAATTTTTAGCGCGGAGATGGAATCCACCGAAAATCAATTTGTATTTGTTTTATGTCAAACCGGCCAGAAAATGCTGAAGCTGGATAAAGGCATATCAGAAATAGCGATTTTATTAACCGGCAAACCGGACCATCCGGAATTAAACCAGCAATTAAAAGCAGCCCTGCCCTCTGATCAATTCGAAGTTTATAACTGGAAAGAACTGATGCCTTTTCAAACGGCTTACCTTAACATCCTCGATGGATTTTTATATATTTGGTACCTGGTGGTGTTCGTTGCCATGGGTTTTGGCATCGTCAACACCACCTTAATGGCCGTTTATGAACGTATGCGCGAATTCGGCCTGCTCAAGGCATTGGGGATGAAACCCCGCTGGATACTGCGGGAAGTCCTGACCGAGTCATTATTAATTTTAATCTGCGGAATTGCCATTGGAAACATTTTGGGACTCCTGTCCATTTATGGATTGTCCCGCAGCGGTATCGATCTTTCAGCTCTGGCCGCCGGAGCAGAATATGCCGGCATGACGCGGGTCATCTACCCGGCCCTTGATTTTAAGGATTTTTTGATTGCCAACCTGGTGGTAATGCTTCTGGGGTTGCTGGTGAGCATCTATCCGGCGGTAAAAGCAGCACGATTCACACCGGTGGAAGCGCTGGCGCATACCTGATGGGTTGAGAGGTTCAATGTTCAGAGGTTCAGGGTTTATGATTTCCGCCACGGGCAACAATGCAATGCCGCGATGGTGGAGTGTGGGAGCGGTTTTCAACCGCGATTAATACGATATCTGGAATAGGAGTAAAAATGACGATCGTTGAATGTCACAACGTCAATAAAACATACCGCCAGGGGCAGGTAGAAGTTCAAGCACTCAAGGATATCAACCTTTCAATCAATAAAGGTGATTTTGTGGCCGTTGCCGGACCATCCGGCTCCGGAAAAACCACATTGTTAAATCTGATCGGCGGATTGGATTCGGTCGATTCGGGCAGTATTGTGCTGGACGGCAATGTGTTTGAGCAGATGTCTCAAGCTCAGCTGGCCGTTTTGAGACTGCACAAGATGGGGTTTGTATTTCAAGCCTACAATCTAATTCCGGTTTTATCGGCAGCCGAGAATGTCGAGTTTATCATGCTGCTTCAGGGCATTCCCGCCGCAGAGCGCCGCGCCAGAGCCAAGGCGATATTGGATGATGTGGGTCTATCTGACAAATATAACCGGCGGCCGGCCGAATTGTCCGGGGGACAGCAGCAGCGGGTGGCCGTGGCCAGAGCGATCGTTTCCAATCCGTCCATTGTGCTGGCGGATGAGCCGACGGCCAACTTGGATTCTACGACCGGCGAAGGCCTGCTGGCAATGATGAAGCAAATGAACCGGGAAAAAGAAGTGACATTCATTTTTTCAACCCACGACAAAATGGTGATGGATTATGCCCGGCGGCTCATAATGATCCGGGACGGCAGGATAGAGGACGATCGAATTAAGTAAACTAAATTTATTGTGTTTGTTGTGTTGACTGCGTTGATTGAGTTTATTGGGTTTATTGAGTTGGTTGATGCTGATCGTTTTTGAAAATTAGTTAGCCACGAATTGACACGAATATTCACGAATTAAGGCTATAGGCGAAATCAGGCTCACTTATAATGAAAATCACTTTCGTGAAAATTCGGGTTAATTTGTGGCTTATTTCAACAGCTAATTTGTTACAGTCTTTCTTGTTTCGTGTTTTCGTTCTTTCGTGCTTTCGTGATAAAAATATCTTTCATTTGAATTAAGGATTCAATTCCATTCGTAGCAACGGAAAACATACCCCTAACAACCGACATTACGCATCTGGCAAACTGTATGGGTCCCGGTTACTGGAATCGAAAAATATTTTTCACTTTTTTAATCATGGTTGCGATCATCGGTTTCCCATTTAGGCCGGTTTTTGCTCAAGCGCAATTGGCAGCCAACTCAGTCCCCTCCCCTTCTGATATGTCGGAAATTAATCCGTTTTGGGAAAATATCGATACTCACTTCGGGGGGCGTCTCAGGACAACCGGCCGAGCCTTGCGGGTAGATAATGACACCATATTCGCTCCGGTGGGGACCGGAACCTATTGGGACGGAAGCTTCAATTTCAGGCTCATCAACGAAACTTTTTTTACGGATTCGGTTTACACCGATATCGCGTATGAGCTAATCGGCGCCGGCGGCGATGCCGTCCGGAAAATAAAGGAGTTGAATGAATTATTTCCCAATCTGCCCGCCAATTTCTATTTTGGGGATACGCCTCTGAATGATGATCGCCGGCTGATGGATTTAACCGACACCATCGTTGATAAGGACAGCTACTTTTTGGAGCAGCGGCTGGATCGTTTATACCTGGCGTTGGTGCCGCAATGGGGTTCGATTAAGATCGGCCGGCAGGCCATTACCTGGGGTAATGGGTTTATTTTCAATCCCTTTGATTTGTTTAATCCTTTTCCACCGACTGAGATCGACCGTGACTATAAAGTCGGCGATGACATGGTCAATGTTCAACTTTCATTGCCAAAAAGCGGCGATTTGCAGGGGCTTTACGTGGTGAGGCGCAATCCGGATACCCATAGCGTGGCAGCGGATCAATCATCTCTGGCCGGAAAGCTGCACGTTGCCGCAGGCACCACCGAATTCGATATCATGGCTGCCAGGAACTACGAAGACTATGTGATGGGCATCGGCAGCCGGGGAAACCTCGCTGATGCGGCCTGGCGCCTTGACGCCACCTGGACGTTTCCGCAGATTGGCAACGATTATCTTTCCCTGGTGGCAAACATGGACTATTCGTGGGTCTGGTTTGATAAAAATTTTTATGGATTCATCGAGTATTATTTTAACGGTCTCGGTGAAGACGATTATCAAAATGCCGTGCAGGATCCGGCGATTGTCCAACAGGTGGAGCGGGGTGATTTATATGTGCTGGGTCGCAATTATTTAAGCGGTCACATCCAAGTGGAGTTGCATCCGCTGTTCAAGATAAATTTTACCGCCATCAATAATGTCGCCGACCCATCGGGGATACTCCAACCCTATGCCACCTGGGATATCACCCAAAACCTGCAATTGACCGCGGGGGTCAATATATCATACGGGGCCGAGGGCACTGAATTCGGTGGCTTTACCCTTCCCGGCACCGACATTCGCACCCAGTCACCCGATAACGCTTATATTTGGTTGAACTATTATTTTTAATTGTAATTTATCCGCCCTTGACGACTATCTCATCCTGGGTTGTAGGTCTTTTGAAGACTGAAAAAAGCTATTAAATGATAAATATGATATAATTGGTTTAAAAGTTTTTGGTGTCGGTGATTTAGAATTGATGATCTTTTAAAAAGATATAATGCTAAACATCAAACAAAAAACAAAATAGAACTTTTATGAATTTATCAAGTTTTATTTATTTTCAGCCGATAAGCTCTTCGTATACTTATTTACTTCCGTTTGCAAAACGTCGGCTTATTAATCAGAAAAAGTCAGCACAATCCCACTAAAATGATTTACATTCATCTTGCGCATAGTATGTGTTCATTTGGTGCTGAATTTAATGCCGTAGGATTAGCCGATTTGGGACGGATCTATTATCAGATTGAGCCGAAATCAACAACAGTTGAAAATCAAAAAAATAGCCATGCTGGGGTCCTTTCCACCGCTTAGGGGTCTCAGCAGCTACTGTCTGGAAATAGCTTCAGCCTTAGCCAGGCTGGTAGATGTTGAATTCATCTCCTTTAAAAAGATCTATCCAGGCTTTCTTTATCCGGGTGGCGATTTAAAGGAAGATCATTCATTTCCAACCACCAATACCAGAGATTTAAGAATTAGACGACGATTGACCTGGTATAACCCTTTGACCTGGATAGCTGAAGCATTCCTGATCAAGGCTGATTTGCTTCACGCGCAATGGTGGAGTTTGCCGCTGGTGCTTGTCTATTTGTGTGTATGCGGCATATTCAAGCTTCGAGGCAAACCGGTAGTATTCACAATACACAACGTTTATAGTCACGACGGCTCGCGTCTTTATGAAAAAGCTTCGAAGCTGTTATTCATGCTGGGCAATCATTTCATCGTACATACGGAAAATAACCGTCAGCAGCTGATATCCCGCTATGCAATCAGCAGCGAGACCATTAGCGTAATTCCCCATGGGAGCCTGGATTTTCAAGTTCGCAATCAATGCGACCGAAATAAAATACGTGAAGAATTAGAAATAGCTCCCAATCAGAAAGTCGTTCTCCTGTTTGGCGCGATTCGGCCATATAAGGGGGTTACTACCGCTATCGAAGCCTTTCCGACGATCTTAAAGGAGATTCCGGACAGCCTCTTATTGATTGCCGGGAAATTATGGCAGAAGTGGGAGCCGTATCAGCAGCGAATCAATGAACTGGGAATTTCCGGTGCTGTAAAGACATTTCTGGAATATATACCGTCCGGTGAAGTCTATAGATATTTTGAAGCGGCCGATCTCGTAATTTTACCCTACCACCGTTTTGACAGTCAAAGCGGTATTGGCAGCACGGCCGTATCATTTCGCAAGCCACTGATTGTAACTGAAGTGGGGGGACTACCGGATTTAGTGAAAAATTCAGAATATGTCGTACCACCGGGAAACCCGAACATATTGGCCCGCAGAATCATTGATTGTCTGACCGATCAGAGTCGGCTGGCAGCCATGGCTGCAGATGCAGAAAAGGTGGCCGCTGAGATCAGCTGGCCTTCAATCGCGCAGACAAACCTTTACGGTATATAACCATATTATTAATGAAAAACAAAAATTCAATTTAGATGGAGTACTTCTGCCTTCTTCTCAGACGTGCGAAATTATTCCAAAGATCTAAATTTATCCCGCTTGCCCAATGAAATCTCTGTTGCCCTTATTTCATCGGGGTTAAACCTTTCTGTCTTTTGTTTAACCGGGACGATCTCAAACATTACAACCAGTTAACGATATTGGAAACATGCTGGACTATATTAAAGAATTAGCTCCCAAAATGCTCCGCTATCGATTGGCAAGACGGGGGTTCGTACAGCCCGGAATGCCGATAAATTTAACTTTTTCGGTGACCAATGTTTGCCAGTCCAGATGCAAGACCTGCAATATTTGGGAGCTTTACCAAAACCAACCCGAAAAAAGACATGAAGAATTGACCCTGGATGAAATCGAAAAGATATTTCGCTCCATGGGACATATTTATGTGTTTAATATCAGCGGCGGTGAACCGTTTTTAAGATCCGATATCACTGAAATCATCGCCGCCGCATGTCAATACCTGTCTCCGGGTGTAGTCCATATCCCTACCAATGCCATTGCCAAAGAGCGCATCGAGCGTAAAACAAGAGAAATTCTCGAAGTCCTCAAAACCAACTGCAACGGGACGCAATTGACCATCAAGCCCAGCCTCGATCATATCGAATCCAGACATGATGAGATCAGAGGTGTGCCGGGCAATTTTAAAAAAGTACTGGATATATTTCATCGCCTTAAAGAAATGCAATCCGATTACCCCAACTTCCATGTGGAGCTGGGTACGGTCATTTCCCGCTGGAATGTTGATGATGTGGAAGAGATAGCGCAATATGTGACCAATCTGGGCGTTGACAGCTATCGCAACGAAATCGCCGAGCAAAGATCTGAAATGTTTAACACCCAAAATGACATTACACCGCATCCGGCGCAGTATGAAAAAGCCATTGAGTTATTTGTGCGCCAGATCCGGCAAAACATGCGCAATCGCAACCTGTTTCAAAAAATAACCAATGCCTTTCGTCTGGTTTACTACAGTCTGGCCATTCGAATTTTAAAAGAAAACCGCCAGGTAATTCCCTGCTATGCCGGCATCTCCAACGTGCATATGACGCCTTATGGAGATATCTGGGCCTGCTGCACTTTGGGCTACGATAAACCCATGGGCAATCTGCGCGACTATGATTATGATTTTAAAATGCTTTGGAACAGTGCCCAAGCCAAAAAAGTGCGAGCTTATATCCGAGAGGGGCGCTGTAATTGCCCCATGGCCAACCAGACCTATTCCAACATATTAATGCACGGCCCTTCCCTGTTTCGAGTTGTGCGTGAAATTCTAAAAAGCAGATAAAAAGTAAACCTCTAATATATTCGGACACGGATTGGCACTGATAAACACAGGTAAGAATGAATCGGTTCAAAAACATACTATTGTTGCTTAAATTATTTTATCCAAAGAATCCGTGTTCATCCGTGTCCTGAAGGTTGTCATCGATGTCGCAAAAAAAATTTCCCTTTTACCGCTCGCTCTGGGTTCTGACCCCTTTGGCGCTGATGGTATTTGTGATTGTTATCTCCGGGGCCCTTTTTCGAATGCTGGGAGACATGGTCGTTGTAGACGACAAGGCACCTTCCGCCGACGCGGTGGTGGTCCTCAACACTGACATTGAGCTCTATCCGCGCCTGATCCAGGCGGCGGACCTTTATCGCCGGGGACTGACTGAAAATATAGTCATCAACGGTAATCGCAAAACGGATACTTTGCGCGACTTAGAGGCCAAGGGCTTTAAAACTTGCTGTCCGTGGTATTCAGATTCAGTCAGCATCCTGACCATGTTCGGCGTGCCCGATGATAAAATCATCCCGATCAGCATCGAAGATGCCTACGACACGGTTAGTGAAGCCGATGCCGTCGGCCGTGAGCTGATCAAGAAAAAATGGACAACCGTTATTATTACCACAAGCAAGTACCACACCCGTCGGGCAAAATTCATCTGGCAAAAAATGTTTGGCAAACAGCTCACCATCTACATGGTTTCAGCCAAGACCGATCCCTATGACCCGCATAGCTGGTGGAAAGACGGCCGCCAAATCAGATGGCTGCTGGCAGAGTATGGGGCCTGGATTTTTTACTGGTGGAGGGAAATAACCGGGATATAGAGTGGCTGGGTTTTAGTCGTATTTTTCTTGGAAGAACCCGAAGCAATATGCCGCACATTTACTAATAGGTTCATTGGTAATTTTTTCGTTTATGGCAGATAACCCTTTATGTTTGCCGTCCTCTCAACGGCAAAAATAAAATAAATATTCTCTGCGCTCTTTGCGACTCTGCGGTGAATAGGTAATCATAATAAAGAATGTCTAAATAATTATTGCCGCATTAGCAACAGGCAGGATTTATAGGAAAATAAGTGAAGTATCTAATAACCGGAGCGACCGGCTTTATAGGCCCCCATCTAATAAATAAACTGGTGAGTGAAGGCCATTTCTGCCGCTGCCTGGTGCGAAACAGCAGCAAGACGGATTTACTGGAGGCATCGGGAGTTGAGCTGGTCGAAGGCGACATTACCCGGGCGGATTCCCTTAAAGGCATCGCCGACGGTATAGACCGGATTATTCACATGGCCACACTAGGTCATATGAGCAATTTTACGGTGACGGAATCCATGTTTGAAGCGATCAATGTTCAGGGAACGTTGAACATCATGCAGGAGGGTTTAAGGGGCGGCGTGAGGCGCATTGTTCACTGCAGCACGGTGGCGGCCATGGGCATCTGTGAAGATGTCCCGGCAACCGAAGAAAGCTTATGCAATCCGCATCATGCCTACGGCCGCAGCAAACTGAAAGCCGAACACCAGGTGCTGGGCTTGGTCAGGGATCAAAATCTACCGGCTGTCATCGTCCGATTTTCGATGGTTTACGGTCCCGGAGATCCGCGCGATATTCTCAGGCTCACTCGCCTGGCTAAAAAAGGCCTGTTTCCCAAGATCGGAAACAGGCCGAAGCTGACGCCTCTGATTCATGTGGAGGATGCGGTAAGAGGGCTTTTATTGGCTGCCGAAAAAGGCCGGATCGGAGATGTCTACCTTCTAACCAACCGAAACTCCCTGCCCTTTGATGATCTGAGAAAAATTCTTCAAAATGCGTTGGGAGTAAAAAGATTACCGCTATATGTGCCGGAGTGGACGGCACTTGCCATTGCATCGCTTGCGGAAAAACTATTTCCCCTATTCGGAAAAGTCCCGCCGGTTTCCCGTAAAAACATAGAGTCGACTCTGGCAGATCGCGTTTTTTCAATTGAAAAGGCAGAAAGGGAGCTTGGATTTTATCCAAAGGTAGATCCAGAGGAAGGACTTAAAGAAACGGTGGCGTGGTACAAGGAACAGGGGTGGGTGTAAAGGGGAGTTTATTGAGTTAATTTGGTTAATTGAGTTTATTGAGTTAGAGGATTGATTGAGATTTTTTGCCTTATCGAACTGAACGTGTTTGCAGAAGTATTCTGTAAAAATACTGCTTCGAGGCAGTTGAGGATTGATCCAAATCGTTCCTGTCGAGCCATATCTTCAGCGACGGCTGACTTCGATTTGGATAAAATATTTCCTTCTCTGTGCTCTCCGTGCGTCCGTGGTGAAAAAACATGAAAAGGTTTCTATGAAAAAAGAAGTCGAAGTCTTTGGGGTAACCTACGATCGTTATGTGCTTTTGCAGTTGCATAAAATTATGACCAAAGAGCTGGGTCTCAAACGGGTTGTCGAAATGCCGAGCCATGGTGCTAAAGCTGCCGGATCTCTTTATTCCATTGGATTTGGTCTGGCAGGATGTCAGGTAGCACTGGTGAACCCAGAGATGGAAATGATGTACGGCTGGGAGGAACTGGGAATTCAAGACCAGGTGGGCACCTATCCGGGTATCGATGTGTATCATTCCGGATTCAGAGAGGGGGAATTTGATCTGGCGTGCCGCTGCTCTGGCAGCACAGGAGCGACGAGCCGGCCGTCGGCCACGTCATCGAAGCATTGGCGACGGCCGCGGGGATCCGGGTTGTCGCCGAGATTGCCCGGGTCGATGAACCCGGGACGCTGAAGGATCGGCTGGATCTCGCGTGGCAGTCGGTGCGCGCGCGCCTGGTCGCATTGTCCATTGGCTTCCGGCCGCTTCCCGAATTCACCGACCCGCTGCCAGGCGGTGGGCAACGGTTCCGCCGCTGGCATTGGCTGGAGCTGAGTCTGGTTGCGGTTCCCGCGAACTCCGACGCGCAAATCATCTCGTGGACGACCGGCAAGGGCGCCGCGGCCCGCGCAGGCAACGGTAGCAGGCCCCTGAACTTCCCGCCGCCGCCGCCGCGCCTGCTCGACTTCGCCCGTCGCCCGGACGGTTTGACATCCACCGTCGCGCTCTTTGAGCGTCGCGCTGATGGCGCGGTGCAGCTCAGGAAGGCGCGGCCCCGCAAGCGGGGGAGCCGGTTGCTGGCCATGCCCGAAACGGGAGCGTCGTTGGACGGTGCACGGAAACTGCCCACGGCGCCATTCTGGTCCGCGCGCAGAATCACGAACCCGCCCGGCTCCCGATCGCTGGCGAGGTGATGGTGTAATGGCGCGCGCGTCTCGTGGTGTTCATAACGCCGCTTGCAGGCGCCGACGCGCGGGGCGGGCGTTCCGGTTTAACTCGGGTGCCGGGCGCCCGTCCCAACAGCACATATGACCCAAGAGAAGGGGAGGGCTGAACGATGACGCCGGAAGCGAAGATACGGACGCAAGTGGACTTCGCAGTGAACGGCATCCGCTCCATCATCTGGGCGCTGGAACGAGTCGCTGAGAACACCGATCTGCGCGACCAGGAGCGTGATGCCTGGGATGCGATCGACGCGTTAGGTGAGGCGCTTCGCCGCATGGAGCGCCACGGGGTCGAGCCATGACGGACTCCACGACGACGACGTTTACGCTCGACGTGCGCGAGCTGCCGGCGGGAGCGGGCCGCTGCATCCGGGTCGCGCGGTGGGTGAACGCGGACGGCGAGGCGGTGCGCTTCGCCGTGACGGCCGGCTATGAAAGCGACCGCGAGTGCTGGGAAAGGGTTGACCGCGGGTGCGAGATTCCGCCACGGCTCGCTGCCGAAGTTGCGGCCGTTCTGGCCGAGCTGGCGGGCTCCTAAGATGGAGATGAAAGGTCTCCGTGCGCTGGCCGCCCGGCTGGCCGCCGAGTCGGCGCGGGAAGCCGGCACAAAGGCGGCATCGTGGCGGGAGGCGCCGGGTCCGCCTCTGTCGTGCTCGTGCCGTCGGCCGGTCCCTGATCGTGTCTATCTCGGGCAATGGACGTGCCGGGCCTGCGGCTGCGCGATCAACCGAGACTCGGAACGTTGACCGGGTCCCGACGTCGGGAATGGTTTGGGACCAATTGGTCCCACCGGTTCCGAAAAGTTACCGGTGCTCGGGTGGTACCGGTAGGCGGGTCCGGGGGTTCGCGCGTGGTGCGTCGCTGGCCGTGCGGTACGGCCGGCGCCCGGACCCGCCCCTAATCGTGTTCAGCGTGTTCAGTAGAGTGTTCGTGAACATGAAAGCGGAAGGGCGCCCCCTCGAAAGGGACCGCCCTCCCTTTTGCGACGTCAGAGCGTTGCCGCTAGACGCCGGGCTGCTGTGGCATACGTTCGCCGGAAGTCCGGCTCATCAGGGAGCAGGCATCTCACCTGCTCGTATGCCATGCTCGGCAGGATGTCGGTGCAATTCCAGAGTTGGCCGAGAATCCAACGCACGGGCCTCTGCACCTCATCCCATCCGACCGGCACCTTTTCCTGCGACGGCTCCTCGAGCCATTCGAGGAACGCATCGCGAAGGTGCCCGGGGGCGTGTCCGCCCCGACTGGCGTTGTACGTCATGGTTTGCTCCTTGAGCACAGGTAGTTGGTTGACTGCCTGCCTCGCGGTGCCTTGCCTTGCCACGCCGTGCAACGCCGATTCCAATATGAGTCGGCGGATGTCACCCAACAACCATCTTCGGCTGAGGGTCCGGGGTCGCGCATGGTACGCCGCTGGCTGTTGCGCGGTACGGCCGGCGCCGGACCCGTTCCCGTCGTCTGGATGCGAAAGGGCTGCCCCGACGATGAGGCCGCCTCGACGGTCCGCCGTAGACCCGCCTGTCCCCGGCGGAACCTCTGGGGTATACTGCAGTGTCGGATGTACATGTAGCGCCTCGCTTCGCCGGGCTCGGTCCCGGCTGCCGGGCAGGGTTGCCGGGACTGCGAGGCTTGGCCGACCGACGTACCGTTGGCCCGACGGCGATTCAACGCAAACGACCGTGCCCCTTGGCTGATGTGCGGGATTGCGGCGGTCTGGGCGGATCGGTAAACAGTCAAGTAGGGGTTCTGCCGATTCTAGGATGGTGGAAAGGGGGCCGCGACCATATGGCCGAGAAGCAAGTCAAGATTGTGTACGACCGACCGGAGAGCACCCCGAATGCTTCCCGTGGGCGGGGCATACGGTGGGCCGGCTCCGGACGGGTCCTCCGTGGTGGCGCACCTCTATTCAGAGTTCGTCAGCGTGCCTGATATCGTGGTCCTGCCTGTTCAAGAGGACGGCAGAGCCGGAGGCGAGGGCGAACAGGTGAGGCGGTCCGACTTCACGAGAACGGTGTTGGCAACCATCGTCATGTCCCCTGAAGTGGCTCAACGAGTTGGAACGTTCCTTACCACCCAAGGCAAGGCGGCGCTCACGGCTCGGGGAGCAGTTGCAAAGCTGACCGACGCGAAGGGCGGCGCGGCAAAGAAGGCAAAGGCAAAGCGTGGCCCCCGCAGTTGATACCGGTAATAATGCGGTGATCGGGCCGGGCCGTAGGCCATTGCGGCAACGCGGTACGGGTCGCAACACGGTGGCTTCAGTTCGACCGGCGGTGTCAACATCGAGGGGCGTGATGTGGACCGTTTCGATTCACGAGAGTTCCGCGTCGTCTGATCCACGTGTGACCAGGGTCACCTACCGCCCCCCTGCGCTGTCAGTGTATGGGGAGCGCTTCCTTCTGGAATTGGACAATGGAGCCGTTTATGTACGTCATCCGCGCTGGTCGCTGGTCGGGAGCGGATCGACGTTGCAGGAGGCGCTTCTGGACCTGTATGCAGAAGCCCGTGACGCCCTTGAGTTGCTGACGGACCTCCCACTTGACCGCTTGAGTGCGGAGGCGGTCAGTTGCCGGGCGTTCCTCCTCCGATTCGCCTAGCTGTAGAACGGTTGCGGTCTGCCTTGTGCCACGGGATCGGGATGACATCCGCCGCTCTCTTCAGCGGAAGGGATTTCACCTGCAGACCAAGAATCGGGACCACGATTTCCTAGTATTTGAGTTCAATGGCCATCTAACGGCTGTGTTCACGAAGCTCTCCCGCGGTCGCAACTACCGGACAATTAGTGACCAACTCCTTGCCAAGAATGAGTCGTCAACTACACTTGCTGCGGACTCAGTTTGATGACCTTGTCGACTGCCCAATGGGACGAGTTGAGTACGAGCAACATCTAAGGGAGAAGGGTGTTCTGCCCTCCGAGTAGAGGATTGCCGGTGTACACCCTATGTGCACCCTAACAGCCATTGACCGAGAGCGAGACAATGAGAACACGACGCCGTAAATTATGGAATGACATAGTGTTATCAGATTGGG
>CAVYNY010000003.1:0-108340 GCA_963769935.1 uncultured delta proteobacterium | reverse complement strand
GAAGGTCAATCTTAAAATCCCCACTATTTATATAGACCCCCTTAAAAAGTTTACATAATGCCGATTATGAGACTTAACCTATTGAAATCAAAATCAATTAAAACCCATTTTGATCTTGTCTGGTTCACAAAAATATCAATTCACGCTCAACAAACAATCTTTTCTTTCGCAATATCCACATTTTGGATTTTGCGATAAAAATTTGTGCCTAAATTGTACCTGCGGTGTCTCATTCTTTCTAAAATAACCTAATTTTTCCCAAATTCATGGGCACAAAAAAAGCCAATGAAATCAGGAAATAAACTGAAATTATTGGCTTTTGAAATTGGCTGGTTTAGGTTTAGGAATCCGGTGCTCTATCCACTGAGCTACGAGGGCGTTAGATGCATCACAGCAAGGGTGCTTTTTTATACTTGAATCCCCTGCTCATGTAAAGATCATTTTCGATCGAATTTTTAAGATGCGAGAATATGTTGTGGAAACTGATTGAGTCCTGTGGGCTGTTTGACCGGGCCACGGGGATCTTAGGCCGCTGTGAATGGGCCGGGGGGGATCTGACGACAGTCAAATTTCTTGCGGCGATTAAACTAATATTTATTGATATATCGAAAGGTTGTTGCCAATTTTGCTTAATTTGTGGTATAAGTTTAATTAATATTTTAGAAAATGGAAAAATGTCGGGTACCTTGGTGAATCATGTTCAGCACTGAAACAACCTGTTTCAAAAATAAACCCTTATAATAAAAAATCATTATCCAAGGAAAAAAAATGCATCTTCGAAAACGTGTTTTGGTAACCGGCGGAGCCGGGTTTCTCGGCTCTTTTCTGTGTGAGCGCCTGTTGAAGGAAGGCTGTGAAGTTGTTTGTGCGGACAATTTTTACACTGGAACAAAGCGGAATATCATACACCTTCTGGAAAATCCCTACTTTGAGCTGATTCGCCACGATATTACGTTTCCCCTCTATCTTGAAGTTGACGAAATATTTAATCTGGCCTGCCCGGCTTCACCGGTTCACTATCAAAACGATCCGGTGCAGACAACCAAAGTCAATGTGCATGGATCCATTAACATGCTGGGGCTGGCCAAACGGCTGAATGCCAGAATTTTGCAAGCCTCGACCTCGGAAGTATACGGCGATCCGGCGGTCCATCCCCAGACCGAAGACTACCGGGGCAATGTGAATTGTATCGGCATCAGATCCTGTTATGACGAGGGCAAACGCTGCGCCGAAACACTTTTTTTCGATTACCATCGACAGCACAAGATAAATATCCGTGTGGTGCGTATCTTCAATACCTACGGTCCACGCATGCATCCTAACGATGGGCGGGTCGTGAGCAATTTTGTCCTTCAGGCGCTCAACAACCGTGACATTACCGTATTCGGAGATGGTTCCCAAAGCCGGTCCTTTTGTTTTGTGGATGACATGATTGATGGGTTGATCCGCATGATGACCGCACCGGATGATTTTACCGGACCGGTAAATATCGGCAATCCCAATGAATTCACGATTCGGGAGCTTGCCGAGAAGGTTATCGAGCTGACCGGTTCAACCTCAAAACTTGTTTTTCGGCCGCTGCCCGAGGATGACCCCCTGCAGCGCCGGCCAAACATTGATCTGGCGCGCTCAAAACTGGGATGGGAGCCGAAAATCCAGCTCCAGGAGGGACTCAAACGCACAATCGCATATTTTCGCAGCATTCAATAAAGCATCAGGAGATCTGCCAATGAAACGAGCATTAGTCACGGGTATTACGGGTCAGGACGGCGCTTATCTGGCGGAATATCTGCTGAAAAAAGACTACGTGGTTCATGGTATAAAACGCCGGGCGTCTTCGTTTAATACGGCCCGCGTGGACCATCTTTACCGTGATCCGCACGAAAAGGCCGTGCGTTTTTTTATGCACTATGGGGACCTCACGGATTCTTCCAATCTGATCCGCATCATTCAGGAGGTTCAGCCGGATGAAATCTACAATCTGGCGGCCCAGAGCCATGTCAACGTTTCTTTCGAAACTCCTGAATATACGGCCAACGCCGACGCCCTGGGAACGCTGCGCATTCTCGAGGCTATTAGAATCTTAAAGCTGGAGCAAACGTGTCGGTTTTACCAGGCTTCGACATCCGAGCTTTACGGTAAAGTGCAGGAAATCCCCCAGAAAGAAACCACAGCGTTTTATCCCCGTTCTCCTTATGCCGTGGCCAAACTGTACGCCTACTGGATAACGGTCAATTATCGGGAGGCTTACGGCATCTATGCCTGCAACGGGATCCTCTTTAATCATGAATCTCCCATCCGAGGTGAGACGTTTGTAACCCGCAAAATCACGCGGGCTTTGGCGCGGATCAAAATCGGCCTGCAGGACATTCTTTATATCGGCAATCTTGATGCCCGCCGAGACTGGGGACATGCCCGGGACTATGTTAAAATGCAATGGCTGATGCTCCAGCAGGACGAACCGGAAGACTATGTCATCGCCAGCGGCGAACATTACTCCGTGCGGGAATTCATTGAAGCAGCCGCCCGACAGCTCGGCATAAGGGTCGGTTGGAAGGGCCGGGGCATTGATGAAAAAGGCATTAACGAAGAAACCGGCCAAATTATCATTGCCGTCGATTCCCGTTATTTCAGACCCACCGAAGTGGATGATTTGCTGGGTGACGCCAGCAAGGCCCGTCAAAAATTGGGCTGGAAACCGCGGATATCCTTTAAGGAGCTGGTTGCCGAAATGGTAGAAGCCGATCTGAAGGAGGCTCAAAAAGACCAATTATGCCTCAGGGAGGGATTCCAAACGTTTAACCACACGGAAACCTGAACATTTGTAATTGTGAATGCCGGGTTTATTCTTTTATGTTGGCAGAAGCCAACCTCAACGGGCGCAGTCGCCCTCTTGTTGGAGTCTTCATACGAATCAGTCCCATCTCGCGGCGGCTGTTCAAAACAGCCGGTTCTTGACACAATTCGCTCGAATGGATATTCTATCTTTATATTAAACCAGAAAAAAGCCGACAAATTGCCTGACGTGCGCTAGAATACCCAACATTTTGAAAATTATGGTGATGTTGCACTCCGTCTTTCCCATAACCCGCAACTTTATTTACCGATGAATGGTAAACAAGCATTCGATAGGGCCATCGCTGAAATCCACAACAGCCTACGTTTCCTATCCGCCACCGGGTATCACGGTTTCGACTGCTCCCGGGAATCTCTTGAAAAAATTAAAAAGTGGGGGCAGGGACCTGAATTATTTTCTGAAACGCTGGACGAGATACGTGCGGATCTCGGTGATTGTCAGCGTTGCCGGTTGGCCCGGGAACGAAATCGGATCGTCTTTGGTGACGGAAACCCCGGCGCCAAACTTGTATTTGTCGGCGAAGGACCCGGATTCGAAGAAGACCAACAGGGGAAACCCTTTGTCGGTGCCGCCGGTCAGCTGCTTACCCGCATTGTCGAAGCCATAAATCTTACCCGCAGCCAAGTGTATATATGCAATATCATCAAGTGCCGTCCGCCGGGAAATCGCAATCCCGAGTCCGATGAAATCAGTACCTGTTTCCCCTTTCTGGAGCGCCAGATTGCCGCCATTCAGCCTGACTTCATTTGTGCCTTGGGTACCTTTGCCGCTCAGACACTGCTTCAAACAACGATGAGCATTTCAAAACTCAGGGGGAGATTCCATGAGTACAAGGGAATTAAAGTCCTGCCAACGTACCATCCGGCCTACCTCTTGCGGAATCCCGAAAAAAAACGCGATGTGTGGGAGGATATGAAAATGCTGATGAAGGAATATCGCTATGAAGAATAATTTTTTTCTTTCGGCAATGATTTTCCTTATATTTCTGGATCCGAATTTTGTCCTGGCCGAACAAAAGGAGGTCGACATCATTCAGGTAGCGGATGTCATCAGTCCGGGAACGGCTGATTTCATAAAATCCGGAATTAAACAAGCGGAAGAAAATGGGGCCGCCTGCCTTATCATCGAACTGGATACGCCCGGCGGACTGGCGGAATCGATGCGCATAATCGTCCAGAACATACTGGCAAGCCGGGTGCCGGTAGTGGTATACGTGTCGCCAAGCGGTGCCCGCGCCGCATCAGCCGGTGTGATGATCACCATGGCGGCGGATGTCGCGGCCATGGCACCCGGGACCAATATCGGGGCCGCCCATCCGGTGGGCGCGGGCGGACAAGATATTGAGGGGACCATGTCGGAAAAGATTGTCAACGATATGGTCGCGCAGGCCAGAAGCGTAGCCGAAAAACGAGGTCGCAACGCTGACTGGGTGGAAGATGCGATTCGCGAGAGCGTCTCGGTAACCGAAACCGAGGCCTTAAAAAAAAATGTCATTGACCTTATCGCGAAAAACACAGATGATCTGATTCGGCAACTCAACGGTCGTAAATTAAAAGACAGGGGTGTGCTTAAGCTCGATGATGTCAAGCAAGTTGAACTCCAGGAAACCCTGCGAACCAAGATTCTAAAAACCATCAGCAATCCCAACATTGCCTATATTCTGATGATGATCGGATTGGCCGGGCTTTATTTTGAGTTGTCTCATCCGGGCGCCGTCTTCCCGGGAGTTATCGGCGGTATATCTTTAATCCTGGCCTTTTTCGCCATGCAAACGCTTCCGGTAAACTATGCCGGGATTTTGTTGATTGTGCTGGCCATAATTTTCTTTATCCTGGAGATGAAAATCACCAGCTACGGGCTTTTAAGCGTGGCCGGAATTGTATCGCTGCTGCTGGGCTCCATGATGCTTTTTGAAGGCAGCACACCGGGCATGAAATTGTCCTGGGATGTCTTGTTGCCGACCGTCATACTGATATCCGGGTTTTTTGTGGCGGTTGCAGGCCTGGTATTTCGTGCGCAAATATCGAAACCGTCTACCGGTTCGGGAGGCCTGCTGGGGGAGATCGGAATT
The DNA here is from genome assembly GCA_963769935.1 of uncultured delta proteobacterium. GTDB lineage: Bacteria > Desulfobacterota > Desulfobacteria > Desulfobacterales > JAFDCJ01 > JAFDCJ01. Next base: position 103,412 of record CAVYNY010000003.1, on the reverse strand, counting down.
GTGAGAAAAGCCCTGACACCTGAAGGTAAAGTATTTGTTCACGGAGAATTATGGAACGCCAGGGCCAGGGAATCGCTTGACGAAAATACCAAAGTGCGTGTAGTAAAGGTGGTAAATTTAACTTTGGAAGTAGAACCCGCGGATGAAGCATCCATTACCTGAGACCGGACGCCCGTTTTTAGATTCCAGTATTCCAAGCTTCGCGGCATTTATTTGCGGCCTGTCTGTTTTCCCCTGAGTCGGCATGCCGGAACGGATTTTTGATGTCAGTATGTGAACAAACCACCAAAGGAGGATGATATGAGTCTGTTTACGCCGATTGCCATCGTCGTGCTTGTCCTTTTTTTCCTTTCGGCAGCCCTGCGAATTCTAAACGAATATGAACGTGGTGTAATTTTCAGGCTGGGTCGCGTAATCAATGCCAAAGGACCGGGCTTGATTATACTCATCCCGGTTGTTGATAAAATGGTGAAGGTAAGTCTGCGGCTGGTGGCAATGGATGTGGATCCCCAGGATGTCATAACCCGGGATAATGTTTCCGTCAAAGTGAATGCCGTTATATATTTCAGAGTCATTGACCCCATTAAGGCAATTATTGATGTAGAAAATTATAGCTATGCCATGTCGCAGCTGGCTCAGACGACCCTGCGCAGCGTTTGCGGACAGGCCGAGCTCGATGAACTTTTGTCGGAAAGAGAAAAAATTAATGCGCATCTGCAGGAGATCCTTGATACGCACACGGATCCCTGGGGTATTAAGGTCGCCACCGTTGAACTCAAACACATCGATCTGCCGCAGGAAATGCAGCGGGCTATGGCGCGGCAGGCCGAGGCTGAAAGAGAGCGACGGGCCAAAGTTATCAACGCTGAAGGTGAATTTCAAGCCGCAGCGAAACTGGCAGAAGCGTCGGTAATCATCGAGCAGCATCCCACGGCGCTGCAGCTCAGGTATCTCCAAACCATGAACGAAATGGCCACCGAAAGCAACTCGACCACTATTTTTCCGATCCCCATCGAGCTGTTCCGGCCGTTTATGTCCATGCACAAGACGGGATTTGATAAGGAATAGGCAACTGGTTAAAATCGAATGGCCGTTGGTGGCCCGGCCCATTATCAACCCGACTTAGTGCGGTTTCTTCAGGCGCAAATCTCAAAAAGCGGGTTAATCACTTTCTTTAACTATTGACAGGAATATTAGAAATAGTTAATAAAAAAAGATTTTTTAGTTATTTATTGCCGCGGAAGCCGTTTAATTCCGATGATAACCAGGGGTTGGTTTTATTTCAAGCGTTAAAGCGGGGGCTTGGCAGCCTCCGCTTGTGCTTTACATTCAAGAGTGAGAAAAGGAGAGACTGCATCATATGAGTGCTGAAAAGGTTGAACCCAAGGAAAAAGCGCTGGAGAAAATGACGGTCAAAGATCTGCGTGACATGGCCAAGGATATTCCTGAAATTGCCGGCGTACACGCCATGAAAAAGGAAGAATTGATCGTCGCCATCAAAGAGGTCAAGGGTATCACCGATGAGCCGGTCAAAAAAACAGATGCCTCCGTCCGGGAAATAAAGCAGAAGATAAAGGGCTTTAAAGCCCAGCGCCTGGCGGCCCTAGAGGCGAATAACAGGAAATTGGCGACCATTTACAAACGACGCATCGCCAGGCTGAAGAAAAAAACACGCCAAGCCGCTGCTTAGGGCTCACGAAAAAATAACTTCACATTTTATACGCCGATGCATCTCTTCCAGCTGCGTTGCGAAAGCTCGGAATATCCAGATATTCCTGCGTTTTCGCGCCTGGCTGGAAGGGCGCCTCAACGCCTGAAACTGTGAATTAATTTTTCCGTGAACCCTTAGGGCTCACTCAAAAATAACTTCCCATTTTATACGCCCGCGGCATCCCGCTTGGCTGCGTTGCGAAAGCTCGGAATCCGCCGCGGCGGATTCCTACGTTTTCGCGCCTTGCCATGCGGGCGCCGCAACGCCTAAAATTGTGTACTTGTTTTTTCGTGAACCCTTAGTCGACAGGTTATCAGGTTTCTAAGGTTATTGGGTTCGGATGGCAAAAAATCAGATTAAAGTTTTAATCAGCGGATTCATAGAATCTATAGCGGTAGAGAAAGGATACTCGGATAATACCTGCCGAGGTTACCGCAATGATCTGGAAGGGTTTCTATTATATCTTGCGCGAAGTCGATTGCCGGGAAACCAACGCCCGCAGACCATCGATCAAATTGAAATCGATAGTGTAAACAACCTCACCATAAGAGGCTATCTGGGTTGGTTGCACACAGGGAATAAAAAAACCACCATCGCACGCAAACTCTCCGCGGTGCGATCTTTTTTTAAATATCTTGTCAAACGCGGTGTGATCGCGGATAATCCGGCCGAATCTATTTTAACTCCGAAACAGGACAAAAGCATTCCGCAATATTTGCCCGTTGACGAAATGTTTCGACTGCTCGATTCCATTCAAACCGACAGCATTCTGGATTTAAGGAACCGGGCAATATTTGAGACGCTATATTCGTGCGGCATAAGAGTTTCAGAACTGGTGGGGCTGAACGTTTACGATGTGGATTTTAAAGGATCGGTAATCCGGGTTCTTGGGAAGGGCCGCAAGGAACGGATCGTACCCATCGGTCAAAAAGCGCTGGCGGCCGTTAAGACATACCGGGCAGGGTTGCAGGAAGAATCCGGTATCTCCGCCGATGCCAATGGGCCGCTTTTTCTTAACAAAGACCACGGCAGAATCAGCGCCCGATCGGTGGCCCGTATTTTAGTTAAGCTGGTGAACAGGTGCGGCCTGCTTAAACCCGTATCGCCGCACACCATGCGGCACACCTTTGCGACACACATGCTGGATGCCGGTGCCGATTTAAGAATCGTCCAGGAACTTTTGGGACACAAAAGTCTCTCCACAACGCAAAAGTATACGCATGTGAGCATCGATCGGTTGATGGAGACTTATGATCGGGCGCATCCGAGGAAATGATTGGAATGTCGATTGACGATTGAAGAATGGCGAATTAAGGTATTTGGCCTGGCTGTGTTCATTTTATAAAGAGAGTGACTTGCGCTGCAGCGGGCCAATGATCAACAGCCCTACTATCTGAGCGTCTAGACTCGGCGAGGCCGGATTTTGAAGTTTAATTCCTACGCTTGATATTAACAGGATAATAAAAATGATGAACTTCCACGGGACGACGATCCTGGCTGTCAGACACAAGGGACAAGTTGTGGTTGCCGGTGACGGCCAAGTCACCTTGGACAATCATGTGGTCAAACACTTCGCCAAAAAAGTGCGACGCATTTACAACAACAAAATCATTGTCGGGTTTGCCGGCGCCACCGCAGATGCCCTGAACCTGTCGGAACGCTTGGAAGAAAAACTCGAGCGCTATAACGGCAACCTGACCCGTTCGACGGTTGAATTGGCGCGCGAATGGCGTGCGGACAAATACCTGAGACGGCTTGAAGCCTTTATGATTGCCGTGGATGCAGACAGCCTATATTTAATCTCCGGCAATGGTGATGTCATAGAACCCGATAGAGGAATCATTGCTATCGGTTCAGGGTCTATTGCGGCTCAGGCGGCGGCTCAGGCGTTGATCGATTATGCCGACCTGGATGCTCGCAGCATCGTGGAAGCGGCCATGAAAATTGCGGCCTCGTTCTGTATATATACCAATGATTCCGTCACGATTGAGGAGATGTGACCCCTTTTACCCGGCTGCGGATAAGCTTGAAAAAGTATCAACGGTGCACGTTATTGCAATAGCAGGCGAGATGCTGGATACTGGATTCTTGATGCTGGATAAATTAAGGAGATGATTCTTTGTAAGCCAGTATTTGGTATTCAGAAACCAAAATCTTAGCCACATAAGCACCCAATGATGTTAACAGAATTCCATTTATATAAAAAATAAGGATCTCGATTCATGATCAACAAGGACCCCAAATGAGCAGTCTGAAACCGTCAGAGATTGTAAAAGAACTGGATAAGTATATTATCGGCCAGAATCAAGCCAAACGTTCGGTTGCCGTCGCCTTGAGAAACCGCTGGCGCCGGCAACAGGTTCCGGAAGAGCTGCGCGATGAAATCGCCCCAAAAAATATTATTCTAATCGGACCTACCGGCGTCGGGAAAACGGAGATTGCACGCCGGCTTTCCCGGCTGACCGACTCGCCCTTTATCAAAGTCGAAGCTTCCAAGTTTACCGAGGTCGGGTACGTGGGGCGGGATGTGGAGTCGATGGTGCGCGACCTGGTTGAGCTTACCGTCAACCATTACAAAGTGCAGGCCCAGGAGAGTGTGCAGGACAAAGCCTGGCAGATTGCCGAAGACCGTATGCTTGATCTGCTGCTTCCCAAATCCGGCACACCCGCCGCGGCCAAAGCCGATGAGTCCAAAGACGTTCAATTTGAATTGGTTGCAACCGGCAGCGATGAAGCCTCATCAACCCGGGAAAAGCTGCGCAGCATGCTGCGGAAGGGCAAACTCGACAATCGCTACGTGGATCTTGACGTTTCCGAGCGCAGTATGCCGATGGTGGAGATTTTCTCAAATGTCGGAATGGAAGAAATGGGAATTAATTTTAAAGACATGCTCGGCGGCCTGTTTCCGAAGGGCACCAAACGCCGGCGGTTAAAAGTGCCGGAAGCAATGGAAATCCTGGCCCAGGAAGAAGCCCAGGACCTGGTGGATATGGATAAGGTCATCAAAGATGCCATCGCCAGAGTCGAACAGTCCGGCATCATTTTTCTAGACGAAATCGATAAAATAGCCGGAAAAAACGGCACGCAGGGACCGGATGTATCCCGGGAGGGCGTGCAAAGGGATCTTTTGCCGATCGTTGAAGGCAGCACGGTAACCACCAAATACGGACCTACCAAGACAGATCATATTCTCTTTATTGCATCTGGGGCCTTTCACACGGTTAAACCATCGGATCTCATTCCTGAGATGCAGGGACGCTTTCCGATTCGCGTCGAGCTGAAATCTTTAGGGCAGGCGGAGTTTGTCAGGATACTCACCGAACCCAGAAACGCCCTGCTGCTTCAATATATGGCCTTATTGCGAACCGAAGGTGTTGATGTCGTCTTCGAAGATGATGCCGTTGAGGATATTGCCAGAATAGCGGAAGAGGTGAACAATAAGACGGAGAATATCGGTGCGCGCAGACTGCATACCCTCATGGAGCGTTTGCTGGAAGACATCCTGTTCGACGCACCGGACATGAAAGAAACGCGAATGACCATCGATAAAAACTACGTGGAAGACAAATTAAAAGACATCAAGGATGATGAGGATTTGAGCAGGTACATTCTTTAAATTGAATATTGAAAATTTAATATTTAATATTTGTGGAACTCGCTGCGCTCGGTCATCTTCTTGAATCAACCTTTAAAAACGACCCGCCGATGGCGGACATTAATTATTCAATATTCAATCTACACTTTTCAATTCTAAAGCGGGGGTGAATGAATGGCAACTGAAATCATGGAACGGGCTGACAAAGTCATCGCAAATACCTATAAGCGTTTTCCGGTCGTCCTTTCAAAAGGCAGCGGTTGCACTTTATACGATATCGAAGGCCGCCGCTACACGGATTTTGTAGCCGGTATCGCCGTCTGTAACCTGGGCCACGCACACCCTGCAACAGTCGGAGCGTTGGCTTCACAGGCGCAAACCTTGTGGCATGTATCCAATCTTTACTATACCGTGCCGCAGGTCGAGTTGGCGTCCTGGCTGATTGCAAACAGTTTCGCGGATAGAGTGTTTTTTTGCAACAGCGGGGCAGAGGCCAATGAAGCCGCCATCAAGCTGGCCCGCAAATATTACAAAGAACGCGGCGAAAACCAGCGTTTTCGAATTATTACCATGGAGCAGTCATTTCATGGAAGAACCATGGCGACCCTTTCCGCCACCGGTCAGGATAAAATCAAAAAAGGATTCGACCCCGTGCTGGAGGGATTTGATTTTGTACCCTTTAACGATGCGGCCGCGCTGCGTTCAAAAATCCGACCGGATACCTGTGCGGTGATGCTTGAACCCGTCCAGGGAGAAGGCGGCGTGCGCTGCCCCGATGCCGATTATTTAAAGGCGGTTCGACAGATTTGCGATGAAAGCGGCGCGCTGCTGATATTTGATGAAATTCAAACCGGAATGGGTCGCACCGGCCGCCTTTTTGCCTATGAGCATTTCAGCGTTGAGCCGGATATCATGACCCTGGCCAAAGCACTGGCCAACGGGTTGCCTATCGGGGCAATGCTGGCCAGAGAACAAGTGGCTTCGGCGTTCGGACCCGGTGCGCATGCCTCGACGTTCGGCGGCACCCCGCTTGTTACCGCGGCGGCGCTCGAGGTCTGCAAAACCCTTCTGGAAGGCGGGGTCATCGCACAGGGACGGGAAAGTGCAGAATATTTCAGAAAACAACTGCTCCGGCTTAAGGATCGCCACGAGGCAATTGTCGATGTGCGCGGTCTCGGCATGCTGCTCGGAATGCGTCTTAAATTCAAGGCGGAATCCCTGGTCACGCAATGCATGCAACGCGGTTTTTTTATCAACTGCATTCAGGAAAACATTCTACGTTTTGTACCGCCGCTGATCATCAAAAAAGAAGAAATTGACGCGCTGATTGATTGCCTGGACGAGTTGCTGCAGAAGCAAGAAGAAGAGCAGCATCAGTCATGAAAATTGAATATTAAAGGTCCGACACAGGCGGATCCATTTTTAAAAAGGCGGAGCGAAGCGGCTTCCATAAATATTCAATATGCAATCTTCAATATTCAATTCTAGATCCGGGCTTGTCCGGGGGACTAAGAGTAGATTTGGGTAATTCGCACAAAAACATAATTCGACGGTAGAATGATGCCCGAAAAACCATGGCAGGGACGATTTTCAGAAAAGACGGCTCGGATCGTTGAGGCCTTTACCTCTTCAATTCAGGTGGATCGGCGGCTTTATGCCTATGATATCCAGGGCAGTGTTGCCCACTGCAAGACCCTGGCGAGAGCTTCAATCATTACCGATGCCGAAGCCGCCGCCATCATTGAGGGCCTTGAAAAAATTCGACAGGAGATCGCAGACGACGAATTTCAATATGATGACAGCCTGGAAGATATTCATATGCATATCGAATCCAGGCTGGTTGAAATCTCGGGACCGGTGGGCCGCAAACTCCATACTGCTAGAAGCCGCAACGACCAGGTCGCGCTGGACGTCAGGATGTATTTGCGGGCCGAGACCGCCGATATCATCCGCCGGTTGCATCGGCTGCAGGCGGTTATTGTGGCTTTGGCCCGCCAGCACCTCGATACCATTTTGCCGGGTTATACCCATACGCAGCGGGCCCAGCCGATACTTTTGTCCCACCATTTAATGGCTTATTACGAAATGTTCGCCCGCGACATCGCGCGCTTCCGGGATGGCCTGCAGCGAATAAACGTGATGCCGCTGGGCTGTGCGGCCTTGGCGGGAACCGCCTATCCAATTGATCGAAAGTATACGGCTGAACTTCTCGGCTTTGAGGCCCTTTCGGCCAACAGCATCGATGCCGTATCCGATCGGGACTTTATTCTTGAATTTTTGGCCGCGGCCGGCATCTGCATGATCCATCTCAGCCGCCTGTCGGAAGAATTTATCTTGTGGTCGACATCGGAATTTAATTTTATTGAACTGCCGGATTCATTTGCCACGGGCAGCAGCATCATGCCCCAAAAGAAAAATCCGGATGTCCCTGAGCTGGTAAGGGGCAAAACCGGGGCCGTCATCGGCAACCTGACAGCCTTGTTGATCATAATGAAGTCATTGCCGCTGGCCTATAACCGTGACATGCAGGAAGACAAAGCACCTCTATTTGAAACGGTGGACACCTTGACCGCCTGTGTTGAGATTTACACCGAGATGCTGCCGCAGATAAAATTCAATAAAGAAAATATGCAAATGGCCGCTTCCACCGGGTTTCTGGACGCGACCGATCTGGCCGACTATCTGGTGAACCGGGGAGTTGCTTTTCGGGAAGCTCATCGTCGGGTTGGAGAAGCGGTCGGTTTTGCACTTTCAAAGAAAAAGGAGCTGCATGAGTTGACCCTGCAGGAATTGCAAACTTTCTCCGGTTTAATTCAAGAAGACGTTTTTTCCTACTTGGAAATCCGCCGGATGATCGAGCGGCGAACTTCTTACGGCGGTACAGCCGGCAAGAATGTTTGCCGGGCTATTGCCGAGGCCGAAAAAATTTTGGCTGAAAGCAAAAAAGTTTTGCCGCATTTTTAGGACAGCAAGACCAGAGGAGCCCGGAACTTGATCAATATACCGTTCACGAAGCTAAACTTCGCCACTGCGGGTGCTATCGCGGTCGTTGTCTGGTTGACAGCGGCCGGCCTGGTTTTGGGATGCGGCAAGAAGGGACCTCCGGAACCTCCCAGCGGAAATAAACCGCCGAAGGTTAGTGATTTGAGCTACGGCATTTCGGAAAACACGATTAAGCTTAGCTGGACAATTCCCCAAACAACTGGAAAAGCCAAAACTCCGGTGACCGGCTTTTTAATTTATCAATACAAGCAACCCGCCAATGAAAGGGAATGTCCCAATTGTCCCGTAATTTTTAAAAAGATCGGTGACGTTCCGGTGCGGGGCGGCGGTCGCGGTCAAACCGGCGGGCAGCCTATCATCTTTGTTCAAACCATAGAACCCGGTTATCGCTACATTTACAAGGTCAAGGCTTACAACAATGAGGGAATCGCCGGCAGAGATTCCAATTTTGTAGAATTTCTTTTTTGATCAGATCGGCCGTTGTTTTGGCCGGCGGATGGACCGACACCTGAAACCAATGAGTTTGAAGCGAACATTGACGAACAATAACGGAAATATCAAGATGAAACCAATTACCTTTTATAAGATGAGTGGCAGCGGCAATGATTTTATCATAATCGACAATCGGAGCCGAATTATTGACGATATTGATTTGCCGAAGTTTATCCGCAACGTTTGCCGTCGTAAAATGTCGGTGGGAGCGGATGGATTGATCCTGATCGAGTCTTCTGATAAAGCCGATTTCCGCTGGCAATTTTACAATTCAGACGGCAGCCGTGCTGAAATGTGCGGCAACGGTGCCCGGTGTACTGCACGGTTTGCGTTTGTCAACGGAATTGCCAAAGAAAGCCTGTCTTTCGAAACCGATGCCGGGATCATAACGGGAGAGGTCAAGGGGGACCGGGCCAAGGTTAAGATGCCGGACCCGATGAATTTGCGCTTGGACTATGGCATCGACCTTGAAAACGGCTCTTTGACAGTGAGCAGTATCAATACCGGTGTTCCACACGTGGTCATCATGGAAGATGACGTTGCGGAAATCGATGTTTTTAACTTGGGTCGCGAAATACGAAATCATAAGGCCTTCGCGCCGGCCGGCACCAACGTTAATTTTATCTGCCGACAAGCGCCGGGGCAGCTGGCCATCCGAACATACGAACGGGGAGTTGAAGATGAAACCCTTGCCTGCGGAACCGGTTCGATTGCCAGCGCCCTGGTCACTTCAAGCAAATTCAAATGGAACTCACCCATCGACCTGGTGACGCGCAGCGGAGAATTATTGAGGATCCATTTTAATAAAAACGACAACGTCTTCAATAATGTGTACCTGGAAGGTGATGCACGCATCATATATATCGCCCAACTCGGGGAAGATGCCTGGAGGTTCTGATTTGCCAGTAAGCAATGTGAATTGGCGATCATGCACGATTCTTGAGAGGAGAAGCCACTCAAAGGAATGCCTAAAATTTCAAAATGCCTAAACTGCCTAAAATTATGGTTCCTCACATTGCCTATATCTCCGTCGGGTCAAACCTGGGCCAAAAAGTTGAAAACTGCCGCAGGGGCATTGCGGCCCTGATTCGCAGCGGCAATACCCGACTGGTCGATCAATCGCCCATCTACCGAACCGAACCGGTTGATTACCTGGATCAGGAATGGTTTGTGAACTATGTGGTAAAAATTGAGACCGGTCTTGACCCGCTGAGCTTATTGAATATACTTAAATCGATTGAACGGGCCGCCGGTCGGACCAAAGATACCATTCGGTTCGGTCCAAGGATCCTGGATCTGGATATCATCCTATTTGATGATCTCGTGATGAATTCGCCGACGCTGACGGTTCCGCATTCCAGGATGCACAAAAGACGCTTTGTGTTAAAGCCCATTTGTGATATAGATCCTGACATCAAGCATCCCGTTCTTCATCGGACGATGGAATCCCTCTTGGAGGATTTGGATGAAAAGGGCCAGAGGATAATTGAATACAGATGATCAGAATCATCCTGTTATTTGTAGTCGGCTATGTGTTTTACCGCGCGTTGAAAGCATGGATGTTTCCTGCCGCACCAACGTCGAAACCGGTGGCCGGCAAAACCGTCGGAGAGATAGATGATGTTATGATAAAAGATCCATTTTGCGAAGCGTATTTCCCCAAAAGAAATGCCGTACATTTGAATGTCAGCGGAAAAGACCTGTGCTTTTGCAGTGTCGAGTGCAAAGATAAATATGTAGCTGCTTTATCAGAAAAAAAAGATTAGTCCGGTGGAAAAAATTTTAAGTCATCCCAACACTCTTACGCTTTTCAGAGTTATTACCGTTCCGATCATTGTGATTCTAATGATGTTTCCAAATCGGTTATGCACCGCATTGGCCGCGATTTTTTTCAGTGTCGCGGCGATTACCGATTATTTTGACGGCTATTTTGCCAGAACCCGTGGGCTGGTGTCAAATCTTGGTAAAGTGATGGATCCGGTAGCCGACAAGCTGTTGGTATCAAGCGCCTTCATTATGTTGGCCGCTCTCAGTTGGGTGCCGGCCTGGATGGTTTGCATCATCATCGGACGTGAAATTGCCGTTACCGGATTGCGCAATATTATTGCCGGAAAAGGGGAAGATGTATCGGCCTCCAATCTTGGCAAATACAAAACCGGCTTTCAGATCGCCGCCGTCATTCCGCTTTTAATCCATTATCCATTTTTTGGACTCAATTCCCAAGCGATCGGCAACTTCTTTTTATGGGGCGCATTGGCATTTACCATCTGGTCGGGTGCCGATTATTTTTTTAAGTTCAGAAAGCTGCTTCAGACATGAAAATCGGCGCGTGAAGTCGGAGCGGCCGCCAAGCAACACTCCCGCGAACATTCGCAAAGCGCAACCTGGATCGCAGCCGAAATTATTTTTCACTGGAGTTTATTTTTTATTGACAAAATATTTTAAAATAGCTAAGTGACAAATTTCAGCTGAGCGGGAATAACTCAGTGGTAGAGTGCGACCTTGCCAAGGTCGAAGTCGCGGGTTCAAATCCCGTTTCCCGCTCCATTTTTTTATGGCGGCATAGCCAAGTGGTAAGGCAGAGGTCTGCAAAACCTCCATTCTCCGGTTCAAATCCGGATGCCGCCTCCAGATCAAATCTAAAAGCTTGCAGGAATTGTAATTCAACCTTGATTGGTCAGGAGCATGGTGGCAGGATCCAATCGCAAGTCAAGATGCTTTGAAAAAGTATCTCCTCCCTTGAGAGCTTTTACATGAATTTCCTTTCCAACCGGTAAAAGCTGAATCGCGATCTCAAACAAATCGGACACGTGAGCGAACGATGGCGGAGTTCCATCCGCTTCGGGTTCTTCATGACGATGGGTGCGGACGGTAAACCAGGCATGCATTCCCTGATTATTGACCAGATCCTTGAATTCGCTTAACGATTGGTGCACGGAGTCGTCAAACGGGAATCCATCGACGATAATTATCTGGGGCGAGAAGATGTTTTGTTCGGTAAGATCGGCCAATCGCTCCTGCAGTTTGGGAACACTGAATCCTTCCACCCGGAAGGTCATTATGAAACGATGGGGCAAAACGGATTCCCAGAGCTGGTTGATCTGATCCACCTTGTACTGGTCCGCAATGAGGTTGAAGACTTCTTTATACCACAGGCTGACTTTGTTGACCGGATCTGCCAGACTGATATGAAGCACATTTTTACCTCTGAGCAAAGCGTTCAATGAGAGTTGAACCAAAAATGCTGTTTTCCCAACGCCCGCGCGGGCCAGCACAGCACCAAACTCCCCGGCGCTTAAAATGTCATCACTTTTATGGCCCATCACCCGCAGTGGGTTTCTCAATATAAGATCTTTTTTCAGCATGGTAAAATACCTCTCTTTGATATGGATAACTTCAACCTGCTTTTTAGCTGGATCCGAACTCGCAGTCTGTCCATCGGCAGGGCTGCTTTTTAACAAGGCGGCCGGCAAATCGATCCGGCTGCGAGCCGTCGGAAGCTTATCTTGGGTTTCAGATTTGATTATTACGGCGGTGCTTGAGACTATTCGATCCGGTCGGGCAAATGCTTCTCCTGAATTTTGTGAGTCCAAATTTTTAAAACCCGTTGATTTTGCCATAAATTAATATAAATTAGTAACTTGTACGGTAACTTTAAAGTAAATTCTTAGAGTTTTATCAGAAACCCACATCCCGACCCCTGCAACTCGGTTAGGCCACATTTTTCTTTTCTTCAGCAGCCTTTTTGACAAGTTCTTCGGCCACGCTTTGCGGCACTTGTTTATAGTGTGCAAATTCCATGGTGAACTGCGCCTTGCCCTGGGTCAGAGATCTTATGACCGTTGAATAGCCGAACATTTCAGCCAACGGAATCTGAGCCTCGATCACACATAATACCCCCTCATCCTGGGATCCCACGATAATGCCTCGCCGCTGGTTCAAAGAGCCCATTACTGACCCCTGGAATTCCGAAGGTGATTCCACGACCACTTTCATGATCGGTTCGTGAATTACCGGACCGGCCTTATGATAGGCCTGCTGAAAAGCACCCCGGGCCGCTGCCTGAAATGCCATATCAGAGGAATCCACGGCATGGGAAGCACCGTCATTAATGGTTATTTTAATTCCGGTAACCGGGAATTCCATCTTGGGGCCTTTGACGATACTCTCTTTAAACCCTTTTTCGCAGGCGGCAATATACTGGGTCGGAATCGAACCGCCTACAACCTTATTTTCAAAGACGAAATCATGGTCGCTGACCGGTTCCATGTAACCGGCAACTCGGCCAAACTGGCCGGAACCCCCGGTCTGCTTTTTATGAATGTAATCAAACTCTGCCCGGCGCGTAATTGTTTCCCGATAGGCTACCCGCGGCATGCCGGGAATCACGCGGGCTTTGTATTCGCGAAACATGCGCTCGATATAGACTTCAAGATGAAGTTCCCCCATGCCCGAGATGATAGTCTCTCCGGTTTCCTGGTCGACATAGACTTTAAAAGTCGGATCTTCCTTGGAAAATCGGTTCAAGGCCTTGGACATATTGATCTCGGATTTGTGATCGTCCGGCGTGATGGCCAGCGAAATGACCGGTTCCGGCACATACATGGAAGTCATGGTCAGATCAAGGCCCGGGGCGGCGAAGGTATCGCCGGAAGCGCAATCTATGCCGAACAGAGCGCCAATATAACCGGCTTGAATTGCGGCAATGTCTTCCATCTGGTCGGCATGCATGCGAACCAATCGGCCGACCTTGACTTTTTTGCCGGTGCGAATGTTGACAATCGTTGATCCCTTGGCAAGGGCACCCTGATAAACGCGAATATAGGTGAGTTGGCCATAGGGTCCATCCTCTAATTTAAAGGCCAGCGCAACGAGCGGTTTTTGACTGTCGGTGTAAAGCCGGACCGGGGTCTCATTTTTTTCCATATTTAGGGCAAAATTTTCAACATCCGCAGGGCAGGGCAGCAGTTCGGTGACGCCGGTTAAAAGCGGCTGAACCCCTTTATTCTTGTAAGCAGATCCCATAAACACCGGCGTCAACTGCCTGGCAAGCACGCCGGCCCGCACCGCGTCGCGGATCATGTTTTCGGTCAGTTCCGTTTCTTCCAGAATAGCTTCCGTCAGGGAGTCGGAGAAAATGGAGGCGGCGTCCAGCAGTTCTTCCCGTTTTTGGAGAGCCTGGGTCATGAGATGATCCGGTATCGGCTCGAGGCGAACATCTTCACCGTTTTCGCCGTCGAAGTACAAGGCTTTCATTGAAATCAGATCGATGACCCCGCTAAAATCAGCCTCAAGGCCAATCGGTATCTGCATAGCGACGGCGTTATGGCCCAATTTTTCCTTCAGTTGCGCAATGACCCTGTCCGGATTGGCGCCGCTGCGGTCGCATTTATTGATAAATGCGACGCAAGGCACTTTATAGCGCTTCATTTGATGGTCGACCGTGATGGATTGCGATTGCACGCCGGCGACGGCACACAAGACTAAGACGGCACCGTCCAGTACCCGCAGCGAGCGTTCAACCTCTATGGTAAAATCCACATGACCGGGAGTGTCAATAATGTTGATTTCATGCCCGAGCCATTCACAGTAGGTGGCGGCCGATGCGATCGTGATGCCGCGTTCCTTTTCCAATTCCATGGAATCCATGGTTGCGCCGACGCCGTCTTTTCCTTTGACATCATGAATGGCGTGGATCCTCTTAGTGAAATAAAGAATTCTTTCGGTCAGGGTTGTTTTGCCGGAATCGATGTGGGCGCTGATGCCAATATTTCTGACTTTTTCTATTTCTTTTTTCATCGAAATTTTACCTTTAAACTTTATTCAGCCTAATGCCTTGTCACCATGATAGCTTAGGTTTCAGAGTACAAATTCCCATTAAAAAATCCCGCATTCGAGGGTGGCCTACCGAACGGGGGATTATACACTCTACTCGGATTTTACAAAGACGTTATACTAAGATTGTATTGAATGTTTGTCAATAAGTTATTAATTTTTTTTTCATAAATTACAACAGCCCTATATTGACACTAAACTTTGCCCCGTGATAGTAACTTTGGAAGTCTGTTCAAGAGGGAGAAGACCGATGCTGTTGTTGGAAGGCAATGATCTGTGGGTTAATTTGAAGACCTCATTTGTAGATATTGATGAACTTTTGATGTTTCTAAAGTATCAGCAATTCAGCGGCTATCTGCAATTGGAGTTTTCTGATAGCCAGTGCGCTGTTTTTATTCAACAGGGGGATGTCATAAACGGCGTCGTCGCACTTGAAGAAGAGAGAAATACCGGCTCAAAAGCCGTCAGAAGCATTCTGGCTAGATCCCGACAGGATAAAAAGGGCACGATCAAAGTTACCCAGTTGCCGCTGCAAAATATCAAATTTTTGTCGGAAGCTTATGGCCTATCGGTAAGATTGCTTCATAAAAACCTTTCTTCAAAATATTCCCCTCTGGGTGATTTTATTATTAAACTGCAATATGAAGGCTTTTCGGGATGCCTGGAAGTTTGGTTCCCGGTTGATGATAAACGCGGCATTATATTTCTTGAAAACGGCAGAACAAAGGCGATTATGACTGAAGAGCTTCTGGTGGACTTGAAGGAAGAAACTCCGGCGCAGGTTAAGTTTTCGGATTCGTTTATTAATCGGGCTCAACGGGCAGGTGTGCAATATAACGCATTCGAGGAGGGCAGCGCCGCATAAAGCATTTCGGGGAGCAGCCTTTCAACTAACTTCATAGAATACTCGATTTATTCCAAACCCGCAAGCGGCATCCGCACTGGGCTGCGGCCGGTTTGTTCGGGTCAGCTCATCTTGCAAAAAGATTCAATCCGCCGATCGCTAAACACGTCAAGGCACAAATTTTTAAGACGACATGTATCGTATAACCGACCTGCAGCCCTGACACCGGAATCAGAAACAAGGCGATATCGGCCAAAAGAAAAAATCCGATTGTGGCAATAAGAAATTGGATAGACTTGCCGACGACACCACCTTTGTATTTTCGTCTGGCCTTGATGAATACAAACATAATGACGGCATATACTGCCAAGTTTAACAGGGCAAAAAGGGAAATGGACGTCAAATCAAGAGAAATACTCGGCATAGGTCCTCCAGGCAACACCCATCAATAAATAGAAAGGCATGCGATCGGTTTATTGAACCATCTTATCAAAGGTTTCGAGCAGATGGCTTCTCAATGAGGTCTCTTTGGCATAGCGTTCAATGTTTTTTATTTCCGTTTTGATTTTCCCAGTGGCTTGTTCGGCCAATTGTCTTCCTAAATATTTCTCGATTGCCGTCTGCATGTGCTCAAATAAGGCACAAAAGGCCTCGATAAACGGAATGCGCGTGTCGGGCCCGGGATAATAATGAGCCATGTTTCTTAAAATCATTTCTTTTGTTACTTCCTCCGGTTTTTCTAATGGAACTCCAACGAATGTGCCATTATGCATTCTGGTTAAGAGCAGCTGTGACTCTTGGATGACATCTACTGCTTTTGCACCGAGTTCAAAAAAAAGCATGTGTGAGATAAAGGCATAGATTTCAAGCAGGGTGTCCAATACATTTGATATTTCACTGAATTGTTTATCTTCGTATTCAATAATTTCTCTGGACTGTCTGATAATTCCATCCGTATGTAACCGGTAAAGTATATCCAAGGTTGTGGCTGGGTCGAGGCCGCTGAATCTTGCGAGCTGCTCAATGCTTCGGATTCCGTCGATTAATGAAAAAATAAACTTGAATTTATCAGTCAATTTCCGCATGATTTCCTCCCTGTTCATCTCGGCATAGGGGGAAAGGCGAAAAATAGTCTTCATATTTGGAATTTTTTGGCGAAATTCAGTAAAGCTGATTCCGCTGTAAGTCGCAATGCGGGTGAGATTCAGGGGGCCATAGCTTACAATTAAATCTTCAATAATAGGTCTTTCGAAAAAATAGAAATATCCCTTCTGCCAATGGAAAATATCAACCAGAATTTGGTCGGCCTGCTGTATCAAGAATTCCCGCAGAGCATCTTCTGAGAGTAATCCTTTCTCCACCAGGAACTGCCCGATTCGCTTGCCCTGTTTTTTGGCGTCGTTAATCATCCTATCCAGGGTTGCTGAAGATAATGGATGCTTTTTCACAATTAGATGACCGATTCTTTCAGCCTGCAGCGTGGTGGCAGCACGTATCAGTCGGCCCTGATTGAAAACCAGGTTTTTGCAAATCCCGTCGGTCTTGATAGCTCCGATCCCATCGGCTTTATTGGTATAAACCGCAAAGAGAAAAAATAGGAAAGGAACTTCATGTATGTAACCGCCGCAGAATATCCGCCCACTATGGCGCTTTAAATTGACCGGTGTTATGTAATTCAGCCACCCGGCCGCCCCCCATTCTTCTGCGGCCCGCTCAAATTCGCGAACTTGAAAGTACTCTGTGCCTCTGAGAAGATGATCAAAGAATGAATGGGCGGGGAAACTGTTTCTCTTTAAAAGGTGGATTTTCTGTCTCATTGCCTTTCCGATCTTTTTTTCTTAACCGTTTGGCAAGCGGTTTTTGCCTGAGCAGAACATAAGTGGCGCCAGCCCCGCCGTCGCAAACTCTGGCACTCGTAAATGCGATGACCCACTTGTGCCAGGGACTGGTGGTAAGCCACAGATATACTTTTGATTTCAGGATCGGCTTCACCGGAGACGACAGGCCCCGACCGTGAATGATAAGAACTGCCCGTTTGCCCGTCAGAATGCTTTTGTTTAGAAACTCATCAAAGGCCTCATGCGCCTCTTGAACACGCAGACCGTGAAGATCGATGTGGGATTGTATCGAAAAATCCCCGCGGTGGAGCCGGCGGGCGACTTCAGGGTTTACCCCATTGGCTATCCCCTCAAGGTACTCCGGCGTCAGGGATACATCGAAACCGGTGCCGTATTTTATCAGCCTCTTGAGCTTAGCAACGGTCTCATCGGGTGGTCCCTCAACAGCGGCTTGAGTTGCTTTGGGTAAGGGGGCCGCAACCGCACAATTGGCGCGCGAGATCTTTTTAACATCGGCCATAGCCTCGTTAAATATCACATGCTCCGGCCGACGATCGCTCCGGTCGGCATATGACCTGCCCCGTACGCTGCCTGGCGCCGGATGCAGTTCGAAGGCCTTGCTCTCCAGCAGTGCTTTCAAATTCTTAAAGGGTTTGAAGATTCCCGATGAATTGGACGGTTTCATGGTCTCACCTGAGATTTTCACCCCGGGATACTTAGGGCTTAAACGGGTTTTCCAAAACCTTTTTTGTCGGATCTATAACCCAGAAGAAGGTAATCCCTGCCCTAATAGGTTAACAATATCGACATCAATGGTCAACCGTAATTAACGGTCGCCGCGCGGTAATGCAGGGCGACAGATTGATGCCTGCCGGTGACTAAAAACTCGATTTAAAATCAAATATTTGATATAACCCCAATGAAAGAAGTTTTAGAAATTCCGTGACGTTTATTCTCAAGAGGAGGAAAGAAATGGACTGGCAACGACTCTACTCGTCTAAAGTCGTCGATGAGCATCAAGCAATCTCCAAGATCATGAGGGGCAGTCGTGTCTTTATCGGCACGGGCTGTGGTGAACCCCAGCATCTTATCCGGGCCATGGTCAAGGACCAAAATCTGCAGGATATTTTGATCTACCAGATGCTATCCTTCACGCTGTCTCAATTTGTAGCGGATGAATCATTCACACGCCGATTTTCACTCAAGCTGTTCTTCATTAGTCGCTCCATGCGCAAAGCGGCATTTGAGGGTAAAATCGATTACATTCCCGCTTATCTTTCCCAGATTCCCCGGCTGTTTGCCACCCACCGTATCGGGCTCGATGCCGCCCTGGTTCAAGTCAGTCCGCCGGATAAATTCGGTTATTGCAGTCTGGGAGTTTCAGTCGACATTACCCGACCGGCAGTTGAGCACGCGGCCATGGTTATCGCCCAGGTCAATCCAAAGATGCCCAGAACATGGGGTGACAGTTTCGTGCATGTGGATGAAATCGATTGGCTGGTCCCTTATGAGGAGCCTCTCGTGGAAGCCCTGCCTGAGGTTCGGGACAATGAAGTATCACGCCGGATCGGGCATTATGTATCGCAATTGGTAGATGACGGGTCCACGCTTCAGATCGGATTCGGCCAACTTCCTTATGCCATCATCAAGCACCTGGACGGCAAAAAGGACTTGGGACTCCACACCCAATTGATTACGGACGGGATGCTGCCCCTGTTTGAGAAAAATGTAATCACCAACAAAAAGAAAACTCTGCTGCCGGGAAGGGTGGTAAGCTCCCTGTGTATGGGATCTGAAAAAATATACCGTTACGTGGACAATAACCCGGCTTTTTATTTCAGGTCATCCGAATTTGTCAATGATCCGACAGTCATCGCTCGCAATGATAATCTAATTTCCATCAGTTCCGCTTTGGAAGTCGATCTGACCGGTCAGGTCTGTTCGGATTCCATGGGGTATCTCTTTTACAGCGGAATCGGAGATCAGGTCGATTTTCTGCGCGGCAGCACAATGTCCAAGGGCGGATTTTCAATTATCGCCCTGCCGTCGACCGCTCAAAAAGGAACTGTATCCCGAATCGTTCCGCACCTGAGTGAAGGCGCCGGTGTGGCAACCACCCGGGGAGACGTCAATTTCGTCATTACTGAATACGGCATAGCGGAATTGAAAGGCAAAGGAATATATCAGAGAGTGATGGAACTGGCGCAGATCGCCCATCCGAAATTTCGCGAAGAGCTCATTGAGGTGGCCAAAAAGCGGCATTATATATTTTCGGACCAGTTGCCGCCGTCAAAAGAAGACCTCCTTTTTTTGGAGGGCTATAAGACCACGCTGAAGCTGAAAAACGGAAAAGCATTGGAATTTCGCCCCCTGCTGCCTTCAGATGAATTCGCCTATCGCAATTTTTTCTATTCCCTGCAGGAAAAGACCATTTACATGCGGTTTTTTTATAAAATGAGAACCTTCTCTCATGAAATTGTGCAGAAACAATGGTCAAGTGTGGATTATCACAGGAATATGTCCATCATCGGGCTCGTGCAAAAGGGCGGTCACAAGGAAATTATGGCTATCGGTACCTATGCCCAGGAGGACGACGCCCGGGCCGAAGTGGCTTTTGTCGTTCGCGAGGATTTTCAGGGCTTGGGGATTGCATCATATCTTCTTGAATTGCTTGAAAATATTGCCAAAGAAAATCATTACCGCAGCTTTTGTGCAACGGTGCTGAGGGAAAATGCCGCCATGATTCGTGTTTTTAAAAAGCGTTTTCCGAATGCAAATATTTCGGTCAGCAGCGGATCGGATTTGCGGATTCTAATGGATTTTGACGGGGCGGTTCCGCCGGCCCCAGAAGATCGGAAATAAAAGATTTAACTTGATAAAATACAATATATTTTGTAATTTAAGAACTATAAGCCGTGATTTCCCTTTTCAGTTTGAAATCCTTTTGTTGAAACTTTTTTAATTCGGTGTTGCCTGCAAGTCTGATCGGCCTGAGGCGTGCAGGTGATCTGTTTTCCAACATCTCCAACTCCGGTTGACCGCTGCGAATTATGAAAAATTATTAAAGTTATGCTAAAAGTAACCGAAATCAGTAAAGATATGGGATTTTTATCAACTTTAAATTTTTAAGGGAGGCTGGCAATTGTCATATACGCTTGGTCAAAAACAGCTCGATAGTATTGAAGATATTTTACAGCAGGATCTCATTGACAATGGGGTGCGATGTGTTTTCCTGATCGATATGGCCGGTAATATCATCGCCAATTTGGACAACGGCGAAAAGCAGCATGATATCTACTCGCTGGCGGCTCTGGCAGCCGGCAATTTTGGTGCTGTGAGTGCCATGGCCAAAATCATTGGTGAAAATGAATTCTCGCTGCTTTTCCACAAAGGGAAAAAGGAGAACATCCATTTTAATAAAATCACCACTGAATTTTTGCTGATTACCATTTTCGGTAATGATATATCGTTGGGCTTCCTGCGACTGAAAGTATCTGAATCTGTCGAACAGTTGAAGGTCATTTTAGAACCGCTTCTGTCACTGTAAATTTAATAGCCTTTTATCAGGTTCGGAACTGATATCCGGTTATATGAGTTAATCAGGTTCATTCTAATGGCATTCGTAAATCTGAAGAATAAAGAAATCCAGGTCAAGATCGTCTATTATGGCCCCGGCAGGGGGGGGAAGACCAGCAATCTGGAATACATATATAAAAAATTTGCCAAGCGCATAAACACCGAAATGGTCACAGTCAAAACCCATGGCGATCGAACGCTCTTTTTCGATTTCCTTCCGTTTGATATTGGCATTATCAATGGATATGACGTAAAAATCCAACTGTATACCGTTCCCGGCCAGGTCAAATATAATGCCACCCGCAGATTGGTTTTACGGGGAGTGGACGGCATTGTTTTTGTGGCCGATGCCATGGCGGTGCGGAGAGAAAAAAACATTCTTTCACTGAAGAACCTTCAAGAGAATCTCGCCGCCTATAAAAAAAGCATATTTAAAATTCCCTTTGTGATGCAGTACAATAAAATGGATCTAAAGGAGCAGGGCATCCCGCTTTTGCCCTTGGAAACCCTTGAAAGAGACCTGAACAGTCAATTGAAGACGCCATCTTTTCCGGCCAGTGCGGTGTTGGGGAGCAATGTGGTCGCGACGTTGAAAAGAATTATTTCCCTGACCGTGGCGTCGATTAAAAAAGATTTGATATAGGAGAAGACAATTGGTCGATCCCAAAAATTTTGATACCTTGAGTTCCGAACTTGAAAACCGACTGGATGATCTTTTTGGTGAAAACGACGCCCCCCTGAACGATCCGCAGGATAAGGATCTCAAAGAGCATTATCCCCTGGCCGAGCT
This sequence comes from uncultured delta proteobacterium, assembly GCA_963769935.1. Classification (GTDB taxonomy): domain Bacteria; phylum Desulfobacterota; class Desulfobacteria; order Desulfobacterales; family JAFDCJ01; genus JAFDCJ01. Next base: position 81,728 of record CAVYNY010000003.1, on the reverse strand, counting down.
GAAAAATTTAATATTGTCCATTGACTGGGAAATAACCGACGAGCTACTGGATAAATTACTGCAGCAGCTTAAAGACCTCCGGCTAACCTACAAACACGATAAGATTGTATCGACATTCCTCCAAATCCTGAACTCTTTGGGCAACTACATCAAAACCAATCGCGCCAAAGCGCACCCCAAAACATTTAAGATCCTTAATTCGGTTTTTTCCAGTCTTGATAAAGTGGTGCTTTCCGGGGACATGTCTGAGAATGTTAAAAAGAAGATCCTGCGGGCCGAAATGAATCGATACCAGGAATTGCGGACTCAAATTGCCAAAGGCAAGACCGCTGCCGGACAGCCCAAAAAGACAGCCAAACCCCCGATTGTCGAAGCGACCGAGGTAAAAGAAGAGCAAGCGGAGCCGGTCATTGTCGAAGCGACCGAGGTAAAAGAAGAGCAAGCGGAACCGGTCATTGTCGAAGCCGAGCCGTCCGTCCAAACGGCGGTTGCCGCCGAAGAAGAGTTGATTCTCACCGATGAACAATCGAATGTGGCTGTCGCTGTGGAGACACTGGCCCAAGCGGTTGAGGAAATCAAACGTTACATTCATGCTGAGATTAATGCCTTAAAGGAGGAGATGCAAAATTTACGGATGCATAAATGATGTCAGGCATTGTCATTTTTTGCTGAAAATGATCCAATTCGGGTGATCTTATGGATTTATCTTCAGGCGATATATCTTCCATGGTATTCAGACGGACGGCTGCAAATGGGCTAGGGGATTTTTCTTTGAATCGCCAGACGCTGAATGTTTACATGGAATTGAATGGCGAAGCGACTCTGGGGCAGGTAGCCGAAAAATCGGGAATCAACCTGGGCACCCTGCGAGAGCTGATTTCCAATCTACTGGGGATCGGCCTCATCGAAAGGGTGCAAAAAGATATTGTTATGCTGGACGGAGATTTTTTTCGCTACCTGGTCGCTCAACTCTCGTTGGCCACCGGCCCGATTGCCGGCGTTTTGATTGAAGATGAAATTCATGACCTGGGGTATGAGGTGGATCGATTTCCCGGATATCGCGTAACGGAACTGATTGACAGACTTGCCGCCCAGATCAGACGCGATGATAAAAAGGCGATCTTTATTGAGAATATGGCCAATAAAATTTTGCAAAAAGGCTACCCGATTCGCTAGCAAATGCGGGCGGCAATGATAATCCCCGGTTTGCCGCGTACCCAGCGTCCGACGATTCAAGGTATTGTTAAGCCAGCTGCATATTGACAGCGTCATCGAGGATTAAGGAGTAAGCGGAATGATTGTTATCTGCGAAGAGTGCGGGAAAAAATATCGCATTGATCCAACGAAAATAAAAGGCAGGGCCGCCAGTTTTAAGTGCCGGACTTGTACCCATCTCATTATGGTGTCGAAACCGGAGCCTTCGGCTTCGGAGCCCGCTGCGCCGCAACCTGCACCTGAATCCCGACCTACTTTGGAGTCGATTACATCTTCAATTGAAGACGGCGCAACGACGGCCGTGTCGGATGCCGCGGTAATGCCGGCAGCCGAGGATAGCGCAATCCAGCGCCCGCGCAGAGCAGGGGGAATTGGTCTGCGGACCAAGATGCTGCTGTTGTTTCTATTAATCCCCATGGGGCTGATGGCAGGTGCGAGTTTGCTCTATCTGCGTGAGCTTCAAACCACAACGGATTTGCTGACCGGCGAAAGCACCAAATTTGTTAATCGTATGGCGGAAGATAAAATTGCCGACATATCCGCGGCGGTGGCCATGGAATGCAAGCTATACCTGTTGAGCCACCCGGAGCTGAAAAAAGAAGATTTCAACCAGGACATTGGATTTAAATCCATTGCCGTGCAAAAGGTGGGACTGACCGGATATACCGCCCTTTATCAACTGCCGGGTTCCGACGATGTCTGGCGAACCTGGGCCCATGTCGATCCAAAAATAATCGCCATCGATATGAGTTCGCTGAAGGCCTCCCTTGGTGCAAATTTTCCAGGTTTCTGGCGGGTTTTCTCAGGGGTTAAGGGGGGTAAAAAATCCCAGGGTTATTACACTTGGAAGAATAAAGACGGCACCTTTCGCGACAAGTTCATGGTATGCACACCCATTACCGGAACGCGCTTTGTCATCGCCGCCACCACCTATATGGACGAATTCACCGGACCGGTAAGAATGATGGAGACCGCTGCGAAGGCGTTCACCGATAGAGCGAAGATGATTACCGTTGCCATTTTGGGTGCGACCCTTCTTCTTATCGGACTGATTGTTTTCACCTATGGTCATCGGTTGACCAGTAAAATAAAATCATTGACCGAGGTTGCGGATCGTATCAGTGTGGGTGAACTCGGCATGGAAATTGAAACAAAATCAAAGGATGAAATTGGAGAACTGGCCGACGCTATCGCCAGAATGCAGGAAAGTATTCGACTTTCCATCGAACGGCTGCGCCGACGTCGATAAAATTCCCAAGCATCATTTTTCCCGAGATTTTAAGACCAAGATCAAACTGATGCGGCAAATTCGTTCCTATCCGCTTTCTTTGCGTTTGCTGCAATTGTTTGCCCAACCGCACCGGCATCCGGTCGACTCAATCGCATTCAGGAGTTTGGCAATAAAAAATGGTGATCATTCCCAGAGAAAAACCTGTAATTGAAAACCTGAACATCTACTATGTCGATGTAAAAAAATTGCTGGAGCATTATCAGGGAGAAATAGGCTCGGGCGGCGTCTATTTCAAGTGCCATGCCGCCGAAGGGGTGATTTTTTTCGACAAGGATGATTTGTTGAATGCCTTTTACCAAGAAAAGGATCTTGAACTGTTCGGCGCCGATGCCATTGATCGGATCATAAGTGACGGAAGAAATTATAATTTCATCGTCAATGTCTATAAAATCGCCTTGGATGAAGTTTATTTCTGGTCAAGCATACCGGCCGCTGAAAAAATATACAAAGATCTCAGTACCGAATTTACCGATCTGGAGGGTCTCATCCGTAAGATGAGTTCGGAAAAATTGACGGGCTATATCGATGTCGCCATTGGCAATGGCCGGGAAGGCGGGTTGATATTCATTATTAACGGCAAAATCATGGGAGGTCCCTTCACCTGGGAAAACGGTGAACCCGGTCCTACCAGAAAGAGCCAGGATACGCTGATCAGGAAAACCAAGGAACAAGGCGGCACTTTCAATGTCTGTCGCATACCTCTCTCAAAAATGAAAATGGAAGAAGAAGGGAGCGCTTCTTTTGCCAGGCCCTCCCAAAATATATTGACCATGCTGGAGGATTTTTTGAAAATATTTGAAAAAACCGTCTCTGAGAAAAAGAAACTGAAGATCGATTTTAATAAAATACTAAAGAAGAAGTTTGTGGAAAATGCAGACCAATATGCATTTCTGGATCCTTTTGCCGGGGAATTTGAATACAGTGATGGTCGGCTCATCTTTACAGGCGCCGCCGGTGACAAAGAACTGATCGACGGTGTCCTGACCTCTGTGACTCAGTTGTCGCAGGAACTCGGACTGATCCCGCAGCTCATGGAAAATTCCCGCAAATGGTCTGAAAAATATGCAAAGCAACTGGAGAATTTCAGTATTAAATTGGAAGCATGACCAATATTCCATCAATCAGTGACTACGGTATCTCGGGCAGGGGATTTGCTGAATTTTTTGACGGCATCCCCGCCGCTATTTATCGCACCACGCTTGAAGGCAAACTGGTTTACTGCAATAAGGCCTTTGCCCGGACATTCGGCTTTGATTCCGCCGAGGAGCTGATTAATTATCCGGTTATAGAATTGTATCGCAACAAGAAAGACAGGGGCATTTTCATTCATTCCATTTTGCAGCGTGGAAGTCTTTTTGATCTGCCGATTACCTGTAAAATGAAAGACGGAACACCCATATTATGCGCGGTGACGGCCAAAGTTGTCCTGGATGACGATGGGTTGGTGGTTCATTTGGATGGATTCCTGAGGGATATCACCGGCCGGACCGCAAGCGAGAAGCCTATCCCGCAATTGGATGGAATTGCTGATGATATGCAAGATATTGTTATTATTATTGATTTGAAGGGTGAATTAATAGATATCAACCGAGCCGGCACGCAATTGCTGGGTTTTAGCAGGGAAAAAATACTGGGCCAGCCCGTATCCGATTTCTTTTTGGCGGAAGACAGAGAGTTTTTTTTTATTTTCCTTTCAGATATACTGAAAATCGGCCGCAATGAAACGATCCTGGCTGTCATTGACAGCAATTCAAAGCAACTTCACCTGGATTGGCGTGCTTACCTGGTCAGGGATGACGGCCGTCCCCACCATATCAAGTGCATCGCCCGCGATGTCAGCGAAATCGTCACCCAGCAAAAAAAACACAATATCGATAAAAAGTTTCAAGGTGTCCTTGAAATGGCCGGTGGTGTTGCCCATAGTTTGAATCAGCCGCTAACCATTGTTAACAATCTGTTGCGGGAGGTTATGGATCAGCAGAATTCGGATGATTCCTTATTTCCCAAGCTTGCAAAGATCCATGACCAGATTAACAAAATGAATGATATAGCTAAGAAGATTAGCAACATAAAGAAATATGCCGTCATGGATTATGTGGCCGGGGTACGGATCGTTGATATTGAAAAGGCCTCCTGGGCCAGGAAAAAAGAGGGCCCCTCATGATTAAAAATGTTCTGCTGGTGGACGACGACCACGAGATGCTGCTTGCTCTGAAAGAAGGCTTTGTGAAATACCGCGATTCCTTTGCGGTACAACTGGCTTCCGATGGGCTCAAGGCTGTGGAGAGTTTAAAAAAAAGCGTCATCTCACTGGTTGTCACGGATTTGAAAATGCCCGGAATGGATGGTTTCGAGCTTCTGGCCCATATCATGGAGTATTACCCGGATATTCCGGTCATTATCATCACCGGATACAGTACCCCTGAAATGGAGCATCTGGCGCGTGAAGGCGGGGCAGTCGGCTACATCGCCAAACCGTTCCTGATAGAAAATCTGGCCCGGCAAATCATGACCACCTTGCGGAAAGAATCCGAAGGTGGAACATTGCATAATGTGTCCTCGGGGATGTTTCTGCAACTGGTGGGAATGGAGCAAAAAACATGTACCATCCGACTGGATGACAAATTTACGGGTAAAAAGGGTATTCTCTTTTTCCATGAAGGCGAACTGCTGGATGCGAGGGTAAACGAGTTGCAGGGTGAAAATGCAGCTTATGAAATATTTTCCTGGGACCAGGTCAATCTATCCATTCAAAACGGCTGCGCGCTGAAAGAGAAACGAATTCACAGCGAGATGCCGCACTTGATTCTTGAAGCAGCGAGGCGCAAGGACGAAGAAGTCCGCGAACCCGCTCCGTCATCGGTCAGGGAGGAGGCAGCGTCCTTTAAACCGGAGCCGGGAACATTTATCAAAAGCCTCAAGGAAATTATCGAGAGAGATGTCGGGCCGGCCTGCGGTTTGGAGGATATCTATCAAGACGACGCCTGGGACAGGCGTGTTTTTCAATTATCCGGTACCGGAGAATATTTAAATATCGGAAAATTGGTGCTGGGCTACATTGATAAAGGCGATGCCACGGATTACATCGTAATGCCCGGAGAGAAAACAACCGTGATCGCGGTTAATCCCAAATGTCCGCGGGATAAACTCCTACAGATATTGAGCATCTGAAATAAGACATAATACCGGTTTAAGTCTTCTTCTGGAAAACAGGTATGCAAGAAGTGTTCGATGATATTTTGAGTATGGAAGGTGTAAGGGGTCTGATGTTGTTCTCTTATGCCGGTGATCTTGTATTCAAGAACTCTCTGCAGGCCGGGCTCGAGGATATCGTGAATAGGGACTGGAGTCTGTTTATCGAATCGCTGACCGGCATGCGCGAAGCGGATCTGATTTTCGAAAAAGGGCGTCTTTATATTCGCCGCAATGATATAGGCTATTTGGTGTTATTAATTGGACCGTTTGTTCCAATTGCCATGATTCGGCTGCAATGCGATATCGTGTTGCCGTCGTTGACGCCTGCCAAAAAACCGAAGGGGATCCGAAGATTTTTCAAGAAATAATAAAATGATTTAAAGACATCTGTTAAGCGGCCGATAGATGGAATAAGAGGTTTAGCAAGGATATGAGAACCGATATCGAATCCAGAATAAATGAAGCTGAAGTTTGCCGATCCATGGGATTATACGGCGATTCGCTGAGTATTTATGAGAGCATTCTGTCGATTGTTTCCCCGCAGGATTCTCAGACCCAGGATAAAATCCAAAAGCGGATTAATTTGCTCAAAAAAGAGATCTCCGATACGGAAACGAAGAAAACGAAAGAGGTATCGGCCAAAGATATTTCGATGTTCAAAAAAACGTTCTCCAGTCAGGGAGATGTCACCGAAATTCTTGACAGTGCCTCCGCCTTCCAGGAAATGGGCCTTCACGGAGAGGCCGTGGCCGAGTATGTAAAATTATTCAGTGAGGATTACCCTATTGAAAAAATAGTCCCTAAGATGACGGAAAGCCTTTTAAAAGTACATTCTCCGGCCAAGGCGGTTGAGGAATTTGAAAAGGTTATCGAAGGCAAAAAAATAAAATCTCAGAACCTGGCCCGCATCAAATTCTTGCTCGGCGAGGAATTGGAAAGAAGAGATTATCGAGATCAGGCCCATGATCTTTATCGGAATGCCGCTCAGCTGGATCCAAAAGATAAAGAGATCCAAAAACGGCTGGATTCGATTGCCGCCACTTTCGCTTCCGGTTCAAAGTACGACTATCTCCTGCGCGAAAATATGGTTACAACCGACAAGCTGCAACAGGCTTTTGCGCTGTCAAAGAAGATGAACAAAAGCGTGGAGTTCGTGCTGCTCGAGCATTTCCATGTCAAAAAAGATGCTCTGGGAAAATCCTTTGCCCTTTTTTACGGCTGTCCTTTCAGAGCCTTCGATCCTGCAACCATCGTTCCGGTCGAACTTTTACGCAATCTCAAAAAAGCCTTTTTGCTCAATGAAATGTGGATACCCCTGAGCTGGAGTAAAGAGGGCGTGGAGGTTCTGGTCGATGATCCCAGAGATTTAAACAAGACCGACAATATCAAAACCCTGATGAAGACGGGCAAAATCAATTTTTCAGTCGCCATCCGGGAAGACATCCAGGAATTCATCCGGTTTTTCTTCGATCAGAACCAACAGGCCGCGGCCAATGTGCAATCGGTGGATGATGCGCTGGATGATTTTGACATGCTGCCGGATGTGGAATTTGAAGAGGAAGATGAAGAAATAAGGGTCGATGAAGCCGATGAGACCTCCAGCCAGGTCGTCAAACTGGTGGATCAGTGTATCATTGCCGCCTACCGCAAAAATGCTTCCGATATCCATATTGAACCCTCATCCGTCAGCAAAGCCACAACCATCCGTTTCCGGATGGACGGTGTTTGTCAGGAATACATGAAGGTTCCCAATGCCATGGTCCGGGGCATTGTTTCCAGAATAAAAATTATGTCCAATCTTGATATCGCCGAAAGGCGCCTGCCCCAGGACGGCAAGATCAAATTCCGGCGCAAAGGCGTGCCGACCTTCGAACTGCGTGTCGCCACCTTGCCGACCGCCGGCGGTTTCGAAGACGTGGTCATGCGAATTCTGGCCTCGGCCGGCGCCATGGCGATCGATGAAATGGGACTGATCCAACGGAACCTGACGGTGATGAAAAAAATTATTAAAATACCCTACGGACTGATACTGGCGGTCGGGCCCACCGGTTCCGGTAAAACAACTTCCCTGCATGCCATCTTAGGCCATATCAACAAGCCCGGTGTCAAGATCTGGACGGCCGAAGATCCCATTGAAATCACCCAGCCCGGTCTGAGACAGACCGAGGTGCGGCCTAAAATCGGACTTGATTTTGCCAGGATGATGCGGGCCTTCCTGCGGGCCGACCCGGATATTATCATGATCGGTGAAATGCGCGATGAAGAAACCGCCTCCATTGGTATCGAGGCATCGCTCACCGGCCATCTGGTATTCTCGACTTTGCATACCAACAGCGCCCCCGAAACCATTACCCGTCTGCTTGACATGGGCCTGAATCCGCTCAATTTTTCAGATGCCTTCCTGGGTGTATTGGCCCAGCGGCTGACGCGAAGGCTGTGCAGCAACTGCCGCGCCGAACACCCGCTGACCGAAGAGGAATTTGAAAAGATTGTGGCGGAGTACGGAAAACGGCATTTTGCCCACACCGGTATCGAATATAACCAAGAGATGACGGTATTTGAGCACGAGGGCTGCGAGAATTGTTCCGGTACCGGATACCGCGGGCGCATGGGTATACATGAATTAATGGAAGGAACCCCCCCGATTAAATTGATGATAAAAAAACAGGCCAATACCGAACAGCTCTTTGAACAGGCCATGAAGGAAGGCATGTTGACGCTGAAACAAGACGGAATTCTAAAAGTTCTACAGGGACATACCGATCTGGAGGAAGTGCGGCGGGTGTGTATTAACTAGTACATAAATTGGCTAATGAATATTGAAAATTGAATATTTCTGGAAGTCGCTGCGCTCCGTCATTTTTTTAAAAGTTTTTTTTAAATTGATTCGCCGGTGGCGGACCTTAAATATTCAATATTCATTCGAAAATATTCAATGTTGTTGTTATGCAATTCGGCTCAAAAGAGTGGTCGGACCTGATTGTTGACGGTGCGCGTACCTTAGATATCGAGCTTAATTCCGATCAAACCCGGCAGTTTGCCGTACACGCCCGGGAACTGATGCACTGGAACAAGACGTTCAATATTACGGCTATCACCGACCCCGGGGAAGTCGCTGTCAAGCATTTTTTGGATTCCCTGCCCGCGGCGCATCATATACCCCCGCATGCAACCGTGCTGGATATCGGCTCCGGCGGCGGTTTTCCTGGTATACCCCTTAAAATTCTCATGTCTGGGTTAACCGTCACCCTGATCGATACTTCCCGCAAGAAGATCAACTTTTTAAAGCATGTCATTCGGACCCTCAAACTGGAGCATATTGAAGCACTCCAGATGCGGGCGGAAAACCTCACCGTCGATACCCATTACCGCAACCGATTTGATGTTATCATCAGCCGCGCCTTATCCGCTTTACCGACCTTTACTTGCCTGGCAAAACCCTTGCTCGCACCCGGCGGTATCATTATCGCGTTAAAGGGGGCGGTGCCTAAAAATGAACTGAATGATTTGCAGAGTTATCTTTGCGGCGAAAGGACTGCAGCCGCCGGTCATGGTCCCGGGATTTTTTTGGAGAACTACCATCTGCCGTTTCTTAATTTGCAGCGGTCAATCATCGTCATTTCAGGTTTTACTTGAAGAATTTCAGTTTCGCCGGCGATGGTGCTCTGCAGGCTATTTCATATTCAACGGCTCAATTAGGTTTCACGTGAAAACACACTCTGTTGTGTAATGGATATGATTTCAGCACAATAAATGGGTTTTTTCGGGTATCCCCTTAAATTTATCATCCTATTTTTAGGCTGGCTGCCGTAGCGGCCGGTTTGATTGGAAAAGAAGATTTCATTCTAATTTAGTAGCACTTTGGCGTCCTGTGTGGTATAAGAATCCGTAACAAGAAAATGACAGAATTATCTGAAATTCATTTCTAATTTTAAAGAACACGAATGGGGAGATCACCATGAAAATTTTAATCGGCTATGACGGAACGGGTGCGGCAAAAGAAGCGTTAAACCTGGCAAAGATCCATGCTGAAACATTTGGGGCTACCGTGGATGTGGTCACCTCCATGGAAAAGGGCACCGAAGATCAACGCGAGGACATTGAACAGGCCGAGCGCGGTCTGGAATGGGCTAAATCCCTGTTTGATGAAAACAATATTGAATGTAATATCCATCTGTTGATCAGAGGGATGGCTCCGGGAGAAGACCTCGTCGAGTTTGCCAAAGAAAACGACGCGGATGAAATCATCGTCGGTGTCAAACGCAGGTCAAAAGTAGGCAAACTCTTGATGGGTTCAACCGCGCAGTATGTTATTCTGCAGGCCGGATGCCCGGTGGTATCGGTGAAGTAGATACCACATTACACCGAATTTTTACGCATATAGATTTCAAGGCGTTCGACTGCCAGCGAGCAGGATAAGGTCAGGATCAGATACATGACGGTAATTGTGATCCAGATTTCAAATGTTAAGTAGGTGGTCGACATCAGCTCCATTCCCTGAAAGGTCAATTCCTGAATCGAAATGACGGAGACGATGGCGGAATCTTTGATTGTCGAGATAAACTGGCCGGCTAGGGGCGGCAAAATACGTTGGACCGCCTGGGGCAGGATGACATGGCGCATTTGCTGCCATCTCGTGAAACCCAGCGCGGCGCAGGCCTCCCACTGGCCCTTTTCAATTGACTGAATTCCGGCCCGGACGATCTCGGTAATATAAGCTCCTTCAAAAATGGAAAGGGTTACCAGGGCCGACAGGAAGGCCGTCAAAAGAGACGGCTTGGCAAAAAGCACGGTGACGATCTGCTGGGTGCTTTCACTGCTGTTGCGAATGAGTTCCTCCATACCGAAAACCGGAAGAATCTGGTCACCCACGAAGAAGTAAAAAATGAAGATGATCACCAGAGGCGGCAGGTTGCGAATCAATTCGACATAAGTGCCGCCTATCAGCCTGCGGAACAAGCTTCGACTCACCCGAAAAAGTCCCATCAGGGTTCCGACAAAAGTCGCCAGGATTGTCGCCCAGAAGCTCAGACGGATGGTGGTTAGAAATCCCTGCATGAGGATGTTCGACACCCACTTTTTTTCCGCAGGGTCGTAACGATAAAAATACTGGGGGATGGCGCTCCAGTCCCATTTGTAGCTCAGACCGATTTTGATTTTATAGACAATATAAATTATAGCCAGCAGCAGCAGCAGCGAAAGGATGAAATCCAGGGTGGTCAGTTTTGTTTTGCTTCTTAACAAGCTATTTTCCAACTTTCAAGTTTCAGATTTCTGGTGTCGGATTTATATTAGGTTAGAGGTTTCAGGTTTCAGGAGTCAGGTTTTACGTATGATAAGTGAAATCAAGACATAAATATCCTTAAATTCGATGCGATTTTTATGAAGTGTCTCACCGCTGAGAGCGCAGAGAGCGCGGAGATTAATTAACGTTTTCTTCCTCGGCGTTCTCCCACCGGGGCGTAGGCCCTATGGGCCGGAGGCTGCGGGCTCTGTGGTGAACTATTCTGTTTCTTTTTTGATCAGACCGGCCGTTGTTTTGGCCGGCGGCTGGGCTGAAACCTGAAACCATTTTTTGCCGACACCTTTCTGCTGTTACTTCAGCATCCCCTCCCAATCATTGGTTTCAAACCAGTAGTGCTTGCGCTCCGCCAACCAACCTTTGGCTTCGGTTACCCGAATCCAGTTGTTAAAATAATTGAGCGTATCAAAATCTCCTTTTCTGACCGCAAAACCAATGGGTTCCTTGGTGAAGGTTCCTTGAAAGGGCAAAAAGAGTTTATCCGGATATTTAAGCGCCTGAAAAGCCGGTAAGGGCGCGGAAGCCACTGCTGCATGGGCTCTCCCGTTAAGGACTTCCTGGATGACCTGGGCTTCGTCGTCAAAAAAACGCTTTTGAGCTTTGGGCAAAAATTTATTGGCCGCATCGGCGGAGGTTGCGCCGAGCCTGGCCGCTATCACCACATCGGGCCGATCGAAATCTTTGAGACTGGTAAAGCCCGCCGCCAGCTTCTTATTGGCCACCAGTGATTGACCGGCGAAGTCATAAGGAATGCTGAAGTTGACCTTCAGGTTGCGATCCGGTCGAACACTCATGCCGCCGATGATCACATCAAATTTTCCGGTCAAAAGCGCCGGGATAATGCCGGCCCATTTGGTGGGCACAAATTCGATCTTCACCCCCATGTCTTGGGCCAGCTGGTTGGCAACATCGATCTCAAAACCGATCAGTTTGCCGGTTTTATCTTTCATGGCCCAGGGAACGAATGTCGACATGCCGACTGTGAGGATTCCCCGTTTGATAACCTGTTCCACCGTGCTCTGGTCGATTAATTCCTGTTGAACATTTTCAGCCTTTGCAAATCCCGCCGGACCAAAAACCAACGCCCACGCGACAATCGCCGCCATTCCAGTTTTGAAGCTTTTCATACCAACCTCCTTTGTTCTTGTTGATATAGTTTGTCAAGTTTTCTTAATGTTCCACTTTAAATCTCTTTTCCATATAAAAGACGGTCAAGGACAAGATCAACGTAATGATCAGATACATCGCGGCCACCGTGAACCAGATTTCAAAAACCAGAAACGTTTCAGCGATGATGGCTTGACCGCGCATGGTTAGATCGTAAATGGCAATGGTGCTGACCAGCGCTGAATCCTTTATCAGTGAAACTGCCTGGCTGGTCAGCGGCGGAATGATTCGCCGAATCGCCTGGGGTAAAATGATAAACCGATAGGTCTGGCGGGTGTTCAATCCGATGCTGGAGGCGGCTTCCCATTGCCCCTGATGGATGGAGACAATTCCCGCGCGAAATATTTCCGAGGCATAGGCGCCTTCGAAAAGACTCAAGGCCAGCACGGCGGAGGTAAACGCATTAATATTAAAAACCGGCGACAATACAAAATATATAAAAAACAGCTGGACCAGCAACGGCGTGTTGCGGATGACTTCTATATACCCGCGCGAAATCACTTTGCCTACCAGTGAGTTGGAAAGTCGCAAAAGCGCCGTCACCAGACCGAAGCTAAATGCCAGTATGAGACTGACGCCCGTAATGCGCAGGGTTACCATCAAACCCGCGATAAGAGGCCCGCTGACAAAATGTCCGTCTTTTAGGGTGTAAAGGTACTGCGGCACCCGGTACCATTGCCAGTGATATCCCAGTTGTCTGGTGCTGTTGACCATCAGCCAGGTAACAGCCGTCACCAGCAGCAAATATTTGAGGACATCCATGGCCGGAGACCAGATCCTGTTTGCTCTGATATTGAAGCGCATCTTTAAACACCGCTTTTAAGATTCAGACCGGATATCTGAGATTTTCGACAGCCGCATCAGTTCGTCAGGCTCTGCAACGGCGCGGGTATTAAACCGCCGTGACGGATAAAACGATTGACCCCTTGTCCATTGTTGACGGGCATTATGGTGGATTGTCCGAGCAGGCCGCCAAAATAAGCATTGTCACCGGCAGCCTTTCCGGGGACTGGTATTAACCGGGCCGCGGTGGTTTTATTATTGATAACCCCGATGGCCATTTCATCGGCAATGACGGCGGCGATGTTTTCGGCGGATGTGTCTCCGGGGATGGCTACCATATCCAGCCCCACCGAACAAACACTGGTGATGGCCTCCAGCTTGTCAAGGCCGAGGTGGCCGTTGCGGACCGCTTCGGATATATTGAGATCCTCGCTGACCGGGATAAACGCGCCGCTCAGGCCGCCTACCCGCGAACTGGCAAATGCCCCTCCTTTTTTAACGGCGTCGTTCAAGAGCGCAAGGGCGGCGGTAGTTCCCGGAACACCGATGCTCAATAGGCCCAGACTCTGAAAAATTTCACCGACGCTGTCGCCGACATTGGGCGTTGGGGCCAGTGATAAATCCACCACACCGAAGGGTATCTTCAGGCTGTTCGCAACTTCCCGGCCGATTAATTCGCCCACGCGCGTCACTTTATAAGCGGTTTTCTTTATCAGTTCCGATATTTCTCCCAGGTCTAGATCAGGATCGGCCTCGAGCGCACGGTCAATCGCCTTTTTCACGACCCCCGGACCGCTCACGCCGACGTTGATGACCGCATCGCCTTCCCCTATACCCAGATAGGCACCGGCCATAAATGGAATATCCTGTGGGATGTTGGCAAATACACACAGCTTGGCACAGGCCAGACCGTCTTGGTCGGCGGTCAGCTCGGCTGCCTGCTTGATGGTTTTCCCCATGAGCAGGACCGCATCCATGTTGATGCCCGCCCGGGTGGAAGCCACATTAACGGACGCACACACCCGCTCAGTGGCCGCCAGGGCGTGGGGGATGGCTTCAATAAGGGCACGGTCGCCGCGGGCCATACCTTTTTGAACCAGCGCCGAGAAACCACCGATGAAATCAACATTTACCCGCTGCGCCGCGGCATTGAGGGTTTGGGCAATCTCAACCAGCTGAGATGAGGAAAGAGCGGCTCCCACGACCGCTATCGGGCTGACAGCAATGCGTTTATTCACCACGGGGATGCCATATTTTTGACCGATGCGATCGCAGACAACCACCAGATTTTTAGCCAGCTGGTTAAGTCTAATATTTATATTATTTTTTAAAGTTTCCAAAGTCTGGCTGGCACAATCCAACAGGTTGATCCCCAGAGTTACCGTGCGGACATCTAAATTTTCATTTTCTAGCATTTCCAGGGTGGAGATGATTTCTCTGTCGGTTAGCATGAGAAGCCTTTCTATTTCAGATTCTATTGATACTTTCAAAAATATTGCGGTGCTGGATACTGATATCCAGCCCCAGGGCGGCGGCCTTTTCTCTGAGGTCGTGGTAAAAGGCATTCTGGTCGATATCGGTGGGGATTTCCACCTCGTAGATCATAATATTATTGCCGGGTTCATCGCCACCTTTGAAGACTGCCAGTAAGTTGGTGATATTTACACCGTAGCGGGCGATAGTGGCGCTGATGCCGGCCACAAGGCCCTTGCGGTCCGGACCTCTGGTTGTGATGACAAACGGTTCGCACGCTTTTGATGCCGGTGCTGCCGCTGGGTCGGCCAGCGGCTTGATATGCACATGCATTTCCATTTGCGCCAGTTCTGCAATCAGAATGTCGCGCAGTCTGTCCAAAGGCAAACCCGGTGGCAGGGTCACGATGAATGATCCCGCGAACTCGGTTTGCAGGATCGTCTGGCTGACATTTTCAATATTGCAGTTTTGCTCGAATAGAACATTGGCGACTGCCGCCACAATTCCGGGACGATCATGCCCCAAAACCGATAAAATGACTTTATTCATGGGATTCACAATATTGCAAACAATGGTTTTAATTTGCAGGCAGGTGATGGTAAATTATCTCTTCCGGCTTTAATATCAAACCTATAGGATCTGTCAACAGAGGATCGGTTTTAGTTTGCCGGAAGCATTGTCTATCAATAATACCATTGCCGGAGTCAATCTACCTTTTTCTTTGCATTTTGCCTCCAGTCGGGTATAATTTCATTAAATGCAGATTGTAACCACTCACAAAAACACCGACTTTGATGCCCTGGCCAGCGTTATCGCCGCAACCATTCTCTATCCCGCCGCCATCCCGGTCCTGCCGAAGAATTTAAACCCCAACGTGAAAGCCTTTTTGTCCATTCATAAAGATCTTTTGCAGGTTAGTACGTTGGATGACATCAATCCGTCCAAAATTAGCCGGCTGATCGTGGTTGACGTCAATAAATGGGAACGCCTCGATCGCATGGCAACCCTCAGAGACCGGACCGATCTTGAAATCTTTTTATGGGATCATCACACCAACGAGGGGAATATCTCCGCAGACTTTCTATGCCAGGAGCCTGCCGGCGCCACCGTTACCCTTCTGGTGCGGCAGCTGAGAAAAGAAGGCAAAGTAGTGACGCCCATTCAGGCTACGCTGCTGCTGGCAGGTATTTATGAAGATACCGGCAACCTGACGTTTCCCTCCACCGGAGCCGAAGATGCTTACGCAGCCGGATATTTACTGGATCGCAAGGCTGACTTGAATATCATAAGCACCTTTTTGCGACCTGCCTACGGTGAGAAACAAAAAGATATTTTGTTCAAAATGCTGCAGACCGCCAAGCGTATCAAAATCAACGGTCACTCGGTCAGCATCAATAAAATCGACGTCGAAGGTTACGTGGACAGCCTGGCGGTCGTCGTCAACATGTACATGGATATCGTCAATGTCGATGCAGCTTTCGGCATATTCTCCGAGGCGGTCCGCGAGCGCTGCATGGTAATCGGGCGCAGTTCAGTTGAAGGCTTCGATGTGGGCGCCATTACGCGCAGCATGGGCGGCGGCGGACATCCCAATGCCGGGGCCGCGCTGCTGAAATCGGTCAATCCCGCTGCAGTTGAAAAGTGGATAAAAGAGCTGATCAGGGGCAATCAGCAGGCCTCCGTCCAGATCAGCGATTTAATGTCGTTTCCAGTATTTACCGTAACCGGCGACACATCAATGGAAAAAGTGGCTCGGATTTTAAAAGAAAAAGGTTGTACCGGACTGCCGGTGGTCAACAATAAAAGACTGGTGGGTATGATTTCCAGGCGTGATTTTCGCAAGGTTAAAAAAGAGTCCCAGCTAAAGGCACCGGTCAAAGCGTTTATGACGCCCGACGCTCTGGCTATCGAACCCGGCAAAAGCCCCATGCAGGCTGCCCGTCTGATGGTGAAGCATGACATCGGCCGGCTGCCGGTTGTGGAAAAGGGCCGGATTATCGGAATTATCACCCGGTCGGATGCCATGCTCTACTTTTATGATCTGCTGCCGGATTAGATTAAGCTGATTGGTTGACGGATCGATAAGTAAATTAATCTAATCCTCCCTGAAAGAGATTAGGTGCAAGCTGAAAGTCGCTGCTCGGTGAATATAAAAGATCCCTTCTTTTTAATACATTTGTGATACCTTTTCCCCCTCACAAATTTCTTCAACTCGCTCGCTGACAAGATACCCCTTGTCCCACTCGCGTTTGGTTACTTTGCGGCATTTTGTGTGCCGGTCCTCGGGGCCGGGGATCGCTTCGAGAGCGTGGCCTTCCTGCTGATCGTAGTAAACAATTCTTCTATTCGTTACGGCCGCTTCTCTGGCAATCTGGCGCTCCTGATCAACTGCGTTTCCGAAGATAGCGCCCACCAGGGTCCCGACACCGGCACCGATAAGCGTGCTTCTGGTATCGCGGCCGATAAGCTGTCCCGTCAGTGCGCCAAAGCCGGCGCCGATTGCCGCACCGCGCTGGGTATTGTAACGATCGTATTGTCGGCCGGCGCATGATGCAACAATAACCAATCCAATTAAAATAAAAATGCCTTTTGATATTGTTTTCACCTGGACGTCCTCCTTTCTGTGCAGCGGCTGGTTGATTGCCGGACACCCGCAGTGTGCCGGTTCCCATAGGTTTTGGTTTGTCGAATTTTAGCCTGATAGACGCACGACGCGTCGATTTTGTTTACCGTCGTCTGTTAGTAGTTAAATATCGTTAATTTATCGCTCAGTGCCATAAACGGATAATACGTCGTATCCGGTCGGTCCAGGTCCTTGACGGCAAATCCCCGCCATTTTTCCCATTCTGCGGCAATGGTTACACTCTTCAAAACCCTGGAAAAGTCCTTTGAAATGACCTGAAACTTTAACTGGGAGAAGAACCCGGCGTCATTCGGACCCGTTTCTGCCAGAGGATTCTTGGCGGACAGCAGGCGATTAAAGGAGTAAAGCAATAGGTCTTTATAACCATCGCCGTCATAATCATGAACCCCCACCAGTCTGACCTGGGAAGCAGCCGGTCCAGCAGTCAAGGGCTTTCTCTGGAGCAGATTCAAGCGCTCATCCAGTCTTAACAGGTTGCCCTTGTTATCGGCCGCATACAGATATTCCCGTCCATTTTGGTCAGCTTCAGCAACCGCCACACTTAAAATTGAATTTTGGGTCTCAAAGCGATTAAGAACTTGACCGGATCGTGAGATCTTATATATGGCGCCGACATCTTCCCGATAAAGAGATGACGTATAGGTATGGGCGTAAAGAAAGCGACGGGCAGGGTCCTTCAGACCGGCCGGCAGCACGACAACCCCGCTGTAAAACCCGCCGACCGGGATCTGCCAGTTTGCTTTGCCAAAACCGTCGACACTGATGATGTAGGTTTGCATATCGCTGGTGTTGTTGGTTAAGTCGCGATTTCCGTCGCCCGGGCTGTACGTTCCGATGATGATGTCGGGTCGTCCTGAATCTTTTTGCCAGACAACGATGCTTTGTGGAGCGGGTCCGATTGTGTAGCGCCACAGTTCACGGGCACGACCGTCGTACACGATGATGCCGCGGGGCTTTAAGGTGTATTCTGCCGTGGCAAAGGCCACGACGTCCTGGCGGCCGTCCCGGTCGACGTCCGCCAGCCCGGCAATCTTTCCCCCGCCGTCGGTTTTGCCGTTGTAATAGCGGGTAAGTTTTCGGACATGCTGCCAAATTTGCTCTCCCCGCTGGTCAAGCAGCACCAGGTGAACTGTATCCTCATTCACGGCGGACAGCCCAATGGCCGGCTGCGAATTCCAGTCATCAATCAGATCCAAGGTGATCGGGAAATGGAATTTTTTTTCCCAGATGATGGTGCCGTCGGACCTGAAAGCAAAAAGCCGGTTATCCGAGGCGGTCACCATCTCCTCCCGGCCGTCACCGTCCAGATCATAGGCAATCGAATTTGAATAATTGTCGACGCTATGATTGGCAATAGTAATCGTGGAAAATGCTTCCGGCGGGTGTGATGTCGCAATGGTTGCGCCGATCTGGATTGAAAACACCCTGTTGGCGGACAGCAGCACATTCTTTCGATAAAGGGTGCGTCCGCCCTTTTTAACGATCAGAGCTGTTTGCCCCGCAAGAGCCGGTAACTGATGCCGTCCGGCCGGCAGGCGGTGACCGATTTCAGAGGTGCCGGCCCATACGTCGATGCCGCTAATTGCAGTATCAACAACAACGGCGGCAGGTTCTGGTTCGCGGGAAGTATTAAGAAAAATAATATCGCCGTTGCCCTCGATATAGCCGAACTGCGGGGTCTGGCGGCTATAGGACTTCTGGGTTATGGCCGGACGCAGGGTGGCATAAATTTCGGTCGCCGTAATGTATCCGTCGGAATTAATATCCGCCGCCCCCGCGAGGGCGGCCAGCAGTTGGTCCGTGAACAGTCCGTGGCCGGCAGCTTCAATGGCCTGCTCGGAACGGCTGCCCGCTGTCAGTATCTGAATACTTCGGGAGTGCATCATTTTCTGAATGTAGGCGGAATCCGGATCGGGACGACCTTTTATCGAGCGAGTCAACCCCAGTCCGGAGTAACAGGAGTCAAAGGCCATAAGGATATGTTTGGCTTTGAACTGCCTGATAGTTTGATTCAACCGATCCATGGGCAGCATCGTACGCTGCCAGTTGTAGGCATCCGCATCCACCGGCACGATATACCCTCTTTCCCGTCCTCCAGGCAGGTCCTCGGTCTGACCGTGCCCGGCAAAATAGAACATCATCCGTGAATTCTCATCAATGCTGCGGCGAATCGTTTCCAGTCCGGCCAGAATATTTTTCAGCGTGGCCTGCTCATCGGTGAGCAGGTAAGTCTGAAAGCCCTGTGCTTTCAACCTGGCGGCCATTGCCCTGGCATCATTGGCGGCATATTCGAGCCGCGGCCAGTGTCGATATTCGTTTATGCCAACCACCAGCGCATGGGAAGAAGAATAACCCGATTGATAATTCGCGCCCTGGCGGCCGGGCGCCGGTTCGGCCGGGTGCCCGCCTGCTGTGGCAACCGCTTTTGCCGAACGCACAAAAAAGGTTCTCGAATACAGCCGATCGGTGCGGGTCCCTACCTTGGGCAAGGCCTGCGGCGATTGTTGGAAGCGCCGTTGAACCTCTTTTTTGACAGCCGCATACAGCTCAATCTGGCTCCACCGGCCGTCGTTGTCGGTGTCGACGCGCATTTGTCCCGCCAGCACCCTTAAAAGGGCGTCCGTCAGAACCCCATGGGGATTGCCGTCAATGGTCGGATATAAGTCCAAGGTATCTTTTTGGATATCCTTGGCGACTTCATTTTCCGAAGCCGCCGAAATATAAAAAATATTTTGATAGGGATATGGGTCATCCAGATTCAAATTTTCCTCAAAGCTTCCAATTTCCCGCTCCGCTTTGAAGACACTTCTTGACGGCAGCGGGAGGTAGCGGCTTAAATTTGCGGTTTTATGATTTCCAATGGCTCGGATGGTATTGCCTGAAAAACAGGTATCAAAAACCATCAGGACCTGTCGGTCCCGATCAAGTCGCTCCAGCGCCGGCCGCAGGTCGCGTCTGCCGATGATCAGCTGCGACAGCAGTTTTTCAACCGGTTGAGCGGGATCAGCCTCAAAATCAGCCGGCACCAGCGCACCGGTGCTGTACGGCAGCGGAAGCGCCAGCACTTCATCCCGGCGGCTGGTTCCGTGACCGCTGAAATAAATGAATACCCGGTCTCCGGGATGGGTGTGATGCGTCAGACGCTCGATCTCAGAAAGGATTCTGGACTTGACGGCTTCTTCATTTACGAGCGTACGGATATTTTCCTTTTGAAAATCATACTGCGCCGCAAGCACTCGAGAAAGCGCCGCAACATCATAGGGCGGCCCCTCCAGTGTGCGCTGCCGGTATTTGCCGATACCGATCAGCAGGGCATGATTTTCAGCAAGGGCAGGCAGGGAAATGCCGCCGGCCAGCCAGAGCAATATCGTCAACAGCGCTATTTTTTTATGTCCTCTAATCATTGGTACAAACAGATTCCTAATCAGGGTGAAATGTAATTTATTGAAAATTGAAGATTGAAAATTGGCGGAATCCTATCGATTTTAGCCAAAATTTTAAATATCGCATTATCAATTAAACATCTTGCTGCAAACGGATTTGGTTTTGAAAATATTTAAATTGAAAGTTGGAGCGAGGCGACTCCATAAATCTTCAATCTTCAATCTTCAATCTTCAATTTTCAATGATAAAGCGTCACCTGCACGCGGCGATTGAGCATATGATCTTCTTCGCTGTCGCCGTCGTACAGTAATTCGGTCTCGCCGCGTCCCATGGCTTGCAGCCTGCCGATGAGCGAAGGAAAGCTGTGTTCCAATTCTATCCTTACCGAAGAGGCGCGACTTTCGGAGAGCGTCTGATTGTAGGCCATGGATCCGCGCTTGTCGGTATGGCCGACCAGCAGAAAAGACCACTGCTTCAATGTTGCGTGGGAAAGGGCACCACCCAGTTCCATCACCTGACGGCTGCCGGCTGAATTCAGATCCGCCCGGTCGAAGTCAAAGTGCACCGGCAGGTTCACTGCCGGGCGAACCGCAAATCGGCCGTCTTTGCTTAATTGCGTGCCGGATTCAAGTACATACTTGATATCGGCTGCTGTTATCAGCGACTGCTGCAGTTTAATTCTGGTATTCTTAAGAGATGCCTCCAGCCAAGCCGGCGCAGGTGCAGGATAAAACCGTCCAGCCAGTTCCAGGGCCTGCTGGGCCCGGGGCAGCTGACCGGAGCGGGCCAGCAGTTCGCCCTGGCGGGCCAGGGCCAGGGCTTCGGTTTTGGAGGAAACAGCCTGGGTCCTGGCCCGCATAAAAGCGGCCATGGCGGGATCAATTTCTCCTTGGCGGGTGTATATCATCCCGAGCATATACCAGGCATTGAAATTGGGGCATACTTGCGCCGACCGCTTCAACCAGAGGATAGCCTGCTGCGGATCGGCTTCGGATTTGGCCTGGTAGTAGTAATCAGCACCCAGACGGCAGTCCATAGCAGCTGAAATACGGGTCGCCACGGGAATACAGGTAAAAATTATTAGCGACAAGACAGCGATAAACTTGAAAAAATATTTCACCTGCATCCTCCTTTTTCCCGCATTTCAACGGCTACCCTGCCGGCGGCCAGCCAGTCCTGGTTTTGGCGCAGCATCAAGGAGCGCGTTGTACCGGGTGAGAGACCCGCCATCACATCCTCCGGGGTCTTGAAGCCGTTTTTGTAGCCGTCCACCGGTGAAGGGGTCAGAAAGGCCGTTATCAGAATGGTGCCCGGGGGGCCGTCGGCCACCAATTCAAAGTTCATCTGACGGGTGGGTAGGGTCAACGCGCCCCGGTCAACGGCATTCTGTCGGTGATATTGGTTTGGAAACAGCACCGTGGCCTGATCATCCGGACGAACACTGACGACATTCAAATACCCCGGTTCGGATAATCTGACGGATATTTCAAGTACGTCGCCAGGTTCAAAACAGATTTTGTTTAAATTGATCCAGACGGTTTCATGGCTTTTATGCATCAATGCTTCCAGATTTTGACGCACCGGGCCGCTTCCTCCGGCAAGTGAGACCAGTTCCAAAGGACGCTCAAGAAGGGATTTTTGGCCGGCAATCTGGGGATGAAATGCAGCCCCTTCGGATCCTATTTGTTCCTGAATGAATCGGGTCGTCCGGCGCTGTAATTCTGCGGGCGAAATGCTTTTTCCGGCCCTGGCCGCCGCACGCAAGGTCTCGCGCAGCCCGAGTGTGAATATGCTTCCCTGGGCGGTGGCAAGCGTCATCTCATCGTCGCGGCAGGCCGAAATTGCCACATAGCGGCCTGCAGCCGCCGGTGAAGCATCCGGCTCCATCACATCGAACCGGCCGCTGCCGCCGGCTGCCTCCAGCATCGGCGAATAATAGAAGTATTTCACCTGAGCGTTGTGTATCGGAATAGACCGGGTGGTCAGCCGGATGCTCCTGGTTGCGCTGCCGCTGTGGCAGGCATCGAGAATGACCAGAATGTTGCGGCTTTTGATTTTTGCCAGCATGCTGCCGAATTGATCATCGAGCAAAACACCGTTCAATGTCTGCCGGCCTTGCCTTTCCGTGAGGGTCACATCATAGAGCAGCAGCACTTCATCAAAATGATCCTTTTCATCGTTGTTTTCATCCGGAACCTGGGAGCCGTGCCCGCTGAAATAAAACAGGACCCGGTCCTGCGGTCCGGTGCCCCGAATCAACCAGTCTTCAATCGCCTCATTAACCCCGGCGGTAGATGCCTGCTCATTTTCCAGCACCTTAATTGCATGTTCCTTAAATCCCATCAGTTGTGATAATTCTTTCATCATGCCGAGATCCAGACTGACGCCGTTGAGCTTTTCTTCGAAATGCGCATACCGTCCGACACCGATCAGCAGGGCCCGATCTTCACCCCTGGAGGTTGAAACGAGGACCAATGACATCAGCAGCAGCCAGAGAAGATAGGACCAAAAACCGCCGAGCTTTTTATTTTTGTCAGCCATAAGAACTCCGCTAATTTTTGCTTTTTAGGTATTTTGCCCCTTGCATTTTCCAAGACTCTATTCGGGAGAAGTTGAGAACGTTGATAATTTAAAATTGCAAAAATTAGGTTAACAGATGTCAGGTTTCAGCGCCAAAGCCGCATTGTCAAAACAACGGCCGATCTGATCGAAAAAGAAACTGATAGTTCACCGCAGAGCCTGCCGAGAACGCCGACGAAAGAAAATTTTAATGTAATCTCTGCGCTCTCTGTGACTCTCAGCGGTGAGGGCACTTATAAAACTACATCGAATTTCTTCCACTATCAGATGACGCTCTCAGAGCCGCGGCGCTCATATGAAACTATATAACAAAAAATTTCTATTGAGTGTGACGTATAAGGTTAAAAAAAGGTTTACAAAATAATTTAGCTGATTTTTTCAACATCATTGGTCCGGCATTCCATCTCATTTCCTGGCTTTGACGATCACTCCCAGAGTTCTTAATTTTTTGCGGCCGGCTTCCAGTGCTTTTTTATCCGTGAACCGCATCACCACCTGAAACCTTCCCAAACCGATACGATACCAATCGAGTTTCAGCGCAGGTGCCTGTTCTTGAAGGTGCCGGTAAAATGCGCTCGCTCGATATGGCCGGTTAAACGTTATGATTGCCAGCCGCTTTTCACGGCCGTAGGCCGACCCTTTGCCCGCTGCGCCGCCGGATGCGGCGTCCCCCCCTGGGTGACAAATTCCAGGTGATGGTAAATATAGCCGCTGTACCATTGGGCGCCCTGAGGAATACGGCCCGGTCCGGCTTTGGGCTGGATGCGATTCGGCCCGTAGTTGTATGCCGCCAGGGCCAGATGCAGATTTTGATCATAGCGGTCCATAAGCTCCCTCAGATATCGGGCTCCGGCGCTAATATTGGTGCACGGCTCATACAGCGCCGCAAGTCGATAGATTCCCAGATGTTTGGCTGTTCCGGGCCACTGGATTTGCATCAATCCGTGGCAGTTGCGATCCGACCGGGCTCTGGGATTAAAGTCGGATTCACCGCGCGCCACGGCCAGAAGAAGTGATAAAGGTAGATCATATTTTTGGGCGGCCGTATTAAAACAGTGATCATAAGGGAAACTGATCACAGGGGATTTCAGCGCATCGTTGGCCAGAAAAAGGCGCCACAGCGCCTCAATATCCGATCCGGCTTCTTTAAGGGCGCCTGCCGCCTGTTGACCATATCCAAGCAAGGCCAGGCAGATAATTAGTTTAGTGATAATGTGCAGTTGAGTCATGTTGCGAGTTACGGGTTGCGAGTTACGGGTTGCGAGTTACGTGTTTCGGCTTACGAGGTGCGTGTCTCGGGTTACCGGTTGTGAACTGCACCTCATGGACTACCTGTTACCCGAGCTAATGGCATCATATTAAGACGAGCACAAATACCCTGCGCCGTCTGCCTTGCGCCATTTGGTCAAAATGGATCCTTCCGACATCGGCAGCAGAGTATTTTCAATTCAAATACAATTAGTGTCCTTTCTCTACGGCTCGTGCCAGAAGCTGATTGCCTGCCACTGGACCAAACCGGGATTATCAGCCGAAAGCCGGATCAAGTAGTCTTGCCATTGATAAATACCTTCGGCAGAGGTTCGGCTATTACCGGCTATTAGGTTATCGGCAAATATTTTGCCGGGTCGGCACAGGTCCTGGACTTCCACCAGCCGGTCGGCAAATCGATCGGCCAGATCCGGGCTTGTTATGGCAATTGCAAAAACCCGTTCCCTGCCGGGCGAACCGGTAAGTTCCAGTACCCCGGCGTTGGGATCTGAAAGTGATGGAAATTGAAATAGCTGACCGGGATGGAGCAGGGCATCATTTTCCTGCCGGCCGGTGCAGACAGATGGAAACATTTGCGTTAATTCACCACCGGCATCCTGACCCACCAAAAAAACATAAGCCGCCGCCGAAAGCGTCATTTCTACGGCCAGACAGCCGCCGCCCGGAATACGTTCCTGGGAGTCAATCCGCCGTACACCAGACTGCCAGGGAGCGCCGGTTGAACATGAATTCTGATTCATCGGCGTCAGTAGATCAAATGATGCTATTAGTTCAGATGAATTCGATAGGCGCGCGGCGGAGGGCAGGGGCGCATAAGGTCTTGCATTCTGCGCGCCGGCGACCTGCATCTGTTCATGGGCATCAATCAACACATACGCTTCAGTCTCTGCGCCGGGCAGATATTTTTCATCACGGCGGTGTCTGGCAGAGACCCAGATCTGGTGCAAGCCTTGATGGATGGCATGGATTTCGCATACCAGGGTGATATTGGCCTGGTTCGGATCATCGGTTACTTCCACCTCCCGAAAACGCGCCAGGTAGTTTCCCACAAGTTCCAGGGCCGTTTTAAAGACTGCCGGGGAATTTGCGGATGGTTTGGCAACATGCACCACCAGATTATCGGATTCGGCCTGCCGCAAAACACAGCTTAGATTGCGGGCCAAATAGGCAGCCAACAAATCCGGCTGCTCCTCGGAAAACGGCAGCTGGCGCCGACCCCGCAAATATTCATCCGGATGTTCGCGCGCCAGAGCCGCCAGCTGGGCTGCGGTCGGCCGCCCTTCCCATGATTTGCCGAAGCCGGTCACCCATTTTTGTTCGGCAAGGTTCAAGGCCCGCACTTTTACATAAAGCTTGCCCTCCAATCGGGTCAAACCGCAGTCCAGACCGATGTAATATTGGATTTTGCGGTAAGTGCCACAGGAGACATCCGCGAGACGTTGATGGTGTTCTCGTGGCGGGCCGGTCGGTTGCCAGGCAAGATCGAGACCGGGTTGTTTCAGCAGCGCGTCGCCGATTTTTGATCGGATCTCTCCCGTCAAGTCATCTGCGCGGGAGCGGACCTCATCGCCGCGCAGGCCGACCAACAAAATGGGTTGGCCTTTAAAGCGCGGGTGCTGGCTGAGTTGCTGGAGCAGGTATGGAATAAGGGTATCTTCCAGCCAGGTATCAAGCGACGATCCGCCGGCCGGCAGTCCAACTTCATGGTACACCTGATGGCCGCTGCAGGCCGACAACCCTATAAAAATCAAGAGTAAAATGTACGGCCGGATCCCGGTCCCGATGTTGTTGGTGGTTGTCATTTTATAACGACCTCGCCGGCCGCGGTGATGATCAGATCACCCCCGGGTCGGCTTTTGATGAGCTGGTTAATGGATGACATAGTTGGGGAAGGCAGCGTCACCCCCCAGGTCACCGTGGTGCGGCCGAACGCCGCTACCTGCCGGTGAAAAGCCCCGGTATACTCAGTGGGAACGGTGGGAGTCTGCATTTCATGAATTTGACTGGGAAATCGGGTCGACGAATAGACCGGCTGTCCGTCTCTCAGGTGCAATTGCCAGGCTTTTTTCCCGGCTAATGCATAAAAATTTACTTTCCCGCTGTCGATCAGCTTTTGCAGCGCCGCATCCGAGGCAAAACGCAAGCTGAATCCTTGCCTGACGGTCTGAGGCGGCGGATTTTTTTGCTCAGCCGGTAATATTTCAGCCGGTTTTTTCTCCGACCGAGGTTGATTCAATTTTACTCTTTCCCGCTTCAGTTTTGCCTGTATCTCTGCCAGGTGTTGCGTTTCATCTTTAATTTTTTTTTCCGCAACGGCAGCCACGGTCGTTGATTTTTCGGCGTCGACGGCGGCGGCCTGAACTTGGGTCCTTAACTGCCCAAGCCTCTCTTTGAGCATGGCAATGTGTTTTTGCAGAGCTTCGACATCTGCTTTAAGGTCCGTGGGTTCGACCATCGTGGGAGGACCGGTCGAAGGGGCCATGGGCAGGGTTTTGACCAGAGCAAATATCGCCATCAGGCACAGACATAATATCGCAAAAAATCGCATGACATCCGTCTGCAGCACTTCCACCTCATTTGAAAAGGAAGCCTCGGGCCGGATAAGAGATATTGGCGATGGATATAAAGGGTGCATCGATTGCTCCAAATTGAGCGCCAATTATTCAAAGTCCGCTGTCGTTTGTCCATTGTCCGTTGCGGTGTGCAGGGATTGAAACCTTTCTGATATTTTTGCTTTTTCTCAACACCTGATGCCTGCATTTCTTTAAATAACCGGCGGACGGATAGCTTTACCTTCATCGGTTGTGTTCGCCAAGTTATTTAAATTTTTCTGTATCCCCACCAATTCCTGGACCCGCCCGTCGATGGATTGCAGGGCTTTATGAACTGAGTCGGCCTGCTGCTCTGCCAGTCGATTGTAATAAGCTTTCACCTGGGTACCCACCGCCATGGATTTAATCAGGCGCAGCAGATAGCCGCCGACGGCACCGAAGATGGTGGTGGATAATGCCAGCAAAATTCCGCCGTCCACCAATCGTTGCAGGATCGAAAAGGCGCCCAGCTGTGCTGCCGATTGGGCATTCAAGTCACCGACTCCGTCCAGCAAGGCGCCGCGCATGCCGATGGCCGTCCAAATTACCCCGATCCCGAAGAATAGATTGATCCAGATATCAACCAGCTGCTCGCTCTGGGCAATCTTTTCCACCGGAGTGCGCTGATCTTTCAGATAACGCTTTAAGCGGAGAAGAGAGCCGGTATACAGCAGCGAAGTAAAGAAAAAGGGGATGATCGAGAGTCTGAGATTCTCATAGGTCCACGTCAGCACCCTTTGAACCCTGGGAATTTTCAACACGGATATGGCAACAAATTCAGACATGTTCAACATGTAAAGCATCGCAGCGCCGATAACCAGCACTCCCAGGGCGCCGGTGATAAAGCCGGCTGAAAAGACCGTGACGGAATGAGATCTGTTTTCCATCGTATGAATTCCCTAAAATTTAGTTTCTGCTCGAAAAAGTGATGAGGGCTGAGGGCTGAGGACTGAACGTATCGCTGTTTGCATCGCTCGAATTTTTTCCATCTCTGTCCTCAGTCCTCGTTGCTCAGTCCGTGTTATTCAGTCCTGATGCTCAGCATTATCTGACATTCGCTTGTCATATCAGTTCCGACAGGCAGTGCAGGTGGCGTCCAGCAGCAGCATGATGGAGTTATATTGATCAGCCGCAAGGTAATAGGCGTTTTTATCCTGGCACGCTCTCAACAGCCCTTCTTCTTTCTGGCCGAGTTCTTCTTCCAGCTGGGATTCGAGATCTTTTTGGGTTTTCTCGGCGCAGGATGAGCAAACATTAAAATCGTCCGGCAGAGACATGAAGGTGGTATTGAAGTAGCGATTATAGTAGTCGCGAGCCTGGATCTTATCGATAATGCCTTCCCCATTGGCCCATTCCAAAAAATCGCTGAACTTGCGCTTGTTTTGTATTGCGGGGTCGCGTTTGGCGACTTCAATGAGTCTAATATAGTAACCGTCAAACATGGTTTCGCACTCCAGGTGCCCAAGATCTTCTCTTGAGTGCGCCAACGCTTCTTCAAGATTTACGCCGGAAGGCAGCGTGCAGCCGGGTTTAACATATTGCCGGTTCCCGCAGGCCGCCGGAAAAAGTGCGAGGACTATCAACATCAGAAAAATTTGGTCGAAACGCCAGGCATTCATTTTACTTTGTAGCTTAATCATAATAACACCCTCCGGTTATAGGCGAACGCCTCCATAGTTACATCTCAAGGGGGCTGCGATATTCTGCTTTAGCGCTGCCGGCCGGCGGACTGGGTATGCCTTCCGCTTCTCCGGTCTCGCCAAATATAATCGTTTTCACCCGGCCGACCATCTCAAACATTTCCGGCGTGATGATGCCGTATGCCTGATCGAGATCAATCATGAGTTTGGCGCGGCTGATTTCATCGCGGGTGAGGGCAATAAGTTCCTGCACTTCCTGGGTATCAAGGTAAATTTCAGCGGCGACTGCCGCCAGTGATCCACCCGCGCCCGATCCGGGGGCCATGGCTACCAGTTTGTAATACTGTCTGAACTTTTCGCTCAGTCTTCCCGCCCTTCGCTTGTAGCGGGGAGACTCAGTTGATTGCTGCGGCGTTCCATCTACAAGTTTTTGCAGACCACGGGGAGTTGTTTTGCGGCCCAACTCCGTGCGAATCCGTCTTTCCAGGCTGGTATTCGTGGCCCGGACCGAATCCTCCATCCCCGGCAGGCGGGTTTCCATCAAGGTCAGCATCTCCAGATAGGTTTGACTCAGCTGTCCGGCGATTTCATTGCAGCCCTGTTCGGCTGCGGCCCCTTCGCACTTGCTCGCCAGGTAAAGCTCCTCCTGCTGATTCAGGCGGTCAATCACACTCTGAAGGTCCTGTTCCATGGCTTTGGCCGCCTCTCCGGTGTGCTTGATATTTTCCACCACCGTGGTTGGAAACAGCTGAATGGTAGGGGGTTGTTTCGCAGCTGCCGGAAATCCCGGGACAGTAAAAATAAAAACGGCCAATCCAAGAAACACCCAACGCCATGTTCGAATTGGAGGATTCGGGGCCGAGCTGCTGAACGTCACTTTTAACATGACAGGTCTCCTCTTGACATTGTGTTGGTAAAGTGAAGGATTTCTTTTTAACTTGTTAGACGGACAGATGGTAATGGCGGATCAATAATTCATTATTTTTTTTTGAGTGGGATGTCTTTTTTCGAAAGGGATTGAGAATAGAGGGAAGGGGACAAGGTAGGTCTAAATCGCAAATTTCAAATTCCAAAAAGCAGTTATTTGGGGCTTGGAATTTTTTATGTTCAAAGCTGCAACTCTAATTGAGTATTCCCGTCGACTACTTAAATATATTTGCAGGGCATAAAGCTAGTTTTTTTCTTTAACCTTCAGATAGGCCACGCCATTCTCGATGCGAATATGAAGGACTTCCCCGGGACCGAACAGGCTTTTTTTCTGATAGTAGGGTTGCGCAAGGATAGCAGCTTTCAGATCATTAAATTGCAGACCTTTTTTGTGCAGAGCAGCCACCAGCCGGCTTAGCCGCGGTCCCTTCTCCCACCGCAGGGTGTCGCCTTCCAGCAGGATGTCCTTTAACTCCTGATCCATATCAAGTGTGGCGGTTATGATCCGGGGATGTTGATTGCGGTGTTCAAATACCAGGCGCCCGCCGATGATAATGACCAGTAAAATTGAGGCAGCCAAGGCATAAAAGATTTTGGATTTCCACCAGGGACCGGAAACCTTTGGCAAAGGCCTGGCGGAGGCAATGTCTATCAGGGTTTCCTGCAGGATTTCGTAGCATCTTTGGCATCGGTTGAGATGGCGCAGGAATTGTTCCCGTTCAGCTTGCTCGACCCTGCCTTCCGCCAGCCGCGCGATATCTTCGATGGCCGGATGATTAGCGGATTGCTCTGAAACGGCTGGCGCCATGCTTTTATTGATCCATTTTCCCATTTTTGCCTCTATTCAATTGTTAAACATACCTAGTAAAATATAATCAGGCAGAGTAATTAGACGGACATTTTACGGCTCGCGGATACCAATGGCCAGCAAACTTTCTCTGTATTTTAATAAAAGAGTCTGCAGCCGTTTGCGGGCTGCGGATGCAGAAAGGTTGATGATTTTGGCAGCCGCACTTAGCGGCTGCCCCGAGCCGAACACCAGCCTGACCAGAATCTGATCGGGCTCCGGCAGTGCCTCCGTTGTTGCGCGAATAACCCTGAGGGCTGTGATTCTTTTTTCCCTGTCAAGCGCTTGTATCAGGTCCTCCAGCGGATCGGCGCCTGAAGCTTCCATATGCTGGACCGAATTTCTGTCTGGTTCATCGATCGATTTAAAAGTCGGATTTTCCCGGCAGGGTGCATTCCGGATCGCCTCGATCTCCTGTATGAACTGATCATAGTTGCCGTCATACAGGCCGTCAACCCGCAGAAAATCATAGGCGTCATCAAAGGAAAACTTTTGCCAGCACACCAGCCGGTAGACTGCCTCAGCCCACTTGCCGAGTTTTAACACGGCGGCCGGGACACGCCGGCGGCCGTATTTTTTGCGTCTGAAATCAATAACCAGGGAGTTGATCAGAGAATACAGATAGGTGGATAATTTGCTTTTGCCTTTAAAGGCCCGCAGCCGCTTAAAATCGTCGGCCTTGAGGCTGTCAAGCACGAAGATGTAACACTCATCCCGGTCGTTTTCAGCAGAGAACTGTCGACTGCAAACGGTTTCTATTTTTTGCAGGATGTCGCGTGAAGCGAGAATTGCTGCCGGATCCATAATTTTGCCGTGCCACGGAGAAAAAAGTCCTTACCGGCCGAGTTGCGAAAAATTTTTTCTACTGCCACTTCTGAAAGTTGGACTTGAGCTGCTGGAAGCGATCGGCACCGAGTATGTTGCGAACGCCGATCACAAAGTCAAGGCGTGCGTTGGAAAGATTTTTACGGGCTTGCTCCAGTTTTTGGAACTGCTTTTTAACATCAGCATCGTCGACCTTTTTTTTGCTCAGGAGTTGATCCAGTTCAAATTGCTCGCGCTCGACATCCGTTTTAAGCTTGATCAGGTTGGGGCGGATGTTGGCAAAAAGCTGGTCCAATTTGCCGATTTCATTTTCGTTCAAATTCAAATTCTTTTGAATCTGGGGGTTATGCCACCATTTGCCTCTTGGACCGTGCTGAGCCGCGGCAATCAATGGAGCAACCAGAAAAATGACCGGCAAGATGACACTGAATATCTTTCTTAGCATAATGAAGTTCCTCGATTCCCTTGCTCAGAGGTTACGGTTTTATCTTCAACAGGCGGAATCAAAAATTGATAAAACTCTTCATCGTAATCTGGTTTTGGTTCATCTGCGATTTCTAAATAAAATGGGGGCAGCGCATTTTCAACAAGCGAGTTGACTTCGCTCATGGGTCGATTGGCATCCCGTATTTCCGCTGTCAGGTTTTCGGTTCGGTGCTCGGAAAAATTGCGTGCCATGTTGGTGCCCCACACAACCATAAATACAGCGGCAACCGTCGCCGCTGCCACAATAACGCTGCGCCAATCCAAGAAACTTGAGAATCTGATTGTGGACTTTTGCGCCGGCAAAATGATCCGTCTTTGCGGTTTCGGTACCGACAGCCCGGCAATTTGGCCTAAACTGGTCAATTCCCGCTCAAAGTTTTGCCTTCTGTTCCGGCATTGAGTGCAGGTGAACAAATGCGCCTGCACGGCCTCCGGCAGGTCGGATGCATCCACTACCGCTTTAATAAATTGATTCTCGTCCAAATGGTGGTTGTCATTTGAGTTCACTTGTTAACCTCATTGAGAAGGCGTCGCATTGCGGGTTCACTTTTAAATTTGGCGAGCGCGCGATACAGATGGGTTTTGACCGTGCTTTCGTTTTTTTTTAAGACGCCCGCGATTTCAGTTAAACTGAGATGATCAAAAAACCTCAGCAAAAAGACTTCTTTTTCCATTTTTGACAGTTTGTTCAGGATCAAACCGATTTGTCGCCAAAAATCCTTTTTTAAAACATGGTCCAGCGCATCAGGCTGATCTTGGTCGCTTTGTTCGGGCGCGTGCGACTCTATACTTTCATCCTCGGCCTTGAATAATGACCGGAATCGTTTTTTGCGCTGAAAATCCCGAATTCGGTTCAGCGTGATGCTAAAAAGCCAACCGCGAAACTTGGCCGTCTCTTTGATGCCGGATATTTTTTGAAATATCTTTAAAAACACATCCTGGGTAATATCCTCAGCATCGGGACGGGATCTGATGCGGTAGTAAACCATGCGATAAATATCTTCATGAAATCGGTCGGCCAGCTGGGCGAAGGCCGAGCGGTTCCCTGCCTTAGCCTGTTCAACAAGCAAGAACAGCTGGTCGGAGGTTTCAGAGGTCGTGGTGGTTTTATCTGATGGAGCCATTTCAGGAGCTTGGAAATCACGTTTGTACATTGTGCGGCAACACTTTTTGCATCAATTTGAAACTCATGATATCCGGTCCGCATCTGAATTGTCCATGTTTACTTAACCACCATCAGATTTCCATCCGCCTTCAAACTAAAAAATCTTACCAAATCGACCGCTTGCATGAATTTCGGATTTTTACCTTATAGACGCGCCAGTCATAAAATTGGTCTACATAGAAATGCCAGGGAGAGGGGATCGGCAGGGTAGGGTTAAAGTCTGCTTTACCTGACCTGATTGGATTTTAAGTGGACATTCTCAAATCTTAGTTCATCCGAACATCGCCGTGAGAACCGGCGGTGAGATCGCCTGGGCTTTTCGCAAGGACAGCCCAAAACTCAAGGCGGTGGTCACTGAGTTTGTCAAGGGCTACAAGAAGGGAACCCTGCTCGGCAATATTATTCTGAAACGGTATCTGCGCGACACCAAATATGCCGAAAATTCGGTTGCGCAGTAGGATACGAATTTCAGAGTTCAGGTATGAGCCTATTTAACCTGCCCGATGATTTCATCAATCTGCGCCGTAATATATTTGCCCAGTGATTCCGCTCTGGCGGAAGTAATGGCCGGAATTCCTTTAGATAAATTTTCGACTTTTGCTTCAT
Organism: uncultured delta proteobacterium; assembly: GCA_963769935.1. Taxonomy (GTDB): domain Bacteria; phylum Desulfobacterota; class Desulfobacteria; order Desulfobacterales; family JAFDCJ01; genus JAFDCJ01. The sequence continues at coordinate 48,338 of CAVYNY010000003.1, read as the reverse complement.
CGATATCCGTCATTTTGTAAACCAGGAAGCTGTCGACCTCGCCTTTATCCAGCAAAAACCCGCAGGCGCCCACCGCGCCGATGAATACATCTTTGACGAAAATGGGCACCACCATCTTAATGAGTCCGGCATCACATTCCTCGATGACCGGTTTTTTGGAGCGCATGGCCGCGGCGGCAATATTCATGTGGGCCGGCGCACAGATAAAACTCTGCCCTTTGTCGGTGGCCTTGATTTCCGGGCACAGATTATTGGCCCAATTTTTAAATTCGGTTATTCGATACCCCTCAACATTAAATACATTGACGTCCAAGCCGGTCTGCCGGTGGATGTTCACTTCAAGATCGATCCATTTTTCCAGCGGAGCAACATCTTCTAATTTCATCCAGAAACTCCTTTTGAAGTATTTTTTTTCAACCATTCGGCAAGTCTTTCCAATCCCTGCCGGGTAGACACCTGCGGCTGATATCCGAGATCTTTTTTGGCGGCATTGATGTTAAACCAGTGGGAAGTTGCAACAGCTTCAGCCAGAAAACGGGTCATTTGGGGTTCACCGGAAATGCGAAATGTTTTATAGAAGAATTCCAGAACCGCACCGATGAGCCAGGCCGCCCGGAACGACACTTTGCCTTTGACCGGTCCGTATCCGGCTGACTTTAAGACCGCGTTGATCATGTCCCAGGCGGGCATCGGCTCGTCTTGGCTGATGAAATAAATCTTGCCTGATAACCGGGGGTTGTCTTTTAATTTATCAGCAGCCAGGATATGCGCATCCGCTGCGTTGTCGATGTAGGTTGTATCAACAAGATTTTTGCCGTCTCCGATTTGTTTCAACCTGTCGGCTCGGGCCAGCAGACGCGGCACGAAATGGGGGTCGCCCGGTCCCCAAATTTCATGGGGTCTCAGGACGATGGTGTTGAGCCCCTGATCGGCGGCTTTGACAACGAGACGTTCTGCCATGGCTTTGGTCGCAGGGTAATAGGCCTTGTATCTGGCAGGATAGGGAAATGATTCGTCAACGCCTTCCAGATGGCCGCCGTTGAATATCACACTGGGAGTACTGGTGTAGATCAGCCTTGAAACCGACCGGTGAAGACAGGCATCGATAACATTGCGGGTGCCGACAACATTGGTTTGATAATAATCGTTGTATGCTCCCCAGGGAGGAGGCTTGGCCGCAACATGAAAAACGACCTCGGCGCCCCGGCAGGCGTTGTCAACCGTTGCCGGATCGGCAATATTGCCCTGAATCTGTTCAACCGCCATGGCCTCAAGCGCAGGATGCAGATTTCGCGCCAGACTCCTGACCTGATCGCCTCGGTCTACCAGACGCCTGACAATGGCACCGCCCAAAAACCCGCCGCCGCCGGTAACCAGGACGCTTTCCGATTGGTGGTTATTTAATGGTGTTGCATTCATTTTTTCAGTTTTTGCTGTGCCCAGACAGCTAATTTTTCTCTGAAAATTTTTGAGTTGTGGCGAATGTCTACCGGAAATGACCGGTGAAACAACACGGTCCGAATGCTTTTGATCAATTGATGAGCTGCCGCCAATTCCAGCAGTTCTACTTTCAAATATTTTTTGTTTCGGCCGGCATCTGCCTTGTGCAGCTCAATACAGATAACCGGTCGCTGTAGAAACCGGGGGCCGACTCCCACCAGAGCACTGCGAAATACCCGGGGGTGATTATTGAATATGGCTTCGCAGGGAATGGTGTAAAGCGTTTCACTTTCTGTGACAACCCGGTGGCTCTTGCGCCCGCAAAACCAGATACGGCCCTTGTCATCCAGCCAGCCAAGGTCTCCCATGCGATGGATGATTTCACCGTTTTCTTTTATCTTGGCCAGGGCCGTCGACCGGGGATCTTCAAAATACTCTCGGCTGACCAGGGCACCTTTGACGGTGATCTCGCCGACTTCCCCTTGCGGCAGCCTGAGATCGTCCGACCAGGTTTCAATGGGATCATCACTGATTTTTATGATTCTAATATCGATGTCGTTGATGGGGCGACCGATACAGATTCCGTATCCCTTTTGGCTGAGATCCCGGGTTTCCGAAAGAATTTCGCTGCTTGTGATGGATATGATGGGCACGGCTTCGGTCGCCCCGTACGGTGTATGAATTTCGGCCGCTTTGCCCAGCAATGCGCGGAATTGCTCTATATTGTCGGCCGATACGGGCGCCCCGGCAGAAATGACTCTTTTTAAAGACGGCAGTTTGACGCCGTTTTGCTTTCCGTAAGCGCCGACGCGATTCAAAAGGGCCGGTGAGGCAAACATGTTGGTGACGCCTTGATTGTTGACGGCCTCGATGATGCGCTCCGGATTTACCAGGGCCGGCCGCGTGGGATCCATGTCCGGAATTACCGCCGTGACGCCTAAGGCCGGGTAAAACAGGGCAAAAAGAGGGAAGGTCGACAGATCAATTTCATGGGGAGCCATGTTTAAATGGGTTTTGATTTGCTGCAGCTGGGCATCAAAGGTACCGTGATTGTAAACCGCACCTTTGGCCGGTCCGGTACTGCCGGTGGTAAAAAGAATCGCCGCCATGTCGTCGCGGCGGGTTTCGGCAGGGGGAAAGGGCTGCCAGGCGTTGCGGCGAATTTGATTCAGCGTCAGACCGCCCCAGAACCAGCGCCGGCCGACGGTTATCCAGACCTTTACGGTATGAAAAAATTTAGGATAAAGGGTTCGCACCATATGGGCCAAAGGAATGCCGATAAATGCCTGCGGGCGGGTGGACCGGTAGCAACTCAACATTCGTCGAATCCCCATTCCGGGATCCACAACCACGGGCACGGCTCCGGTTTTAAATACCGCAAAAATCAGCGCAAAAAATTCGAGGCCGGGTTTGACCATTAAGACGGTTCGAGTGTTGCGCCTGATGCCGGCAGCCTGCAATCCGTAGGCCAATCGATCCACTTCATGTTCCAGCTGCACAAACGTCAGATGCGAATAAGCAACCCGCTGATTCCGATCGCGGCCTGCCGGACAGACGACGGCGCGCTTATACGGTTCAGTTTGGGCCATCCTGGTCAGATACGCTGAAATATTGACGACATCGCTGGCATGAGCTTTTACATCATTCATATTAATTCTTGGACCTTAATTTACAGCGGATGTTTTTGCAAGAAATCCCGGACTAGAGGTACAATTTTTTCCGGCACATCCTCCAGTACATAGTGACCCGCATCCGAAAAGCGATAAACCCGGGCTTGGGGAAAACGGTTTTGCCATTCCTTTAAAAATTGATGATTAAAGACAAAATCGTGCTCGCCCCAGCAGACAAGAATCGGCGTATCCGAAAATAGCTTCAGATTGTCGTCAACACTTTTAGCTAATTGATAACTCGGATCTTTGCGGTTCAGCGGGATGTCCTGCACGAATCGCAGTACGGCGATGCGATGGTTCCAGCAATTATAAGGGGCGGTCAGGCCGTTTTTGACATCGCGGGCCAACCCTTGCCTGGAGTTCAGGTGCAGCGCCGCGACGGTGAAAAGATTCAAGCCCAAAACTGCCAGAGAGGCCAGCGGGCCGGCATGTCGGATAAAATAGGTCGCCCATGGAATACGATACTCAACGGGCGGCAGAAAGGCATAGGTATTCATGACGACCAGTCGGCGAACCCGTTCGGGATGCTTGACGGCATAGGCCATTCCGATCATGCCTCCCCAGTCATGCAGGATGAGGGTGATGTCCTTTCTTACACCCAGCTGATCTAAAAGACGGTCCAGGTCATCGACCCGGTTTTTAAGTCCAAAACCATAGGAACTGGTGTCGGGCTTGGCCGACAGGCCGCAGCCGATGTGATCCGGCACAATGGTGCGGCCGTGGCTGCTCAGGGCTTTTATCAGCTCCCGAAAGTAAAAAGACCAGGTCGGATTGCCATGGACCATCACGATCGGATCACCGCGGCCTTCATCAACATAATGATACTTGAGGCCGTTGATATCCAGGTAATGGGCATCAAACGGGTAAAGGTGTCTCACGCCTGAGATATCGACGGGTGTATTTCTCATTTCTTCGTTTGAATCGTTAAGTTCGTTTAAAAGGTTTCAGGTTTCGGGTGTAGCTGCCTGCTGATGTGTCCAGTTATTTGTAATCGAGATTTCCTTTTGTCACTTCGCCTTCTGCTCTCTGTCATCTGTCATCCCTTACCACTCCAGACCTATCATCAGGCAATTCAATCCACTTCCGATCCCCAGAAAGCCGACGAGATCTCCCGGTCGTAGAAATTCTCTCTCCGAGGCTATGGCGGCTGTGAGCGGCAGCGAAACCGTGCCGATATTGCCCAGGAACTTAAAGGTAGTGAAGTCTTGGGATTGATTAATGCCGATTGCATCCAAAATGTTGCGCTGGTGGGTGGCGCCCACCTGATGACAGATAATTTTATCCGGTTTGTCATTGGACCAGGAGAGTTCCCGGCGCAGGGCTTTGAAGGTATCAATGCCCAGAACCACGCCATTTTGGAGAACCCGGACGGAGTCGGTTTCCATTTTGTGTAAACCGCTGGCCGGAATACCGGTATCCGGCCCCCATACACAGAGTTGATGGTGTTCGGCTGCACTCCTGGCAGTGCCCCCCAGAAGGCGATGACCGGAATCCGACAGTGATTGGTTCGTTAAAATTACGGCCACGGCACCGGAACCGCCGGTCAATGTCGCAACGGTTTTTTTGAAAACTTCCATATCCTTGGTTTCGGTCAGCCGGTCAATGGTGATATCTATGATTTGGCGAGCCGACTCACATGAAACGATCATGCCGGCCCGCACCTGGCCCAATTCTATGGCATTGGCCACCTGAACCATTCCATTTAAGACGCCCAGACAGGCATTGGAGACATCATAAATCTGGACATCGGCTCCCAATCCCAACCCGTTGGCCACTGCGCATGCCGTGGCCGGTTCCAGATTGTCCCGGCAAACGCCACCATAAATCAGCATCCCGATATCCGCCGTGGTGATGCCGGATGCATCCAGGGCTTTTTGGCCGGCTTTGATCGCCCCGACATGCATCTTGTAATCCGGGTCCCAGAACCGGCGTTCCCGAATGCCGGTAATCGCCTCCAATTGGCCCCGCTGGAAGTGGAGCGCCTCATAGAGTGCCTGCAGACGCAATTCCAGGTCGTCTGATGTTACCACATGGGGCGGAAGCTCATATCCGAAGGTATCGAGGTAGACTTTTGAATATATCATTATTTATTAGTTCTCTTTTAGTTGCTTGATAATTGCATCAGAAGGTTCAAGTTAGCTATAAAATCTCAAATCTCAAGCAGTTTAATACCAAAATTTTTCATCTGATAGATATACAATTCGTCAACCTTCAGGAAGCCGTCCGCCAACATGCACGGATGAGGGGGATCCAGGATATGCGTAATTTCGGCTTCGACGGTTATCAGCCGATTGGCCGGCAAAATCTGACCGCGGTATATCCAGGAATGCTCGACACCTGCAACCAGTCCAAAACGGTGAGTATCTATTAATTGCGGCCAGCGCTCGCGGGCGATGAACTTCAGCAGCTGAATGAAAGACTCGATGCCCAGCGAGCCGGGACATACCGGATCCTGATAAAAGTGAGCCTTAAAAAACCATTCCTGTGGATCGACCGCCTTGGTCCCGCGGATTAGACCCAGTCCCTTGGGTCCGCCGGCCGGCAGGTATGTCTCAATGCAGTCAATCATCCGTAATGGCTTTGGCCGGCATTGCCAGCGCGGGTGCGGCATCCGATGCCTGATCCTGCGGCAGAAGGGGGGCGTAATCGATGAAAGCCTGCCTGTCACTGCTGCGGGTGTCATCAGATTCCGCCATGTAGGCCTGCCCGGCAGCGTTGCGGATGCCTTCCTGTTGTGCCAGGGCTTCCCGGGTAAAAAATCCGAAGTAGGTATTGCCGGTATATATTTTTTGACCCTGCCGCTGAACTTCGAAATCGAAGTGCTCGATGATCATATCGGCTGCTTCCGATGCCTTGGTCAGACGGGCCCTAATGGTCAGGGTTCCTGCATCCGGCCGCACTTCGTCGTGCAGGACGGCGCTGCCGCCCAGATTGCGAAATCTGAGATCCTTTTGACTTCGCAAGGCCGATCCCATGTAGGCAGCCAGCCAGCCACAGGGCTGCAGTGCCATTTCAAGCAGGATGCTGATGGGCGCAGCCGGCGTCCTTTCGGCTCTAAAATACCAGGCATCCGGAACAACATCGGCTTCGGCTTCAATCCAACCGTCCGGTTTCAGCACCCAGGCTTCGGGTTCGGCTTTGACGACCCGGTCGATGAGCAGATAGGGCGGTTGCGGCAGCCGTGCAATAAACCGCCGGCGGTCAAATGATTCGTATGGCGTGCCGAAGGCTTTCGACGGCAGTCCGGCGGCGAATTCAAGCATCCGGCTGCGATCGAACACCACCGGTTTCGGGGGGCGGGTTGAGGCCCCCGTCGGCCGGGCACGCCGGAGCTGCCACGCCGATTCGATTTCATCGCGGGTGATGTTGCTCATCTGCATGCGACATGTCCCGAAAATACACGATGCGGTGTCCGTCGGCATACATGTACGCATCAGCAATCACATAAGGTTCGGGCCGATAACCGATTTCTTTGATTTCAACTTCATAGGTAACCTTTCCGGTTTCCGGTGTTACCGGACCCCGGCATTTTAGCGTGGCTGCGATTCCCCTGACCGGTTCATAAAACACGCCCGATTTTTCGGTCACCCACCCAATACGCTGCAGAAATACGCGCAGGGTGTGCGCGCAGCATTCATACATCAAAGTGCCCGGCATCACCATGTCATCGACGAAATGACAGGTTAAAAACCAGTCGTCCGGGTGAATATCAGCTTCAGCACTGAATCATTCCCAATACCGAACCGCCCGCCGGAAGGGTCCAGGTTGACGACCCGGTCGATCAACTTCATCCGGCCGCCGGGCAGCCTAATTCATTGGGCAGGGTAATACCCTTGAATGCCTCGCCGAAACATTCTCGCAGGTTGCCGGATCGCAGGGCCTGAAGCGACGTGTCATCATAGCCTTCTCGGACGCAGGGGGACCAATTCTGGCCAGCTGGCAGGTTTTTTTCCAGCAACCGCCTGGCGGTCTTCCCCGCTTAAGATAATGCCGCCTGAATTTTTGACTTCCTGCTCGGTGAAAAAGCCGGCGGACCCGTTGGTCATGGTAATCAGGGGCGTTTGCCGATAAATCCTTTGAAATGAAATAAGAAGAGATAGGTCTCTCCCTGACGGAGGAACTTTTCAATTTCGATTTCATAGCGGATGGTTTCTCCCGGGAGCGGCAATTCCCGGTGAAAATTAACGGTTGCATCCAGCAGCCGGTAGGTCCGCCGGCCCTGCACCTTGAGATCGATCCCCAGATAGGCACTTAAAAAAAGATCCGCCTGACCGGCCTCAACCGAGATACAGACCGGAGCGTGGCCGCCGTCCAGGTACCATGCGCCCGCCAGCACATCGTGTTCGGTGACGATGCGGCCGGAGCCCAGTGATCCTTTTTCTCCCTCGACGGAAAGAATCCGATCCACCAGCATCAGGGGATCATCCGGCAGTCGCACCCTGGCGGCATAGGTGTCCACGACGGCAAACTCGGTTCCCAGGACCTTGGCGACAGATCCAATCGCAAATTCAAGGCACGCGGTGCGATCGAAGACGGGAACGGAAGGCGGAATATCAGAATCCGAAAGTTGCAATTGGTTGGTTGAGAGATCGGAATTATCCCTGATAAGAAAAAGTACTTTCTATTTCGGGACCTGAAATAACATTCTCGTCAGTCTCCAGAGCCCGTTCCAGGAGCCTGGTTTGGAGGTTAAATGTCTCAGCAAAGGACCGGGTGATTTCCCCGGAAAGCTCTAGAAATTTCTGATGGGCATCGGCGGTGCTTGCCGCAATGCGGTCGGCGGTTTCAATCAATTCCGAAATTGCCGAAGGATTCGCGTGTTCATGACCGCCTTCGATCGGTTGCGGTTTTCTGCTCGCTATCTTCTGATCCTTTGTCGGCGTCGTATTCGGTCCTGGTCCGCCACCGGCTGTCTTCGGCCTCTGTCCGTTATTGACTTAAAATCCGGCAGGGAAGGCGAGGGCGCTTGCCGCCGATGACTACGCTGATCTGTTCTTGGGGGAGTTCGGCCGACCGGCTCAATCATCGCCGGTGGGTAGGCATCACGACCGTAAAGTTTTTCCAGATTCACCGGCACGCGTTCGGCAATCAAAGCTCCCAGCACCTTGACGATTGTGATGTAGTCCTGTTCGGCCTGGACACAGGCCGAAAGAGCCAGATGGGGCTTATCCTGCAGCATGCGGTTGATCATGCGGGTACACGACGAATGGGGGCCCAGCTCCAGAAATATGCGGACACCATCCTGGTAGGCCTGGTTTACGGTGGCCGTAAAGTCAAACCCATGCAGCGCCTGGTTGAGAATGGAATTTGCCGCTTTATCGCCGGTTAGTTCATAGGTACGTCCAAGGGCACAGCTGTAAAAGCGAATGCCTTCCGGCGCTTGCGTGGGAAATACATGCAAATCGCGGTACGCATCGGCAACCGGCTTCAACGCGTCGCAATGCACGGTTACGACACCATCCAGGAAAATGGCTTCGCAATTTAAATCCTGAATGGCAGCCTTGACGTCCGGCAGGCGGCCGCCGATGACGCATTCCTCGGGTGTATTGATAATCAGCAGGCGGATGGTTGGATAGCGATCGCGGATGCGGTCCAGCGCAGCGGCCGAGCGGTTGACGACCGCCACCCGCCAGTTGACGTCTTCGGTGGATGCAATGTTCCATACCCGGCGGGCGGCGTTGCATGGTCCGGCCAACTCAGTTGTGAATAAGTTGGTGGTCTGCATTCGTTTCAGCATTTCACCGCGTTCCGGCCAGACATTCATGGCAAAATAGCCTGCTGATTCGCCCAAGCTGTAACCGATAACCGCTGACGGTCTAATTTCAAAATGCTTTATCAGGTTGGCCATCATACAACCGTGCACCACCTGACCGAAAATCATGTGCAATGGATCGGCGATGATCTTCTGATACGCCTCCTGCTGCCAGCCCGGCGCCCATGAAACCCGCCAGGGGATATAACAATCCGGCAGCACCTGGGTCTTTAAGCGCGATGTTTCAACGTCCATTTCGTTTATAATTGACGGCCAATGCACCCCGATATCCCGGCCCATACCCAGATAGTGGCTGCCCGATCCCGGAAATACAAACGCCAGTTTCCCCCGGTGGCCCAGCGGATGCGCTGAATACCGGATTCCGCCGGCACTGCCCATTTTTAAGGTAGTATCGCGACAAAACCGCTTCTCTGGCGACGGCAATCCAATTTTTCAAATTTGAAAAGTCAGCGGCGGTAATCGACACGGCATACTTGAGGCCGGGGTTGAGACGGTTTGCCATGTACCAGGTTCGAGCGGCCTCCTCCATGGCGGCCGGTTTTGGGGAGTCCTTTACACCGCCGGATGGTATTATATAATTTTCAATATGCTGATTGAGGTTATCCAGACCTTTGAGCAAGGTCTGCTTGTTGTGCCCTTCAACGCTGAAAAGCCCAAAGGGTTGTAATCCCAGCGGTCTTTTTCTCTCAAGGACAACCTGAGGCAGCATCGGCTGCTCAATTTCGCCGGCGGCCTCATATTCGCAGCCTTCAAGCATGACGTGCATGCAGTTGCCGTCGGGCGTCATGGACGCGACCAGAGCTTTGCGCGCACCGTCGCTGCGATCTCTGAACCAGTATTGAGGATAGCCCGGAAAATGAAAATCTTCCTTGAGCCACTGCGGGTTCCCGGGAGTGGTGAAATTAACCAGGGGCGGCAGGATTTCGTGATAGAGGCCCAAGCTGGTTTTGACCAGCGCAGCCAAAGCCGATGCCGCGCCGGTGTGGCCGATGTTGGCCTTTACTGATCCGATGGCACAGGGATCCTGGCGGCTGCCGAAAAATTCATGCAGGGCAGTGGATTCCAGATCGTCTTCGGCAGGATTACCGCTGCCGTGGGCTTCCACAAAGCTGATGGCCGCAGGCGAAACAGCAGCATCCCGGCAGCAATTTCGAAGGGAACGGAGATATGCCTCACCGGTTGGGATGCTCGGATCAATGCCGCCGCCGCTGGCGCCGCCGATACCTTTGATGACGGCATATATTCTGTTTCCATCGGCAATTGCCCGGTCAAGGCGCTTGATGACCAATGCCGCGGCCCCTTCACCGGGCAGCATGCCGTCGGCGTCCCGATCAAATGGCCGGATTTGTCCTTTCGGAGAATAGGATCTCACTTGAGCTGCCAGGATGATGTTGCGGACATCCCCGCTTAAATCCACCGCGCCTATCAAAAAGGCCTCGGCCTCATTTTGCTGCAAAGCCCTCACGCCGATTTCCAATGCTTTTAAGCCGCCGGCATCCTCACATGAAACCACGAAACTCGGTCCGCCCAAGCGAAACTCCCGGGCAATTCGGCTGGCAACGATTCCGCCTAAAGCGCCTAATGTGCGCGTGGCAGTCAACGGCGGGCTGCAGGTGTCTTTCAATGTTTCCAGCCAGGCGTTTTCTTCTTCTTCATGCGGAGCCCGGCCGAGTTTTTCCATCCACTCGGAAAACATATGGTTCAGGTGCCAGCGCAAATGAAAATTAGTAGCCTCAAAATCAAAATCAATACCGATAACCGCTCCCATGCCGGGGCGCTCTTCTCTTAAAGGCAAGCCGGCATCCCGCATGGCTCCGGCAGCAACTTTCAGCATTAGTATTTGCTGGGGAAGAATATCCGGAATTTCCTTCGGTGGGATATGGAATTGGCCGGCAGCTATCGCAATTTCTTCACAGAAGCCGCCGCTTAAAAATCGATTGGGCAGATACGCATTGGCCGCGAGGTCGCAGCCTTTCCAGCGCAGTCGCGGCCGGTCTTGGAAATTGGTTTTGCCATTGAAGATAAGTTCCTGAAAATCTCTCAGGGAACCGGTCGATCCGAAAACCGCCTCCATGCCAATGATGGCAATGTCGGAATGCGGATTGCGGATTGCGGATTGCGGAATTGTCCCGGTTGTTTCCTGGATAAGCTCGCCATGCTCGCCAACCAGATCGGAAGCATGAGTAACAGGGCCTTCTGAATCGATTTTTAATTTTATACCGTGCGCCTTGGGTCGATCGCCCTGAGCCGCTTCATCGTACTCTTCCAAGAGCATGTGAGCATTAATGCCGCCGAATCCAAAGGCACTTACGGCAGCCCGCCGCGGCTTGTGATCCTCTTTTCGATGCCAGGGTGCAGGTTCAGTTTGCACACGGAAAGGACCATTGGACAGCGGGCTGTTCTGAGACGCTTGGTTGAAATTCAGCGATGGAGGCAGAGTTTTGTTTTGCAGCGCCAGGAGGGTTTTAATCATGCCGGCGGCACCGGCAGCGGTCAATAAATGGCCGATCATGGATTTGATCGAACCGATCGCACACTGATTTTTCTTCCATCCGGAATCCTGCCACAATGTTCTCAGGCTGTTTAACTCGGTCAGGTCTCCCAGTGGCGTTCCGGCACCATGACATTCGATCAGATCAATGTCATATGGGGTCCAGCCGCACGAGTCATAAACTTTGCGCATGGCGCGCAGCTGGCCTTCGCTGTCCGGGGCAAGCAGGTTGCCCCGCATGTCATTGGAAAGACCGACGCCATGAATCAACCCGTAGATTGGATTCTGATCCCGTACGGCATCAGCCAGACGTTTCAGCACCACTATGCCCGCACCTTCTCCGACGACTAGACCATCGGCACTTTCATCAAAAGGCGCACAGCGGCCGGAGGGAGACAACGCTCTTAACTGACTGAATCCGACCTGGGTAAATAGACAATCAGGTCTTGAAACACCTCCGGCCAGCATGGCGTCGGCACGCTGGGCATGCAGTTCATCGCAGGCCAGCTTGACGGCATATAGGGACGATGCACAGGCAGCGTCGAGGGTGTAGGTGCCGCCGCCCAGACCTAAGCGCTTTTGCCAGAACAGCAGCCGGCAGGCTGGTTACGCGACCGGCCAGATAGCGGTTGCGGGAAAAAGATTCAGTATCGGGGATTCTGCTATAATCGGCAACACCGGCAAACAGCTTTTCCTCCAAAGCTGCCCCCAGCAACTTTCTGGTAATTGCGGAGGTTGCATCCGTCGGCAAGGCAATGGCTGCCAGAATCACACCGGTGCGTTGACGATTTAAGGTTGGTTGCCGGATTCCGGCGATAGCCTCCCGGCCGACATGCAGCACGATGTGATGAAGCGGATCTAGGGCGGCTGCCAAATCCTTATCAAGGGCCAAGCCCGCAGGATCAAATTTAAAATCCGGTATCAGGCAGCAATGTTTGGAATAAGCCCTGTCGATCTGTAATCCCTGCGAAACCATCGAATCCGGATCAACCTGCCAACGATCCACGTCCGCTTCGCAGACGGCATCGATTTTGTTGATGATGTTTTGCCAGAAGAGATCGAGGTTCACGGCTCCGGGAAAGAGGCCGGCCATTCCGACCACAGCTATCGGCTTTTGGGGGTTCATATTTATCAGATGACTTTAATGATATTTATTCGATTATTCTAAAAACAGTTCACGCCTGATAAATTGCCGGAATTTTATCAGCCATGAATGCAGTCCATATATATACCTTATCAGGCGTTGTAAGGCAACCGGCAAACAAAAAATTTACACTAGAACCGCTTTCAACAAGATGGCGCCCGGCGGGAGATTTGCATCTAACCTGACAAGTCATGACGCTTTTAAATGTCCGGATTAGGGAGCCGTGTCCATATAAAATCATAATCTTTAAATAGTCATCTATCTACAGTAAAAAAAAATCCAGATTAGAAATCAGGTTCAACCTTAGTTATTTTTTGTCAGACCATTTCTGCTTCCAACGGTATTGATTATTACTGAAAGAGACTTTGCCAATAAAGCGGTTGTCAGTCTAATCAATTAGATTCTTTTATTATTTTCGGCTTATTGCTTGACAAATTTACTGCTATAAAGTAATTTATCTATATAGTAGTTTATTTAACTTAGCTTAAATATAACTCTTTAGAGGGACGATCAAATTTGTTCTGAGTGAAAGCGTAATATCCGAGAGTAATTTTACTAAACTTATTTGAGTTGAGGAGGATTATAAGAATGGCTATCACCATGAAAGAACTGACGGCATTAAAAAAGGAATTTAAAACTCTTGAGAAAAAAATGGAGAAATTATTAAAGGCTGCCGGATCGGCGGGACAGGCTAAAAAAGCTCCAAAAGCAAAGGCGGTTAAAGCCAAACCCGCCCCAAAAGCACCTGCTAAAAAGACTGCTGCCAAAAAGGCCGCTGCTAAAAAGACTGCTGCCAAAAAGACCGCGGTAGCAAAAACATCTGCCCAAAAAGCAGTTGCCGGGAAAAAGACCGAGCCGGCAACAGCGACCGATGAGATTTTAAAAATCATCAAGCGCGCGAAAAAAGGTGTTGATGTGCCTACCCTGAAGAAAAAGACTGGTTTTGATGATAAAAAAGTGCGCAACATCGTTTTTAGGGCAGCCAAAGAGGGCCGCATCAAGAAATCCGGCCGAGGTGTCTATGTCGGATCCTGACGCTTTGACGAAGCCCACCGTCTGAAGCCTGAGCTCAAAAGGTGTTGATTTACTGCTGGTAGACATTAATAAGGCAGTGAGAAAAAGCGGAGTGGTTCGTTGACAGCGTCATTCCGCTTTTCTTGCAAGATATTTTTGCCGATTGATTGTCTAAACACAGCATCATAATTAATTCGGCATTCGGCTTTTGATGGTTGATTTTTTATTCACGGTTCAGCGTCAAATAATCCGAACGGCGATTGACTTCGTTAGGTATCAAAGGAACGCCGACGCAACCATTTTATTGAGCGTTGTCCATGCAAGACCTCTTCACATTGTCTGGGAATTGTTTTGAGCATAAAGGATAAAATTTTGTAGGGCCATCTCCCCGGCAAAGAAAAGATAATCTTCCGCAGCATTCGAACCAGCTTAAGTTCCGTGATAATATCCTGCCCTAAATCCCGCGTGTAGCTCTTAAAAACCGCTTGGGCATTGTCATAAGAATTCAGGATAGCCATAGCTGCCAGCCGGGCGCTTTTGTGGGCATAATAAATACCTTCACCGAGCAGAGGATCTGTCAGTCCGCAGGCATCGCCCAGCAATAATACATTGCCGTAGCCGGGAAGGGTAAGATAATTTCCGTAGGGCAGGGCGTGGCTTTTAAAACGGGGAATTTTCTTCACTGAAATATTCAATGACGCCAAAAAATTATGAAAACCCACTCTTAGAGATTTGCCCCTTCCAACGTTCAATCCGGCAATACCGAGAACTCGAAAGTGCTCTCCTGGAAAACTCCAGGTATATCCCCAGGGAATGTGACCGAAATAAATTACCGGATATTGCAGCAGCTCGGGTATGTGCCGATTTGCTATAAAGACTTCTAGAGTCGTAGCCATATCCGAGTGCCAATCCCGTTTAATGTACCCTGCCGCCGACAACAATCGTCTGGTTCTACTGAGGGCGCCATCGGCGCCCAGGATATAATTTCCGAAATACTCATGCCCCCTGCTGGTTGTCAATTTTTTATTGGAGATATCCAGGGCGACGACTTTTTCGCCTGCTCTGAACTCAGCCCCCGCTTTTTGCGCCTTTTCCAGCCAAAATGCATCATAGACGCCGCGCTGTGTAAAGTAAAAAGGGTGATTCAGGCGACCTTTAATGAAATCCCCGCTGCTGCTGGCGACCTTGTAGTTAAAACTTTGGTAGGTGACGATACGATGATTTTTCATGAAATCGACGGATAACTCAAAAATGCTTTCCAGCAATTTGACTGTTTTCAAGGTTAAGAGACCACCGCAAAGCTTATCCCTCGGAAAAGCACTTTTATCCACAATGAGAACATGGAATCCATTGGAAGCCAATATATAAGCCGCGGTGGATCCTGCGGGTCCCGCTCCGATAATAATGATATCGAAACTATTTTTTTTCTTAGTCACTGAATTCATTGCGCTGATATTATAAGACGCATTTTGCGGCAAAATGCCTGAGATCTAATATCGGTGAGCTGCCAATGGCGAGTTATTGTTAAACGTCATTTAGCCTATCAACTGTTGGGTTTCGATGTCAAGAAATAAGGACTTGAGAGAGCAGATCGATGCCCTGCGGCTGGTAAAAGCACTGCTTGATGATCTGCCAGCGTCCGAACGACTGGAATTGGGAAAGAAAGCTTTTCACGCGGGCCGACCGGCCGGTTCTTTTCGATCCGGTATTTCCCATTTTTCCAGTATTCCATTATTTCATGGGTTCTCCGACGGCCAACATCCCCCCCTCCGGCGTGACGTCGATGCCTGGCCCTCTGGGCCAGGGTTCTTTATTTGGTACATTTATGAATTATTTTTTTCTAGCAATAGCCTTTTAAACAATTAAAAATTTATTTATTAATTCTTTAAAAAAATACTTGCAAGAAATAAATATTTATATTAAGAATAATTTCATGAGCACAAAAAAAACCTTTTCTACCAGAATCGATGCCGATCGCTTGAAGGCCTTAAAGCATCTCGCCGTTGATGAGGATAAATCTATCGGAACGCTGCTGGAAGAGGCCATCGATGACCTCATTAAGAAATTCGAAAATAAGAAAAGGAGATGAGAGAGACGCCGGACACATAACACCGGCCTTGCCATTAATCCTAAGGAAAGATATTGTTATGGTTGCAGCCAGCAATAGCAATAATTTGAGGGAAGAACTCGAATGTTTGGATGACGCCGAAAACAATTATCCTAATGGTATGACAATTGAATGTATCTGCCCGAAATGCGGCATCGGGCACAGAATGAAGCTGCTTTGGAGTGGCCGGGGAAAGCCTAAAAAATACTGCCCGCCATGCAAAAGCTTCGTTTCAACTATAGAAACCCTTGATTTTTGCGGCATACCGGCAGATATTCACAGGGGGATAGAAAAAGTCGTTTAATGTAATCCGGACATGCCGGAATGGCCTCACATTTTGTATGCCGATGCATCACCTCAAATTTTAAAGGTAGATGCATCCCGTCCGGCTGCGTTGCGAAAGCTCGAAATATCTATATATTCCTACGTTTTCGTGCCTTGCCAGCCGGGCGGCGCAACGCCTAAAATTGTGAACTTATTTTTTCGTGAACCCTAAGCCGAAGCTCGGTAAGCAGGTTTAAATGCTTTTATCAGGGATGCATCCATGACGGCCTCGTAACCGCTTATACTCGCCACAATCACATCGTCCGAGTCAAGGAACGTGAAATCTCCCCGCATTTTTCGGTTGGTTGCCTCTTTTACCTCCAGCACCACCTTCACTCCTTCTGCTGGAAATTTATGACAATATTGCCGGTACGATTCAACATAGCTGGGCAGCGACACTGTCCCCTTCTCTTCAAAACACCAAACGGTTGCCATTTGAAATGCCCCGTCCAGGACCAGAGGATCGGCAATCCAACTATTTCTCAAGGGAGCCGCCATCCATTGGGCGGGCGCAGGGGCGGTTGAGATGTGCGCTACCATCCCGCGGGATGAGCAGCTTATAATTCGGCGGATCCCATGAAGCTGCGGGCCGTGAAAGAGTATCCCATCATAAACTTCATTCATTTTTTTGGTGTAGGCCTTGGCTACCATGTTTGTCGATACTTGATAGTCAGGGGCTGCTATCAGCCTGTCGCTTAAAACAGCCCTGGCCTTCGCGTGAATGATGTCCTTGCGCGGCCATGTCGGCGTCTCTTAATTCAACTTCCACTTCGAAAAATTCACCCTTCTTTTTGAGCTTGCCGGTCAGCAGTCGAATGTGTTTTTTGTCATGTTCCAGCCGAATGCCTTTCATAACGCGAATGTCATCCAGGCCGTGCAGAATCAGCCCGGGATTTTCATGCAGTGCGCCGTGTGCAAACCATTCGGTCATTAAGGCCAGTGGTACCACCGGTTTGCCGTCGATAACATGCGACTTTAAAATGGGATATTGCCGGACGTCAATGACGCGGTCAAAAGAAAAAGCGAGGTGCTGATTATCTATGTCGGCCGAAGGCTTGACCAGGGCAGGTCGGTTCGGTTGCCTGCGGGGAGGCGCAACTACGCTTGCCAATTCAACACCAATGACGATTTCTACCGCATCGCCGCTGTGCGCCGTCATTTCCTGAAGCATGCATCTGGCTCCGGATTCGGGCGGAATCAAATGGATGCCGTTGCGCTCAAATTCACGTTTCAACGCCGAAGTTACCATGCCGCCGTCCCAAGGGCCCCAGTTGATTGAAACCACCCGGCAATCAGCTCGCCTGGCCGATTCGGTCCGGGCGATTTTATTCAGTACTTCGTTGGCCATGGCATAATCCACCTGGCCCTTATTTCCAAATCGAGCTGCCACTGAGGAAAATAAAACCAGGTATTTTAGTGGATCGATGCGGACGGCCTGCAGCAAATTCTCCAATCCCCTGACTTTGGTATCATAGACCCGCTCAAATTGTTCCGAAGTTTTATCGATGATCAGGCGATCTTCCAGCACACCAGCCCCATGAATAATACCGGTTATGGCGCCGTGTCTTGAGCGGATTTCTTCGACGATTGCCCGGATTGTCTTCAAATTTCTGACGTCGGCTGAGTAGTAATGAACATTCGCACCGGCTGTTTTTAATTTCACCAGATTTTCGGCAATTTCACGGTTGGCCAGGTAGCGCTGATAGGCTTGTTCAATTTGGGCCGGTGTCGCACTGCGGCCGCGGTATTCGTTTTCGAAAATGGCTTTTTTGAGGGCGGCTTCACCCCGGATGGATGACAGCCATTCCGGTTCCGCAAATGGCTTCGGAGAACGACCCAACAAGACAAGCGTCGCGCCGGTTCGTATAGCCAGTTCGCGTGCGGCAGCGGCCGTAACCCCTCTTGCGCCGCCGCTGACAACCACCACATCGCGTTCGTCAAGATTTATAGAGCCGGTCGGATAGGGCTGCGACTCCAGGGATAAAGTGCACCGGAACCGCGCATCAAGACCGATTTCGATAGGACCCGGTGACATAATTTCTTTGACAACGGTAGATGCAATTTCGCGATTGTCCGACCAGCGCGGAGCGATATCAATTGCATGGCAGCAGACATTTTCCCATTCGAGAGCGGCTGTTTTAGCTAAACCTGCCAGGCCGCCCTGCGCAGGGCGATCCGTTTGCATGTTTCTAAAACCAAAGGCGCCATCCAGACGGGTGATGGTAGCAAATATGGCGCTACCACTATTGGCAGAATCGATAAGATCCGGTGCTATAAATTTCGCAAGGGTAAAGGCTTCTCTTAAATCCTGATGGATCCGGTCGGAGGCCGGGTCCTGAACAATAATAAG
Source organism: uncultured delta proteobacterium (assembly GCA_963769935.1). Taxonomy (GTDB): domain Bacteria; phylum Desulfobacterota; class Desulfobacteria; order Desulfobacterales; family JAFDCJ01; genus JAFDCJ01. The sequence continues at coordinate 30,025 of CAVYNY010000003.1, read as the reverse complement.
GCCGGCGGCCGCAGGAAGTTGTTTCTTGTACTTCAATATATCCAAGGAGATTCTGACGGTTTTAATGCCGAGCATTGAAAGTTCTTCGGTGATTTCTTCGGAAAGACCGGAGTTGTCTTCAGTTACAAACACCTTCTTATCGGCGGATACCGTGAGGCGTGCAGCAGAAACCGGAGGTGCTGCTACGACGGTTACCACACTGCGGGGAATTTGGGGTGCGTCCGGATGCAGTGTCCCCCGGTCTGAATTGAGCGAAGCTATTGGCGATATATCGCCATCCCCTAAGAGAGGTTCGGGCTGCAATTCATTGGCCGAATTGCCCGGAGTATTGGCGGCAGTCCCTTGCACCAGATATTCACAAATTTGTCTCAGCGTTTTCAACGTGCCCACCAATTCAGGTGAAACCGCCGGCAGATGAGGCATCTTTTCTTCAAGCGTGGATAGAATTTCAACTCTTTTGATGGAGTCAATGCCCAGATCGGCCTCAATGTCCATGTCCAGTCCGAGCATTTCCACCGGATAGCCGGTCAGTTGACCGACTACCTCCAGCATCGTGACCGTAACATCGTTGTGGGGTTTTTGGACCGGTTCCAAAGGTTTTGGGGCAGCAGTCCGGGGTACGGCTTCCGTCGGACTCTCAGATCGATTTGCATGTTCGTTGTCTGGAATGCCGCCGCTCATAAATTCGGCAATCTGCCCCAGTGTTTTCAAACTGCCCATGATATCCGGTGAAACCGTGGGCATATCAGGCATTTTTTCTTCAAATGCGGAAAGGATTTCCACTCTTTTGATGGAATCGATGCCCAAGTCGGCTTCAATGTCCATGTCCAGTCCGAGCATTTCCACCGGATAGCCGGTCAGTCGGCTGACGACCTCCAGCATGGTCGTTTCGATATTCGTCCGCTCACCCTGGGGTTCCTCGGCAGCCTCAGCCTTGCGTTGATGCCCTTGCCCATCCTTCGAATAACCGTTGGCCGTTGCCTTTGGCAGCTGCCACGGGGCAGGCGAGGGCGATGTTTGAGCGTTCTGCTTGAGGGCGGCCGGGGTCTGAGGCATAGCAGGATACTCATTTATCACGGCTGTGATTTCTGTTTCGGTGCCCGGCATGGGACGTGATGTCAGACCCTTTTCTATTGGTGGCACTGGCGGAATTTCTGCAGCCTGAAGGCCCAGTGTGCTTTCTGCCAGACGTTGCGTATTTCTCATCATCTCCTGCAGGGCACGATTGGCTTCTGTTTGGGCCAGTAAAAATTTTTCGTGAGCCCGGGCCGTTTGTTCCTGCAAGTGTTGCATTGATTTGAGGCCTTCCTGCACAACTTTTAAAGCATCCGTGATAAAATCCGATTTTTTAGAGAAATTTTTACTCATAATATTTTGATGGCTGCCTGTAGGGTTATTTTGAGAAAATTGAACGGTCGGTTGTCTTAAGGCTTTCTGACCGTTGAAATTATAATCGTTGCGTTCGTTTAGTTGGCTATGATGGCTTAGATCGTCTGACTTTTTTTTAATGGACACTGGTTTCTGATTTCTGCCGACTGTCAAGCCTTCTCTTTCAGCGGCCTTTTGTTTTGCGTTCTCTGTTGTCTGTTCTCTGTCCTGTGGCCTCAGGCCACTATACTCTGTTCCGCGGTTCCTGTAATTGGTGCCACTAAGAAGCACATTCATACGCGGTTTGCGGTACGCAGAAATCGGTGTTTCCCATTTGGAGAGGCTCAGGGGATACCCCAGGGCGCTCAGTCGGCAGATTAATCTGGCGAAATCGGCGGCCCCATTGGCGTTGCCCGCTGATGCATCCAGGGCGGCGGCTTCAAAAGGCCGGCCCTGCAGAATGGAAGCAATCAGTCCGGAGAGGACCGACTTCGGTCCGATTTCCACGAATGTTCGGATGCCGGAGTGATATAGATTTTCAATTTCTTTGACGAAATCGACCGGACGCATAAGATGTTCACCCAATAATCGACGGGCTGCATCCGGATCGGCAGGATAAGCCTCCCCGGTGGTATTCGAATAAACATCAATGCCGTTGGGTTTTATCGAGACTCGGGAGAGTTCTTCCTGAAAGGGTACGGCGGCGCTGCTGACCTGGGCGCTGTGGAAAGCAGCGGAAACCGGCAGTCGAATGGCCCTGATTTTTCTCGTTTTGCATATTTTTTCGATTTCGATGATGGCACTTGTCGGCCCGGAGAAAACCCCCTGGTTGGGACTATTGCGATTGGCCAAAACTACATCTTGGTTGGCGCCGGTGACCATTTCATCCAGTTCGGACAACGGTGCCTGAACGGCCAGCATGGCCCCGCCGGGTGGATTCTGGCCGCCGCCGGCCGCCGCCATCAATTGACCACGGGTGATCGAAAGCTGCAGGAGTGCGGTCTCATCAATCCAGCCGGCAGCACAAAGGGCCGTCAATTCCCCGAAACTATGCCCGCAGGTTGCAGCGGGCACAAGGCCGAACTCCTCTAATGCTTTGAGCATTGCCAGGCTTATCGTGCCGATAGCCGGTTGGGCATACTCAGTTCGCTGCAGGGTGCTTGCGTGATTTTTGCGTTCCGCTTCACCGGATAGATTCGGCGGAAAAATTAGATCGCTCAGACGCGTCGATCCGATAAATCTTTTATTGGCCTTTTCCAAAATCGACATGGCTTGGGGAAACATGCAGACAATATCGCGTCCCATAGCCAGGTATTGGCTTCCCTGGCCGGGAAATACAAACGCCATTTTTCCAGGATTTTGGGGACTGCCAAGGTAGATATTTTTTAAATTCAATGCGTCCCGATCCATTCCGGGATCCAAGGCATTTAAAGCATGTTCAAGCAGACCCAGTTTATCGGCCATGTTTTCACAAACTACCAATAGGCGATGGGGGTGGGTGCTGGAAAAAATATGGCGTGATTCAGCAGCCCTGATTCTAAATTCCCGGTCGGACAAACCATCTTCAACAGCTTGTTTTAACTGTTTGACACGCTGGATTAAGTCATCGGATTGCTCGGCGGACACTGCGATAATTTCCGTACTGCCGTCCCAGGATATTTCCGTTTTGTCAGGACGATATTCTTCAAGGACAACATGAAAATTGCTGCCGCCAAAACCAAAGGCACTGATTCCGGCGCGCCGCGGATTTCCATTGTTCCGACACCAGGGGCGGGTCGAGGTGTTCAGGTAAAAATGACTGTTTTTAAGGTTCAGATTGGGATCCGGGATCTCAGCTTTTAACGTTGGCGGCAACACTTTATGATAAAGCCCGAGCGCGGCCTTGATCAAGCCGGCGGCACCGGCGGATGCTTTGGTGTGGCCGATCATTGATTTGACTGAACCCAGCGCACATTTGTTCCCGTTGGCGCCGAATTCATCGAAAACTTGATTAAGTGCTTCAAATTCAACTTTATCGCCCACCCGCGTGCCGGTTCCATGGGCTTCGATCAGCTGAACGGTTGCGGGATTAATTCCGGCATTGTTATAGGCAGCCCGCAGGGCCCGCACCTGGCCTTCGCTTCGGGGTGAATAGATGCTCTGAGATTTTCCGTCACTTGAAGTCCCCAATCCTTTAATAACAGCATAAATTCGGTTGCCATCCCGTTCAGCATCGGCGAGTCGTTTTAGAACCAGCATTCCGATGCCTTCTCCCAGGACGGTTCCGTCGGCGTCCTTCGAAAACGGTCTGGCCTCTCCGGTGGCAGACAGCGTTTGGGATTTGGAAAAACACATGTGCATGAAAATGTCGTTTAGCGTATCCACCCCGCCGGTGACCACCATATCACTGCGTTCCGACATCAGCTCGAGCATGGCTAGATGGACGGCACTCAAGGAACTGGCACAGGCGGCATCCACCACACAATTCGTGCCTCTGAGATCCAATCGGTTGCATATTCGGCCAGCCACCACATTACCCAGCAGACCGGGAAATGAGTTCTCCTGCCAGGATACGTATGAGTCGGAGATTTTCTGAATGATCTCATCGATTTTGTCCGGTGCTACGGCTGATTCTTCGAGCGCTTTGCGCCATTTGGGATACCCGAGGCGTGAACTTAGCGGGATGACCAGCTCCTGAGTTCCGGTCACACCCAGGATAACGGAAGTGCGATCCCGGTCGAATTTCCGGTCGTCACCGTAGCCGGAATCTTCAAGAGCCATTTTGGCAGCCAGCATCCCCAGGAGTTGGGAAGAATCGGTGGCTTCCAGCGCGCTGGGGAGAATACCGAACTCCCCCGGGTCAAAGGGGATCGGATCCAAAAATCCGCCGCGTTTGCAGTATACGTGATCCGGACGCTTCGGATCACTGTCAAAATAGTCGTGGATTTGCCAATGAGACTCGGGAACATCTGAAATAGCGTCCCTGCCTTGATACAGCAATTGCCAGTATTCTTTCAGACCGGTTGATTTTGGGAATAGACATCCCATTCCAATGATGGCTACAGGAATTGGGTCAGGCATAGAAATTGTCCTTAAGCCTTAAGCAATCAGTCGGATCAGCGAATTCATACCTATCGATATTAAAGGATAGCGGCAGATCCAGGGTCGATTTTATTAATGGCTGTGTTTTTTTTAGAAAAGCCAAGAGGAGAAATATTAAAAGTTTAATATAGTATTAATAATAAATATTTTCAAGCAATTGATTTAAAAAAATTAGTTGCTATATTGGTATAACAACTTACCATGATTAAATTCTATACAAATAAGGAGCTTTCGCAAGCATTCCAGATCAATCTCGCCAAATGGAAGCGCTGGTCGCGTGAGTTTTTGCCGCCGGATCCATTAGGCGGATTGCAGTCGGGTTTTGCAAGACAGTACAATCTTGACGAAGCCTTTTCAGTATTTCTTGGAGGTTATCTGGTGGGAGAACTGAAATATACAATTCCTGAATCCAGGCAGATTTTAAATGATTTGCGCCAGTGGCTGATAGATCATGATTTTTATCTTGATTTTTCCGGAGATGCCAATGCGCTGGAAACATCGGCCCATCCGGTTCAGAATTATCAAATTGCAATCATCAATCGAAAAATCTCCACGGACCTCCTTTCCGGTTTCTCCTATTGGGTGAAAGCCGTTCTTTCCGTCGAATCGGTTGATTATGGCGCCGATCAAGTCCGTCAGGAACGTTATCAGCATTCATTCATCGGTCGGCCTGCGGATATGTCTGCTCTGCCCAATGCAGAAAGTTATAGTATCTTGAACATCAATGCGTTGCGCCGGAAATTCCTAAACTGCCTGCAGGACATCGTTTAATTCATCCGAATTTAGCCTGTATCAGATTCACTCATCCAACAGGTCCGCGATTTTCGCTAATTCCAGGGCCTGGATTTTGAATGCCGTCCGTGGCAGCGAAATTCCCTGATGACGCAGCCAATTCATCCGGGTTGCCACAGCAGCGCCGAACAGTAAATTCATGGCCACCGTGACGGTATGGCGATTTTCGCTTTTTTCGAGAAAAGTTCCTTTGGCCCAATGGTTGAAAGCGCCCATAGCCGGACCGCACCAGATTTGATAGTCGATTTTTCGGGACGGATCACCGGAGTTGGCCCAGTTTGAAGATCGGCCCAGATAAGAACGAAATACGAGGGCCATTTTGTGCTTTGGCTTATTTTCAGCCAGTTCGATCTGCCGGGGATCCCTGCGAGCAAAAAACTGCTTTGTCTGCTGCCATTCTTCCAAAAAGCTGCATTTGAAAAAATCTCTTTCCAGAATCTCACGCTGGTTGGCAGGTATCTCCTCATAGCGATTGTGTTGGCTGTAGAGTTCGTAAAGTTTCGCCGCTCGCAGGGGGAACATGGTGCCGCGTTTCAATACCTGGACCTTGACACCGAGTTCAAACATATCGGCCGACGGTGCCATGCATACATCCGCCTGGTCAGCTTCGGCGAGCATTTGGCGCACGGTATCGGATGTGCCGGACTCGCTGCAGGCCTGATTGATCGAACCGGTCAGAACATAGGCCGCTCCCATTGCAAATGCGGCAGCGGTAGCTTCCGGTGTGGCAATGCCTCCTGCCAATCCGATGCGGCCCGGATGACGGAAATTACAGGCTGCCGCCACCTCATCGCGCAGGGCCAGCATCGTCGGCAGCAACGCCAGGGCCGGACGATTATCGGTATGTCCGCCGGAATCGGCCTCTGCCGTCAAGTCATCTGCCATCGGAATTTCAGATGCCATTGCGGCCTGTTCGGCGGAAATCATACTCCGGTCGAGCAGTTGCTTTAAATATTTTTCAGGTGGTGGCGACAAGAATTTTCGTGCGACTTCGACTCGCGAGACCTTCGCAATGATTTTATTCGGACAAACGACGTTGGCGGTTTCATCACGGTAAATACCATTGACACGATAATAAACCAGCGGAAAGGTTAAATCCAGATAGGCCGAGGCGCTGACCAAATTAATCCCGCGCCTGATGTAAAGATCGACCGTCGCTGATTCAAGACCGGGGTCTGTCGGACTGTGAATCAGGTTAAAACCAAACGGCTGGGATCCCATACTGTCTTGCAACCTGGTGATCGCGGTTTCGATTTCGTCGGGCAATAGACCGGCCGCCCCGAAAAAGCCAATCATTCCATTGCGGCCTGCTTCTTGGACCATTTCAACGGAGGTAATACCATTTGCCATGGCCCCCACAACGTAGGCATAGCGGAGGTTATGCGATTTTTTGAATTCCGGGTCACCTAAATCTTTCGGGTGCAGTGCCGGCGCATAGCCGATAAGCGGCAATAAATCGGATGCGGCCGGCTTCCTATGGCCGATGGTGATGGTGCCGTCTTGGGAGACCGCCGTTTGGCCGTTAAAATTGACGACAAATATCGGACGGGCAGCTCGGTAAAGCGCTTCGCACAGGCTCTGTCGGCTAGTATCCGGCAGGTTGCCGGAAGGCTGCCACCAGCCTGACTCGCTGCTGTTTTCAAAAAGTGATTGCACAATTCCTGTCTTCTGGCGGAAAGTCGTTAAAGCGAATTATTTTGTATGATTTCAAAGCGATAAAAATGCTTTCATAATGTAAAAGCCGGACCTTGTCAAGGCAATCTAACGCATACCGTTGCAATTTGGTTTTAGTGCTTGGCATATTAATGATTTTCGTTAAACAGGCAATTTTCGCCAAATCAGTTGATAGCTTCGATAAATGACGAAACCCTGAGGTCTATGTCTATCCCCGGGGGTGAAAGCGTGCATGCAACTCCTTGAGTTGCTGTCGGGCGACATGGGTATAGATCTGGGTGGTTGAGATATCGACGTGACCCAGCATTACCTGGACGGCTCTCAGATCCGCCCCTCCCTCCAGCAAGTGGCTGGCAAACGAATGCCTCAGGCTGTGCGGTGTAACCTTTTTATTGAGATGGACCTGGAGTGCGTATCGACGCAATAGCTTCCAAAAACCCTGACGAGTGATGGGCTGGGCCGCCCTGGCCACGAACAGATAGGGACTAACTTGATTCTTTAGCAGGATTTTTCTGTATTCTTCAAGATAAGTCACGATTTTTCCGTTGGCAATCGAACCGAAGGGAACAACTCTTTCTTTTGAACCTTTGCCGAGGACTCTTACAAAACCCGCTTCCAAATTAACATCCTGCAGTTTAAGATTAATCAATTCGGAGACCCGGAGACCGGCCGCGTATAAAAGCTCCAACATGGCCCTGTCCCTTACTCCGAGGGGCTTGTCGGTGTCCGGCGCTTCCAGCAACCGCAATACTTCCTCTACCGAAAGGACATCCGGCAGTTTTAAACTGGTTTTGGGAAGATCGACCAATCTGGCCGGATCATGTTTGAGCACTTTTTCCCGCACGGCAAATCGATAAAGACCCCTGATGGAAACCAGGTGGCGGGCTCTGGATCGAGCTCCTAATCCCGCATTCCGCAGCGCAATCAGATGTTTTAAGATTAAAGGCGTATCGTTTTCTGATAGCCGCGCGACAGCGTTTTGTCTTAGAAATATTTGAAATCTGGAAATATCGCTGCTGTAGGATTCCAGCGTCGTCCTGGAAAGTCCCTTTTCGATCAGCAAATAATTGAGATACTGATCGATTAAGATATCAATCGATGATGTTTTCGATAGCGACATAAATATGGCCTTGGGCGAGGATCAGGTTTCAGCCCCGTCGCTGGCCTGAAAGCGGCCGGTCTGATCGAAAAAGAAACATAATAGTTCACCGCAGAGCTCACAGCGCGGCAGAGCCGAGAAAGAAAATTATAATTAATCTCCGCGATCTCTGCGTTCTCAGCGGTGAAAAACTTCGTAAAAATGGTAGCGGATCTTATTAAGTTTCATATGAGCGCCGCCTCTGGCCGCCAGTGTCCAATCTGATCTTAGAAGAAACTTAATGTAGTTTCATAAAAGCTAGACGATAATTAAAACCGGTTTGAGTGTCAAGCTATGAAAAATTTGGCGGGAACTTTTTCGTGGATATCTGCCACGGTACTCTCCTAGTTCATCGAATGGAAGGCCATTGGAGGACGCATCTGAGCGGCTATAAATTTTTTGAAAGCATCAAAGCGTTTTTATTGATGGCTATTTGATATTCCGTTTGTATATACTCATGATGCGCTTCGTCAAAGGGAAGGTAAACCAAACTGAACTTTTTCGCATCAACTTTGATGTCGGGGAGTCTTTCAGTAATCATTTTGCGCGGCTGCATGAAATAGGCCAGCGTGAGTTTCAGGCTCTCGATAGCTTCTTCAACAGGCAGGTTGCTGGGGTGGATTCTGTTGCCCGGCAGCTGCGAAACCAGATCTTTTTGAGGTTGCACGACCGTAATCTGGCTCGCCAGCCGCAGAAATATTTTGGGGCGCACTTTGAAGGCCGGTATCCAAAATCGAAAAGCAATATCTTGCCAGCCGCTTTGAATTGCCTTTGGCAAATTGGCAACTTCAATCAAATCGGCGTATGAATTAAGCTGGAGACCTATAATATCAGCCTTTATGCGCCAGAAGGGCAGATAGATTGTATTGTCGCCCTGACCCGGAACATGCGCAAATTTCAACTGCTTCAGCTTTTTCCCTACCGGGTACCAGGTTGAATCACAGTTCCTGCATCTCAAAACCAGTGCGTCCCGCTCGCCTTCAAGATCCCAGCCGCAGTTCGGACACAAAGTGGACACAAAGTGGATATGCCCTTTAGGATTTTCTTCGGCAAAATCCCTACTGCTAAAATCCTCCGGCAGCCCATCTGAGACCGGTTGGTCGAGGACGGCATCGTAAAGTTTGTCTTTCTCATAAAACGGCGAAAAAATCAGGCTGAGTGTTTCTCCGATATGTGACTGGTGAACGATTGGCCTGGGCAGTGATTTGCCGAAGCGTTGCTCAAAGTTGCTGAAGATTTTTTGATGTGACTGCCGGGGCTTCAAAAAGCGACCCTGCATATCAGGCGTTACAAATCGGATTTTCATGGCTTGACTGCGGACGCCTACTGAAAACGGGAAATAGGGTGTTGCGATGGCTTGCTGACTGATATCCACAAAGCGATTCTGGATGCCTGCCGGTCCGCAAAAAAAGAGCATGCCTTTAAATCGCCAGTAGGGAAAATAAAAAATTTCCTTGTCATCGGCTGCCGGGTGAGGCAGTACATAGCGGAAAAAATCGTCGGCGATCAAATAGGATTTGACCCGGCAGTATGGACAGGTAAACAGTCGGTCCGTCTCTGCTAAAATGACAGGTGCCCCGCACTGGGGGCACTGATGTTCGATAAGAAAATTGATGGGGACCTCCGGAGATTAAAAAAATGATTATTGAATATTGAAAATTGAATATTTTCGGTATACTACCGTCTTTATAATTTACACAAAGAGCATAATAAAATAGACAGAATTCATTAATTATTCAATCTGCAATCTTCAATATTCAATTATAGTTTAAAGTTTTTCCCCGCACGCATTACAATACCGGGAATCAGCGAGATTCTCATTGCCGCAGGTCGGACATAATTTCGTCTGGGTCATCACTTCCACCGCAGCTCCGCAGCGGGGGCAAAATCTGGCATTGGGAGTTAAATTTTTAGCACATTTGGCACACTGATTGAAGACCACTTGCTGATGCCCGCATTGAGGACAAAACTTGGCATCAACTGCTATTTTATGATGACATTCCGGGCAGCTGAATTCAGACGTGTTCTCCATTTTTCCGGATTGCGGCAATGCACCGGCAAAATACTGGGCAAACATGGCCGGCATCATCAAGCCCAGGCCGGCGCCCATGCCCGTGCCTGTTCCGCCTTCGGCTTCGGCGGCCTTTTCCATCGCCATGGCAGCTTTCATCTGCATAAGCTTATTCATGTCGTCGAAAACGCCCATGCGACTGCGGTCGTCAATAGCCTGCTGCACCTCAGGCGGCGGGGTGATGGCGTTGATATAAAGATGGGTCAGGTGGATGCCGAAATGGCTGAAATCTTCCTGCAAACGCTTGGCAAGACCTTCTGAGAGTTCGTCGTATTTACTCGGTAAATTTACTATCGAATCAATGGTTTCACCCATGAAGTCGTTAAATCGGGACACGATGACGCGGTTCAGATATTCTTCAATCTCGGTGGTGGTGTATATTCCCTGAGTTCCCACGAGCCGGTTGATCAGCAACACCGGTTGCACTACCTGAAGGTTAAATACGCCAAAAGCCCGCAGACGGATGAGACCCAATTCTGAATCTTTATAGGCCACCGGATCCCGGGTTCCCCACTTCAGGTTGGTGAAAATCTTTAAGTTTATGAAGTACATTTCTGCTCTGAGGGGACTTTGCATCCCCCATGGCAGACTCGCTATTTTGGTCAGCAGGGGAATGTTTCCGGTTTTTAGGCTATGGCGTCCCGGACCGAATACGCCGACGGCTTTTCCCTTATAGTAGAAGACACCGGCCTGGCTTTCTCGAATAGTCAACTGGGCGCCGTACTTGATTTCACCGGAGCCATCTTCCGGCAGACGATGAACCAGTTCCTGACCGGTTTCGTCAAACCATTCCAGATTTTCTAAGAAAAAAACATTATTTGATCCCATACCAAATTTCTCCTTCCCGGGTGTTATTTGGCCTTGTCCATGATAGTATCCGGCTGAGGCCCGCTTTGCACGAATGCATGGCGATCCGTGATGCCTGCTGAGGATTAACATCCAACAGGGCTTGCCCATCTATGACAGACTATTTATCGGCCATATTTATTGAAACTTAAACCCATGAACCATGGTGCGCCTCCACCCCCCGGACAATTTCGATTCCGGTTTTTGGATCGCGCTGTTTTACGACAAAATCGTTGCACGGGGATCTCTTGAGAAAGAAAGTTTCGTCTATTTTATTCCTTAAATCCGGCAACAAATAGCTAATTTTGTTTGACATAGCCTTTTGTTTGACATAACCATTTCGATAGCCGATAATAACCGAACGGTTGCAAACGTGATGAGCTGAACGCGACATCTTCAACCGACTGTGAAAGGCTCGCCCATTATTGGCTCATGTGTTATTTAGCCGCAATTTGAAGCGGAAAAGTTTTTCAGGAAGAAACGACGCATTGCTCTTTAGCACCGCAAAATGGGAATTCGGAGGAATTAATCTCAACCATGAGGAGGCCTCTATGACGCGTTATGAACAAAAAAGGGAGCATGAACGTTTCGATCTCGACGCGTCTATGATATATGCCTTCCACGATTCCGATCTGTTTTTTCAAGCCCGAATGTGCAACTATTGTAAAGGCGGCATGTGTTTTTTGTCCGGCAATGCGCTTGAGCCCGGATCAGATATATACATTATGATGGAAAATTTTGCACCGGATGCCGTCGGCGCGGAGTTTTATGACGGCTACCTGGCGGAAGTACGGTGGTGCCGGAAAATGATTCGAGATAGGGTCGAGCAGTTTAAAATCGGGGTTAAATACTATCAAACCATCATCAAGTAGTCCTGCCTTATCACCCTCCCATAAAGAATCCGGACCCAGAGGACCCGGCTTTGATTTCACCTTGAATCGGGGCAAAGCGGTATTATCATCAGATCAAACCCTTTTTCACAGAATGTCATCTTAATAAAGGAATTTTCTGATGATTCGAGTTGCTAAACAAACCCGTTTATCCCCTGAAGACATTATAAAACGCGCTTCAGAATATTTTGGTGAAGGCGGTCAAGAACTAACGGAGACGCAACGAAATTTATGCTGCATTTCATTTGAAGGCGTCGGCGGGTATGTGGCTGTTTCGGTTACGGACGAGGATAAGCACCGCACGGTGGATGTTGAAAGCCGCGAGTTTGAATACCAGGCCAGGCAATTCCTGGCAAAGCTCTGAGGACTTCAGATCGTCGGCAAGATGATATATTGTATTGAAATTACGTAGTTTTTAACGACGCTTGTTGTCTGCCGTTTATAAGAAATGATGAAAAGTTGAATTCATGGACAGAATGATCGCTGAAAATAATAGCAGCAGGCATTGGTTTAACCGGCTGGTGTTCTTTTCCGCCAAGTTGCCGGGCATCTACTTTCTGATGATATTTGGTGTCGTAATCGATTTTATGATCCAATTTCCGTTTGCAGTTATCTGCAGCCTTGAAAACCGGTTTCCAAGACGGTTCCAATAATATTCGGCTATCGAACGAATCATCGCCGGATTTGGAGTTCAGAAGACCGGATCGTCGGAACCTATCAAGTAGCCAGCAAAAAAATAAGCGGCAGGCTCAGGGCCGCAAGGATAATCAAGCCCGGCACGGATAAATACGGTTTGTACCACGGTTCTTTCTTTAGTTTGGCTTTCCCGGCTTCGGCTAAAAACCAATTGCCGACGATTAACGCTGCCACCAGAACTGCAACGAATTTAACAAGCGTGAACAGATTTAAACCATCCATACAGGCTCTTCCTTTTAACACTATCCTTAAATGATTATATCATTACCACACCAACCGATCGATTCTAACCAGCAATTGAAGTTTTTGGTGTTTTTCACTGGCGGAAATATCCATTGATATTTTTAATATTTGTTGTATAGTGAGATTTCCAGGTTGGAGAAATTAATTCCAAGGTAAGGCGGATATCTCTGAATCTGAATAAGATTGCAGTCAGCTTATTTTAATAATAACGAAAAGTTGCTTATAGATACCTGATGGCTTTTTGGTACGCCTGGCAGGGCTCGAACCTGCGACCTACGGATTAGAAGTCCGTTGCTCTATCCAGCTGAGCTACAGGCGCACGTGAGCACCGTGCATATCATAGGAACAGCTCGGTGTCCATATTAATTGTAAAATATGGATACGATCCCAATTTTATACCCTTGATCTTGAATTCAAGCGTTGTGAGTAACCAAATAATCGGAACCGGCCGCCAAAGTAAAGAATTCCGACCCATCTTCCGAGCCATAGGGCTTAGCGCCCGGCTTCCGGCTCGGAGAGCGGACGGGCCAGGATTTTAATGCCAGATTAAATCGTAATGATGAAGAGAAAAATGGCAAAAAAAAAGATCGAAAGAAAGAAGCCGGCTGAAAAAAATACGGCAGCGCCTGAAAAAAATAAGGTGAAGCCGGCAGGGCAGGTCTCCGATAAAGCACTGGTCAAGTTTGATCCACTTCAGCGCTATTTGACTGAAATCAGCAGTTATAAACTGCTGACCCGGGAGCAGGAAAAGGAGCTCGGCGTTCGCGTCAGAGAGTACGGCGACAAAGAGGCGGCCTACCAGCTGGTCACATCCAATTTAAGGCTGGTTGTTAAAATCGCCCTTGAGTTTCAACGTGTCTGGATGCAAAACCTGCTGGATCTTATTCAGGAGGGCAATATCGGTCTCATGCAAGCCGTCAAAAAATTTGATCCCTACAAGAATGTGAAATTTTCATATTACGCCTCATTCTGGATTAAAGCCTATATCCTAAAATTTATCATGGACAACTGGCGCCTGGTTAAAATCGGCACAACCCAGGGACAGCGTAAATTGTTTTTCAAGTTGAAAAAGGAAAAGCAAAAGCTGATTGACATGGGTTTTGAACCAAAACCCAAACTCCTCTCGGAGAGACTGGGCGTTTCCGAGAGGGAAATTGTGGATATGGATCAGCGCCTGGATGGCTGGGATGTTTCGCTGGATGCACCTTTAAAAGAAGATTCAGATACCGAACGCATCGAATTTTTAAGCACCGCGACCGAATCCATCGAAGACCAGGTCTCTAAAAAAGAAATTGAAGTTCTGCTTCATAATAAAATAGCCGATTTCAGAAAGAAAATGACACCGCGTGAGATTGAAATATTTGATCTGCGAATTTTTTCCGATAATCCAGTTACATTGCAGGAAATCGGAGATCGTTATGGAATCTCTCGCGAGCGGGTTCGCCAGGTTGAAAAAAATATCATTAAGAAAATGAGAGAATTTTTCAAGAAAGAAATACCTGATTTTGCTTCCTACACCGAAGATCGCACGCCTGATTAAAAGCGACTTCCGCACGAATCCCTGTCATTATCTGAAAATAAAAAATGTGGATAATTAACCTATGAAGATTTTTTACTTGAAGCGAATTCTAACCGTATTCGCAATTTCTATAGTGGTCGGCTGTGCGGCAACTACCGTCGATCAAACTTCGGCTCCGGCAACAGAACCGGCCAGGCCACAGGCCTATTACGAACCGGAGAATCAATATTACTATTTTACGGCCGCCGAGATCCAGCGCAAGCAAGGCAACCTGGACAAATCCATCGTCTTGCTGCAAAAGGCGATTGAAATTGACCCGGAATCCCTCTACCTGCAACGTGAACTTGCCACCGTATACTTGCAGAATAAGGAATATGCCAAGGCAATTGCGGTTCTGGAAGAACTGCTGCAAAAAAACCCAAACGACGTAAAAGCATTGATTATTTATGGCGGTATCAAACAGGTTCACAAAGAAAACCAAGCCGCCATAGCCGCCTATGAGAAAATCCTCGCTCTGGATCCTAAACAGGAAAGGATATACTCGCTGCTGGGGGGGCTTTACATGGAAGCCGGCGACTTGCCACGCGCCAAAGATTTGTTTAACCGGCTGGTTGTAAATTTTCCGGCATCCTATGCGGGGCACTATTATCTTGGCAGAATTAACGCCGAGCAGGGAAATATCAAAGCAGCTGAGAAAGAGTATAAAATAGCGCTTGAATTGGTGCCGGATCGTCCTGAACCAAGGTTTGAACTGATCAATTTATATAAAACCCAGGGGAAAAAAGAGCAAATCCTTCAACTGTATCAGGATATTCTGCGTGAAGATCCCAATGATATCCGGGCAGCCGTCGAACTCGGCCTTTATTATCATCAGCTGGGTATGAAAAAAGAGGCTGAAAAAACCCTGATGAAACTGGGTTTAAGGAGCCAAACAGAATTTGAGGTTGTCGTAACGGTCATCCAGCTTTATATCGATCCGAAATTATATGATGATGCGCTGGTTGTCATCAACGGCATGCTAAAAGGATTACCGGACAGCCCGGATTTGAATCACCTGGACGGCATCGCCTATTACGGTGTCAAGAACAATGAAATGGCTGTTGCGCATTTCAAAAAAGTTACCCCGCAATCCAGATTTTTTCAGGATGCGGTGGTCCATGTGGCGTTCATATATCAGGAACAGGGAAAAAATGAAGCGGCTGTCCGATTCTTGGAGACTGCCATTCAAGAAGAACCGGACAACCCTGATTTTAAATATTATATCGGCACCTTCTATGAGGACAGCGGCGATTACGAAAACGCTGAAAAGTATATTAAACAGGCCATCGAGATTGAACCCGGAAATCCTCGCTATTATTTTCGCCTGGGAGTTGTGCTTGATAAAAGGAATCAAAAAGAAGCTTCGATGGAAGCCATGCGCAAGGTCATTTCACTGGATCCCAAGCATGCCAATGCTTTGAATTATCTCGGATATACCTACGCAGATTTGGGCCGGAATCTGGATGAAGCCGAACGGCTGGTCAAAGAAGCATTGAAATACAAGCCCAATGACGGTTATATTACCGACAGTCTGGGGTGGGTATATTATAAAAAGGGAGAATTTGACAAGGCCCTCATATATCTGAAAAAAGCAATAGAACTAGTACCCGATGATCCCATCATGCTGGAGCACGTCGGTGATGCTTATTTGAAATTAAATGATCGGGAAAGCGCTTTAAAATATTATAAAAAATCGTTAAAAGTCAAAGAGAAGGATAAAGAGCCGCTGGAGGAAAAGATACAGCAATTGATGCGCAGCGGATCCCGCTAGGTTTTTGGTTGCCGGTTTGTCATTTGTATTCCCCGAGGCGCCTACTTGATTTCGGTTGAAGACATCGCCGCAGCAATGCCTGCGGTTTTGCGATTCCCTATTTTAGCCCAAAAATGACTCTCCTCAAAATGAAGCCTCCACCAGCAGTTTTATCCAAAGGGCCGAAGAATGTCATCTGGAGTGCTTGGCCGCGTCTGCCGCTCCTGCTCGGGCTGCTCATTTATTGCGCAAGCTGCAGCAGCTTAACCGCAGGCCTACCCCGCGAATCTGCCGAGGGCCCTGAAGCTGCTGCTGCCGTTGAAGCACAGGGCCTCCTTGCAAATTTAAGCCGGCAAAACGCTTCGTTGAATAGCTTTAAGGGCCTCGGGAAAATAAAGGTCTGGCAAAAGGGCCGGTTAACAATTGATGAGCGGGTTGCGTGGGTTGGATATGAGCGGAACAAACTGAGTATCGTTTTAATGATATCCGGATATCCGGCGGTCAAGATGGCCAGCGACGGCAAATGGTTTTATTATTATGAAGCCGGGGAAGGAAAACCGATCTATAAAAAAATTCCCGCCACTGAAGCCAGTTTATCGCATATCATCTCAATTCCTATCCAACCAGTTGATATTCTGGATCTTTTGGCTGGTCGGGTACCTTTGCGTGAATACAATACTGTAATATTGCAACATCAGGATGCGGGGCAGGGCTATGTTTTGACCTTAAAAAAACGGTGGTGGGGAGTCGCTGAAAAAATCTATCTGGATGAAAACAAGTCGCGAGTCCGTCTGATCGAATACTATAGTAGGACCGGATCATTGATCTACCGCGTCCGGTTTGAAGAAATGCAGATGGTCAACGGTTATCAGGTCCCCGCCAGGTTGAGCATTTCCAATGGCGAAGATACGGAGTTTCAGCTCGATGTCCACAAATACTATACCGACGTGCCGGTAACCGCTTCCATGTTCGTGTTGAATCCACCGGATTAATTTTTGTAATCTAAATATTTAGTAATTATAACTACTTATATATTCATTTTTAAAGAATGACTGCAGAGAATAAAAACAACCGAAAAGGAAACGCCGGCATTCGGCCGATCAGGACCATCTCCGTCTTCGGACTATCCGAATCCGCCACCTGTGCGCATTTAACCGAATTTCGGCAACGGTTTCCTCAATTTATGCTCGAATTCCGGGCCAAATTCCCGGAAGTCCGGGTAAATTTATATGCCGGCAAACCGCATTTGGACAATCTGAAAGGCTCAGTGGAGGATGCGGTTCAGTGGGTGTGTGGCAGATTGGGAAACCATGCCTTTTCCGATACCGGCCGGTCGCTGGAACAAGTGGTGGGAATGCACCTGCGCGAGAAAAAAGCTACCCTGGCCGTAGCGGAAAGCTGCACCGGCGGGCTCATCGCCAACCTGTTGACTGATGTGCCGGGAAGCTCCGATTATTTTTTATTTTCGGCCGTGACATACGCCAATGAGGCTAAAATGAAAATCCTGGGTGTCAAGGCCGAAACCTTGGGAAGATACGGTGCTGTATCCGAGCAGACTGCCGGCGAAATGGCCCGGGGAGCTCAAGCCAGCGTTGACGCAACTTACGGCCTTGCCACCAGCGGGATCGCCGGGCCGGACGGTGGAACGGAAGGCAAGCCGGTGGGAACGGTTTGCATCGGGCTGGCCACACCATTGTCGGTTACTGGACACAGGTTCAAATTTACCCATAACAACCGCATAATGAACAAACAGATTTTTGCCGCTGCCGCGTTGAATATTTTGAGGAAAGAGTTGATGGGTGTGAATGGATGATGATGATTTTATATATTCTGGGCGGCATCGTGCTGGTCTATCTTCTTTTGACCCTCTTTCTCAGCTACCTTGTTCAGCAGATCCCGCGCAATCCAGTCAGTGCGCCGCCTGACTGGGGCCGTACAATCGATACGAAAATACCGACAGGGGAGGGCCGGGGCCGCTTTTTAGAGGTTTGGCGCATAGAACCCGACACACCGTCACGGGGTACGGTAATTTTTGCCCATGGATGGGGGCGCAACCGGGACCGCATGGTGGCCCGGGCCAGGTATTTTGGTGACTGGGGATTTACAACCGTGATTCACAGTGCCAGGGACCACGGCCATTCCAGCCCGCGCCGATTTATGAATGCAGTAAAGTTTGCCGAAGATATAGAATCCGTGCTGAAATGGGTCAAGAAGCCGGTTGTTTTGTACGGGCATTCCGCCGGTGCCGGTGGTGCCATCATTGCCGCGAGCAGGAATCCGGCCCAAATTAAACTCCTGCTGCTGGAAGCCTGTTATGCAGATACTAAAGAGGCGTTGTTAAGCCTATACCGATGGTTCAATCCTTTCTTCGGCAACTTTTTCGGTCCCATGATTCTATTCTGGATGAATCTGTTTTACCGCAACAGATTGGATGCCGTCAGTCCGGCACGTTTGGCGCGCTCAATTCAGATACCGGTGATGCTGATCCACGGCGAAAAAGACCGCAGATTTCCGCTGAGCTTTGCAATCAGGCTAAAAAACAGTTTTCCGTCCGGTCAGGCTGAGCTTTACATTGCCGAAGGTGCCGGACACAGTGACTCCAGTCAAACAGCGGGTTATCAAAAAGCGGTGCGGTCATTTGTAGATCGAAACTGGCAGGCCCACTAGTGCTCCATTATTTATTGATTTGAGTCAAAAAGCCGGATACGTCAAGGTTCTATTGCAAGTTGGCCAAGGAGCGCGGATTTAAACCAATCGGCAGCCCCGCGCAGAAATTTTCGCTGGTGTTTGACATTGCGCATTCGATGATCTCCGTTTTGCTGGATAATCAGTTTTTTTAAGTTCACCTGCCAGCCGGTAAATTTCCAGCGCATGGGACAGCGCAACGGTATCATCCGCCAAATTATCTTCTGAAATGACCATTTTCATCCTTTGTTTTTTCCCGGGTTTAGTATAATTTAGGTTGAAAGTTTCAGGGTTTCCCGCCCCGGCGGGATCCAGGGCTAAAACTATTCCAAAATGGTAATCTTGAATTATATAAAATCAAAACCGGATACAATGTAATGTTATGAGTATTAAAAAAGGCTCTCAAATTGAAGTTGCAATCACGGATATTGCTTTCGGCGGCCGCGGATTGGTGCGGGTGGACGGATTGGCCGTTTTTGTGGACCAGGCCGTTCCCGGTGATCGCGTCGTGATTCGCATTATAAAAAAGAAAAAAAATTATGCTGAAGCCCGCGTGGTCGACCTGATCGAATCCTCGCCCTTCAGGATATTGGCGCCCTGTGAGTATAGCGGGTTTTGCGGGGGATGCAAGTGTCAGTTCTTAAAGTATGACCGACAGTTGATTTACAAAAGACAGCATGTGCAGGACGCTTTGGAACACATCGCGCTTATCAAAGATGCGGTGGTCCACCCGACCATTCCTTGCGAGATTGTTTTCGGCTACCGCAATAAAATGGAATTTTCCTGTGCAGACAGCCGCTGGCTCTTGCCGGATGAATTGGGTCGGCCGGATATCGATAAAACGTTTGCCCTTGGGCTGCATGTGCCCGGCACATTTCACAAGGTCATCGACACCAGGGCCTGTTTGCTGCAGCCTGATTTAGGCAATGTATTATTGAGTGATGTCAGAGCGTTTATCAGGTCTTCCGGTGCACCGGTTTATGGACTGCGCAGTCATGTGGGCTTCTGGCGCTTTTTGGTCCTGAGACATTCGGTGGCGCATGATCAATGGATGGTCAATATTGTCACCGCCCAGGAAGATCTCGCAACGGTGCGCCCGTTGGCGGGAATTTTAATGGAAAAACATCCGCAGGTGGTATCGGTTATCAATAACATTACCTCCCGCAAAGCTGGGGTTGCAATCGGCGAAATTGAGCGCAAGCTTGCAGGCGCCGATATTATCTCAGATAAGATTGCCGGTTTTGAATTTGACATTTCGGCCAATTCATTTTTCCAGACCAACAGCCGTGGTGCCGCAGTTCTTTTTAAAACCGTGGAAAAATTTGCCGGACTTTCCGGTACTGAAACGGTTCTGGATCTTTACAGCGGCACCGGGACCATTCCGATCATACTTTCCAGACGCTGCAAGTCCGCAACCGGCATTGAGATAATTGAAAGTGCGGTGGCGGATGCTGAAAATAACTGCCGGATAAACAACGTTACCAACTGCCGCTTCATCTTGGGGGACATTCGTGATTGCCTGTCGCAGATCGACCATTCACCGGATGTAATCATCATCGATCCCCCACGAACCGGCATGCATAAGGATGTCGTCAAACAGGTGGCTGAAATGGGCGTCGGGCGTCTGGTCTATGTTTCCTGCAATCCGGCGACAATGGCCAGAGACATTGGAATGATGCGGGATTTTTATAACCTGGTGGAGGTGCAACCGGTGGACATGTTTCCCCACACCTATCACATCGAAGCAGTGGCCAGACTTACGAAAAAATAAAGATTTCAATTCCATCACAACTGCCGAGATTTCCAGAACTGCCGAGACGAATGAGGCTTTGATATACCGTTATTTCAAAGACAAAAGGGGATTGCTTCACCAGGTGTTGGACGAATATCTTGCGGATTTCAATGCTGAACTATTCACGGCCACAGAGGCTACCCAAGGGGCGGCGGATAAGATTCGCAAATTGATTCGTTCACATATCGGAATATACGATACCAATCGAGTGCTGGCGAAAATCCTCCTGTTGGAAGTGCGGAACTTTCCGGGTTATTTTGAGAGCACAACATATCGGGTTGTTAAAAAATACGGGAGCTTCTTGAAAGATCTCATTGAGCAAGGCGTTGAAGAAGGCAGCATTCGCGATGATATATCTTCGGCATCCATTCGAGATTTAATCTTAGGCGGTATTGAGCACCAATGTATGGCTCCGGTTATCTTTGAGCGCGAGATTGATGTGGACGGCATTGCAGAACAGCTCGTGGAAATGATTTTTAAAGGTATCGAGAAAAAAAGTGATGCATAGCGGTTCGCCACCATAGCCGAGGCGGGTATTTTTTTTCAATGGAGTGTAAGCAAGGTTTACTTACAATATGTGGGACCCAAACCATATGCAGGAATGCCAGCACCTGAGGCGATAAGCGGCCTTCTGAATATATGCGGCATGAAGATATCCGATTTTACCAGGACGGAGAAAGTTGCCGTGGGGGTACCGGCCAAGCAACGAGAATTGTTTATCCGCATGATCCCATTGGGACGACCCGGTACTGCGGATGAGGCTGCCGGCGTGATTCTGTTCTTCGCCTCTCCGCTTTCGGATTACGTGTCGGGGCAGATACTGGTATGCGGCGGCGGTTTTTCGATGTAATCGGGCAAGACATCAGGAGGAAGTAAAAAAATGAAAAGGAGGCAATCGTGATAAATTTACTCGGACAATTGGAGAACTGGAAAAAGATCAACCCGTCCAAAGCGTTTGTGTATGACGGAGACATAGTACTTACCTTTGCGGAAACATTTGATCGAGCACTCAGGTTTGCCGGCGGAATAAATGCACTGGGTCTCAAAGCCGGTGATCGGGTGGCTCCGTTGGCGCTGAACAGTTACCGATGGTACGACCTCTATTATGGTTTTTCTGCCGGCCGTTTTGTGAATGTTCCACTGAATTACCGTCTCGCCGGCCCGGAACTGGCTCACCAGGTCAACGACTCCGGAGCCAAAATCGTCATCGTGGATATTGCATTCAAGGATCTAATCATTCAGATCAAGGACCAGATGCCCAACGTTGAGTATTTTGTATACATCGGTGATGAAGCGCCTTTCGAAGGGGCGATTCCTTACGACAGCCTGCTAAACGCAGAGCCTTATGTAGCCGATGGTCCGAAAGAAGACGACCTGTTCGGCATTTATTACACCGGCGGAACCACAGGCATCGCCAAGGGGGTTATGCTGACCCACAAGAACATTATCAGCAATGCATCTCATCTGATTTCAGCCATGAAACTCGATGAAAACCAGAGAGCACTGCACTCGGCGCCCATGTTCCACCTGGCCGACGGGGCCATTAATTTTGCGATTACCATGAGCGGTGGAAGCCATGTGCTGGTGAATTTTGAACCCACCGCCGTG
Source organism: uncultured delta proteobacterium (assembly GCA_963769935.1). Taxonomy (GTDB): domain Bacteria; phylum Desulfobacterota; class Desulfobacteria; order Desulfobacterales; family JAFDCJ01; genus JAFDCJ01. Next base: position 7,833 of record CAVYNY010000003.1, on the reverse strand, counting down.
CTAAAGGCTATCCAACGCTACCAGCCCACCGCGACACTCTGGGTGCCGACCATGATCAACATGTTGGCCAACATGCCCAACGTCGCTGAATTCGATCTGTCCAGTCTACAATATATTTTTTACGGCGCTTCACCGATATCGCCGGCGCTGCTCCGTAAAGCGGTGGACGTGTTCAAATGTGATTTTATCCAGTTATACGGGATGACCGAAGGCGGCCCCATCCTGACCATTCTTTTCCCTGAAGATCATACGGAGGGACTCACCAACCCGGAAAAAGCCCACCTGCTCAAGGCGGCAGGCCGCCAGATCATTGGTGTTGAGGTCAGGGTGGTCGACGAGCATGGCACGGATGTCCAACCCGGCGAGGTGGGCGAGGTCATTGCCCGAGGCGATAACATCATGCAGGGCTACTGGAACCGGGACAAGGAAACGGCCGAGGCGCTCATCGACGGCTGGTACTGGTCCAAGGATCTGGCACGTATCGATGCAGATCGGTACGTTTACATCGTTGACCGTGCCAAAGATATGATCATAAGCGGTGGTGAAAATGTGTACTCCGTGGAGGTGGAAGACGCCATCATGAGCCACCCGGCTGTCCTGGAAACAGCTGTCATCGGCATTCCCCACAAGGACTGGGGCGAATCAGTCCACGCTGTGGTAGTCTTAAAGCCCGATATGTCCACAACCGGGGAGGAACTGCGCGGACACTGTAAAAAAATGATCGCTTCGTACAAAGTGCCCAAGAGTGTGGATTTTGTAAAAGAATTGCCTAAAAGCGGTGCCGGCAAGCTGTTGAAGAAGGAAGTTCGTGCGAAATATTGGGAAGGGGTGGACCGCAACGTGGGTTGAACCGAACCGTCAGAAACAATCGAAAGGATCCGGCTTTTAGGCTCGTCGTCCGGATCCTTTCACCACACATCCGCTGTCTCTCGCAGCTTCCTTCTTCAATGATCGGCAGTCAATGCAGGCAGGGGATATGACCACCAGGATGTCATATCGAGCTTTATCGTTCCCAAAGATGCGTTTGGTTCTAAACTAGGTAAAAAATATCGAAAGATCACCTGGCATGCATCGGCGACCCATGAAGTGATCCTTTCCGATGAAATACAACGAATGATCATTGGCAGAATGCTGGCCAAGGGGCCATTGTCTTAAGAACTATCCCCGAAACACAGCCTGAGGCATTCAACAAAGCCCTGGAATGCCATGACGGCGCAAATCACTAACGGATGATTATAACCCCACCGAGGATGCGTTTCTTGTACATCGTACCGTATCTGCAAAGAAACTCGTAAACCATACCCAAACCCGCGTCGAGCACAGAATATCTTGCCTTTCTGCCTTTAGACCCATAATGTTAGGCTTGAATAATCTGTCATCGGGGTATATATCTTAATCCTTTAAAAAATGGCGGAAGTGCATGGGAATCGAACCCACCCGGGACGGTTTTAGCGCCCCACACCGGATTTGAAGTCCGGGAGCCGCACCAGCCAGCTGCGCACTTCCAATATAAACCGTATATATTATATTTGTTGTTATTTTTGTCAATAACTTTATCTGAAGACAGGAATATCTTATGTTGGCCTACTTTGATTGTTTTGCGGGAATCAGCGGAGACATGACCCTGGGTGCCTTAGTTGATCTGGGAGTTCCATTGGATTGGCTAAAAGATCAATTAAAGGGTATTCCCCTGACAAATTTTGATCTTGCAATGACACCGGTGCAGCGAAACGGTATGCATGCCACGTTGGTCGACGTGGAAGCCTCGGATGATAAAATTTCAAGAAATTTTTCACAAATACGTTCGATGATCGAAGACAGTCCCCTGGCGGATTCGGTCAAATCAGCCAGTCTCCAAGTATTCCGGAAACTGGCACAGGCCGAAGCCCATATTCACGGCTGCTCCCTCGAGCAGGTGCATTTTCACGAAGTCGGCGGAATTGACGCCATCGTCGATATTGTCGGATCCGTACTGGGCCTGGAATACCTGGGGATCAAAAAAATTACTGCGTCTCCGCTGCCCCTTGGAAAAGGATTTGTTATCTGCCGGCACGGCAAGCTTCCCGTGCCGGCGCCGGCCACTTTGGGAATCCTGAAAGGCGTTCCGGTATATGGTACCGAAATTCCTTACGAGCTGGTCACTCCCACCGGAGCGGCGATTATTGCTTCGGTGGCGCAGGGCTTCGGCGCCCTGCCGGATATGATCGTCCATGCCATCGGGTATGGAGCCGGTCAGCGAGATCTTGCCGAAAGGCCGAATCTGTTGCGAATCATTGTCGGCACTGAGTCGCGTCCAGTGTCTGAAACATCCGCAGCGCTGTCAGAGGATCAAATTGAAATCGTTGAATCCAGTATCGATGATATGAATCCGGAGTTATTCGGCCATCTGATGGATCGTCTTTTTGAAGACGGTGCTTTGGATGTTTACTGGATTCCGATTTATATGAAGAAGAACAGACCCGGCACGATGTTGCAGGTGCTTTGCAAAATCGAAAAGCGAGAAACGCTTATTCAGCGGATACTGACTGAAACAACAACCCTGGGAGTCCGATATTACTCGAGCCGTCGACGGTTGCTGGAGCGAGAATCCGTGGAGATGAATACATCCTATGGCGTTATAGCGGTCAAACGGATCAAGGATCCACAGGGAAATATTCGCATCGTACCCGAATATGAAGTGTGTCGCAAAATTGCAATTGAACGCAAGGTTCCCCTGCGAATCGTTTATGAAACAGTGACCCGGGAGGCCGCAGCAGGGCATGACGATAATTCGTCATTTTGAGCGAAGCGATCATGGGCTTGACAAAAGCCGATCCAGATTATAGACACGGGCAATGAATTTGAGAGAAGAGGCAGTCGTGTTTCTTGCCACGGGGCTTTATGTTGGGCGCATTCCTTTTGCCCCGGGCACATTTGGTTCCATAGTCGGTCTTCCGTTTTGTTTACTTTTGGCGGAACTTAAATTGACACAGGCGATAGCTTGCACGATACTCTTTATTTTTTTTGCTGTTTGGATCTCAAATGTCGCTGAAAGATTACTGAAGAGAAGCGATCCCGCATGCATCGTTATTGATGAAGTCGCCGGAATGGTGGTCACATTAATCGGACTGCCGTTTAATCCGACCACGGCCGTTTGCGGTTTTATAATTTTCAGAATTCTGGATATCTTAAAGCCGTTTCCAATTCGAATCCTGGACCAACGAGTTTCAGGTGGGTTGGGAGTTGTCGCGGACGATGTCGCTGCCGGAATTTTTGCTAATTTGCTGCTAAGAATTATTTTCTATTTTTTCTAACGCTGACCGAGAAAGGTATCGGAAAATTTGAAACAGGAACGCTCAAAAGAAAAAGACGATCAAACACCCGGCCGAAGTCATTGGCGGGAAAATATTGAGGCCATCCTTGTTGCGGTTCTGATTGCGTTGTTCATTAGAACTTTTGTGGTCCAGGCCTTTAAAATTCCTTCAGGCTCCATGAAGCAAACCCTGCTAATCGGCGATCACATTTTAGTAAACAAATTTATTTACGGGGTTAAAATTCCCTACTTGCATAAAACCATTATCCCCATAGAAACACCTCAACGGGGGGACATCATTGTATTTAAGTTTCCGCTGGACCCCAGTAAGGATTTTATCAAACGGGTCATCGGGATCGGTGGTGATGTTGTTGAAAGCCGGGATAAGAAGCTTTACGTGAATCACAAGCCCCTCATACACGACCATGGTTTTTATACAGATCCCCACATTATTCCCGGCAACATCCGGCCGCGGGATAATTTCGGACCTATTACAGTACCCGAAAATTCGCTTTTTATGATGGGTGATAATCGGGATGAAAGCTTCGACAGCCGGTTTTGGGGTTTTGTCGATCTGAAGGCGGTCGAGGGTAATGCATTTATTATTTACTGGTCCTGGGATAGCCAGGATTTTAGGGTCAGGTGGAGCAGGTTGGGCCGGATTTTAAAATAATGGCATGATTGTTGCGTTACCGGTCAGAATAACGTTAAAGTGAACTCTAAACCAGTTGCATCAGCAGGGTCTATCAGGCAATGCAAATTCGAATTGCCGGCGGCAGAATAATTGATCCCGGGCATTTTGACGGAATCGGCGACATCATTGTGCAAGACGGCAAGATTGTTAAGATTATTGAGCATGGCCAATCCATCGCCGACCATGGTGCGTCAAACATTCAACATCCGAAGCCCCGAATAATTGACGCTGCGGGCAAGATTGTGACTCCCGGTTTAATCGACATGCATGTTCACCTGCGTGAACCGGGGCACGAACACAAAGAGACCATCGAAAGCGGTTGCCGGGCGGCTGCCTGGGGCGGATTCAGTGCAGTCTGCTGTATGCCCAACACCAGCCCGGTTAATGACGGCCGCAAAATTACCGAACTGATTCTGGAAAAAGCCTCTCAAGCGGATCTGGTGCGGGTTTATCCGGTAGCTGCCATCAGCGAAAGGCTTGAGGGGAAAACGCTCTGTAATTTTGCGGAGCTGAATAAGGCCGGTGCCATTGCCGTCTCAGATGACGGAAATCCGGTGACGAACAGCCGTCTGATGCGCGCCGCACTTCAAAGTGCCAAAGAAAATAATTTGAGGGTTATTTCCCACTGCGAAGATCTCAGTCTGGCTGCCGGCGGTGTTATGAACGAGGGAGCGGCATCCCGGAAGCTGGGGTATGCGGGAATCCCGAATGCCAGCGAAAGTGTTATGGTGTTGCGGGACATCGCACTGTCTGAACTCGTCGGCGCGCCGGTTCATATTGCGCATGTCAGCACGCGGGAATCCGTGCGGGCCATCCGGGATGCAAAAGCCAGGGGTTTGAAGGTAACCGCTGAAACTGCACCGCATTATTTCATGCTGACAGACAAGGTTGTTGCCGAGTGCGGCACCAACGCCAAAATGAATCCCCCGCTGCGCAGCGAACAAGACCGCGAGGCAATCTGCGAAGGACTTGCCGATGGCACCATAGATGCCATTGTCACCGATCACGCGCCCCATTCGAACAGAGAAAAAGACATTGATTTCGCCGTGGCCGCCAATGGAATTATCGGGCTGGAAACATCGCTGTCATTGAGTCTGAAACTGGTGGAAATGGGAGTGCTGTCATTGACCCGCCTGGTTGAAAAGATGTCCACTGAACCGGCCCGAATTCTCGGACTTGAAAACGGTTTGCGAGTCGGTCGGCCGGCAGACATTACCATCATTGATCCGAAATTGTCATACACCGTAGCAGCGGCAAGCTTTCAGTCACTCAGCCGCAATACGCCTTTTGACGGCTGGGAGCTGACAGGCAAATCGGTTTTGACAATGGTCGGCGGCCGCATCGTGTTTGATGCCGGCCGGTGCTGAGAAGCGCTGCCATCAACTGCTCAGATACCGGGGATCATTACCATTCAAGCGATGGGTGATTTATTTGCGCAAAAGATTGCAGGTAGAACCTGATAATTTTTCTGGTACCATTAACAAAAATAGTAAACGTAATTTTTGATTATGACAGAAAACACGCCTCATATTCTGGTGGTTGACGACGAGTTGAGCATGCGTGAGGTCCTCGAATACATGCTTACCAAAGAGGGCTACCGTGTCAGCTGCGCCAAGAACGGCCGCAGTGCGATCGACCTGCTTGAAAAGCAGCAATTTGATCTGCTGCTCTGTGATATTAAATTGGGGGATATCTCCGGCCTGGATGTGCTGCGGGCTTCTAAAAAAAGCAATCAGGACACCGTGGTGATTTTGATATCGGCTTATGCCACCACAGAAACGGCAGTGGAGGCAATGAACGAGGGGGCCTATGATTATGTTCCCAAACCTTTCGACAAAGATGAGTTGCTGCAGACGATCGCCAAAGCTTTAAATTTAAGAACGGTCGAACATGAAAAAGAGGTGCTGGATGACCAGTTAAAGCAGAATCTGCACTTTGATCTTATCGTCGGCAACAGCCCTGCCATGCGGCATATTTATAAACTGATTCAGCAGGTGGCCAGAACCAAGACCAATGTCCTCATCACCGGCGAAAGCGGCACAGGCAAGGAGTTAATTGCCCAGGCGATCCACCAGGAAAGCGATCGCAGTGAACAGCCGTTTGTGGTTATAAACTGCGGCGGCATCCCTGAAACCCTGATGGAAAGCGAGCTTTTCGGCCATAAAAAAGGCTCTTTTACCGGGGCGACCCAGGATAAAAAGGGGCTGTTTGAAATCGCCCACAAAGGCACCATCTTTCTGGACGAAATTGGTGAACTCAGCCTTCCCATTCAGGTCAAACTGCTGAGAGCGGTTCAGGAGAAGGTATTTAAACCGGTGGGCGGCAATGAAGACATAATTGTCGATATGCGGATTGTTTCGGCAACCAACAAAAACCTGGAAAAAGAAGTCATCAGCGGCAATTTTCGCGAAGATCTTTTTTACCGGCTGAATGTCATCGAAATCAAGGTGCCGCCGCTGCGGGAGCGCAAAGCCGATTTGCGAGCTTTGGCACAGCATTTTCTGGAAAAATACACCAAGGAAATGGGCAAAGAAATCAGCAAATTTTCATCCTATGCCTTGGATTTACTGACCAAATATGATTTCCCGGGCAACATCCGGGAGCTGGAAAACCTGCTTGAACGAAGTGTGGCCTTGTCCACCACCAATATCATTCTGCCCGACAGCCTGGCGCTCTCACTGCACAAACGGCGCTGGATCGAGGGGTTCAAAGACCGGCGGTTTGACCTGGATGAAGTCAGCCGGGGCGTTTCCTTGGATGGGATCTTAGAAGAAATTGAAAGCGCTTATTTGCAGAAGGCCCTCGACTGCAGCAACGGGAATAAGAACAAAGCGGCCGAACTGCTGGATATCAGTTTCCGCTCTTTGCGCTATCGGCTGGACAAACTGAGAATTGATAAATAGCAGTTTGGACAAGAATCTATTTTAAAAGGATCTTCCTTTCTGAACGAAGTCGTTGGATCGAGAGGTCCGCGGATTAGTTAGTGCCTGAACGAAAAGTCCGGATTTCGGGTAGGTTGGGTTGAGCCCGATCAAGAATGTTGGGTTTCGTTTCTCAACCCAACCTACGCAAATCAGGGTTTTACGCCGATATGGATTCACAAGGGCGAAACCCAACACAGCCTTATGGGTGGGTTTTTGTTCAACCACTATTTACTCTCCGGTGAGAAATAGCGATACCAGGTTTCGAAAAATATAGTCCCCCAATTGAATCTTCGGACTGAATACGGATAATTAATTATTCGGAAATCCTTTCCCCAGCCAGTTCCAAAATTCCCGTCTTTTTCCAACTTAACCATAAAGTAATCGATACATCTGCCGATAACAATCATTATCAAGGACTTAAGGAGCTTGCATTGGAAGATATCAAAAGGTATGGCAACTATAATCAACTTGACAATTTTTGTCAGAAAGCGGCTGATTTTTGTAATCTGGCAAAAGTGCGTCAGGCCGATAGAATTAAATTAATAAGCGAGAGAAAAAAATAATCCTTTAATTACAGTCAGTTATATTTATGTGGACGTAACCAGGATTTTTGGCACAGCAATTGCTTAAACATACTGCAACAATTTATCAGAATACGAAAAGAAAAAAAATTATTTAACAAATCAAAAAAGGAGGTGGGAAGGGAATAGAAGGGAACAAATGAAGAAAATTCTTTATTAACAATGCGATCCAAATTTACCATTAAAACAAATCAATCTAAACAGGGAGGGTTTAACATGTTTCAGAAACTAAGAGGCAACATTCACAGGGTTTTACACTTATCGAACTGATGATCGTTATCGCAATTATTGGTATCTTGGCGGCCATCGCCATTCCGAACTTTATCGCTTACCGCGACAAAG
>CAVYNY010000002.1:0-30419 GCA_963769935.1 uncultured delta proteobacterium | reverse complement strand
TCTGGCCAACGACAGCGCCGATTACCGGCAGGTCAGTGAAACGTTTCTGCTCTTCGGCGATCCGGCCATGGAATTGAAGGTCCCCCTGCCCCGCCGGCCCGAGGCACTGCAGGGGCTGTGGCGGCTCAACGGCGACATCGATTTGAACTGGCAGCCGGGCAGCGACGGCAACGGGCAGCAGGCGGCCGGCTACAACATCTATCGCAGCAGCCGGCCGGGACAGGGCTACATCAAACTCAATGCCGAGACCCTGAACGCCACCGGGTTTGTGGACACCGGCCTGGGCAGCCAGCGGCAGCGGCCCTGACCGGCGATGCCACCTACTATTACACCGTGGCGGCCGTCGACGCCGACGGCGATGAGGGCCCCCGCAGCCTGGTGCTCAGTCCCACCTTGGAACCTCAACCCCGAACGCAAACAGGTAATCAGACCACCGGCGGCGCGCGCAGCGGGTGTTTTATTTCCACTTCAGAATCCACCGAAGCCTCCTTTTTCGTTACCGAATGGCCGATGAGCAGTCTGTTTGGCCTGCTCGCGCTGATCGGACTCTTGTGGCTGGGGAATAAAAAGACCAAAGGCCAAAGACGCAGGGTGCAAGGTGCAAGGCCAAATGCCAAAGAACCAAGAAAATTGCCCAAAGCGCACGGCGCATAGAGCAAAGCGTTTAGATTGGAGGCAAGCTAAAACCAACCGGAACTAGGGATGAGGACTGAGGAATGAGCAAATAGGCTGGGAGGCGAGGAGGCCGGGAAGCTGGGATGCAGGAATGCAAAAGCGTAGCTGGTTGAAGATCCCGCTGAATTTAGGCGGGGAGGAATCCTGCCTATGGCAAAATAAGGAACTTTATATAGCAGCTGATATCAATTCAGCAGAGTTCTGGCTTTTTAAGGCAATTGATGCTAAGATTGAACTAATATTATTTTTCTCAATCAATAACTTATGACATGCTACTGACAATGGCTTATTAAAATGATCGAGTTGGAACAATGCTACCGTAGAAATGAAAACTTTGTATTTCGCCGTATCGAGGATGAAACGATTCTGGTTCCCATCAAGGATAACGTCGGTGATATGGGCAGTATTTACAATTTAAATGAGATCGGCGCTTTTATTTGGGAGCAGCTGGACGGCGAGCGGAATTTGAAAACCATCAAAGATAAAATCCTGGATGAATATGAGGCGTCGCTGCAGGAAGCAGAAGCGGATTTGAACGAGTTTATAAATGATTTAATTGAAATTGATGCGGTGATTCGTGTTAATTGAGTTTATAGGGTTTATTGAGTTTAATGGGTTGAAGAATATAGGTTTGAGGTAAAAGGAGAAAGGCGACGGAATAAAGATAAAAGGCGCAAGGCAACGCTGATGGTGCAGCTTGTTTATTGATTGTAAAATAATGATTTATCCCGTGAGGTGGATCTAAATATAGCCAAGTTCAATCTTACGGGCCGCAGGCCCAGAAGACCAGTGTCCGGATAACGAATAAACCAATAAAATATATGCGCAGCATACAGTAATTAAGCCGCCGGCGCCTTAGTCAAACAAGTGTCTCAAGTTCAAATAACAGTTCACAACGCTGGATATGCTATTTTCCAGGGCGGATTAATTATGGAAAGCCAAAAGAAGAAATACGCGAAACCTGAAATTAGGAAAATCAGACTGGATGCCAAGACGGCTGTGCTGGCGGTTTGTAAGACCTCCGGCATCGGTGGTCCCTCCGGGGTGGGCTGCGGCCCTCCGACATTTCAGCCATGCTTAGGGCCGGGATCATAAAATAAGGTTAAAGGATAAAGGTTAAAGGTACAAGGCGAAAGATCTATTGGCTTGGAAGCCCCGGAGACTAGAACAGGATGGCTGGTCGAATTTTACAATTTCTGCGATTGGCCACTTGATGCTGGTAGGCCTTGGCACCGGCGCCGCAGTATTTCCTCAGTCGGACTGTAAGTTAGCAGGAAAAACCAATGTCCAAATAAAAAATGCTGAACTCCAAAATGGCAGCCTCTGCCGTTTTTACGTTTTACCTATTGTCTTTAGCCTTTCACCTTTAGCCTTTTACTTTTTTCGGTTCATGCCTTCAGATCTCAAGATCAAAATCGCCGATATAACGACGGCTGTTAAATGGCAATCCGGACAGTTCGAATTTGATACGCCTCCGTCATACCAGCCTTTTATTTTTGACGGCCGGGCTGATCTTCACCTGGGGCTGCATCTCGGTGCGCCGGAATTGGAATTGGGCAATAGAGGTTTCGACAGCCCTCCGATCTGGAGTCTTTACCGAAACGGCGACAAATCGGTAGTTAAAATTTTTGACTCATATTCCGATCTGCAAAGATTGCTTGTCCTATCTCCTCAATTTAAACGAGCCGACCTTTATTTTACCGAACCAAGCGGTCATGGTGCTGATCCTTTCTTTGGACCTACCATGGAACTGTTGATGATAAACTACCTGGCCCAGGGCTGCGGGGTTATCATTCACGCCTGTGGCATTGACTATAACGGAAAAGGCATGCTGTTTACCGGCGAATCCGGCGCCGGCAAGAGCACGCTGGCCAACTTGTGGGATCGGACAAAAGCGGCAACCGTTTTAAGTGACGATCGAACCATTGTGCGTTATGTCGATGGAGAATTCCGGATGTACGGCACACCCTGGCACGGCGAGGCCAAATTCGGCTCTCCGCAGGGTGTAAAATTGGAAAGAATCTTTTTCCTGCGTCACAGCCCAAAGAACGCCATTCAAGCGCTATCCAGAGTCGAAGCGGTGCTTAGGATGTTGCAATGCTCTTTTCCACCCTACTGGGATGCAGCGGGTATGGAATTTACGATGGGACTTTTTGAGGAAATTGCAACCGCTGTACCCTGCTGCGAATTGGCGTTCAGGCCGGATGATAGTGTGATGGAGATGGTAAAGAGGTATAAGGTTTAAGGTGCAAGGTATAAGAAACGGGCATTAGGCTTTCGGCGCACGGCGTAAGGTATAGGGTTGATGCCCGGTTCGATGTCAGGCGCCCTTAGGCGCGAGTTACACACGTTCACCCGGCCGGTTATTTTCAAAGTATCATAATGTAGGGGCGGCGATTTACCCCTGCCCGAGCAGCGTCGATAAACAAAATATGTCTGTATTGAATAGGACATCATGAAGCGCAATCGGGTACGAAAAAATATTCGTCTGCCTCTCCCGGTTTATGATCAAGGTCGTGCATTTTCTATTACTATCGCCACACACGACAAACATCCATAGAAGAATCATTGACTGATGTCGCCTGTTATATTTGGGAAAACCCTGTTCGCGCAAAGATTGTTGAAGAGCCAATCGATTATGCATGGTCCTGATCGGAGGTATGGACTAATTGGCGAAGCTTTTATGGGCGACGATAAACCCAGCCGCTACGTTGGAGAAGAGATCGACTGCCGTTGGTGATGTTTGCGGGTATACACCCCGTCGATAGGACTTTCCATTTTCCGATCATTGACAAAAAATAATTATATGTTAACATATATGTCAATAATTAATGGAGGTGATACCCGATGGGACAGGTAACCATTTATTTGGATTCCGAAACGGAAAAAAAAATGCTCAATATTGTAAAAAAAAGAGGCGTCTCCAAGAGCAAATGGATTTCCGATCTGATAAAGGAAAAAACGTCTCAAACATGGCCTGATCAAATAATAGAACTTTCCGGCGCCTGGAGGGATCTGCCAACAGCCGAAGAACTTCGAACCGGAATGGGTAAAGATGCGAAGAGAGAGCCCCTATGATTTACTGTCTTGACACAAACATTCTAATTTATTTCTTTAAAGGCCAGGGAAATGTTGCAAATCGACTGCTAAACAAGGCTCCCAACAATATTACAATTCCAGCTATCGTTATTTTTGAACTGGAAGTCGGAATTGGGAAATCAACATCTCCGACCAAAAGGAAAAAACAGCTCCAAGAGCTTACGTCATTGGTCAACATCATTCCTTTTGGGCAATCGGAGGCAAAGTGTGCCGCAGAGATCAGAATAAAACTGGAGCGGCAGGGTAGTCTGATAGGACCTTATGACATTTTAATTGCGGCATCTGCCATGGCCAACAACAGTATATTGGCTACCCACAATGTAAGAGAATTCAAAAAAATAGAGAATCTGAAAATTGAAGACTGGTACTAATGCGAAATCAGCAATCCGCCAAAAAACTATTCAGGGTTTAACTGTCGGGGAAACCTTTGTCGTTTCGCGACAGTTCACGGAAGAGGATATATTGGCATTTGCCCATGTCACGCGCGATTACAACCCGATTCATTTTGAAAAACGGTTTGTGCAAACCAAAAAATTCAATGGGCGGATTTGTCATGGACTGCTGGTGGGCAGCATCCTTACGGAAATCGGTGGACAGATTGGATGGCTGGCTTCAGAAATGAACTTCCATTTCAAGCGGCCGGTTTATTTGGGTGATACGATTGAGTGCACGTTCATCATCAGTGAAATCGACGACCACAACCGTGCCCGGGCTCAGGCAATTTATCGCAACCAGGACGGCACCATTGTCCTGGAAGCGGATTTGGCCGGTATTCTGCCAGGACCCCCGGAGCGGGAAGTTCTCAACACAATGGTGGCGGAAGGAGATCCGACGAATAAGGTGAAAAGCGGAGGCTAAAGGGTAAAGGTTAAAGGGTAAAGACTGATGATCCCCTAAAAAGTCCGATTCTACCATCTTTCTGGATTCCCGCCTGCGCGGGAATGACAATAGATTAATAAATATCATATAGATATGATTACTGTCATGCCCGCGCAGGCGGGCACCCAGCTTTTAGCCTTTTACCTTTTACCTCACTTGGGTTAACTCTTGGCACCGGAAACCGCGCCGCCACCGGTGGAGGCTGCAGACGATCTGATCATTTTGGAGCGACCCTCAAACAGAGCGCCTTCCTTTATGTCAATGGATTGCGCCGTGCAGTCTCCCAAAAGTCTGCCGGATGATTGAATCTGGAGTTGCTTGCGAGCTAAAACATTACCGTTGATTTGTCCCTGAATAATGACATTATCGGCTTCAATATCCGCGTCGACAACACCGGTCGGACCAATATATAAATCACCCGCAAGTTTGATAGTTCCCTTGAATCGGCCTTCCACCTGAAGGTTTTCACTGCCCTGGATCTCGCCTTCCATCTTTATTTCTTTGCTCAACAAAGAGGTTGAGCCGGTCGCATTGCCTTTGTCCATTTAAATGTCTCCTTGCTAATATAGGTTCCAAGGTTCAGGGTTATCCTACTGGATTAGCTTTAAGCTATTTAATAATCATGCTGAGCTTGTGAGCTGCGGTTAAAGTTGGGATTAATCCGGAAATCCAAAGCTTTGAACCATGAGCCTTTAAACCGTGAACGGTAATATCTATTTTATTTCAGAAACAGGCGGTGTTTTAGAGGTCTCTTTCGGCGCCATTTTCGGCTGGGGAGCGGCTATCCTGGGTGCCTGTTCCGATTTTCCGCTCATCTGGAGCTCTCCGTCAAAAACGGCACCGTCTTGAATGGAGATCTTGGGCGTCACAAGCCGTCCCTTCATTGCAGCTGTGCTATCAAGCAGTATTCTTTCGCTTGCCAGAATTGTTCCTTCTACATTGCCGTTGATGGATACAGAAGTCGCTTTGACGTTTCCTTTGATCCTGGCACCCTGGGCAACCTTTAATTGACCCTTTAAATCGAATTCTCCATCAAAGGTGCCTAATAAGATCAAGTTTCCTTCGCCGGATACATTACCGGTGATTTTTAAATTTTTGCCCAGATAGGTCGTTTCTTTGGTGGTGTCCTTTGCCGCTACAGGTGTCGTATCTCTTACCGGACTCTTTTTCGGTTCCTTGGGTATGTCTCTCGGAATCGGCGGCGGTTGAACGACGGGCGCCCTCTCATCCTTTTCCTTTTTGCCAAATATAGCCATTCATGCACTCCCTTTTTTAAAATGAGGTTGAATAGAGAATTTAATCGACATCAAGTGTTTCCTTACAATATATAGTAAAAATTGAAAATTGTAAAAAGGTTTGTACTAATACCTGAAATTTGCATGAAAATCTCATCATCCATCGCTGCCGCGCAGGTTGCGATCAGCTGGGGGATGGTTCAGGTTGCAGCCGCCGGAGTATTGGCATAAGTGTTGGCGTTATTTTGTTTTTATTCATCCTCCTCCCATTCTTCATAGACTTTCCTTCTGCGTCTCAGCACTTTTAAAAATCCGAAAAACGTCAGAACGGCTGCCAGAAAAAAGAGGATGCTGTAAATATTGCCGGCAAAAAAAACGAGCCAGCGCGGTGGGCTTTCAAGGTGGTCGAGCCATTGTTTTTCAAGCCGCGCAAAGGAAATGCCAAGGCTGTCCCTTACCGCTTCCTCCACCGTATCACCGTTTTTGAGATGATCCAGCAGGTTCAGGATCGCACCATTGCCGTATTGCCTTTCAATATAGCCGATCACACTTTTGCTTTGCTCATAGGCCAGCGTCAATGAGGCTTTGTCCGGGGGAAAGTAATTGGTGAGCTTTTTAAGAGGTATGATGCGGCCGGACATGACGGCTGCATCAAGTCCGGATAAATTTTGGTTTACGAATAATTCTCCAATTCCATCACTGACCCATTGGCAAATACCTTCATCCAGCCATTTAGGAAGGTTTTCCCGGCTAATGTGTTGATGAAGCAGCAAATGACACAGTTCGTGCTTAAGGGTTATGCTGAGCGTAAAAGGGTGGATAGTCATCCTGGAATAATCGATGACAATCAGTTTTTTTTCAGGAACCGCGAAGGCGACAATAAGATTGCTGTTCGTAATTTTTTGAAATGCTTGGGTGTCTCCGACAAGAAGGATCTGAGGCTTGATGGTCAGACCCCATTCAAATAGTTCTTCCAGCTCCAGTTCGAGTTCCGGATAAATACGAACGATTTCCCGGGCAGCGCTGTCGAGGGGCGGATCATAGATCACCACAATGTTCTGGGCCTGCAGAGCCGTTTGCTGCGCTGCAGGAACAGACGGCATCAGGAAAAAAGCGATTAAACCTATAAATAAGCACAGGCGTTTAAGCATGTCAGGCCTATATTGTTGTTTTTAAAAAATTCTGAAAAACGAACGTTTAAAAAGCTATTACAATGCGGGGTTGAATTCAATCTATAATTTATGATATTGATCTAGTGAGTCTTAATTGGCTATTACAAGGCGGGTGAGATCGAGGGGGATTATTTAAATCTCATGCAAATTCAGGTAGAATGCTATTCCGGATACCGGGGAGAGGAAACGCCCCGCTACATTCGAATGGCGGCCAATAAAATCGAAGTCAGGGAAATCCTTGATCGGTGGCTGTCGACGGATCATCGCTATTTTAAAGTCTTAGGCAGCGATGACGCGACATATATCATCCGCCACGACACCTCGGCCTGGCAGTGGGAACTGGTTTTCTATCAGTCGGCGGAAGTAATCACCCGGAGCAACAGCGAAAGTGGAGAAAGTTGAGGATGTTGACCGCGGAATCTTTTCGACCGGCACCCTATCTGCGAAACGGCCACCTTCAAACCATATTGGCCAGCAGTTCCTTATCCTTTAATTCGGATATACTTTCTGAAAAAATGGATCCAGTCGCTGAAAAAAAAGCAGAAGCTGTTTCCCGCAATCTATGATTTTGGGGATGTGCTCTCCCTGAAAACCATTCAGGCGGTTACCGATCGATTGTTGCAAAAATACAGTGATTTTAATTCCGCTTCCGAATATTTCAGAGAATATTCTCTCTTAAAGGACGCCATTAAAGAT
This sequence comes from uncultured delta proteobacterium, assembly GCA_963769935.1. Taxonomy (GTDB): domain Bacteria; phylum Desulfobacterota; class Desulfobacteria; order Desulfobacterales; family JAFDCJ01; genus JAFDCJ01. The sequence continues at coordinate 22,663 of CAVYNY010000002.1, read as the reverse complement.
CTAACGGTTCCCACCACAATTATTAGCGCTAGAGATGATCCGATCATACCGGTTGAGGATTTTTATCAGCTTGAACTCAACCACCGCACCAATTTAGTCATCCAGGTCTTTGGCGGCCATAACGGATTTATAGATGGATTATTTTTGAAAAGCTGGTATGAACAGAAGCTGGCGGATATTTTTGATGAATTAGTACAAAAGCTGGAAGGCCAGGAAGCTTGAATGCTATAATGCAAAATGTTATGAACCGTTTTAAGCCTCCAAGCTTACTCACTCGTTTCTCGCAATTATCGTGACAGTTCATAAATTAACCAGATATCATTTTTAATCGGATTCGAGGAGGTAAAAGATGAGTGACGATCGTTCGACTGAAATTTTAAAAAATGCCATTCTGCTGGAAAAAAGGGGGCAGGCCTTTTACAGCAAAGTTGCCGAGCAGGCATCCGGTCAAGCCGTTAAGGAATTTTTCGGGATGATGGCCGATGAAGAGGCCAAGCATGTCGAAATTCTGTCCGAACAATTCAAGGCCTACCGTCAAAACAAAAAATTTGATCCCGGGGAATATACCGGAAATTACACCGGCAGCATCGCACCCCGAGTGCTGACAAAGGAATTGAAAAAAGAAATGTCCGCCGCCGACTATGAGGCTGCAGCCATAACGGCGGCGATGTCCATGGAAAAAAACGCGATAATGCTTTATTCAGATCGAGCCGCAGAGGCAGAGGATCCGAATGAAAAAGCCCTTTACCAATGGCTGGCTGATTGGGAGAAGCAGCACCTGCATTTTTTATCGGATATTGACAAGGAGCTTACCGAGCAGATCTGGTATGATAGCAGCTTCTGGCCGTTCTAGTGAAGTGTCTTAGAAACACCTTAAAGAATTCAAACAGGATTTGTTTCGGATTTGAGTTTTGAAAGTTGGTGAGTTCTTGAAGCATCAGCTTGTATAAATCATATTCTATTCCTCGAAGGGAGACAAAAAAGGTTCCGACACCGCGATGGTAATCCCCACATAGTCAAGCCTGCCCATGGATATTTTCTCGGAAAGTTGATGGCATCCCACATCGGAACCTCCTTTCTTCTTTTTTTGAATCTGGCCGGTTTCTGGTCCGAGGTTTCAATCTGTTCGAGGGGTCAACGCGGTGTGGCAGGTTTGAGTTGTCTTATTTCACTTTCTCATGTATGGTCCTGGCCGGTCAATTTGATTTTAGGAATTTATACCTTTTTCGAATTTTCAGAGTCAAACATTAATTTGATGTCTGGAGATGGGTATGCAAATCCCCTTCCCCTTCGAATCCATGCTGGCATTCGGCAGTTTGGCCATCATGCTTTTGATTGGCGTACTGCTGAGAGCCAATGTAAATTTTTTTCAACGATTTCTTATACCCAGTTGTCTGATCGGCGGCGTCCTGGGCCTTATTTTGCTGAATATCGGACTTATAAATCTGCCGGCGTCGCATCTGGAAACATTTGCCTACCATTTCTTTAATATTTCATTTATTTCAGTGGGATTGACCGACGAAGGGAATCGAATGCCGGCTTCAAATCCTAAGAAGGGAATACTTAAAGGATCATTATGGATGGCGCTCGTCCAATCCGTAACCTTCCCGCTGCAGGCAATTATCGGCGGCGTGATTGTCTTAATCTTAGGTTCGTTCGGATTAAAACTTTTTCCGACCTTCGGTTTTTTTGCGCCTTTGGGTTTTAATGAAGGCCCCGGCCAGGCGTTGTCATTCGGAAAAGTCTGGCAAGGCATCGGCTTTGAAAATGCAGCAACGATCGGTGTGACGTTTGCGACGATCGGCTTTTTCTTTGCATTTTTTGTAGGGGTTCCGATAGTCAATTGGGGTATCCGCAAAGGACTTGCCGCCCACACGTTCAAGACATTACCGCGGGATTTTTTAGCAGGCATTATAGATAAAAAACAGGAACCCCAACCGGCCGGTAGATTAACCATGCATTCCGCCAATATCGACACCCTGGCCTTCCAGACGGCGCTTGTCGGATTGGTGTATGTCGTAACCTATGCTTTTGTCAGAGCCCTGGGCAGCCTGTTTGCTCCGAACGTAGCTTCCATGTTATGGGGGTTTTTCTTCTTTTTTGGGTTGGTTTTTGCGTTTATTTTAAGATGGCTGATGAAGAAAACCGGCATTAATTACCTGATCGATACCGGGATCCAACGGCGGATAACCGGCTGGTCAATTGATTTTCTGATCGTATCCACCGTCATGGCGATTCAACTGCAGATTATATGGAGGTATGCCGTCCCGATTCTGGCAATTTCTCTGACCTGCGGGGTGCTGACGACCGCAGTCGTCGTTTTCCTCGGCCGACGACTCTGGGACTATAACCTTGAAAGGACCGTCGCGATATATGGAACGGTGACCGGTACGGTATCGTGTGGGCTGTTATTGCTCCGAATCGCAGATCCTGAATTCAAATCACCCGCCGTGATTGAAGTCGCGGTAATGAACGTGATCATGCTGATACCGCTGGCACCGTATCTGATTCTGGTGAATGCCCCGGTCTGGTGGAATTGGAGCATTGCCTTAACAGTTTTTGTATTCCTGGGAGCCATGGTGCTATCCCTGATCCTATTGAAGGTACTGAAACTTTGGCAGAAGCCCAAAAATGAATATTGAAGATTGAAGAATGAATATTTTATAAATTCTACCAGTCTTAGATTATGAGATAGACGAATATAGATGGTATTGACAGTAACCTCTGAGGAACTTTAAATTTGAAAGATCCAAAGGCGCTGGAAAAAGAAATCAACCGGTTGCGAAGCGAAAAAGCCGCTCTGCAGGTCCAGAGCCGGTTGCTGGATAATTTTGTAAATTTTGCAAGATCTTCGGCCAAAGAACGGGTGCTGACGCGACTTCTGCAAAAAACGCTCGAAATATCAGCGGAATTAACCGGTGCGGATAAAGGCAGTCTGTTTCTGCTGGATGCGGATGGTGCGGTAACCGACGGTATTCTGACCCGTGTTGACCCGACCCCGGAGCAGCGCTCCAAAATAATTGGACAGGTTTTCGACAAAGGTCTCGCCGGCTGGGTGCGGCAAAATCATAAAGTGGGGTTAATTGTCGATACCCAAAATGATGACCGCTGGGTAAACCTGCCCAATCAACCATACACGGTCGGGTCGGCCCTGGCTGTGCCGATTCTCAAAGGTGAAGGGTTGTTGGGCATTATAACCCTGCTGCATGATCAGCCGGCGCATTTCAACCAGGACACCGCTAATTTGATGCAGATAACCGCTGCCCAGATCGGCAGCGCCCTTGAAAACGCCAGACTATACTCCAAATTGGATGAATCATTCCGATCTCTGGAGAAGGCTAAAATGGAGATTGAAGCGTATTCCAAAGCCCTGGATAAGGAGATGGAAAAGGGCAAAAAAATACAACGTGATTTTTTGCCCCGCTTAATACCAAGGATTCCGGGCTGGGAGATAGCAGTTTATTTCCACCCCGCGCGTCAGGTATCCGGCGATTTTTACGACGCGTTTATGCTGCCGGAGAATTTGCTCGGTCTGGTAATCGCCGACGTGTGTGACAAAGGCGTCGGTTCGGCGCTTTTTATGGCGCTTTTTCGCAGCTTGATCCGTGTTTTTTCAGGTAAAATCAGTTTGCGAGGCGTATTCGTTCCCGGCTCCACCAAAACTGAGCCAAATTCACATGGTGACTATCTGTATGAAGCCCTGAACGCGGTTTCACTTACCAACGATTATATTGCCGAGGAGCACGGCGAGGAAGGCATGTTTGCCACTCTGTTTTTCGGAGTTTTAGATCCGCGTACCGGCAAAATGGCTTATGTCAACGCGGGACACGAACCATTGCTCATTGTGAATCAGTCCGGAGTCAAAGAAAGCCTCAAAGCCACGGGAGCGGTCGTCGGCATGATGCCGGCAATGGAATATCAGGTAAAGCAGGTGGAAATTGAGCCCGGAGATATATTAATCGGCTATACGGACGGCGTAACGGAGGCAATGTCGCCCCAGGAAAAATTATTTGGGAAAAAAAGATTCCTGACATTGCTTGAAAAACCGGCGCCAACGGCCTCCAAATTAATCGAACGGATAAGGCTCGAACTATTCAACCACATCGACAATGCACCGCAGTTTGATGATATTACGATGATCGCAGTACACAGGAAATCCCAGTAATTAAATATAACGATTGAGTATTGACTATTGATGGCGATCGACCTGCTAAGTCCATAATTAAATTCCAAATGACAAATCACAAATATCAAACAAATTCCAATGACGAAAATTCAAAATTCAAAACCTGTCTATGACCTTGAGGAGAGGACATATCAGTTTGAGTTTTGGTCATTGGTTATTGTAATTTGGAATTTATTTGGGATTTGGTGCTTGTGATTTGGAATTTTAAACGGTTTCGTGCATGTAATTTCAGATAATTAAATAAGAAGTCATTATGATACAATCAAAATACCCTCACCTATTGGCTCCTCTCGATCTCGGTTTCACCCAACTCAAAAACCGGGTTCTAATGGGTTCGATGCACACCGGGCTGGAAGAGGCTCCGGGTGGATTTGAGCGCATGGCGGCCTATTATGCCGAACGGGCCCAAGGCGGCGTAAGTCTTATCGTTACCGGCGGGGTGGCGCCGAACGAAGCCGGATGCGTTGCCCCGGGCGCCGCCAAGCTGAATACCAATGCCGAAATGAAAAATCATCGGATCGTGACCCGGGCGGTTCATGGGCAGGGCGGTAAAATCGCCCTGCAGATTCTTCATACGGGACGCTATGCCTTTCATGAAAAACTGGTGGGGGCATCAGCGATCAAAGCACCGATCAATGTTTTTAAACCCCGGGCCCTAACCGAAGAGGAAATATTGGAACACATCCGGGACTTTGCAAATTGTGCCTATCTTGCCCGGCAGGCCGGCTACGACGGCGTGGAGATCATGGGATCTGAGGGATATCTGATCAACCAGTTCATCGTAACAAAAACCAACAACAGAACCGATCGGTGGGGCGGCAGTTTTGAAAACCGAATTCGATTGCCGGTTGAAATTGTGCGGCAGGTTAGAGAAAAAGTCGGCCCAGATTTTATAATTATTTATCGACTGTCAATGATCGATTTAGTGAAAAATGGCAGTTCGTGGGAGGAAGTCGTCCGCCTGGCTGAAAAAATCGAACAGGCTGGCGCAACTATAATCAATACGGGAATCGGCTGGCACGAAGCCAGGGTGCCCACTATTGCCGCAATGGTGCCGCGGGCGGCTTTTACCTGGCTGACCGCCCGGCTCAAAGGCCTGGTTTCCATACCTCTGGTAACCAGCAACCGCATCAACACCCCGGAGGTCGCGGAAGAGGTTTTAGCCCGAGGCGATGCGGATATGATTTCCATGGCCCGTCCGCTGCTGGCCGATCCGGATTTTGTAAAAAAAGCAGCCAAGGACAGAGCCGATGAAATCAATACATGCATCGGGTGCAACCAGGCCTGTCTAGACCACATATTTTTCGGCCAAATAGCGTCCTGTCTGGTGAATCCGAGGGCCGGTCATGAAACCGAGCTGCAATACCTGCCGACGGAAGCTCCCAAAAAAATAGCCGTAGTTGGTACCGGTCCGGCCGGACTGTCATTTGCAATTGTTGCGGCTTCAAGGGGACACGATGTTACATTGTTCGAGAAAAGCGACGCCATCGGCGGACAGCTGAACCTGGCCAACCAGATTCCCGGAAAAGAGGAATTTAACGAAACCCTTCGCTACTATATTACACAGCTTGAATTAACCGGTGTTCGCCTTCGCCTTAATCTGAAGGCCACGGCACAGCAGCTGATGGCCGAAGGATATGAGGCGGTCATTCTGGCCAGCGGCGTAATGCCCCGCAAACCGGAAATTCCGGGAATCGATCACAGCAGTGTCTTGAGCTATGTGGACGTGTTACGGCACAAAAAAAAGGTCGGTCAACGGGTTGCCATCGTCGGCGCCGGCGGCATTGGTTTTGATGTGGCCGAATACATCACCCATCCAACGGGAGTTTCAACAAGTCTCGATCGGAAGGCCTTTTTGAATGAATGGGGGGTAGACATGGACTACCATTTTCCAGGCGGACTGGCACAAAAGCGCCCTGCGGTGCCCTCTTCCGGACGGCAGGTTTATCTCTTGCAGCGTAAACCCAACAAAATGGGTGAAACTTTAGGCAAAACCACCGGTTGGATTCATCGCTCAACCCTTAAGCAGCGCCAGGTTATCATGCTAAACGGCGTCACCTACGATAAAATCGATGATGCCGGTTTGCACATCACCTTGAGAGGGGCACGCGAGGTTCTATCGGTCGATACGGTAATAATCTGCGCCGGTCAAGAACCGCTGAGGGATCTGAAGGATGAATTAGAAAATCGCGGGATGCCGGTTCATTTAATTGGCGGAGCAGATCGTGCGGTTGAGCTGGACGCCAAAAGAGCGATCGATCAGGGAGCAAGATTAGCAGCCGAAATATAGTTATTAGCGCTCAAAAAATTGACCTTGAAATCATGGCTAAGTGGATTCTAAAACAAAAATTCCAAATCACAAGCACCAAATTCCAAATAAATTCCAAATTACAATATTCAATGACCAAAACAGTTACTTCATCGATAATAGCCAATAGCTGGTCATATCGACTTTTCTGGAACCGATGAAATTATTTTTTTTCAATTCACCTGCCTCTCGCATCAAATCTATTGCATCACATTTCTGACAAACTGAAAGGTCTTTACTTCAAGATCATAACCGGTTTGAATTTTTGAATTTTATTCATTGGAATTTATTTGATATCTGGGATTTGGGATTTGTTATTTTCGTTCTGTAAGAGTAAATAAATGAGTGGCTATCGATTCTTCCACACGGGCTTTTTCTTCTCGAGGAACGCCTTAATTCCCCCTTGTGCGTCCTCGGCACCCAGATTCATCGTAATGGTGTGTTTGGCATAATGCATGGCAGCGGCATCCGCCTGGTCCACCTGGGCGTAAAATCCCTGTTTGCCGATCGCCAGAGTGAAACGGCTGGCTTCGGCAATCTGATTGGCCAGACCTTCGGTTTCCGCTGTCAATTCATTCAAGGTCACCACACGGTTTACCAATCCCAGCTCTTTGGCTTCCCGGGCTGACAAATAGCGACCCGTCAGAAGCATCTCCATTGCGGCCTTGCGGCTGATGGCCCGGGTGACAGCTACCATGGGAGTGGTGCAGAAAAGGCCCAATTTAACACCCGGGGTGGCAAATCGGGCGCCTTCTTCAGCGACGGCCAAATCGCACCACGCAACCAGCTGACACCCGGCGGCAGTGGCAATACCCTGCACCTGAGCGATAACCGGCTGGGGAATTTCATGTATCATTTGCATCATTCTGGTACACTGATCAAAAATAAATTTATACTCCTTGATCCCGCCATCGACCATCTCGGCCATATTGTGACCGGCACAAAAATTATTTCCAGCTGCTCGAATGATGAGCACCTTTATCGATTCATCCAGCGCGACCTCATTCAATACATGAATAATTTCCGCGATCATTTTTATTGACAAGGCATTTATTTTTTTCGGATTGTTCAGCGTAATATAGCCGACCGATCCTTTGGTGGTGTACAAGATTTCTTCGTAAGTCATTCCAATCTCCTCTTTTACTTGATACTAGATGCGGGATACGTGATCCTGAATGCGCGATGCACTTTGTAGGTTGCCGGTTTCAGCTGCGAAAAAATCGTGGACTCATTGGAAATTTATCTTCATAGCGGCAGGACGCATGAGATTGACGGGTGTGGTCCCATTTAAAAATCCGCGTACGCGGATTTTTAAATGGGCAATATTTTATAAAAAATGATAGGATTGCTTCTTTTTAAGATCCGGCCCTGCCGTCGTCACAGGGCTCACCCAGATCATCGAGTCGCGTGTGTTCCGCTGTGGTACTGGTTTTGCACACCGGCAGGGGTTCGGCCGCTTGCATGGGTTTGCCGCAGCACTCCGCCGATTGAGCTTCTTCGGCACTTAATTCCGCTTGTTTTCCGCAATTTGCACATTCGTAACTTTTCTTTTCTGCCATTAGTTCCTCCCTTGGTCTCAGTATATGGGTTGGTATATATTAATTTACGTCGAATCCGGATTGAATATGAAGCCATGATTTAAATTTACATTACCATAGGGAATTTAGCCGAAAGTGTCAAGTATGTTTAGAATGTACACTGACCTTATCCTGAGCCTGCACTGCTTCCAAATTTGACAAGCGGAAATTATTAGGCCATAGTAGTTCCGACATTGCGCTGCAGGAAAAATCTTTCTTTAGTTATGAAATCCATGCTGTTGATCTACTTCTTCTATATTGGGTTCCGCCAGGTCCGAGTTGCGGAGGATCGGTATCTATCTTAAGCATAAAATCTTGTTAATATATGCCGGCGTCAGTGAACGAAGCTCTTTCATCCTGTCGAAGCCTCGAAGAATCCGCGGGTGATGAGGACTTCCCACCCGGCGCGGCGCCAATCCCTTCCATACCCCTGGAGCTTGCAAGGCAAACCGCCGAACGGCTGCGAGAAGCGGTCGACATGGGAAATATCACCGAATTAAAAACCATCGCAGCAGGACTGGAATCAGAGTCGGATCAGTACAGCAGCTTCAGCAGTACAATTCTGAAGCTGGCAGAAGACTTTGATTTCGATGATATTGTGAAGCTGGTCGCTGAATTGGAAACTCAGGCCCAAGTCGGAATTAATATTTTGAGTTTTTGCTTAAGGTTTTGAGTCTCCTATCTTAAAGCTCATAGCTTGTAGCTCAAAGCTCATAGGAAAAAGGATTCACCCATCTAAACTATCAGCTATCAGCTATGAACTTTCAGCTGATTTAGTTTTATCCCCCGATGATCCCCACCACCGCGCCGGTCATACAGGTGGCCAGGGTCCCGGCGATGATGGATCTTAACCCCAGCCCAACGATTTCATCCCGCCGGGTTGGCGCCATGGTCCCCATCCCGCCGATCATGATTCCCAGGCTCCCGGGATTGGCAAATCCGCACATGGCATAGGTCATAATGAGCAGGCTTCGGGGGCTCAAAGTGCCCGGAGGAAGGCGACTCATATCCAAATAGGCCAACAACTCGTTTAGTATCGTTTTGGTCCCCATGAGTGCGCCGGCGGTCGGGGCCTCCCGCCAGGGCACCCCCATCAGCCAGACCACCGGAGCCATCACGTATCCCATTAATCTCTGCATCGTAATCGGTCTGTCGCCGAGATCCGGCAGAAGGCCGAGAATCAGGTTTACAAGATATACCAGCGCAACCAGCACCACCAGCATTGCAATAATGTTGATCAAAAGTTCAACACCCTGCAGGGTGCCTTTGGTCACGGCATCCATGGCGCTTGTGGCCTGTTCCGGGGCCGCTAATACGCCGGAGGTCAATTCACCTGTTTCCGGCACCATAAGTTTAGCGACGGTAACAGCCGCCGGCACGCTGATAATGGAGGCCGTAAGAATGTGCCCCATAACACCCGGAATCGTATTGCTGAGGATACTGGCATACAGCACCATAACCGTGCCGGCAATGGTGGCCATGCCGCAGGTCATGATAGTGAAAATTTCGCTGCGGGTCATCTTCTTGAGATAAGGCCGAATAAAAAGGGGCGCCTCGATCATTCCGACAAAAATGTTCACCGATACCCCCAATCCTTCAGCCCCCCCGATCCTCATGGTTTTCTGCAGGGCCAGGGAGAAGGCCTTTACGACAAGCGGTAAAATTTTCCAGTAAAACAGCAGCGCCGACAGGGCACTCATCAGCAGCACCAGCGGAAGCCCTCTGAAGGCCAGGATAAAGCTTGCTCCCGGAAATTTTTCTTTAAAGGGAAGGTCGCCGCCGCCAAGATATCCGAAAACAAAAGAGGTTCCGGCCGTAACGGCTTCTTCAAGTGACAGCACCAGCCGGTTCAACAAAAGAAAAAAATCCCTGAAAAGGGGCAACTTCAACAAAACCAACCCCACGAGCAACTGCAGAACAATTCCGATGACAGCCGTTTTTATTTCGGCGGCTTTGCGATTTTCGCTCATTAGCCATGCCAGAACCACGAAAATCAATAATCCGGCGCCGCTTTGGATGATCATTGTTCTGTCCTTTCCGGTCACAACTAAATGTCAAGGTCCTGCTCATGAATGGTAATAGCAGAGTCAATTTGCTTTGTCCATAAGGGGGATGGGGGTTGCAGGTTGGGAATTGGATGCTGAATATTGTTCAGCCTTTTTTACTTAAACCTTGTGCTATTATCCCTGCCCCGTGCGCCTTGAGCTTTAGGCCGATTCCTTATGCCGTCCGCCTTGAGCCTATTTCTTAATCCTTTCGTCACGGGTATTATTCTTGACAAAAAGAGAAAATAGAGACAAGGGTTTCGCATATTCAGAGCTTTTTGACCGGAAATAAAATCATTTAATTCAAAATACCACCGATCTAGCTGTCTATACAAAAATAACTTGACACCATGATGATCAGTAATGTAGGTAGACAAAGCCCGCCGCAAAGACTTTTGGCGATGGGGCATTTGACTTGCCATTCAGCTTCATGGTCAGTTGGTGCTGTACCGTTGGGAAGCCGGCGCAGCCATCAGGATTTCACGACAGTCATGGCCGGAAGCTGCCGCTCGTCAAAACGTTGTCGATGAACTATCATCTCGACGCATTTTCGTCTCACCATTAAACTGGCATTCCCTTGTCGTTTTGATTGGATGCTAACCCCAACAATATGAAAGGAGATAGGTAGAATGAAAAGACGCGATTTTATTAAAAAAGCTGGAATGGGAGCTGCTGCCGTAGCAGCCACCGCGGTGAACGCGCCCTATGTGATTGCACAAAAGAAAACGACCATTCGATGGCGCCTGCAGACATACGCCGGCGCGGCCCTGGCTGAGGAGGTCATCAAACCCTCAATTAAAATGTTTAATGAGGCAGCCAATGGCGAGATGCAGATCGACCTGTACACGGCCGATGAGCTGGTACCACAGAGTGAGCTGTTCCGGGCCGTGCAGAAAGGTACCGTTGACGCGGTCCAGAGCGATGATGACTCCATTGCGGCGCCTGTAGATGTAGCCATATTTGCCGCGTATTTTCCTCTGGCGCTGCGCTACTCCCTCGATGTCCCCGTACTCTGGAACGAATATGGGCTCAACAAAATCTGGGAGGAAGCCTACTCCGAAATACCGGGGGTCACCTGGCTGAGTGCGGGAAGCTGGGATCCCTGCAATTTCGCCACCATCAAGCCGATTCGGCACCTGGAAGATCTGAAGGGCCTGAGGGTGTATATGTTCCCCACTGGAGGCAGGTTCATGCAGCGGTTCGGGGTTGTTCCGGTGACCCTCGCCTACGAGGATGTTCAAATGGCCCTGCAGACGCATGATCTGGACGGCATTACATGGTCGGGCATCACCGAAGACTACACGGTCGGCTGGGCTGATGTGACCAAATACTACCTGACGAACCCCATCTCCGGCGCCTGGGTGGGCTCATATTTTGTTCACACCGACTCCTGGAATAAAGTGCCCAAGCACCTGCAGGCCCTGTTCCGAATGGCAATCGACTATTCCCATTACCACAGACAATACTGGTACTGGTGGGGCGAGGCCCATTACCGCGTCAAGGGCGGCAAGCTGGAGCTGACCTCCATCCCCGAAGCAGAGTGGAAGCAAGTGGAAATGGAAGCGCTCAAATTCTGGGACGAGATTGCCCAAAAGAGCCCCAGAAACAAGAAGGTTGTGGAAATACTGAAGGAATACGATGAAACCATGAAAAAGGCCGGTCCTCCCTACCGCTATTGATGCATTATACGCCAGGCGTTGAGGACACTTAGAGCGGCAGCCTCTCCCGGCCCGCGGCAGAATCAGGCCGGGAAGGCTGCTTTGCTCGAAAGCTCATTCGAACCAGCCCGGTCGATTGGAGGTCAAGGGACGGGCTGAGTCGGGGATGTCTGTTTCAGCCCGGGATGGGCAGCGAAATTTTATCCGGGCTCTATCAGTGTTGTTTATATGGATTTAGGATGAATCGGGATCTGAGGAACATTAAGCAAGGAGTTTAATATGCCGAAAGCGATACGGGCTTACGTGAGATGGATTGAGGCTGTGAATCGGTTCATAGGTGAGTTTTCAATGTATATAGTTTTGGTTATGACGGCTATCTTGGTGTTTGAATCCCTATCGAGAGCCTTCTTTAATAAACCCCACATATGGGTAGTGGAAATCATTGAATTCCTTATGGCCGCTTATTATTTGCTGGGCGGCGGCTACTCCGTGATTCTGAAGGGGCATGTGAGAATGGATCTTTTTTATAGCCGGTGGTCGACCAAGGGCAAGGCCGTGGTCGATCTCATTACCGCCCCTTTCCTTATCTTCTATGTGGTGTTTCTCCTCATCGGCGGCCTTTCCGGCCTTGAATATGCGTTACGATACGGGCAGAGAAACTATACTCCTTGGGGGCCGCCGCTGGCGCCCATCAAGTGTGTTATGGTCATCGGAATCTTGCTGATGCTGCTGCAGGCCGTCGCCGTATTTTTCAAAGACCTGGCGACGGCGAGAGGGGAGGAACTATAACATGAGCTACCAACTTATCGCTATCCTGATGTTTGTGGCCATGATGGTCATGCTGATTACCGGACAACGAATCTTTGCTGCGATAGGAGCGGTGGCTACGATTTTCGCGCTCTTATTATGGGGCAAGGGCGCTTCGGAGATGCCGTTTCACGCAGCCTTTGTCCTGATGAACTGGTATGCGCTCCTCACGTTGCCGATGTTCGTTTTCATGGGGTATATGTTTTCCGAGTCTGGAATTGCGGACGATCTCTACCGGATGTTCCATGTCTGGATGGGACCGATCAATGGTGGTTTGGCCATCGGAACCATGGGACTTATGATGGCAATCGCGGCCATGAACGGCCTGAGTGTCGCCGGCATGGCGATTGGCGCCAGTATCGCCCTGCCGGAAATGCTTAAGCGCAATTATGACAAGGTAATGATAACCGGTGTCGTCCAAGGCGGCAGTTCCCTGGGCATCATGGTTCCGCCCAGCGTAGTCCTCGTCCTGTATGGAATGATCGCCAGACAACCGGTCGGCAGGCTCTGGTTGGCCGGTGTTTTTCCCGGTCTCCTGTTGGGGGGGCTGATGATCGCGTACATCATGATTCGATGTGCACTCCAGCCAAGCATGGGACCGGCGTTATCCAAGGAAGAGCGACAGCAGATAAGCTGGGGAGAACGGTTGCGGTTGCTCCAGGCCGGGATACTTCCGCTTGTCATTATCTTTTCCATGACCGGACTGTTCCTGCTGGGCTACACCAGTCTTGTGGAATGTTCGGCTGTCGGTGCGGCCGTGACGACCCTTGCTGCGCTCTTCAAAGGCCGGCTGACCCGGCAGGTGCTTTTAAATACCCTGAGAGAAACGCTGAGCGTCAGCTGCATGTTTATGTGGGTTATTCTGGCGGCGCTTGGCTTCAGCTCCGTTTTTGACGGTCTCGGCGCCGTACATGCCATCGAGCTTCTCTTCCGGGAAGAGTGGGGATTCGGTCCATGGGGAATCATCATCATGATGCAATTTACCTTCATCGTGATGGGCATGTTTCTGGACGATACGGCCATGCTTATCATTGTCGCGCCCCTTTACGTTCCCCTGGTGCAGAAGCTGGGCTTCGACGCGATCTGGTTTGGTGTTCTCTATACGGTAACCTGTCAGATAGCGTACATGACGCCTCCTTTCGGCTATAACCTGTTTCTGATGAAAGCCATGGCACCTCCCGGGATAACGCTGGGGGATATTTACCGTTCAATCGTACCCTTTGTGCTGGTGATGATAGTGGGGTTGGTTATTTTGATGGTGTTTCCCCAGATAGCTCTGTGGCTGCCCAATTTATATTTCGATTGATAAGGCCGGCCACTGGCGATCATTCCCGCGGGCCCATCGTCCAAAGAATAAATTCATAGGGTCTAGTCCTGCGTCTGCGATAAAAATTTGATGTTTGGTTCCGGAATGTCCGGGCTGCATCTACGACGAGTCGAAGGAGCTTTTTATATGGAGCGAAAAAAGAACCTTTTGGAAGTGGAATTCAATGATAGCGTATTCGTTGGAATTTACCCGGAGTGGAAAGATTGCGACATTGAAATATCGAAGCTGAGCGGCGGAATCACCAATAAACTGTATCGCGTCAAATCCGAAAAAGGGGATCTGTCGGTCCGTATCTACGGCGACAAAACCGAACTTTTCATCAACCGGGATTATGAGGCGCATGCCCTGTCCGAAATGGCTAAGATCGGCGTCTCTTCCAGATTGGTAAGATATATGCCCGAGTTGGGTGTCACAATCGTCGATTTTATCGACGATAGCATTGTACTGAAAAATGCCAACTTTTTAGACGAATCGCTGCACGCCAAAATTGTGGATCCGATCCGAAAGATCCACAACAGCGGCGTCGAGTTTAAAAAAATGTTCAACCCTCTGGGCGAAGTCAAAAAAATGGATTCAATCCTGGATGGACTCAACGTCAACTATCCCGAATTCGACATTGCCGGAACCATCCGGCGCCTGGAACAATTGGATGCAATCATCAGCATGCCGCCGTCACAGTATGTCGCCTGCCACAACGACCTGCTGGCAGATAATTTTATCCTGATCAAAGAGGGTTTTGAGCACCTGTATGATTCACCCCTGTATATCATTGACTGGGAGTATGCCGGCATGGCGCCGAAGTATTACGACATTGCCGACATGTTCCAGGAAGTTCTCGCGCCGCGCAAATCAGAAAAAGCCATTGTCAAGGAATACTGCCATGACCGGGAATTTGACAAAACCCTTTATTTCATCGACCTGTTTAAGCCATTTCCCGATATCTTCTGGTTTTTATGGAGTTTGATACAACTGAACATATCAACAATTAAGTTCGATTTTTATAATTATGGGAAAACGAAGTATGACAATGCCCAGGGCAATCTGGAATTTTTACACAAGGAATATGGGATGTCCATATAGTTCTACTTTGTCATATCCAACTTTTAATTGTAACCATATCAGAATTAATGTCTCTTTATAAACAGTTCGGATATTGCAAGCCGAACTTCACTGAGGGAAGCGAGTGGGATGCCACTTGCTTTCTTCTGCCTCCTCCTTTTCTTATAAGGGTGACTCAGGGTGTCTGAGTCACCCCGCAAGATAAGGCAATGTAACTGTTTACCTCCTACATCACGAGGGCGGTTGTAGCCAGACCGCCCTCTTTTTTTTCACCGTCCTCAACCGTCTTCAGATGACAGAACATGTAAATGATTTAATCTAAACGCAACATTCATTTGCAGTTCCTGCAAAGTCCCTACGATTTCGAGACATTTGAAAATGATGGCGCTTTTCTCCAATCCGCATTGCCGTAAAAGAATTTCTGTAACCGGTTATTTTCTTGACAAAATTTGTAGCAAATGAAAAAAACAAGGTGATTGGCAAATGTTAATTAGGAAATGCGTGGTGAAATTAACACTCAGTCTGAGGAAAGGGCCACCGGATGCTATCCCGTTTCAGCAATGAAGTTTTAAGCTATGGCCCCACAGCCGTTTTACCGCATAATTTAAACAGTGAATGGATTAGAAATCTGCAGAAGTTGTCGGAAGACTTTCTCGACAGCAACTTTGACCTCTACGAATGCAAGGATCCGAAGGATATCGCCGACCCGGTTTTAATGGCTTGCGTATATGAAATTTTAAACTACCAGCACGGTGATCAGGTTGATGTAACACCGGAAGAAATGGCCGAAAAGTTGACAATCTATGCCCTTTCGATCATTATGGAAGCCGTTCAGCGGGAGACCGATATCGGGGTGACGCCTCCAAATCTTGATAATATTTTCTCAATGAACAGAATCCTCGCCTATAAGAAAACCAATCCGGATTTTGTGAAGTTTTTAAAACAAGTCTGCATCGTTCGAACCTCTGGAAAAGGATGGTTCCATAATATTGCGGAAAAATTGCTTAATTAATCCACTAATTAATCCGCGGCGCTACGATACAGCACCATTCTTCGGTCTTCACAGAAAAACGCAACAATTTAGCTTAATTTATCTGTTTGAAAGAAGCCACGAATTAACACGAATTTTCACGAAATTAAATTTCACTGTAAGTGACCCTGCTTTCGCCTATTGCCGTAATTCGTGATTATTCGTGTCAATTCGTGGCTAACAAATTAAAAAGGCTGAAATTATACACAATATGCTGTTTTTCAGGGCGGAGTAATCATGCGAATCCCAATCCAGTATGCATTTGCCATTGTTGCCTTAACCTTTTATGGCGGGCAAGTCTGACCGGTTTTGGAGACCCTGCCCCCCGTGACGCTGGGGGCTGTCATTCTGGCCTCGTTTCTGGTCGCCCTGGCGCTAAGCGCCCCGTTCAGGTTTTATTTTGTTCGCCGGGCAACCGAAACTTCACAGTCCAAACGCACCTTCATGCTTGAGATGGGGGTGTGTCTGTTCGCCGGTGTTTTGCTGAACACTCACAATCTTATTTCTTATGACCTGCCGCTTTTCAACACCATCTCGATGATGGTTGGATGTGCGGTGGCAGGCTTTTTTATCGGCCTGGACTCGTCCCTGGCGCGGGAAAGGTATCTCATCCTGCAAGCAATGTCACGCTCTGACACCCTGCCGCTGCCCAAACGCCTGTTTTCAATGACCCGCAAATTTTCCTTCGTGGCGTTGACAACCGCTTTGTTCGTGGCATTGGTCCTGATTCTGGTCTTTACCCGCGATATAGTCTGGCTGTCCAAAATCGGACAGGATGCGGCTTCCATTGCCCACGCTCAAATGTCGGTCACCACCGAAATATTTTTTATCATGGTCATTCTAATGATCCTGGTAGTGAACCTGATCATTTCATATTCCCGCAACCTGAGACTCCTTTTTAACAATGAAACCCGGGTGCTGGAACAGGTCAGTCAGGGTAATCTCGCACAAAAAGTACCGGTTGCCACCAATGATGAGTTCGGGTTAATTGCCGGACATACCAACAATATGATCGATGGCCTGCGGCATCGCATCCAGCTTATCAGTGCCCTCAAGCTGGCCGAGGAGCTTCAACAGAATCTACTGCCCCGGCATGACCCGCAGGCAGCGGGGTTGGATATGGCCGGCGCCAGTATCTACTGCGACGAAACCGGCGGAGATTATTACGATTACTTTAACTTGCCGGAGGAACGGCTGGGTATTGTGGTAGCCGATGCATCCGGCCATGGCGTCGGCGCGGCCATTCATATGGCAACGGTTCGAGCCTTTCTTCATTTTGCTATCCGTGATTATCAGGGACCGGCCCTACTTCTTAGCAGCGTCAATACATATGTCACCCGCGACAGCTCCCAGACCGGCAATTTTATGAGCCTGTTCTTTTTAGAAATTGATGTAAAAAGAAAATCTTTGCGATGGGTGCGAGCTGGTCACGAACCGGCACTGGTCTTTAAGCAGGCGGGAAAATCTTTTGTCGAACTGAACGGCAAAGGGATGGCACTGGGGGTGGATGAAAATTTTAAATATGAGCAATTTTCGCAGACCGGATGGAATTCCGCCGACATCATCCTGATCGGAACAGACGGCATTCATGAGGCCCGGAATGAATCCGGCGCAATGTTCGGTCAGCAACGTTTGCGCGACATTATCCGCCGGCAGGCCGATGCTCCGGCAAAAACTATCCGGGATGCCGTTGTCGATACCCTGCAGGAATTTCGCGGCAACGCCCCCCAGGAAGACGATGTAACGCTGGTTGTAGTTAAATTACTTTAGCGTAGTAATTATTTGCATTTAAATGGGCAAAAGTTGTTTTTCCCAATTTCCTTCCATTTCATCTAGATGGTGCGCCAGGCAGGATTTGAACCTGCGACCGACGGATTCGTAGTCAGAACCTCTGGGTTTCCTAACCTCCTCAAATTATTATAAGCGATTGAAATTATTGGATATGATTTTACAGGTTTTTTCCGATTATTTCCAATCCAATTCCTCCGAAATCATCAATTTATCCCACGAGGGATGTGAAGCTTTGATGCTCTGAATAGCGTGATGCTCATCAAAGGGATTTTCAAAATTTCTGCTCAGGATCGATTCCATTCCCTCCAACGTGGGAACATCAAATTTTCCTGATAGAATCCTGTTAATCGATTCCTTAACAATCTGCCGCGCACAAGCCTTTGGGTCCGATGGATACATCACATTTTCAATTGAATACGAATTTTTTTGCGTGGAGTGCATGACTATTAACAAATCCCTCTATAGTTACGGCGTATAAACCAAATATTTCTTCCCAAAGATCTCGAATTCTAATCCTGATATTATGTACAAAATAAGATACTCTGCTAATGCAATTTTTTACAGAAAATTTAAATTCTGAGATTTTTAGATCATCTTAAGTATCTGATAAAATAACCGAATAAGAAACGACAACATATTAGCACGACTTTTGCAAGTATGAATCTAAAATTCCATCGCCCATGACTTAGTTGAGTTTTATATAAATTTTAGGTACTTATCTGCTACAACATAATAATATGGTAGAGCAATCATTTTTCTTATTGACCCTTTGCACATTTTTCGTTACGAGATAGGTTCTTCATTGAAATTAAAACTTCTTAATCTTTTTCCCCAGTCAACTTTCCTTCTTGATAATTAATCTGTTAGCCGACCATGATCGGGGAAATTGCTAAAATAAATATTTTGGAAAATTTTACCATGCAAACCGTGGGGACTTACCTAAAGAGCAGTAGGGAAGCAAAAAAAATTAGTTTAAGTGAAATTTCTCATCACACCAAAATATCAAAATGGTATTTAAATTGCCTCGAAAAAGACGATTTTGCAAATCTTCCTGGAGGCCCCTACATTAAAGCATACATCTCATCTTATGCGACGTTCATAGGTATAGACGAGAATGAAGCAATCAAAAAATATGATTCGTCAAATCCGGAGAGCGAGTTAACGAATCAAACTGATACAAGCATAGGAAAAAATTCGCGATTCAAGAGTCTCACCATTATTTCAAAAAAAACCTGGATTCTGAGTTTAGCCTTTTTCATGATAATTCTGTCGTTGGCGGGCTTTTTCTATTTTATATTTCAAAGAACGGATGATGCAAAATTACAAAAGACCTATAAGAATCCTAAGCAAAATGAATATCAAACTTCAAGAAACCAAATAATAGAGCTTACACCAGAGGGA
Organism: uncultured delta proteobacterium; assembly: GCA_963769935.1. Taxonomy (GTDB): domain Bacteria; phylum Desulfobacterota; class Desulfobacteria; order Desulfobacterales; family JAFDCJ01; genus JAFDCJ01. Next base: position 3,474 of record CAVYNY010000002.1, on the reverse strand, counting down.
CTAAAATTAAAACAAACGAATTCTAATATTCAAAACACAGCACCTCCTAAAAATCTGGAAGGTGTAGCTAATGCATTACCGGAACCAAATATTAACCAACAGGCGACTGAAAAAATTTCAGAAAGTCGGGCGGAGTCGGAAACTTTAAATACTAAAACTCCTCCTCTGAATACAGATTCAGTGACCCAGGGAGTGCAAATCCAACCAAATGCGGAAGATGGAATTAAAGTGGTCAAAGCAATCGCCAGTGGAGGGATCAAGGACAGAGGTCCCATTGATATCGGTAATTCCTTTCAGTGGTCAAAGGGAAAAGTTTACATTTGGAGCATGATTGATTGCACGAATCCACCGTTATCAATAAAGCACATATACTATTTCAATGAGCAAAAGGTCAGCGAGGTGTCACTGGTCGTTAAATCTAACCAATGGAGAACCTGGAGCTATAAAACCATTTCAGACAAGCGATATATCGGCCAGTGGAGGGTAGATATAACCTCGGCGGACGGTAAAGTGCTTGAAACTATTCGATTCGAGGTTAACTAGGAAAAGCGTCGGAAATAACTGTCAATTAAAAGAAAGGGATAGACCTGACTAATATAAATTTTTCGAATCAATTATTTAATATTTCTTTAAAAATGACGAAATATGAGGATTTTAACAGATTGTGCTTTCAGCTTAAAATGTAGTTATTTTATAAGATACTGAAATTACTTCAATTACAATAAATTATTTTCCAAGTTATTGTAATTGGTTAGATGCTATCGACAAAAAACAATGATATTTTAATGGGTTAGAAGCAAATTTTTTAGGGGTTAAATTCTCAGCTAATCCCTTCTGAGGCAATTTGACTTTTTGTCATTTAAATGCCTAAGGGTACTGCGGTGGAAAAGACAATACTCTTTCAAGTTTGTCGATTAACCAATAAGAAATTATTTCGATGCCTAATGATCTAAGACAATTATTGATCCAAAGACTTAATCACAAGGGTCTCGATAAAAATTTAATAGCTGGCTATCTAAGAATCCTGGCGAATTCGATTTGCATAAGTCAGGATCAAAATTTAACGTTAATAAACCAGCATATGCGACATATCGGATGGGACGACTTTGACTTAGATTATCATACGTTTGAGTTAGCTCGAAACTGCCTTGAGGCAGCCGGGTTTGTGGACCAAAAATACAAGCCATCTAAATGGTACGAAGAAATTGTATCCAGTTAAAATTGAGGAGAACCCAGTCGAAAATATTAAAATATCTCATTTATAAGATTAAATTTATTCATATAAGTATCTTTTTTAATGTGGAAAAATATTTTTAGTTAAACGAGAGGTGGGAGGCTACGTTTTTATTTTTCCTCTCGAATTAAAGGTGGCCCCGGATGAGCCGCCTTTGATGTTATCTTAGAGTCTGGATTTAGGGAAGTCTATATAAATGAACCAGTGTCAATATTTAGAGACGAATGGCTTTTGACCATCGTCGAATATTCTGGCTTTAATGAAAAATATTCCTGGGTGATCTATTGTTATTTACTCCCGGTCCAGTATCGAACTGGACCAACATCAACATGCACAAATCCGCGCTTGGGATAATACCCTACCCCGCCGATTTTTAATTCATATGCCGCCCTTCTTAAAACTGAAGCTTTGTAACCCGGTATTCGAATATCCACCGCTTGACCTTTAATGTGGTAACTATTTTTTGCAGCACCGCTGCCGCATTTTCGGAGTAACTCATTGGTTTCCGGACTCCGGTATCCGGAAATTACGGTAAAAGGCTCCTTGACCTGTAGTTTTGTTGAAATTGCAAAAATTAGATCCAATAAATTTAGGTCAATTTCTTTAACCGCATCTGTTCGGATATCCCGCATTATATGATTGATATTTTCCTTGGCGCTGGCGACACAGTCCCCATCGCACCAGTAAATCCCATTAAAATTCTCTTTCGAAAGCGGATTATAAAGTGAAAGGAAACGTCCCTCCAGGGTGGTGTCCTCGATGGAAGCAAACACGGATTTCGTTGAACAGCTAATCAACCCAGCCCAAACCATTAGTCGCAGGAAATGACGTCTGCTCAATCCATACTCAAATGAATAAGAAGGCACTTTTAGAGTGGACATTTTGGAATTTCCTCAGAATTTGAGGGTCTATTAAAGTTTGTTGAGTACATCTCTGCAAAGACCGCGTATCTGGCAGAATCGTCGAAATGAAATAGAACACGGTTTTTGGGAAAAACATGGAGAGCAGGGCTGATGGATAGATAAAATATCAAAATAGTGTTGTCAAGTATTAATCTACACTACTTAAAAGGCAAAATTGCAGCTTACTCGCCTACAAACACCCTGGTCATCAAAGATCAACCATCAGTGGTGAAAATGCTTATCAAGGTTATAAAAGGAAAGGAGGATTTGTCGGAATGTGAAAATTTCAAAAAAGATCTGGAGGGGAGCAATACAATTCCATAGGGTCGGGCAAGATCAAAGGTTCATATAATCAATAATCCACCCGCTCCTTCAATTCTTTTCCGATTTTAAAAAATGGCAATCTTTTCGGAGCCACTCGAACGCTTTCCCCGGTCATGGGATTCCTGCCTTGATAGGATTTATATTCCTTAACAAAAAAAGAACACAGCCCACGGATTTCAACCCGGTCACCGCCTGCAAGCGCATCTGATATTTTGCTGAAAAATAAATCCACGACGGCGGCGGATTCCTTTTTTGTAAGTTGGCATTCTTCCATCAGGTTTTTGATAAGATCCAGTTTGTTCACGTGCCCTCCCCTGTCTTTGAAAAATCTGCTGGTCGAAAGTCGTTACGCATAATTTTTTCTATTTCAGCCACAGGAACATCCTCTTTTTTAACCAGGGCCATCAGATGCTCGCTGCCTGCGGCATACTAAAAAAAGAGGACACCTTTAGCATGATTTTGGCCAATATATCGTTTTTGAGCAGACCATTTTTTTCAAATTTGTCCATTTAACGCTTTGGTTTTGGAAATGAAAGGCAACTATTTGATTTAAAGTATAGTATGTTGCATAAAATTGTGAAAGAGATAGAATCTTTATTTTGACAACGGCGGCGGGGATTGCAATAACAATAAGGCACCTGCCCTTTATAATCTACCTTATTGAAGGCTCCCCCCGCCACCTAAGCTGACAGAGCGAAAATGCCTGGGGAGGGACAAACTCTGCCAGCTATAAAATATTGGTCCTTAAGGCTTCTTCTGTCAACGAGTCCTCTGCGACCCTCCTTGATATTAAAATATGGTAATTTTCGTCTGTCGTTTTCTCCACCGGGATTTTCGATAAAAATATTTTGGCATATGGTTTATCATAAGGATATAAAATGACAACCACTTTTTTAGTATGATCGGATATGTTCAATTGATTTAACCGAAGGGTTGAAGAGATTAATCTTGATTGGTTTGAGGGATTTATTTACGCCACTGAGTTTTTAATGCTGTCCGCCAACATAAATTGAT
>CAVYNY010000001.1:0-166470 GCA_963769935.1 uncultured delta proteobacterium | reverse complement strand
TCCGGCCTATTCCGGAAATTCCACAGTTTCTTTTTTTTTGCCGGCACACAATACCAGCCCGGGGCAGCGGGGGGGTACCTGATATGAAAGCGGCCAGGAAAAAGGGGTTCACTAATTCATTTGACTTTAGCGTCACTCCCTTTTATTTTTAAATGCAGCATTAAACCAAAATAAAAGAGAATCTTATTTTTTAAAAAGAAAGTCAAAAATGAAAAAATTGCTGAAGGCTGATACCATGACCAAACCAAATATACAAACTTTCTTAATCCCGGACGACGGCAAGTTCCCCAATAATGATGCGTTGCCGCTGATCCTTATGCGGCAGGTCTTCGACCCAAAAACAAAGAATTTGGTACAAACCATTGAAAAAACATTCCATGCAAATGCATGGGAAAGGTCCTGGCGCAATGGTATATATGATTTTCATCACTATCACAGCACCGCGCATGAAGTCCTGGGCCTGTATGCAGGCAGGGTGAAAGCCCAGTTCGGTGGACCAGACGGACAAGTAGCAGACGCCAAAGCCGGAGATGTGATAGTCATCCCAGCAGGTGTATCCCACAAGAACCTCGATCAATCTCCGGATTTTCGTTGTGTCGGTGCCTATCCTGCGGGGCAGTCACCAGATATGCAATACGGCAAATCCGGCGAACGGCCACATGCAGATCAAAAAATCCGGTCTGTATCGCTGCCAAAAATAGATCCAATCTTCGGGAAGAACGGACCGTTGTTGGAAATATGGGGAAAAGCGCTTGAGCGAAAAATTGGGGATATTGCTGACTGAGTTGAATGACTGCAATCTTCCGCACCCAATGATCCCGGTTGTTCAATCCTTTAAGGCTATCGCATTCGTTAAGCTTTCTCAAAGAGCATTGTTTTCTATCAGCGCGGTTGTCCGTCACAACGGCTGCCCTTTGTTCCTTTGCAAATGCGATGCAGGATGCTTCACCTTTTCACAGGTGCCCGATCAGCTCCCGGAAATCTTTGCGCTGCGACAATGACAAAGCAACCAGCTTGAATGTTTTATCCTCGATGAGTTTATCAATGAGTTTCAATTTCGGGAATTCCGCCATCCCGGCGGAGGCTTCGGGGCCTGAAGTCCTCAAGCGAATTGGAGGAACAAGCTGAGTCAGAGGACCGAATCGAAAAATAAAGCTTTGGTTCCGGAGGCATTCGACACGCTGTTCAACAAGCGTGACGATGCAGCCGCTGAACGCCTCCGGTCGTCTGACTATATCCAGCACAGCGCTCACATCGAGCCTGGCTGCGGTGGCCTATCCTTCTGCAAAAGCATAAAGTACCTGTCTCCTATTTTCCTTTAAAGGCTCCTTTCTTGTTTTTGTAGAAAAAACAGGCAGATGATGACCTTAAACATGCTGTTAGTCAATCAATATTTTATTACGTACAGTGGCCGGAGACCAAGTAGTCTGACTAACCCGTCCGGCTACCCTCAAGATTGCCCTCAGTTTATTGAGGTCCCACCAAATCTTGAGGGCGAACCAATCGTTCCAACCTTACCTGCACCTCTCTCCTGTTAATGTAATCCATTGTTATTAAATGTTAATTGCGACTTTATGCTTTTCCCGTGTTGTTGGCAGAATATTTGCAATTAACCATTTCCATGATCACGATTACCCAGTCAAACCAAGTTCCGACAGGACACCATGAAAAGCGGCACGAAGCAGCAAGCGGAGAGCACGTTTCGTGAAATGGAGGTAAAATCAAGGTAAACTGAAGAGGTGTAAAGGAAAGAGAAAATCAGAATTGATCCAGTCTGGATTGTCACGAATGAGCGAATCAAAAAACAAGATTAATTGAACCTATATTGCATGGCTATTGCGCTTAGAGTCGATAGAAAGTCTGTAGAAGGGTGAAAGAAATTGATTAACCGAACCAAAAAATCAAATGAAAGGAGAACGATCTTGAATTCATCCGGTACCATGCCGTTTGGTGACAGAAGGGAGCAAACAAGACAAGAAACTTCGGGATCCATTTTCTATGAATATAAAAACCTCCTTATAAGGGCTAATCTTAAAAACCTCAGCCCGACCGGATTTTTTATACGGGCAAGAGAATTCTTCCTCAAGGGTGACATAATAAATATTGCCATACCTCAGGCAAATGATGCTTATGAAAAATTTATGGGGGAAGTCGCCTGGAGCAGCGATGAGGGGTGTGGTGTGAGATTATTGGGAGAGTTATGATTTAACCATATGAGATTTCCGAACTTCTGTTTTGTAAGCAAGTCTTTTTCTGCTGTTTTTTGAGAATATTGGGCGCCGAGTAAGGTGTTTTATAATGTCCGACCTTACTTCCCATTGATGCCTCTTTTGGGGAAACCTTTTTTAAACCATGAGATTTTTAAACGGCGGTTGGTGTGAGATCGGGAGAAATGATATTCAAATTGCCACAGGTTGAAATTAAAAACTTTATTGAAAATGATTGGGAAAAGGTTTCTGGAGAGGATATCAGAAGCCTAAAATTGCTGAGTATAACTAATTATAGCTTACTACAAATTTAAAAGGAGGTTGAAGATGAAAGGTTCTAAGTTAAAAATTCTATTTTGTCTGGCGCTAAGCCTCACCTTTTTATTGGCACCCTTTGCACTTGACTTTACTCCGACTGGAAATGCCTATGCTTTATCAGGAGGCGGTGGTGCTGGAAGTAATCATCCCGCGCCAAAAGCGGCTATCCAAAGGGCTGGAAATGGTTATACCATGTCTGACAGAGAGACTGTCCAGCCAATTGCGGTCCCAGAACCCGCAACCCTTCTTCTATTTGGTCTCGGTATTGGTGGCCTCGCTATTGTCCGTAGAAAGAAATTTTTAAAGTAACATTTTATCACCTTAATCTGCGGCTGCGGGACGCCCTTCGGTTTTGAAGTTTCGATGCAGCGTCAAATTGTACATTTTTGGAATATTTTTGAATGCCTTGGGTGAGTTTTTATAAGCTTTCCTGTATGATAGCGGATAATTGGTAACTTTTTAAAATTATTGGGAAAAATGAGAATAGTTGTTAAAGGCACGGAAGCTGGGAAGCGGGGATGCTGGGAATCGGAGACGGAGAGAAGCAGGGAAGGGGTGAGAGAGAACTGCGCAATGAATGCTGAGGGAGGGATTCCATTAAAACTTCGACATCAGCGGATCTCGGAATTATTATTTTTCCCGGTCTCGTTGGATTAGGTCATCAATAAATGCAACAAATTTTTCAGTCTTTTCAATCCAGGGACGAACCTGTGACTCAGTAAATTGTACGAAATCAACATAGTCGCTTTCTTGCCTGCGTTCAAAAAGATCGTTAAAGGTTTTTGCATAATCTTTGGGTACTTTACCTGATTTCACATAATGAAGATTGAACAAACTCCTAACCCCTGTGTGTTTCGAAGAAAACAAGCCTTTTTGCAAGAGGAGCCCAGAAACAGCGTAGTAGCAGGCGTAGTAAAGTCGATTAACACAGGCCTTCCATCTTCGTGATTTCTGAAGAATTTTAGCATCTTCTAGCGTTTCAAATGCTCGTTCTAGTCGGTACTGAATCAGATCGCTGTTCCAATCGGTCACAATGCAATTCCTTCTCGCTCTATGACTCTATAAATTGGCATTGATCTGTAAGCACTGCTTTTCCACTCTTTTTTGTTTCTTATAATTGATGAAATAACTTCACCAGTTTCCCATTCAACTTCATAGAGTCGGTGGCGAATACGGTCAGTTCTATTGTCGTCCACCTTGCCGTCAACCAGAATTAGAAAATCCCAATCAGATTGATCGGTGGAATCTCCTCTGGCTCTTGAACCGTAAAGCAAAATTTCGGCTTCAGGTTCAATTTCTTGAACTGCAATTTTTACTTGCTTCAAAAGATCTTTCTGTATCATCTCATTTTTCCAATGGATTAAATTGCTAACTTTGCTGAATAATAATCAAAAATATGTAAGCAGTCAAGATAATTACGAGAAACTCGGATAGCTTTAAGACTAAAGGCTAAGGTTAAAGGTCAAAGAATAAAGGAGAAAAGAGCTGGAAGGCCGGGAAGCCAGGAGGCTTGGAAGCTGGAAGATTTCACCAACAACTAACTGCAGAGCTAAGCCGACATAGCCCGGTTGAATCCCCCTTAAGGTGGAGTCACATAGCGATATTCAACAGTGCAGGCGCAAACTTTTTTAATTGAAAAATGTCGGTTGAGCATCTATTCGCAGGAGGCCGGGGTGTGGATCAAAGACGCACATCTTCGGTTTTTTTGATTTCGATTTTGTTGCTTGACCTGGCCAAATTTTTAGCCCATATTTTAGCCATGAAAACGACTAACATAGGCGACCTTAAAGATAATCTCAGCAAATTCATCAACTTTGTGGAACAGGGTGAAGTGGTTGAAATATGCAAGCGCAATATCCCCCATTGCCTTGCTGGTTCCCCACCGTTCCAGGAGCACCCCAAACCGAACACAGCTTGGCTGCGGCTTGGGAACCGTCCGGATAAAAGGCGATCTGACGCAGCCTCTGATCCCGGAAGACAGCTGGGACATGCTGCGGAGATGAAACTGCTGCTGGATACTTGTTGCATTATCTATGCTATATCCGAACCCTCAACTATTTCAAAAGAAGCTAGAGCCCTTCTAACTGCAGATAAATCTGAAATTTACGTTTCGATGATCAGTGTAGCAGAACTTGCCTGTGCGGTTGATGCCAGATGAATATCTCGGATCAATCTGCGATCAACCTTCAGATAATCAGGCGGCACCTCGACCAACTCCAGCAGGCGAGCCTGACCGGAGCCGAAATCGTCGTAGGCCAGCATGATGTCGAGTTCCTTTAACAAGGATCGCAGCGATCTCATTTGATACAGATCGGTGACCGCACCCTCATGGATCTCGACCGCAAACTGCAGGCGGGGGAACCTGGATCGCAGGCGTTGAAAGTTTCTGACCAGCCTCTTCCAGTCCCTCACCTCGGACGGATGCGTGTTAATAAACAGAACCGGACGGCCGGGCAAGGTCGATCCAATCGAAACACCGGTTTGTCGAAAGAGACGGCTTAACTGGGCAGACATGTTGATCGTCGAGGCGATTTGGAACAGCTTCATGGGATATCTTACGAACCCCGGCAGGTTCCCACGACCCAGAATCTCGTAGCCGAATATTTGGCTGTCCAACAGATTTACCAGGGGCTGGAAATAGGTGGTAACGGCCTTTTCGTGAATCAGCTTTTGCAGAGCCTGGGCGCCGTGAGGTCAGTTTTGGGGCAATTCTCCGGGATAGATATCCGTTTCCAAGCCGAAACTGGCTAAATCCAGCGATTCGCGAACAATCCTAAACTCGCGCTGCGCAAAGTGGATGATATCGCCATCGTAGAGTCTAATCGGCTCCTGCAAGCGTTTGTAGTTGACAAAGGTACCATTGGTGCTCCCAAGGTCTCGAATACAAAGGCTTGATTGCATTGCGTAGATCTCCGCATGCAATCTGGAAATCTCCCGGCTGTCGAGGCATAGAGAAAGTTTCGGATGGCGGCCGATTCTAAATGGCAATGGCGTCATATGGAGCTGGCGCAGGACTTGGTCTTTTTCGCTGTATTCTTCCAAGCACCAACCGGCGAAATTCTCATTATTAGAGCACTGTTCGTTCATACCGGCACTCAATTTTGGTCGCCTGCCACTAAGTCTTTAATGGTCATTCCGCTGAATGGAGCAGGTTCGTCACAGGAAACAATGTGATATGGTACCTCCCCCCTTTGGCAACGTCCCCTTCGCAGCGACTCAATGAAATCGGATTCTGGTCACGATTTCTTGAAATATTTTTATTCGAGCGTAGCGATTGTGTCAGCGTTGTTCAGAATGGCCGAATGCGGCTTTTTTCATCGGACACTATGGCAGGAAGAGTGTTTTGTGTCAAGCCACGAATGATCAACGCCGTTCATTGGTGAGCGCTGAATCCGGATCGAGCAAAAGCGCCCATGGCACGGCGTGACTAATTCGTTGTGGGTGTCCGGCGCAGCGCAATCATCGTGATGTCATCAAATGGTTTTCCGTTACCCATGTGAAGAAACAAACTCGCTTTGATACGCTCCAATAAATGGGATGCCGGTGGACGGGGTTGCGCCAAAAGAGGGTACTAACGTTCCTCGGATTATCGGATTTGTCCTTATTTCTATCCCGACCCGATCCGGTGAGAGACAGACGGCCATTTAAAAATTCCAAATTCGAAACAAATACGAAATGTTGGACGCAGATTTTCACAGATGCACACAGATTCAAAAACCAATGAACCCCATCGCCTTGGGCGAGAAAAAAAGTCTAATTTCTTCCCGCAGACGATGCTGCACTGCAGCTTCCGCCGCCAGGCGGACCTGAAATATTTTATCTGTGAAAATCTGTGAAGATCCGCGTCCCATAATTTTTTTAACACATTTTGAGTTTGGTTTTCTGCCAGCGGGATTTTTAGACATTTGAATTTGTTTCGTATTTCGTGCTTCGGCCCGCCCTGGCGCGACTTATTAGGTTCAGATGCACGGCCGGGGCGTTTGATCATCCGATATTTTAAACAAAAACCTATGCCCAAACGGTCTGGGCCAGGGGTTTCGGAATTAAATTGATAAGCGCTTAATCCAGCCCCCTTGCAGGGGGCTTCCTGAGGCCTCCCGCTCTGCGGGCGGAGCTTCACTTAAGCAGGAGCGAACGGTTAAGCCGGTGGTAAAGGCAACTGACTTTAAGGTCGAGTTCGGTTTGAACACTTCGCATGCAACTCAAAGGTGACTGAATTCACCAGAGCCTTTTGTTCGCAAAAGCTCTGCCGGCGTGAGACTTTAGGTATCTTTCGAATTCGGAAGCTTTTTCCTTGGACCGAAAGGCGATTGCCGTTTCGATTCGCCACGGTCGGAATTTGGATGTATGGGATACTTGACCGGCGTTGTGGGCTTTAAGGCGATCTTGCAAATTTTCGGTGAGACCGGTATAGTGACGCGTTTCATCCTGTTCACTCATATGAAACTACATCTCACACAGAGCGCTCGGAGATCACAGAGGTCTGGGTTTACAGGCGCCTGCGGCGAAAGAAAAATGTTCTCTGCGGTCTCTGTGAGCTCTAACGAAGTGGGCGTGATATTAAATCCAACTGTGTCCGATTTCCAAAAGTTTCTTTTATGATCAGACCGGCCGTTGTTTTGGCCGGCGGCTGGGCTGACAAGGATGTAAACATAGTGGAAGCCTTTCATATTGTCACTTACAGTCTTCGTTCTGCACTGCGTTTCGAACGAAGACTGTGTTTATATCGGCTTGCCAAGGCGTAGTTCGAAACGCAAACGGATAGGTATTGATAGTGAGTCCGGCTTCGCCTGAAGGCTACGCCGTGACAGTCTTCGTTCTGCACTGCGTTTCGAACGAAGACTGGTGGAGGCGGCGGGAGTTGAACCCGCGTCCGCAAACATTCCACTCGGGCATCTACATACTTAGCCTGAAATTTGAATCTTACCGTTTAAAACTCCTTCAGGCAGGATTTTTAAACGGCCAGCCCGCTTAAGTTTCGCCCTTCCCGTCACAGGCAGCCGGGATGGCTATCCCGCTAGTCGACGTCCTTATCAGGTCCGCAGGATTAACCTGACAGGGCGCTGGCCTATTTATGCGGCCAGAGCATATGCATAATCATCTGCGATTATGTTTAAGTTCCCGTCGTTTAACGAGCAGACAGGAAAGCTCGGTATGCAGCCAAAGCTTCTTTGTCCCCGTCGAATCCGTTTCGCCCCCAGCACAAACTTCGTTTGCAGCTCCCAGCTGTTAGCTCAAAGCTGAAAGTTGTTATGGTGGGTAATAAAGGGGTATGTGAAAGAACGAGTGTGCCACTAAAGTAAGCTGAATCATGAGTTTTGTCAAGAATTAGTAAATCCGGATTTATAGAAAGAGCAAGTAAAAGGAATGCTGTCTATTTTACCCCTCCTCCTTCAATCCCGCCCCTGGGGAGGGAAGCTACTTGGGCTTTCTTTATATCCAACTTGTATTTTTTACAGATTTTTTTATAATGCAGTGTCAGATAGCGATCCGGCAGCGCAATAGTTTGATTATCTGCTTCAACGCGGTTCAGCTCTGAAGGCAGGTGCTCTAAAGCCGGCAGCCGGTTCAACGAAACCGAATCGACTATCTTTGGCCGATCAAGCCTATCAAAAAATCAGGAACGGCATCTTCCGCTATTATTTCAAACCCGGTTCTACCTTGCATATTTCTGATCCGGCCGAAACGCTTGACAGGAGACCACGATATGACGCTTTCATCGAAAATTACCATTGTTGAAGTTGGATCCCGCGACGGCTTCCAGATGGAGCGCGAATTTATTCCAACTGCAACAAAAATCGAGATTGTCAATCAGCTTATCCAATCCGGATTGCGCAACTTCGAAGTGACCTCTTTTGTATCGCCCAAGGCCATCCCGCAATTGCGCGATGCCGCTGAAGTCGTGGCCGGCGTCAACCGGGTGCCGGGGTTGCGCCTGGCGGCGCTGGTTCCAAATCCGAAGGGCGCTGAAAATGCCGCCCAAGCCGGAATAGATGAAATGGTGGTTTTCGTTTCGGCTACCGAGAGCCACAATAAGAGCAACGTCAATCAAAAAATCGCTGAATCTCTGAAAGGCTTCGAAAGCGTCGCCCGGATCGGGGCCAAAGCCGGAATACCCTTGCGCGGTGCGGTGGCGGTAGCGTTTGGCTGCCCCTTCGAAGGCAACGTCGCCCCGCAACAGGTCGGCAGCATTGTTGAGCGCATGCGGGCTTTGGGAATAGCCACGGTCACTTTAGGAGATACCACCGGCATGGCGACGCCGCCGGAGGTACGTCAAACCACGCGGTACCTCAAAGACCGATTCCCGGAAATCGAGCTCGCGCTTCACTTCCACAATACCCGCGGCATCGGGCTGGTGAATGTGTATGAAGCACTTCAATTGGGATATCAACGATTTGAATCCTCGATCGGCGGTTTGGGCGGTTGTCCTTTTGCTCCCGGTGCAACGGGCAATGTGGCAACGGAAGACCTGGTCTATCTGATCCGGGAATTGGAGCTTGATTGCGGCGTGGACCTTCCAAAACTAATTGAATGCGCCAGGCTGGTCGAACAGGTGATCGGACGCACGTTGCCGGGTCAGGTAATGAAGGCTGGTCTTCGACTGAGACAATATCCGCCTCAAAACCAAACGGCAGCTTGAGCCCGGCGGCCCATCAGCCGGTCGACCGGCCTTTGACTTCATCGCTCAGACCATGAGCGGATTGATGAGCGTCAACGGGAGCCGGGAGAGCGGTCCGATTCGGCTGTCGCTGCCCATCGCCGACCTGCTTGCGGGGCTCTATGGCGCCTTCGGCCTTGAACGAACGATCTGCGGATGCAGAACCGGCAGGCGATTAACCAAATCGTCGAGGAGAAGATAAAAACGAGGCCCAAATCACATTAGCGGTTCGTTTTGGTCTGACGTTTTTATTTCACGAACCATCTCCATTGCATACTTTAACCGGTATGCTTATTATTCGTTTGTTGCTTTTCAGCTATTGTTCAAGAGGGTCAGTATTTAACGCAATTATAGCAAGTTATGGGGCATATCGGGCCGCTAAATTGAAGGAGGGGGAAATGAAAACAAAGCTATTGATCAAGGCCTCGGTTTTATTCTCAATATTAATGTTCGGGGTGGCCGGGTCTGTTTCGGCCGATACCAGCACACTGATCGGACAATTGGTTGATCAGCTCGGTGTGAGCCAGTCACAGGCCGAGGGCGGGGCCGGCGCGATTTTTAAACAAGCGCAGAGCAACATGAGTGCCGGCGATTACTCCCAGCTGCTAAGCGCATTGCCCGGTATCGATTCGCTGGTCAAAGCCGCCCCTGAAGCCGGTGGAGTCGGTGGTTTGGCATCCAAGGCGACTTCCTTGTTCGGTAGCTCATCCGGATCGGCTCAAGGGGTATCCGCTCTGGCGGACAGCTTCGGCAAACTCGGATTATCGCCGGACATGGTCAGCAAATTCACCAGTGTCATTCTGGATTATGCGCAATCGGAAGGCGGCCAGGCAGCCATGACGCTGTTGAAAAATGCGCTGTTATGAGTTTTTGGGTTTATTGAGTTGATTGAGTTTGTTGAGTTGCTGCCGGTTTCCCAACCAGGCTTCTACTGTTGGATTCAGGTCCAACTTGCGGGCGCGCTCAAGAGGCATGAACCGTGCCAGGACAACCTCCCGGTTGTCCACACGTATGAGCGGCAGTTCGGTCATCTCGATTTCAAAGAATTTGCCTACATCGCGTGCATATTTGTGTTTGGCGGTGTATTCGCCGATGGGTTTTAGTCGGCTTTTCTCGACTTCAATGCCGACTTCTTCTTTTAGCTCCCGGACAGCGGCTTCAGCTGAATCTTCCCCACGTTTTATTCGCCCGCATGGTATGGTAAATCGCTCTTTATAGGAGTTTTTAATAATCAACAGCTCTTCCTGGTGCCATACGGCAATATAGACGCCGTAAACGGTCGGTCTGGTAAAAAACCATAGTGACAACAGGGTCCTGTAGGCCAATCTGTAAAATAAACGGACGATGCCGTCGTATAAAGGCGTCATCTATACTTTATAGATGCAAAATCAGCTGTTGACAAGAACCGATTCATAATTAAACTTTGGGGCTTGCTTCGGGGTGGAATCTTAATGGAATAATGGAACGTAGGCTCTACGAGCCGGAAGCTGGGATGAAGTCAATGCCTGGCCCTCGGGGCCGGGATTCTTCAAATTTTATATTAGCAGGAGATCAAAATGAGTATCATGGTTGCATATGACGGGTCCGAAGCGGCCAAGGAGGCGCTGTCGCTGGCCAAGGCCCATGCGCAGGCGTTTGAAGATGAGATCGAGGTGGTGCGAGCCGAGGAGCATGGCGCCGATCTGGATTATGCCGACATCGACCGGCTGGAACAAAAATTGGATGAGGAAATTAAAACCCTTATGAACGGCGAGAAAATCCCGTTTAAAACCACTCTTCTGGTAAGTTCCAGCACGGCCGGCGAAGAGATCGTACGCCATCTGACGGTGAAAAACAGCAGAGAAATCTGCCTGGGAATCAGACGGCGCTCTAAAGTCGGCAAGCTGCTGTTCGGCTCGACGGCCCAATACGTTATCCTGAACGCCCCCTGTGCGGTGGTGACGACGACCAAGTAAAGAAGCTGGCAGGCCTGGAAGCAGAATGGATTCCGCGGTTGCTTCCACAATTACATATATTGCTTGCGGGCGCGATCAAGGTCTCTTTTCTCATCGCGGCGCTTGATGGACTCGCGCTTGTCGTATTGACGCTTGCCTTTGGCCAGTGCCAGGGAAATTTTAACCTTGCCGCCCTTAAAATAGAGTTTGAGAGGCACCAGGGTGTGGCCCTTTTCGTTCACCTTGGCATATATGCGTTTAATTTCCTGTTTGTGCAGGAGAAGCTTGCGGGCTCGCAACGGATCGTGATTTCCATAGTAGGCAAAAGGGTAGGGGCCGATATGCAACTGGTAAACGAACACCTCGCCGTCTTTAATCCTGGCATAGGAATCCTTTAAATTGACCTTGCCGAGTCTAAGGGATTTTACCTCGGTCCCCTGCAGGACCACTCCGGCCTCATACTCATCATCGATAAAAAAGTCGTGCCGGGCTTTGCGGTTCACAGCAATTATTTTGATGTGGTTTTTTTCCATAATTAATTAGCGATAGGTCTGATCCGCCAGGATATCACCGTAGGTTTCCCGCACCAGGCCAAAGATCCCCCTGGCCGTTCGCTTTTTAAGGGCCTCCTGGATGAATGATCTGGCATCGCCCAGGCTCAAGGATCGAATCACCCGTTTGATATGCGGAATTGATTGAGGATTCATACTCAACTCGTCCATGCCGAGGCCCAACAGCAGGGGGATGTGATGGGCCGTGCCCGCCATTTCACCGCACATGTATACCTTTATCCCCTTGTCTTTGGCCACATCCGCCGTATGCTTGATCAGCCGGATTACGGCAGGATCCAGCGGCTGATAGAGATGAGCGACTTGCTGGTTGCCCCTGTCAATGGCAAGGGCATACTGGATGAGATCATTGGTACCGATGCTGAAGAAATCAACTTTATCCGCCAGAAAATCGGCCATGATGACCGCCGAAGGGACTTCGATCATGATACCGATATCAATCTCCCGGTTGTACGGCAGGCCGTCTCTGGCGAGAGATTCGGCTGCCTGGTCCAGCAATTTTCTTGCTTCGCATATTTCAAAATAGGCTGAGATCATGGGAAACAGGATGCGAACATTGCCGAAGGCCGCCGCTCTCAATATGGCCCGCAGCTGGGTAAGGAACACATCCGGTTTTTTGAGGCAGTAGCGTATCGAGCGCAGACCGAGGGCCGGGTTGGCCTCGTCATGACCGGATTGACCGGCAAGCGCCTTGTCGCCGTTGATATCCAGGGTACGAATGGTGACGGGCTTGGGCGCCATGACTTCAACCACATCCTTGTACTTTTCAAACAATTCTTCTTCACCCGGAAAAATCGGACGATTCATAAACTGAAATTCGGTCCGGTAAAGGCCGATGCCGTCGCCGCCGTAATTTTTTACGGCAACCACCTCTTCCGGGAGTTCAATATTGCCCATGACTTTCAATTGAATGCCGTCGGTTGTTTCCGCTTTTAAATGACTATCCCGCGTGACGACCGCTCTGAATGCTTCGTATTGAATTTTGCGCTCTTCATATTCTACCAGCGAATTTTCGCTTGGATTTACGATTACCATACCGGTATTGCCGTCGACAATGATGAGATCTTCACTTTTGATCCGGCTGGTAGCGTGCTCAAGTCCGACCACGGCCGGGATCTCAAGGGCCTGGGCGACGATCCCGGTGTGCGAGGCTTTGCCGCCGTGGTCCGTGATAAAGCCCATAATTTTTCCGAGGTTGATCTGGCTGGTGTCGGCCGGAGACAGGTCGCGGGCTACCAGAATGACGCGCTTGTCGATCTCGGCGATATTTTCAATTTCAACTCCGACCAGGTTGCGCATGATGCTGTCCGATACATGCACGATGTCCGAAGCGCGCTCTCGCAAGTATGCATCGGCCATACCCAGAAACACCGCCTTGAGATTGGACACCACCTGCTTGAGGGCCCATTCGGCATTAACCCCGTCTTTTTCAATCATGTCAATGGATTTGCCGTAGAGCATCTTGTCTGTCAGCAGGGCGAGATGGGTTTCAAGAATTTGGGCGCGCCGGAGTTCTTCCGGACTATTTTTGATGACCTGGCGAATGTCATCCGCTGCTTTTTTGACGGCCGCCTTAAAACGCTTAATCTCTTTTGACTGATTTTTCCGGTCGATAGAATACTTTTCGACAATTTCGACGCCTTCGCGATCGACCAGGTAGGCCCTACCGATACATATACCGGGAGAAGCATTGATTCCCTTGAGTTTTATTTCTGCAACCGGTTGCGACATTATGGTCTATTCCCCAAATCCGCTATCAACGAGATCCACCAGGGCATTTAAGATGTCGGTGTCCGCCGGGTTCTCGATGATAAACCTGATTCTTGTACCCTTTTCACAAGCCAGCGTCAGGATATCCACGATGCTGGACGCGTCGGCCTTCTGGTCGTCTTTCACCAGCCAGATATTCGCGGCGGCATTTCCGGCAATTTCAACAATTCGGGCGGCCGACCGCGCATGCAGGCCGAGCTCATTGCTAATAGTTGTAGTTCGGCTTAATTCCTGCCGGTCCGTCATCATAAGTAACCGCCTTAGAAAAAGACAATATCTGTTAAATTCAATGATTTGTCAATTTAGAAATGTTGACACGAAAGATAATGGCTGTTAGGGTTTTTGCAACCAAATCGGCACATATCGACTCAGAAAGATGGTTTCGGCTTTTCCAAAACGGGAGGGGAACCGATGGCTGATAAAATTCTGATTTTTGGCAAGGACGCTTGACCCTATACCCGGGCAGCTCGTGAAGCATTTGCCAGAGACGGACGGCCGTTCGAATATTTTAATGTCGTAAAAGATGCCGGTCATCGCGACAGCATGTTGAAGCTCTCCAAGGGCGCCAGAAAGATCCCGGTGATCGTTGAAGGCGGAAATGTGACCATCGGCTTTAACGGGAGAGCCTGAGCGATCTGATCTTTCCGGCTGGAAGCCTTAGGAATGACGAATGACGAACGATGGATGTCGCTTCGCTCCACCTTTTTCAATCAAATTTCAATATAAAATGATAGAATTCCTTCGTTATTTATTTGCTCGATTCGATCATTCGTCATTCCACAAGGAGCCGTGTTGGATTTAAAAGCCGAAAAATTGACCGGTGAGGCCATGGCGGAAAGAGCCGGGACGCTTGAATGCGAAATTGCTGAAGCGAGACAGGCTGAAGCAGCCCTGCGCCGGCAAAATGAATATCTGACGGCCCTGCATGAAACCTCCCTGGGTCTGATCGACCATCTGGACAAGGAAGAACTGCTGGAGGCCGTATTGCAGCGGGCTGCCATGCTGACCGGGACCGAGCACGGCTACATTTATCTGCTTGAGCCCGGTGACGTTGAAATGCAAATGCGGGTTGGTATGGGATTTTTTAAGCGCCATTTGGGATTGCGCGTTAAAAAGGGCGAGGGGCATGGGCGGCAAAGTGTGGCAGGCGGAACAGCCCCTGCTGGTCATGGATTATCGGTCATGGGAAGGGCGTCTCAGCGACAGTTCACTGGATGATCTTCATTCGGTGGCGGGCATTCCATTGAAAGATCGCAGCGGGGTTCACGGCGTCATCGGACTGGCGACCGTCAAACCCGGGCGGCAGTTTGAAGAAGAAGATATTGCTGTTTTGGGCCGATTTGCCGAGCTGGCTCTGGTGGCCCTGGACAAAGCCAGGCTGTATGCGGATGTGCGGCGGGAGCTGGCGGAAAGAAAACGAACCGAGGCCACCCTTAGAGACAGCGAACAGCGCTATCGCCTGCTGTTGGCGTCCTCGCCGGATCCCATTGTTCTTTACAACATTCAGGGTGAAGCGACTTATGTAAACCCTGCGTTTGAACAGACCTTTGGATATACCAGTGACGAATTGCTCGGCAAACAGTTGGATTTCGTACCCCAGGAAAACTGGCCGGAGACCCATGCCGCCATCGAAACTATGCTGCGGGGAAAGAAGATCCACCTCTTTGAAACCAGGCGTTTAACCAAAGACGGGCGTGTGCTCGATGTGCAAATAAGCTCCACCCTTTATTCGAACCGCAACGGTGAGCCCGCCGGCAACATCGTTACGCTGCGGGATATCAGCGCCCAGAAAAAAGCCGAGATCGAGTTGCGAAAATACCATGATCATCTCGAAGAACTGGTTGGAGAGCGCACCGCCGAGCTGGCCAAGATCAATGCCCAGCTTGAACTTGAAATCGACGAGCGCAAAAGGGCCGAAAAAAAATTGCGTAAACGCGAAATCGAGCTGAAAGCCCAGTCGCACCATCTGGAGGAGGTGATTACCGCGCTCAAGGTGCTGCTGAAACAAAGAGAGGATGATAAAAAGGAGCTGGGTGACAACGTTTTGTCCAATGTAAGGGAATTGGTCTCACCGTACCTCGACAGGCTGAAAAACAGCCGCTTAAATACCCATCAAAAAACGCTGATCAACATCCTCGATTCGAATTTAAGCAACATGATATCACCGTTTATCAGCAAGCTTTCCTCCCGCTATTTCAATCTGACGCCCATGGAAGTGCGGGTTGCCAATCTTGTTAAAGAGGGCAAAACCAATAAGGAAATATCAGGGATACTCTATATTTCCAAGAATACTGTATTGTTTCACCGTTACAATATCCGGCATAAACTCGGGTTGAAAAATAAAAAAATTAATCTCAGATCTCACCTTTTATCTTATGATTCGTAGTGGGTATTAACCACTATTTTACCACTATCTTATCAACTTGACATTTTTTATTTACTTGACTAAGGAGTTCATATCCGATAGGTAGCGTTCCATGAAATGAATGCAATTCATAATTTATGCTGAAATCGGATATGGCCTTAAGTTTTGCATGGACGTTCGAATCCTGCAGCGGCGTGGGGAGGTGGGGTCGACAAATTTATGACCAAAAAAGCGACTAAACGCGTGTTAATGCCTCAGTCCGAAGCCAAACCGAACAAGAAACCTTAGATTAAAAAGGTCTACTATTGCAGGCCTTTTTTGTATTTTAGCATCTCCGGCTGTGATGAACAACAAACTAGCCATATCTAATATAACCCTGTCATTCGGCGGATTGAATGCGCTGTCCGGTGTCAGTCTGGATATCCAGCCGGGCCTGATTACCTCCATTATCGGTCCCAACGGCGCCGGCAAGACGAGCATGTTGAATTGTATTTCCGGATTTTATCACCCGACGTCCGGCGATATTTACTACGGAGACCATAAACTCAACAAGGCATCGCCCCACCAGGTATCCAGCCTGGGGATTGCGCGGGCTTTTCAGAATATTGAGTTGTTCGGCGGAATGACGGTCCTGGACAACCTGTTGCTGGCCCGGCACCAAAACCTGAAATATAATCTGCTGCAGGCGGTCTTCTACTTCGGCCAGGCCTCCCGCCAGGAGGCCAACAATCGCCAGTATGTGGAAGATGTCATCGACTTCATGGAACTGGAACCGTATCGCAAAAAATTGGTGGGCAATCTCAGCTACGGCGTTCAGAAGCGGGTTGAAGTGGCACGGGCCCTTACATTGGGGCCGCAAATTCTTCTGCTCGACGAACCCATGGCGGGGATGAATATTGAAGAAAAAGAGGATATGGTGCGTTTTGTCATGGACATTCAGCAGGAACGCCATATTACCGTCGTCCTGGTTGAGCATGATCTGGGGGTGGTCATGGACATATCCGACCGGGTCTACGTGCTGGATTTCGGCGAGCTGATCGGAGGCGGAAAACCCGCCGACGTGGCCCAAGATCCGAAAGTCATCGAGGCTTATATCGGAGAAGATTGATCCGACATGGAAAACAAAGATCGTCTATTGGAATTTACCATCCCCCAGCTGCTGCGCTGGCGCGTGCAGCACTCCGGCGATAAAGTCGCGCTGCGCGAAAAAGATTTCGGCCGCTGGAACAACTTAACCTGGCGGGATTATTATGATCACGTCCGCAAGACCGCACTGGGACTCGAAAAAATAGGTTTGCAACCGGACGACAAACTGGCGCTGATTACCGATAACATTCCGGAAATGCTGATTGTGGCGATCGGAACCCATGCGGTCGGCGGCATTTCCGCCGGGCTGTACCAAACCAGCCTGCCCGATGAGATTGCCGCTGTCTTAAACTACCTGGATGTGAGCATTGTGTTTTGCGACGATCAGGAGCAGGTCGATAAACTGGTCGAGGTCAGAGAACGAATTCCAAAAGTCAAAAAAGTATTGTATGAAGATCCCCGCGGCATGCGCGGCTACCAATCCGACGACTGGTTCATGCTCATTGAGGATCTTTACGAAATCGGTGAGCGGGTCCATCAGGAGGACCCGCAGCGCTTTGAAAAGCTGGTCGACCAGGGTCATCCGGATCAGATCTGTCATTTTTGCCTGACTTCGGGCACCACCGGTCTGCCCAAAGGGGCGACGCTCTCCCACCGCAACTACATCAACATGGGGGTTCAGCTGACCAAAGTCGATCCGCTGGAAGAAACGGATGAATATGTTTCCTTTCTGCCGTTTGCCTGGATCGGGGAGCAGATGAATTCATTCGGGGTTGCGCTGGCAACGGGAATTACCATCAATTTTCCGGAGTCCGTCGAGACGGCCATGGATGATTTGCAGGAAATCGGACCTCATTTCATGTTCGGCGCGCCCCGCATTTATGAAACCCTGCGATCCCAGATATGGCTCAAGATCGATGAGTCATACTGGCTGAACCGGCGCCTCTATGAATACTTTACGAAAATCGGCGAACAGGCGGCCCTTTATCGCATGTCCGGCAAAAAAATGCCCTTTGCCCTTCGTGCCAAGGCCTGGCTGGGCAAAACCCTGGTGTTTTTGCCCTTGATTAACCAGATCGGAATGCTGCGGCTGCGCCGGGCTTACACGGGGGGTGCCGCCCTGGGTCCGGACCTGTTCACTTTTTATCAGGCCATGGGGGTTAATCTGAAGCAGATTTACGGCCAGACGGAAATTACAGGCATTGCCTATATGCACAGCGACGGAGACGTCCGACCGGATACGGTCGGCGTTCCGCTGCCCGGGACGGAATGCAAAATATCGGAAGCGGGCGAAATTCTTTCCCGCTCTCCATCGGTAGCCCAGGGCTACTATAAATTGCCCGCCGAGACGGAGGAGCTGCTGGCCGACGGCTGGCTGCACTCGGGCGATGCCGGCTATATTGATGAAAACGGTCATCTGGTGGTGATCGATCGGCTTTCAGACGTGATGCATACCAGCAAGGGGGATATGTTCAGCCCCATGTTTCTGGAAAATAAGTTGAAATTCAGCCCCTATATCAAAGAAGCCGTGATATTCGGCAACCAGCGCGAATTCGTCGCCGCCCTGATCAACATCGATCCGATTGTGGTCGGAAAATGGGCCGAAGACCGCGGCATTTCGTTTACCACATTTATGGATCTTTCCCAGCAACAGAAGGTGGCCGAGCTGATCAAAAGCCAGGTCACAAAATTCAATCAAAGCGTCGAAAAGGAGCATTTCAGAATCCGACGCTTTGCCATTTTGTACAAGCTGCTCGATGTCGATGACGGGGAGTTGACCAAAACCGGCAAAATACGCCGCAAATTTCTCCTGGAAAAATATGCCGATCTTTATGAAGCGCTTTACGACGAAAGTGTCAGTGAAAAAAGCGTGCAGGCGTTTTATCAATACCAGGACGGGCAAACAGCCAGAGTGGAAACAACTTTACGGTTTTATACCATGGAAGAGGCGGCATGAGCTATTTTTTTCAACTGGTGGTCAGCGGCATCGTCGTTGGATCAATCTATGCGCTGTCGGGTCTTGGATTTGTCCTCATCTACAAATCCAGCCGGGTGTTGAACCTTGCCCACGGACAGCTCATCGCCAGCGGGGCTTTTATAACCTATACGCTGACAGCGTGGGTGGGAATACCGATTTATTTTGCCTTCTTCATCAGTCTGATACTGACTTTTCTGCTGGCCATGAGCGTGGAGCGTATTTTTCTGCGCCGCTTGATCGGTGAGCCGATCATATCCGTCATTATGGTTACCATCGGCCTGATGTCGATCCTGGACGGGCTTATTTATCTGAGCCCTTTCGGCTCGGATAACTTCTCCTTTCCGGAATTCCTGCCCAAGACACCGGTAACCATCGGCGAAGTTTCAATTTCCTGGACCCAGCTGGTGGGCGTTATTACCACGATCATCCTGATTGCGGGTTTTTCCTGGTTTTTTAAAAAATCCACCCTGGGCATTTCGATGCGGGCCGTGTCCGACGATCAAATGGCTTCCATGTCCATCGGCATTTCGATTCCCAGAGTCTTCGGCCTGGCCTGGGCCACCGCGGGATTCAGCGCCGCCGCCGCCGGAAGCATTATCGGCAATATTACGGGGTTAAATTTTGACGTGCTGAACTCCTTTGGAATCATCGTGTTCCCCGTCGTCATTCTCGGCGGGTTGGATTCAGTTTTCGGCGCGGTGGTGGCAGGGATTATCATGGGGTTGATCCAGCAGTTTGCCGCCGGCTATCTGGACGGCAACTGGGGCCTGCACGGCACAGCAGAACTTCTGCCCTACATTATCCTGTTGATTATCTTATTGTTCAAGCCCCATGGCCTATTCGGGATCCATGAAATAGAGCGGGTGTAAGTTATGTCGCAGAACCGTTGGCTGGCTACCGGCAATTTTTTTACCTCATACCGAGAAGAACAGCGCATATTCTTTACGAACTGGGACCGGGTGATCTTCGTCTGCTTCCTGGCGCTGGTCTTTGCCTGGCCGCTTTTTTTTGAGGTCGGCAACAAGTATATGCTGGTCATCGACAACATTCTGGTCGCCATCATAGCGATTTACGGGCTAAACCTTCTGACCGGCTTTGCAGGTTTGATTTCAATCGGCCATGCGGCCTTTGTCGGTGTGGGGGCATACACCGTAGCGACTTTTGCGCGGGTGCTGGGCGACACCCATGTGTTGATTACCCACGCCTGGCCGCTGATGCTGCTGCTGTCCGGTGCTGTGGGCGCCGTGTTCGGAGCGTTCGTGGGCTTGCCGGCGCTGCGGTTGAAACACCTGTATCTGGTGATTGCCACCCTTTCATTTCAGATGATTTTCCAGTGGGTAATAAATTTTTCCAGGTTTTACAACCAGGGCCAGACGATTTCTATCGGAAGGGTATACTGGTTTGCCGGCAAGGTTGCCCGCGATGAGCACTATCTGTTCTGGTACTACATTATTTTGATCATTGTGGTTATTTTCGGTTTTGCCGTGCGCAACCTGCTGCGCACCCGCTACGGTCGCTGTCTGGTGGCGGTGCGCGACAACGACCGGGCCGCCGACGCCATGGGGATGCACCCGGGGTTTACCAAAGTGTATGCCTTTGCGTTGAGCGGGTTTTTTGCCGGGGTGGCCGGCGCGCTGCATGCGTATCTCTGGCGGGGTGTGGGATTTGAATCGTTCACCCTGCACCATTCCATCACCTATCTGGCGATGGCGATTGTCGGAGGGCTGGGCACGCTGGTCGGTTCATTTTTGGGGCCGACGGCCATCCAGATGCTGGACTTGCAGGTCGAGAACCTTTCCGAGTTTATCAAAACCGTCTTTCCGGCGGCCCTGGACCTGGCGACGGCGCTGCGTCCGCTTTCTTTCGGGCTGGTCATCGTCCTGTTTTTAATGTTTGAACCCCGGGGAATTGCCAACTGGTGGCGAATCACGCGCAACTACTTCAAGTTGTGGCCGTTTCGCTATTGATTGGGCCTCGTGTATAGCTAACCTGAAAACCAAAAGGGAAAGGAAGGGTAAAATGATGGACAAAAAATTCAGTATTATTGTTGTCGCATTGGCATGTATTTTTGCTTTTGCATTCGCAGCCCAGAGCCAGGCGGCGGAAACCTATAAAATGGGATGTTCGCTGGCCATTACCGGTCCGACATCTGATGCCGGCAGCCCCTATTCGAAGGGCGTTGAGGACTACACCCGCTACGTCAACGATGAAAAGCTGCTGGGAGATGATACGCTGGTCACCTATATCCGGGACGACGGCTATAAAACCGAAGTCACCAAACGCAATTTCGAGGATTTTTTGGATGAAGGCATCGTGCTGTATTTAAACTATTCGACCGGCAGCACCCTGGCCTTGAAAAAAGATTTCGAAGAAGAGAAGATCCCCGTGATCCCCGCTTCCTTTCATGCCGGCAACCTGGAGGGCTCCCACTACATCTTCCTGCCGATCGTATCCTACTCCAACCAGGTGATTGCCTTGTCGGAATATATCGTCAACCATCATAAAGGCCCCGGCATTCCCAAAGTTGCCATGTTCATTCATCCCTCCGCCTTCGGCCGCGGACCGGTGGAAGACACTAAAAAAGCGGTTGCCGCCGGTCTCAAGATGGAAATCGTCGAAGTCGTCGAACACGGTGCGGACCTTGACAATACCGCCGTGCTGCAGCGCCTGTTGAATAAAGGCGTGCAGTACGTGATTTGCCACACGGTGCAGCCGCCGGTGGCAACGCTGCTCAAGAGCGCCCAGAGCCTGGGGGTTATCGCCTCAACCTAGGGCGAACCCGGCAAGCTGACCTTTCTGGGTGCGCACTATGCCGGCGGTACAGATTTGATCGAACTGGCAGGCTCAGCCGCGGAAGGGTTCTACTGGACGACCTCCTACCGGCTGACATCCGAGCCCGGGCCATGGACCGACGCCCAGCTGGCGCTGGCCAAAAGATACGGCCGGGATGATAAAACCGCCAATTCCCAGAACTATGCCAACGGCATTCAGGTGACCGAAATTGCCGTTGAAGCCATGCGGCGGGTAAAAGCCAAGGGCGAGAAAGTCAGCCGGGCAACCCTTTACGACGAGCTTCAGGACATGAACGGCTACAATGCCTACTTTCCGCTGACAACGGTCGGACCGGTAACCTATTCAAAGACAGACCATCAGGGGGTGGACCTTCTGCAGCTGTATCGCGTCGAAAATGGCGTCTTCCGTGCGGTCGGGGCGCCCTTCACCTCTAAGTTCATAAAGCTAGATTAGACCGCGGCCGGGCAGCGGATGGCCGCTGCCCGGCTTCAAACCAACACAAAGATTCGCCAATTGCAAATATAAAACAAATCACAATGACCGACCAGGGATCAAACCACCTTTTACTGGAAGTAAACAACATCGAAGTTGTTTATAACGATATCATCCAGGTGCTGCGGGGCGTCAGCCTGAGTGTGCCCGAAGGCAATATCGTCGCGTTGCTGGGCACGAACGGGGCCGGCAAAACCACCACCTTGCGGGCCATCAGCGGTTTGCTCAAACCGGAAAACGGATTCATCAAGGACGGATACATTAAGTTTGGCGGCAAGGATGTCACCAACCGGCTGGGAACCGAGGTGGTAAAGAAAGGTGCGGTCATGGTGCCTGAGGGACGCCATGTTTTCAAGCATCTGACGGTGGATGAGAATATTCGGGTGGGATCCATAACCCGGCAGGATGGGCAGCAAAACGTCCGTCAGGACAAGAATCTGATGTATAAACATTTCCCGCGCCTGGCCAGGGTCACCCACCGGCTGGCCGGGTATTGCTCCGGCGGTGAACAACAAATGATTGCCATCGCCCGGGCGTTGATGGCGGCCCCGAAGATGCTGATGCTGGATGAACCGTCCCTCGGTCTGGCTCCGCTTTTGGTCAAGGAGATTTTTCAAAATGTCCAGCGGATCAATCAGGAAATGGATACGACCATCCTGGTGGTGGAGCAAAACGCCAAAATGGCACTGGAAATTTCAGACTACGCCTACATCATGGAGTCCGGCAAGATTGTGATGGAGGGCCCCTCCGGAGAGTTGAAAAACAATCCGGATGTGAAAGAATTTTACATGGGGGTTACGCAAGGCGGCCGCCGGAAATCCTTTAAAGATGTTAAATCCTATAAACGGCGCAAGCGCTGGATGTAGCAAATTTCAAAGCCGCCGGGAAAGGAGTTGGGCCATGAAGTTTTTAGTCGCATACAACGGTTCGAAAGTAGCAAGATCCGCTCTGGCGCTGGCCAGGCATTTTGCTAAAATTTTTAATGCCAAGGTCCTGGTCATGACTTCCATGGGCGGGGGGACTGCCGAAAAATTGGAGGAAATCAAAAAGGCCGAAGAAGATCTGTTATACGCGGAAAAATTCCTGGCCGAAGAAAAGATTGAATGTGAAACCCACCAGCTTGCCAGGGGATTGGCGCCCGGCGAAGATATCGTCGAATTTGCCAAAGAAAATGAGGTCGATCAACTGTTCGTCGGCATTGAAAAAAAGTCCAAGACCCAGAAAATGCTGCTCGGCTCCACGGCCCAATTCGTTATACTAAAGGCGCATTGTCCGGTCATTACGGTAAAGTGACCGCTAACATTGCATAAACCTGTTTGACTCTGCATGGGGATAGAAAAAAGAGAATACTAATGGACGCATCAGCAAGGGCGACGTGGGGCACAATAAGGGAGGGAGAACTCCGTAATGGGAATCAGTGATTTCACGTTTTATGATCTTGTCAAACGCAACGCCGGCTGCTTCAAAAACCGACCGGCGTGGTTTGAAGTCGATGACGGTCGCATACTTACTTTTGCCGAATACCGGTATATGGTTGATCGACTGGCCAAGGGACTTCAAGATGCGGGAATCACAAAAGGCGATCGCATCGGGGTTTACGGTAAAAACAGCCTTGAGTACTTTGTCCTGTACGGCGCGGCCGCCGCCCTGGGGGCCATTGTTCTGGCCATCAACTGGCGGCTTTCTATCGATGAAGTCCTGTTCAACCTCAATGATGGTGAACCCGCTGCGTTGTTTGTCGACGCAGAATACCAGGAGTTGATCGCGGCGCATCGTGACCGGCTGCCTTCGATAAAAAATTTTTTCAGCCTCAAGCCGCCCTTGGGAGGCTATACCGGGTTTAGTGCTCTGATGAACAACCGCGGTGATTTTCATCGCACCGAATTGACCAACGGCGACGGCCTGGTCATCATCCACACGGCTGCGGTGGCGGGACGACCGCGGGGCGCCCTTTTATCCCATCGCAACTTCATCAGTGCCGGCATGCATGTCGCTCTTAACTTGAATTTATCCACCGAAGACGTTCATCTCAACATTCTGCCCCTGTTTCATGTCGCCGGTCTTTTCATGGCCACGGCCGCCTTTCATGCCGGCGCCTTAAACATCAACATGAGCAAATTTGATGCCGTCCGGGCGGCCGAACTCATCGAGCATAAAAAAGTTTCCGTCATTTTCGACTTTGCGCCGATACTGTCGTCTATTCTCGCCGAAAGCGAAAAATCCGGCCGGAGCATCAAATCCCTGCAGCATGTCCCCGGACTGGAATCGCCTGAAGTTATCGAGAAGTACCAAGAATTAACCGGCGGCACCTTCCACTGCCTGTACGGTCAGACGGAAACATCGGCCATTGCCACTATAGGACGTTATTCCGACAAGCCGGGCTCCGCCGGCAGAACCCTTCAGCTCACCGATGTGTGCCTCGTGGATGATCGGGATAATCCGGTCTCCACCGGTGAGATCGGGGAAATTGCCGTCAAAGGCCCCATGGTTTTCAATGGCTACTGGAATCTGCCGGAAGAAACCGCCCGGGCCTTCCGCGGCGGATGGCATCACACCGGTGATCTGGGACGTTTTGATGAGGACGGCTTTTTGTGGTATGCGGGCCGCAAGGCCGAAAAAGAGCTGATCAAGCCCGGCGGGGAAAATGTCTATCCGGCTGAGGTTGAAAAAGCAATTCTCGAACATCCCGCTGTTGGAAAGACCGTGGTTTTCGGTGTACCGGATCCCAAGTGGAAAGAAGGCATCAAGGCGGTCTGTCAGCTGAGGTCAGGTCACACGCTTGCCGCGCAGGAATTGATTAAATTTGTCGGCCAACGCATCGCATCCTACAAGAAACCGCAGTATGTGCAATTTGTACCCGAGCTTCCCCTGTCGGCAAATGGCGAGCCGGATAGGGCTGAGGTTAAGAAGCGGTATGGAGGGGAGCAGACGTGAGCGGGTTGCGAGTTGCGGGGTACGAAAATCAAGCTTTTACGCAGATATGGATGCCCGAAGGCGAAACCCAACACCTGGGGTGGACGGGTTTTCGTTCCACCACTAGTTAAGAAGAAAAGATTCTTTTCCCATCAAAATTAAACCGAGCCTTCCTCTTTATCAGGTACGAATGAAATCGAATCTAATCCTTTTTTTTCTGATAACGTTCATTATCGTTGATTTTCCTGCAGCAGCAGGAGCTGAAAATATCAGAATCGGCGCGTTTAACGATATGAGCGGGGCAACCTCCGATGTGGGTAAGGATTACGCCCGGGGAATCGCCGAGGCCATTCGCTATATCAATGACGAAGGGGGAATTAACGGCAGGAAGATCGAGCTTTATCAATATGACTACGGCTACCGGGTCCCGGAAGTACTTGCGAAATATAAATTTTTCAAGCGGCTTAATGTCAGCGCCGTTTTAGGATGGCATATCGTTGACACGGAGGCCTTATCTCCGATTGTTGCAAAAGATAAAATGCCCTATATATCCGCATTCTATTCAGCCTACCTGACGGATCCGGCCAAAGCGCCGTTTAATCTGTTTGCGGCAACCGACTATTCGTCCAATGCCAGGGCGGCGCTCACCGCATGGTTTGATGAAAAATGGCCGACCCACCGAGATTATGGCAAACGCCGACCCCGCTTGCAATGTGCCTTCATGTTTGCCTCCTCTTATGCCCGCGCCTCCATCAAGGCGGTTAAAGATCAAGCTGAGCTTTTCGGATTTAATATCGGACCGGATCAGGACATCTCATTATTTGCCGTCGACGCCCACCCGCAGGTGCGCGCTATGAAAGCTTTCCAGCCGGACCTGGTCTGGCACGGCAACACCATTTTGTCGGTAGCCGCTGCCCTCAGGGCCGCTTCGGCGCTGGATTTGGGGGCGGATCACATTGTCAACAACTGGGCCTTTGATGAAAATCTTCCCAGGCTGGCCGGTGAAGCGGCGGAAGGTGTGATGGGGGCTGCCGTATGCGCTTTTTACGGCGAAACTGCGCCCCTGATGGACAAGGTTAAAGAATACAGCAAAAAATACAATCCCGGTGTGCCCACCAGCAGACGTCTGGTTCGCACCGTTCAAGCCTGGGCCAATGTGCTGGCCCTGCGCGAAGCATTAAACAGGGCCGACCGGGCCGGCGGTTTGTCCGGTGAGGATATACTCAAAAATGGTTTTGAAACTTTCAGAGATTTCGATATCGGGCTGAACGTACCGCCGCTGACCTACACTGCCAGAGATCACCGCAGCTCCGGCCGGGTGCCGGTCTATGAAGTAAAAAATCGGGAATTTCAACTCGTCGAGCTTGTCGACTTGAAAGAGCGCTGGCCGGATAAATGGGACCATGCGTGGTTCGGCTGGTAGGGGTTTGGGAATGAATATTGAAGATTGAAAATTGAATAATAAAGGAATTCTGTCGTTTTAATTTATGATATTGCTTTTTAATATCGGTGGCGAAAATAAAATAGACAGCATGCCACAAATATTCAATCTTCAATTTACAATCTTCAATCGCAGGGTTGCCTATGCCAAAGATAAAAATCATAATTCCGGTTCTAAGTTTGACAGCGATAATTGTGTTCGTTTCAGCCTGCGTGAGTGTGCCGAGGCCTGATGAGAGCAATTTTAAGGATCCGCTAATCGGCCTGGATCATGTTGAAATCTCTTACTATACCGGTTTTTACTATTTCAGCAAAGAGGTGCAGCCGACCCGGGGCAAGGCCGATGATTACGGCGCACCTTTGCTGATGGCGTTCATTTATAAAATCTATAATCCCAACCTGTATCCGGTGATGCTGGATGGGTTTTCGTTCGGCATTATGTTTGAGGGTTTTAAAGTCAACCATGTCATCTTACCGGACGCCATGTGGATTCCCGCCGGCAAGACCAATCTGCTCAGAGCGCCGGCCATGTTTGATACGCGTCAGACATTGTTGGCCCTGATATTGCCCGAAGCGATGAACCTCAGGAAAAAAAACATCTCCGCCTGGGACGCCCTGGAAAAGTGGTGGACCGGTGCGCCGGATTTTGCCTATCGGATCCGGGTGATCGAAGGCTCGGCGGTTTTCAGGGCGGATGGTGTAATCCGGGCGGTACCATTTGCTGGTCATTACCCTAATTAATCCACCCATAAAAGCCGGGTAGGCTGAGTTGCCGATTGCGTTTGAAAATTGAATAAAGGTAATATTCCGAAGGTCCGGCGGATTAATTACTTTTTTGTTTCGCATTTTTTTATGCTATGATGCAGGCGGCGATTAATCAGACTATTTAAAATATTGGAGAAGACTTATGCGGGGGAGTGCGAGTGACTACCCGAAGACGGTGGACGGTGCGGGTGCTCGTTGAAAATATCATATGGTTGACTTACCTTTCCTGTTCGCCTATATTCGGCAGAAATTAATTTAGAAAAATTTTTTCAATTTTTTAACATAAAATTGCTGTAAAATCGCGTAGCGATTCTACAGCAATTTTATCGGGAGACGAAAATGGTCCGGACAGAAATTTCCCTTTTTATGAAAAATGTACCCGGCGAGCTTGGCAAACTGGCAGTGCTCTTTGGGGAGGAGGGGGTGAATATCGATGCCCTCACCATCCAGGATGCATCATCCTACGTGCAGGAGTTGTTTAAGGCCCGGGGCAAGTCGCTGAAGCGAATCGCCTCCGCTGCCAGTTATAATTCCATGCGCAAAGATTCGGCCGAGTATGCGCTGATCCGGCTGCTGGTGGGCGACACGGACAAGGCCGTCGACCTGCTGTCACAGAACGACTACGTTTTTGATGTCATGCCGGTGATCGCCCTGGAACTGGAGAACAGGCCCGGTGAGCTGGCGAAAATTACAACCAAGTTCGGCGAGGAAGGCATCAACATCAATTATGTTTACGGCTCGGTGCACTCACCCGACTCCAAATGCCTGTTTGTATTCTGCCCGGAAGATATCGACCTGGCGGCGAAGATATTCAAGGGATAACCGGAGACAGAGGTCAGATGACAGAGGGCAGAATAGAGGTTTCAGGTGTCAGCCCTCCCTGGCCTCCTGCTCGTAGCCTACGCCTTGGAGAGTGCGATATGAGGAATTGTTTCTGTTAGCTGGACGAGATTCTAATAATGTCTTATCTTCCAGTTATCCGAATTACTTCAAAACCCAACTTTCGCCAGGCGCGAATAAGGTGACTACCGGTTATTGATGGAAATGTGGTCATGAGTTGACCGCCACTTTCTGTACCCCGATAAATTCGTTGGAGATCGGTTTTTCGACCTCAAGGCAGAGTTCAATAGCCTCCTTAGGGTTCACGAAAAAATTAGTTCACAATTTTAGGCGTTGCGGCGCCCGGCTGGCAAGGCGCGAAAACGCAGGAATATCTGGATATTCCGAGCTTTCGCAACGCAGCCAGACGGGATGCAGCGGCGTATAAAATGTGAAGTTATTTTTGAGTGAGCCCTTAATTCTCTTCATCAATGTATCAAGAGATTTTGCTTGAGTATGACAACCTCGCAGTGCCGGGACAGACGCAACAAAGAAACCATCTTCATCTTTTTCTATTATTACGCTAAATTCTCTCATTTTTTTATTCCTTCCCTATGCCGCGGCTGTCTCTAATCAATGAATATTGAGTCAACTAAATCATAATTTTGAAATATTGTAAATTCATGTCCATCCACTGAAACCGATAACCAATAACTTATAACTTCAATCCACTTCCCACCTTCCCTCCCTCTCACCTTCTCACCTTCTGTCTTCTGCCCGCCGGTTCACAGCTTGCGCTTGTCCTTGAGGATGTGATTGGAGATGACCACGCGCTGAATTTCCGATGTGCCTTCGTAAATGGTGAAGACGCGGGCATCACGGTAGTAGCGTTCGACCGCATACTCCTTGGTAAAGCCATAGCCGCCGTGGATCTGTACCGCTTGGGCCGTGATGCGGTTGACCATTTCCGAGGCAAAGAGCTTGGCCATCGAGGCTTGCAGGGTGTAGTTTTCGCCGTTGTCCTTCATCTCCGCCGCGGACAGCATCATCAGCCGGGCCGCCTCGATCTCGGTGGCCATGTCGGCAATCATCCAGCGCAATCCCTGAAACTTGGATATGGTCTGGCCGAACTGCTCCCTTTCCTGGGCATACTGGACGGCAGCATCAAAGGCCGCCTTGGCCACGCCGACGGACTGGGCCGCAATTCCGATACGTCCCCCGTCCAGACCCTTCATGGCAATCAAAAAGCCGTCGCCTTCATTTCCCAGGCGATCTTCAGCCGGGACCCGGCAATCTGCCAGAATAAGATCGGCGGTATCCGAAGCACACAATCCCATTTTGTCTTCTAAAGGTCCCACCTTTAATCCCGCTGTGCCCCCTTTGACGATAAAGGCGCTGATGCCCTTGTGGCGAGCTTCTACATCCGTTTTCGCCGTCACAATAATCAACCCCGCATTTTTGGCCGTGGTAATAAATCGTTTCGTGCCGTTGAGTATATAGCCGTCGCCGTCGCGAACCGCTTTGGTGGTTTGTCCGACCGGATCCGAACCGGCATTGGGTTCCGTCAAGGCAAACGCACCGAGAAGCTCGCCGGCGGCCAATCGATTGAGATATCTTTTTTTCTGATCCTCGGTTCCATAGTGCAGGATGCTTTCACAAACAATCGAATTGTGAACGGACATTACCACCGCTGTGGCGGCGCAAGCATAGGCCACTTCCGCCAGGGCCAGCGTATAGCTGACCGTGTCGGCCCCTGAGCCGCCGTATTGAGGAGGGACCATCATCCCCAGAAGACCCAGCTCCCCAAGTTTTTTCAGGTTGTCCAGGGGGAATTCTTTGTTTTGATCCCGTTTATTGGCCCCGGGCGCAAATTCCGTTCGCGCCAGGTCGCGCACCATAGACTGGATCATGAGTTGTTCTTCGGTAAGTTTGAATGACATAAGGCGCTCCCTCGCGAAATGCCTAAAATTTTAAATGACTAAATCGACTGAAATTTTCCGCAGCGGGATGGAGTATTGGAGTAATGGAGTGTCGGAGTATTGTGATTGGTGGAATTAGATCTGTTTTTATATGAATGGTACAAGGCGGAAAATAAAAATAGACCATCATCCGCTTTTGATGCCCCATATTCCATTCCTCCATCGCTCCATCACTCCATGGGTTTTCAGACGGCCATGAGCCCGAAATTTTAGGCATTTTAGACAATTTAGGCATTCATTTATGGTGTATAAATAACAACGATCAAATCTGCCTTTTCATCACTTACGCTTTTTAGCTGGTGCCGGATGCCCGAGTTGAAATGAAGCGATTCTCCCTGCTCCAATACGTTTATGTGCTCACCGACTGCCACTTCAATCCTGCCCGCCAGCACATATACGAATTCCTCGCCCTCGTGGTGATAGTCTACCCCTTTGTGATCCTGCCGGGCTTCAATTGTTACGCGGAAAGCCTTCAGATGTTTATTTTCCGCACCCGGCGTCAGGGTGGTGTAGGCATAATTGTCCGTGCGCTTGGTATGCGCTTTAATCCGGGTTTGCAGCTTGGATTCCGGCTCTTTGAGCAGAGAGCCGGAGTCTATTTCCAGGGCGCGGGCAATTTGCAGCAGCGCTCCGACCGGCGGTATGGCTTTGCCTGACTCAACCTGCTGTAAATACTCTATGGA
Source organism: uncultured delta proteobacterium (assembly GCA_963769935.1). Taxonomy (GTDB): domain Bacteria; phylum Desulfobacterota; class Desulfobacteria; order Desulfobacterales; family JAFDCJ01; genus JAFDCJ01. Next base: position 135,701 of record CAVYNY010000001.1, on the reverse strand, counting down.
AAATCCGGTTTCGTTGGCGACCCGATCCAGAGTAAACTTTTTATCCGTGCGGGCCTTTTTTATCTTTTTGCCGATGGGCGGCCGGGGGGTTTTTTTCTTTGTAGGCATGAGTCCTCCAGATAAAGAATTGCCTAAAAATAAAAATGCCTAAGATGCCTAAAGTTAAGGAATTCCGTCTTTTTAATTAAGTAAAAACACGAGATCCGTTAAAGTGTTTTTTTAATGATTTGCGATTTTCCAGGCGACAGATATCGCCCTATTAAAAGAAGACGGAGCGCAACGACACCATAATTTTAGGCATTTTAGCTCATTTTAGGCATTTTACATTTTTATTTATAATCGTAGAACCCTCTTCCCGTCTTGCGGCCCAGCCAGCCTGCTTCAACGTATTTGCGCAGCAGGGGACAGGGACGGTACTTGGAATCTTTGAAACCGTCATAAAGCGTTTCCATAATGGCCAGGCAGGTATCCAGGCCGATTAAATCCGCCAGCGTCAGGGGGCCCATCGGATGATTCATGCCGAGTTTCATAACCGTGTCGATATCCTCCCGGGTTCCCACCCCGTGATAGAGGCAGTAGACGGCTTCATTAATCATCGGCATCAAGATCCGATTGGCAATAAAACCCGGATAATCGTTCGCTTTGGCCGGTGTTTTGCCAAATTTTTCGGCCAGCTCCCAGGTGGTTTTAAACGTCTCCTGCGAGGTGGCAAGGCCCGGTATGACTTCAACCAGCTTCATCACCGGCACCGGGTTCATGAAATGCATGCCGATCACTTTCTCAGGGCGCCGGGTCTGAGCTGCAATGCGGCCGATCGGTATGGACGAAGTGTTGGAAGACAGGATAACGGCGGGTTCACAAATCTTGTCCAGATCCTTAAAAATTTGAAATTTAACGACCTCATTTTCGGTGGCCGCTTCAACTACGAAATCAGCCGCCGCCATGTCCTGCAAACTGACGCTGGTTTTGATTCTGCCCAAGACCGCACCTTTTTCGTCTGCCGTCATTTTGCCTTTGTCGACATTGCGCGCTAGAATTTTGGTTATGTTTGCCACACCGCGCTCGACGAACTCTGTTTTGATATCATGCATGATCACCGGCAGACCGCTCATGGCGGCCACCTGCGCGATTCCATTGCCCATTTGGCCGGCGCCGATGACACCGAAGGTTTTTACTCCCATTAGTTCCTCCTGTTTTTATGATTATTAGGTTTCAGGTTTCAGGTTCCAGGTTTCAGGTTTCAGGTTTCTGGTTGCGCGGCTTGCAGCCATGATTATCGGTATATGTAAATCCGGGTTTTTCACGGTTAAAAACCGCTCTCACAATCAAAATTGCCTGAGTTACCTTCTTTGAAATTCTTGTGGAGCCTTAAGAATTAGTGCTTCGATTAAAGCAGACTCCTCGGGCAGCCAGAGACTTGGCTGACACCTCATATGAAACTTCCTTAAATTCGATGCCATTTTTACGAAGTGTCTCACCGCTGAGAGCGCAGAGATTAATTTAACTTTTCTTTCTCGGCGTTCTCGGCGGGCTCTGCGGTGAACTATTATGTTTCTTTTTCGGTCAGACCGGCCGTTGTTTTGGCCGGCGGCTGGGCTGACACCTGAAACCCCTAAACCCGACTCAGAGTTTATCTCTTCACCACCATTGCCACGGCCTCCCCGCCTCCCAAACACAGCGAGGCCAGACCGGTTTTTTTATCCTGTTTGATCATCTCATGCAGCAGGGTGACCAGAACGCGGCAGCCGCTGGCGCCGATGGGATGGCCCAACGCGACACTGCCGCCGTTGACATTGACCTTGGCCGGATTCAGGTTGAGTTCTCTTAAAACCGCCACGGTTGAACCGCTGAAAGCTTCGTTAATCTCGTACAGGTCAACGTCGTCCGTTGAAATACCTTCTTTCTTCAGGCATTTTGGAATCGCCAGAATCGGCGCCACCAGAACATATTTCATGTCCAGACCGGCCGAGGCCTGGGCGCCGACGGTCGCCATTACCGTACATCCCAACTCTGCGGCTTTTTCGCGGGACATCACCACAACCGCCGCCGCACCGTCGCTGATGATGGATGAGTTGCCTGCGGTTGCAAATCCATCCTTCTGAAAAGCCGGTTTCATTTTGGCCAGGGTGTCATAATCGGTATCCCGCGGGCACTCATCCTGGCTGAAAATCGCCGGCTCCCCCTTGCGCTGGGCGATCGGGATCGGCACGATTTCATCTTTAAATCGGCCGGTACGGATCGATGCCATCGTGCGGCGGTAGGATTCAGCGGCATATTGATCCTGATCTTCCCGGCTGACGCCGTATTTTTCCGAACACAGGTCGTTGGATATGCCCATGTGAAAATCATTGACAATATCCCACAGACCGTCATGGACCATGTGATCATACAGGGTGCCGTTTCCCATGCGGAATCCGAAGCGGGCCTTTTCCAGGTAAAAGGGGGCCCTGGTCATATTCTCCATACCCCCGGCAACAATCACCTCGGCATCCCCGAGCTGGATCGCCTGGGCGGCGAGCATAACCGACTTCAAGGCGGATCCGCAGACTTTATTGATGGTGAAACATTCCACTTCCCAGGGCAACTGGGCCTTAACGGCCGCCTGCTTGGCAGGATTTTGACCATAACCGCATGGCAGCACCAGCCCCATTATGACTTCATCGACGGCTTCCTTTTCAATGCCGGCTCTTTTAACAGCCTCCTCAATAACAACCGCTCCCAGGCGGGTGGCGCCAATGCTGCCTAGTGAACCGTTGAAATTGCCCAGGGGCGTCCTAACCGCGCTGACTATTACTGCCTCGTGCATGTGAATTATCCTCCCTATAAATATGTTAGCCCGTTAGCCCGTTGGCCGGTTAGCCCGTCGAGCTCCTTGAGCCGTTACGGCCAACCGGTACACAGGCACACAGGCACACGGGCCAACCGGCCAACCTTGTTTACATATTCCTTCTGTATTTTCCCCCCACATCATACAACGCCTGGGTTATCTGCCCCAGGCTGCACACCCGCACGGTGTTCATCAATTCAGCAAAGATGTTGTCACCGGAAAGCGCCACGTTTTGCAGGCGCTGCAGCGCGTCCGGCGCCTGCGGCGCGTGGCGCTTTTTAAATTCCGCCAGCCGGTTAAGCTGGGACTGCTTCTCTTCTTCGGTGGCGCGGGACAGTTCAATGCTGTCATTGAGCAGTTCAGCGCCGGCATCCGGGTCCCGGAAAGTGTTGACGCCGATGATGGGAAGCCGGCCGGTGTGTTTCAACATTTCATAATACATGGATTCTTCCTGGATCTTGCCCCGCTGGTAGCCGGTTTCCATGGCCCCCAGGACACCGCCGCGCTCGGTAATGCGATCGAATTCCATTAGGACGGCTTCCTCAACCAGCTCCGTTAATTGTTCGATGATAAAACTGCCCTGGTTCATATTTTGATTGGCGGTCAACCCCCATTCGCGATTGATGATCAGCTGGATGGCAAGGGCCCGCCTGACCGACTCGGTCGAGGGGGTGGTAATGGCCTCATCGAAAGCATTGGTGTGCAGGCTGTTGCAGTTATCATAAATTGCGCATAAGGCCTGCAGGGTGGTGCGGACATCGTTGAATTGAATATCCTGACTGTGAAGTGACCGGCCGGAGGTCTGGATATGATATTTGAGCATCCGGGAGCGGTCGGCCGCGGCATATTTATACTTCATGGCAATGGACCAGATGCGCCGGGCTACCCGTCCGATGACGTTGTATTCGGGATCCAGTCCGTTTGAAAAGAAGAAAGACAGATTCGGGGCAAAACTGTCGATGGGCATGCCGCGGGACAGATAGTATTCGACATAGGTAAACCCGTTGGCGAGGGTGAGGGCCAGTTGGGTGATGGGATTCGCCCCGGCCTCGGCGATGTGATACCCGGAGATGGAAACCGAATAAAAGTTGCGGACATTTTTGTCGATAAAGTACTGCTGAATGTCGCCCATCATCTTAAGCGCGAAATCAATGGAAAAGATGCAGGTATTTTGCCCCTGATCCTCTTTGAGGATGTCGGCCTGGACGGTTCCGCGCACATTGGACAGAACCTCGGCCCGGATTTGCTCAGATTGCGCCTGCGTGGGCGGCCGGCCGTTTTGGGCCTTGAATTTATCGATCTGCTGATCAACGGCCGTATTCAGAAACATGGCCAGTATTATCGGCGCCGGGCCGTTGATGGTCATGGAAACCGAGGTGTTGGGCGCACACAGCTCAAAACCGCCGTAGAGCACTTTTACATCATCCAGGGTGCAGATGCTGACCCCCGAAGTCCCCACCTTGCCGTATATATCCGGCCGAATATCCGGGTCATATCCGTATAGCGTCACCGAATCAAAGGCGGTAGAAAGCCGCTTGGCTTCGTAATTGGCCGACAGCATCTTAAACCGGCGGTTGGTGCGGGCCGGATCACCTTCACCGGCAAACATGCGCGTCGGATCCTCATCCTCCCGTTTCAGCGGAAATACACCCGCCGTATAAGGAAATCGACCGGGTACATTTTCTTCCCGCATCCAGCGGTATAGTTCCCCCGGGTCCTGGAAGCTGGGTAAAACAATTTTTGGAATACGGGAGTGCGACAACGATTCTACGTACAGCGGAACCCGGATCTCCCGATTGCGAACCTGGTAGACCAGTTCATCCTGGGAGTAGGCCGCCTTGATTTCCTTCCATTCGGCGAGGCAGCGATGGGTATCCGGATCCAAAGCAGCCTCGGCTTTCTGTACCTCTTCCTTCAAGCGTGACGGAATCCCGGCGGGTTCTTCCTGAGAAGCGTCGCTGCCGATCCGCTGAACGGCCTCCTGCAGATGCCAGAAACTGCGGACTGCCTGGGATTGAGCATTTGTTTTTAAGTGATATTCCCGGATGGCTTCGGCAATCTCGCTCAAATAGCGGATTCGTTCGGGCGGTATGATGATGGTCTTGGACGAGGAGGTTTTTGTGTCCGGTCTGGGAAGATGGGGTTCGAATTTGATACCGGTTTTGGCCTGAATCGCATCCAGAATGGCATGGTAAAGTGCGGTTACCCCATCGTCATTGAATTTAGAGGCGATGGTGCCGAAGACGGGCATTTCCGCCGGATCACGATCAAAGGCCTTGCGGTTGCGCTGTACCTGCTTGCGAACATCCCGCACGGCATCTTCACCGCCGCGCTTTTCAAATTTGTTGACCACCACCAGGTCGGCAAAATCAAGCATATCGATTTTTTCAAGCTGGGAGGCAGCGCCAAATTCACTGGTCATCACATAGACGGCAATATCAACCAGATCAACTATACTTGAATCTCCCTGTCCGATTCCGGCTGTTTCGGTAATTATAAGATCAAAGCCGGCCGCTTTCACGGCTGCAATGGCATCGGCCAGTACGGCCGGGATTTCAGTTTGGGCTTGACGGGTAGCCAAGGACCGCAGATACACCTTCGGATTTCCGATGGCATTCATGCGGATGCGGTCTCCCAGCAGTGCACCGCCGGTTTTGCGCCGGGATGGATCACAGCTGATAATGGCGACGTGAATGTCCTTGAGATCATGCAGGATGCGTAAGATGATTTCATCGGTCAGAGATGATTTGCCCGCGCCGCCCGTGCCGGTAATCCCAACTACCGGCACTTTGCGACCGGCGATTTTCCCGGCCAGTTCGGCTCGCAGGGCGGCCAGATTGCCGTTTCCCCGGACATTGGCCTGCTCGGCGGCCGTAATCAAATGGGCCACCAGCAATTTGCTCTGCGGCGACAACTCGTCCAGTTTAAGGGAATCTTCCTTGACGGTGGAAAAATCCAGGTTTTGGACCATGTGGTTGATCATACCCTGGAGTCCCATCTTCGCACCGTCTTCGGGAGAATAAATCTTGGTGACGCCATAGTCCTCAAGTTCTCTAATTTCTTCCGGCACGATCACACCGCCGCCCCCGCCGAAAATCTTGATGTGAGAAGCGCCTCTTTCTTTTAAAAGATCAACCAGATATTTAAAGTATTCAATATGACCGCCCTGATAACTTGACACCGCAACGCCCTGTACATCTTCTTCGATTGCAGCATCGACAATTTCCTGAACGGACCGGTTATGTCCCAGGTGGATAACTTCAACCCCCGTATCCTGCAGAATCCGACGCATGATATTTATGGCGGCATCATGACCATCAAAAAGAGATGTTGCAGTCACCACCCGAATGTGGTTCGCGGGTTTGTAAACTTCAATTTCAGAGCTCATGGGACCTCCTGGGAATGACGAATGGCGATTGTCGAATGATGAATGTCTACTAAGGTATTACGATCGAATAATGAGATTATTTTGTCCTTATTCTATTGAGGGTAATAATAGAAAAAGGAGGAGCGACTTCCATCGGTCGCCGATCGTCATTCGTCCTTTGTCATTTTCTTCCTTACAGTTTTCCTTGATGCAATAAAAAGTGCGTTAAGTTCGTTCGCTTCTTTTGAAAAGAGGATCTACAGGATCTTTTTCAAGATAAAATTGGTTTGAAGTCTGATATAGTCTTCCAAACTATAGTGCCGGGACAGGTACCAGCGCCTGAAGGTCCACATGTGCCCTAAAACCACGATATTGTGAGCTGTCAGTTCCAGATACTCTTCCTTGAGGCCCGGCAATTCACCTGATGCCGCGAGGCGGGCCAGCACTTCCACGAACAGGCCGGTAATTCGAAGCTCGTTTTCAAGTACTCTTTTTTGCCATTGGGGAGGCAGAGACTGACTCTCCTGGTAAATCAGCAAAATAAAATCACTCATGCGGTGGCAAACCATGAAATATTCCCGAATAACCCCTGCCAGGGTTGCCCGGCCGCCTGTGGTGCGTGACATTGCTTCCGTGACACCGAGTTCTACTTCGGCATGAATTGATTCACACACCATATAAAGAATATCTTCTTTGGAGGCGAAGTATTCATACAAAGAGCCGATGGAAAAGCCGGATGTGCGCGCAATTTGCCGGGTGGTGGTTTTATGAAAGCCTTTTTCTATGAACAGCTGAACCGCCGCCGCAGCAATTTGGCGGCGCCGGCGTTTAACCAGATCAGGGTCTTTCACCTGGGTGGGGATGTCCTTTGTTCTGATCAGTTCCTGCATGTCAACCTTCGTGTCTTCATCGCTGAACTTTTATCCAATTAATAATATCCAAATAATAATCCGTTCGCGGCTGAAGTCCGGCGCCCCATGATGAGCGAGCGCTCATTCAACTTGCATAGCATGCTTCTTTTTTTCTTGTCAAGATATTCTGCCGGTTAGGATGATTTTATATAACCAACTAAAATTATGTGTTTTTCCTTTGGCAATAATATTTCCACCATGGTGCCCGACTCATTAATAAGGTATTGACAAATAAAAAAGGTTCAAGTAGAAAATTGTGATATGACCGAGCGCTCGCTCAATTCGCGGGATATCGATTCCAGGTCTCCGGTTAATAAAAATATTAAATTTCAATGCCTTACAGATAATTTTGGGGAGGGAAGCATGGGTGACGATTTATTATTGGTAGAAGAAGATGCCGGGATTGTGACCTTGAGACTGAACCGGCCGGAGGTAATGAATTCTCTGAATTTCCCACTGCTGTATGCCCTGCGGGAGCAGATCGAGTCGTTTCGATTCAGAACAGATATTCGGGTGGTCATCATTACGGGCGCGGGTGCCAAAGCGTTTTGTGCCGGTGCCGATCTCAAGGAGCGGGCCACCCTCAGCCCCGACAAGGTCAAAGAGTATATTTTTACAATTCGCAATCTGTTCACAACCATCGAACAATTAAACAAAGCCGTTATTGCGGCAGTCAACGGGATCGCCCTGGGCGGCGGCACAGAGCTGGCACTGGCCTGTGATATCAGGCTAGCCTCTTCAAACGCCACCATGGGACTGACCGAAACCCGTCTGGCAATCATTCCGGGCGCGGGCGGTACCCAGCGGTTGCCGCGCCTGGTGGGCAAAGGCAAAGCCAAAGAGCTTATTTTTACCGGCCGGCGCATTGATGCGGCGGAGGCCCTGAGCATCGGTTTGGTCAACAATGTCTGTGAACAAACTGCATTGCTGGATGAATGCAAAAATATGGCTGCAATGATCTGCGAAACAGGTCCGATTGCAATTGAACAGGCGAAATATGCCATTAATTATGGCCTGGAAACCGACATTCAGACGGGACTGGCCATCGAGTCGAATGCCTACTGGGTTTGCATACCGACCAAGGACCGCGAAGAGGGCCTGGCTGCCTTCAAAGAAAAAAGGAAACCGGTGTATAAAGGCAAATAATTCGGTTGGCCGTTGGCCCGTTGACCCGTTGGCCTGGTAGAGTTGAAGCGAACCGGCAAACGGGCCAACCGGCCAACCGGAAAACAATTATATCTGAAAGGAGGCTTTTGGTATCATGTCTGAATACGATTACTGGAAAATATTTCCGCGCATGCCTAAAAAAGCAACCATCGGTGATATCACCGTCCGCGATGGATTTCAGCATCTTGAGAAGTCCATCTCCACCCGGGCCAAAATTTTCTATGCGGAAGAGCTGATTTTTGCAGGTTGCCGCCACATCGAGGTCACCAACCTCGGGAACCCCTATTTAATGCCGCAATTCAGCGATGCCGAAGAGGTGTTGGCGAGTCTGCGCAGTGATGGTTTCAAAAAACGCTGCGCCAAAAGGGGGATCAACTATGATGACATCTGCGTTACGGCAGTGACGATTCGTGAAAAATCCGTCGATCGGGCGATCCAACTCAGGGAAAAGGGCATCGGTCCCGACCGCTGCCTGATGATGGTATCCACCGAAGAAGAGCACCATTTCGCCAATTCCGGCACTTCTTTACCCGTATACTGGGCGGAAGCCGAACGCTGCATTAAAAAATGCACGGATGCCGGCATTAAGATGTGCGGCACGGTGAGCACCATATGGGGCAGTCCGATTGCCGGCGCCACGGAATTAAAGGATGCCGTTGAGTTCACCAAACGCTGGCTGGAGATCGGCGCCTCCGACATTGAGCACGCGGACCACGACGGCAGTGCTTCGGCGCCGGATGTATACCGATATTTCTCGATGATATTGGATGAAATACCGGTTACTTCCCTGCATATCGCCCATTTTCACGAAACCAAACGAGTGGCTTCGGCCTCGGTTCTGGCGGCACTGCAGGCCGGCATCACGCATTTCGAGGCGACCCTCGGCGGAATGGGCGGCCAGCCGGCCAACTTCCTGGACGATTGCCCGGTGCCGGGAACCGGTGAATATTACTATGACGATCCGAGATTTGTCGGTCTGATTTGCCTGGAAGACCTGCTGGTTCAGATCGATGAAATGGGCATCGAGCACGGTTATGATGTTGATCGGGTGCTGTGGCTGGGACGTCAGATGGAACGAACCGCGGGAAAAAGATTGCGCAGCGAAGCCGCGATTAACGGTCGAACCCTCAAAGAAGGCCATCCCGAATTTGCCAGACCGGGTCTGGAAAAGCTAAAAGGGAAATTAGGCGAGGCCCCCGGCCAGAACTGGCCTAAGGATTGGGATAGGGCCGCGGTGCTGCCGGAGCGGTATCGACATTAAAAACCGGAAAATGATTTGACATCTGCCGTGTTTTACAGGCATAATATAGGTAACACCTTGGAATAACTTGCAACTCAAAAATATTTTCCAGAAGGGTATTACATGAAATTTTTAAATGCCTGCATTGTCGTCTGCTTTGTCGTTTTAACCGTCGGCTGCGCCGCTCCGGAGAAAACCGTCTATCATCAAGTCGCCTATGACTATGACGTAAATGTCGACTTCAGCCGGGTTAATTCGTATAACTGGGTTAAGCTGCCGGCAACGCTGCGTATCGATGAATTCAATCAAATACGGATAAAAGATGCCGTCAACAAAAACCTGGAAGCCAGAGGTTTAAAAGTCGATGTCAAAAATCCGGATGTGTATATCGTCATGTACGGTGGCAACTATACTGCCGTGGATATGAGCGTAATGATGGACTATGAGGTTTATAACGTCGGCCGACTAAAACTGGCTATGTATGATGCCCAATCCCACCAGGAGATATGGTGGGCGGAGACAAGAGCCGATTTGTTTCATGAATTGAGTCCGGCACAAAAAGAAAACGTCATCACCACCGCCGTCCAGGATATTCTCAGCTATTATCCTCCCCGACCTTAAAATCCTGAGGCACCAAATCCTGTCATCAGCCGAAGGCAGAGCCGGTTTGTGCTCTGCCTTTTCTGCTTTTCCCAATAAAGCCCCATGATGATTGTCGCTTAAGTTTTTAAACCGTCCGTCCGATATAGTTTAATATCGGTCTCATCATTGACCGCCCTGGAAACTTTAAGCAGGCGACGGTTTGGAAACTGAAAACGTGCGCCCCGAACAGGAGAAACGGCAAACGTGAAACAGGAAAAACTTAAGCGTATTATGGCTCAGGTCAAGGCATTTCCGGGAATGCCGGCCACGTCGGCAAAACTGCTCAAAATGCTGAAGAACTCGGAATCATCAGCCGCTCAAATTGAAGAAATTTTAAAATATGATCCGGGGCTGACCGCCAATATACTCAAACTGACGAATTCGGCTTATTTCGGAATCCCTTCCAAGGTGAGCTCGGTAAAGCAGGCCCTCATCCTGCTGGGGTGGAAACGCCTGCTTCAGCTGGTGATGACCATGTGTATGAGTACCGTCATGAAAAAGCCCTTGCCCGGTTATGATTTACCGCACGGAGAGCTCTGGCGGCACTCGGTGGCGGTATCCGTAGCCGCCGAGCTGGTGGTGAATGCTTTGAAAATACCCGGCGCAGATGAAGTGTTCACCGCGGCCCTTTTGCATGATATCGGCAAACTGATTCTGGGCGGCTTTGTGCAGGAGGATTTGCGCCAAATCGAGGAAATGGTCGCTAAAGGCATCGCCTTTGAGGTGGCCGAATTTATTGTTCTTGGGATCGACCATGCCCAAATAGGCGCCCATATTCTGGAACAATGGTCCTTTCCCTCGGATCTTGTCAATGCGGTCAGCTGGCATCATGACCCGGAAAAATGCGAAAATCACTGCACTTTCAGCGATATCGTGCATGTCGCCAATATTCTGGGCCTGATGTCCGGTTACGGCAATGACCACAACGGCACTGGCGAAATCGTCTCGAATCCGGTAGCCGAACGTTTAGGATTCAACCCTTCTGATCTTGAAATTCTGGCGGAAGAGACTCAGCTGGGCGTCACCAAACTGGTCGACACTTTGAATTGAAGCTTGAATATTTGTGGCATCCTATCTGTTTTATATTTTCCACCTAAATGGGAAAAGGTAAATACAAAACTATAAAAGACAGAATTCCTCAGCTACTCCACCTTGCAAAATAAGAATATCAGCGGCTTAATTATTCAATTTTCAATCTTCAATATTCATTCAAATATAGTCCACCCACTGCCACCGAATCTTTCCATTTACCTCGGAACATTTTAAATTGCCTTTCTGCAGGGCATGCTCCAGGGTGTCCTGCAGCGATTGCGGGTCCGCAGGGACCATGGAGCCGATTCTGTCACAGAGAGTTCTGAGGTTGTCTTCGGGTTTCATCGGACGGCCGTCATTGGGCCAATCGCCTTTTTGTTCAATAGCGTTTTTCATCATCAGGTCGTAGACCAGGACGATGCGCTCCAGATTGATCAACTGATGTGCTTCCTCGGCCGAGGCTTCGGCTTTTTGCATGCGCTGCTTGATATCCGCCAGCAGTTGATTGAATTCATTTTCCCAGGTGATCACAATTTGATCCAGCATTTGGCGATCGACCGACGCTGTTTCTACAATGGCCCGGTTGGCGTGGTATTGCGACCAGTCATCGGTTAGGATTTTAATACCATATCGATGGCGGTCGGTACGAATCTCCGTCCCGGGGAAGGGGGCCAGCAGGTGAAACCCGAATGACAACCCCAGATTTTTCAGCTGTTCGCCGAAGTCCAGGGTTTCTTGAATGGTTTGGGGCGTTTCACCCGGCAGGCCAAGGATAAAGGAAGCAAACGGTGTAATGCCGGCGCGGCGGCACATGTTTACCGCAGCCACAACCTGCTCGCGCGTAATGCCTTTTTTTATGGTTTTAAGAATTTGCGGATTGCCCGACTCGACCCCGAAGCTGACCGCGCTGCACCCGGCCGCTTGCATGCGCGTCAAAATTTCTTCCGATACGGTATCGACCCGCGCAAAAGATGTCCAGGTGAGCTTCAGGCGCCGTTTGATAATTTCATCGCACACACCCAGACAGTGGCTTTTATTGGCGGTAAACAGATCGTCGGCGATATTGATCTGATGGAAATGCAGTCCGCTCAGATATTCCATTTCATCAACGACCTTGCCGGGGCTGCGGTAGCGAACCCGGGAGCCCACCATTTTGCGTCCGATGCAAAATATGCATTTAAACGGGCAGCCGCGGCTGGTGGTCAGGCTGACGGGCATTCCAAGCGCTCGATAACGTCCCAGCGGCAGCAGATTACGAGCCGGGACCGGCAGCGTGTCCAGATCGGCAATCAGCTCGCGCGCGGGGGTGCAGTGAATGTCAGCGCCGCTTCGATAGGCAATTCCCTTTACCCCTTCCCAGCGGCGGCCGTTGTCGATGGCCCGGGCCAATTCGACTACGGTTTGCTCCCCTTCGCCCAGCACAACAAAATCCAGATCGGGAAATTGCAGCATGGTTTCCTGCGCGCAAAATGATACATGCGGCCCACCCATAACCGTTAGAATATCCGGACAAAGATGTTTGATGTCCCTGATGACGTCAATGGCAAAATTAAAGGTCATACTGACCGCGGTCAGACCGGCAATCCGGGGTTGGAATTGCTCCAACACATTTTGCAGCAGGGATTGGCTGTATGGAAATACAACCAGGTCCAGAACCTTAACCTCAATGCCCGCTTCAGACAACGCCGCCGCCAGATAGGCCAGGCCCAGGGGAGGGGAAGGGGTTTCGGAAATGGGATAGAAGGGATTTATCAGGAGAACACGCATAATATCGTATAATTTACACCGAACCACAGAGCTTCAAATTCCAAATCACAAGCACCAAATCACAAATAAAATCCAATGACCGAAATTCAAAATTCCAAACAGGCCTAAAATCTTAAAATAAGCGTTCTCCAATTTAGATTAATCGCTGAGCCTTCTTGCATGAACTACATTCTACTAAAAAACCGGAGCTGTTTTGGTCATTGTTTATTTGAATTTGGAATTTATTTGTAATTTGGTGCTTGGAATTTGTGAATTAATAATAAAAATGGGGACCGGTCAAATCATCCGGCCCCCTTCTTTTTTAACGCCTGTAATTATTAAAATAACCCGGAAACTTTCCCGGTTTCCACATCCACATCCACCCGCCTGAAGGCCGGGTTGGATCCGGTGCCGGGCATCAGGCTGATGGCACCGGCGCAGGGGCACAGGAACTTGGCGCCGGAGTAAATCAGCACGTCGCGAATCGGCAGGGTCCAGTCCTTGGGCACACCCTTGAGGGTCGGATCATGGGTCAGACTCAGATGCGTTTTAACCATCATGGTGGCAAAGTCGGCATACTTGGGATCGCTCTCAAGCATTTTGGCCTTGGCTTCCGCCTCGGGAGTCCAGGACACGCCGTCGGCGCCGTAGACTTCCCTGGCGATCAGGGCCACGCGGTCGCGCAGCTTCATTTCCAAGGGGTAGAGGAATTTGAAGTCGTTTTTCTCGTTGCAGGCATCAATGACGGCATCGGCAAATTCCAGAGCCCCATCACCGCCCTTGAGCCAGTGGTTGGACTCGGCACAGCGGGCGCCGGCCGCTTCAGCCGCTTTCTTCACGAGCGCCACTTCGGCATCCGTATCGGTATAGAAGCGGTTGATGCAAACCACCGGGTTAATGCCCGCCTTGCGGATCACGCCGATCATGTGAACCATGTTTTCGCAGCCCTTTTCCACCAGTTTCAGGTTTTCCTTGGTGTAGGCGTCGGGCAGAGCGATGCCGGCCACGACTTTGGGACCGCCGCCATGCATCTTGAGGGCGCGCACCGTAGAGGTCAGCACCGATACGTGGGGTTTGAGGCCGCTGAAACGGCATTTGACATTCCAGAATTTTTCAAAACCGATGTCGGCGGCAAAACCGGATTCGGTGACATGGTAGTCGAACAGCTTCAGGCCGACGCGGTCGGCGATGATGGAAGACTGCCCCACGGCGATGTTGGCAAACGGACCGGCGTGCACCATGCAGGGGTTGTATTCCGCCGTACACATCATGGTGGGGTTGATGGTATTGCGCATAAAGGCGGTCATGGCGTTGCCGACTTCCAGATCGCCCGTGGTGACGGGTTTGCCGCTTTTGTCGAAAGCCACGGTGATGTTGTTGAGCCGCTCTTTGAGATCAGCCAGGTCCCGGATAACCGCCAGAATCGCCATACATTCGGATCCCACGGCAATACCGAACCTGGATTGCATGGTATACCCGTCCATACGGCCGCCGAGGCCGATGACAATATTTCTCAGCGCCTGGGCGCAAAAATCCATAATCCAGCCCAGCTCAACGCGGGTCGGATCGATATCGAGGCGCCGCATGCCGGTCAGCCGCTGCAGCTGTTCATCGGTGTAGTTGCGCTCGTGCTGCATACGTGCGGTCAACGCCACCATCGCCAGGTTGTGGGCGTTCATGATATCATTTATATCGCCGGTTAAGCCCAGCGAGAATTCGGTCATGGGAATCAGCAGTGAATTGCCGCCGCCGGCCGCCGTTCCCTTCACATTCATCGTAGGGCCGCCGGACGGCTGCCGGAGGGCACCGCCGACTTTCACACCGCGTTTGCCGAGACCTTCCATTAATCCGCAGGAGGTTGTGCTTTTGCCTTCTCCCAGCGGGGTCGGGGTGATTGCGGTTACCTCGATGTATTTTCCGTCGGGTTTGTCCTGCAGGCGGTTGATGATCTTCAGGAAATCCAATTTGGCCAGACGACCCATGGGAAGTATTTCATCTTTTTCCAATCCCAGTTTATCGCGCCATTCGTCGGGAGCCGGCATGTTCTTCTCAGCGGCTTCGGAAATTTGCCAGTCCGCCATCTTTACTGCATCATAAGGCATAGTCGAATCCTCCTTTTAAATTGATTAGTGAATGTCAGATTATTGCGTTGTTCTGTTAGCCAATGCTGGTTGAGCCCACGTGATTCTGACCGGCCAAATCGGTGAAATCAATGCCTGACAGGATGTCAAGTTATAGGCTCCTATCATTTAGATCCGCTTTTGGCAAGCAAATTCCATTTTGCAGTTGATACAATTTGAAATAGAAACCCTTTTGATTCATCAGCTCTTCATGGGTGCCGGTTTCGATGATCCGGCCGCGGTTCAACACAAGAATGCGATCCGCATGGCGTATGGTCGACAAGCGGTGGGCAATTACCAGAGAGGTCCTGTGTTTCATCAGTTTTTCCAACGCCAGCTGGATGCGCAGTTCGGTCGGGGAATCGATATAAGACGTGGCCTCATCAAAAAGGATGAGCTGCGGATTTCTGGCAAAGGCTCTGGCAATGGAGACGAGCTGACGCTCACCGCTTGACAGGGAGGCACCGCCTTCCGTCAGAACCGTATCCAGGCCCTGCGGTAAGCGGTCTATCAGGGGTTTGCAGTTGGCGGCTTCAATGACGGATTCCTCCTGTTCCGGGCTGCGGGCATGGTTGCCCTGAAATATGTTCTCCCGAATGGTACCGGAAAATAAAAAAGGATCCTGCATGACCAGCGCCATTTTAGATCGAAAAACGGCAGGATCGAAGCTGCCGATATCCCGATTGTTGATCAGCACCCGGCCGGATGTGGGATCATAAAAGCGGGGCAGCAGATTGATCAGTGTTGTTTTACCGCCGCCGGTGGGTCCAACCACGGCGACGGTTTCACCGGCCCGGATACTGAATGTTATGTCGCGCAGGACTCTTTCTCCGCCGGTGTAGCTGAAGGACACATTTTCAAAGCGTATTTCTTTAATTTGCGGCAGGTTGGCGGAGTCTTCAGCTTTGCGGCCAGAGGGGCGGGGAAGGCGCTCCCGGCTGTCCAGTATTAAAAAAATTCGTTCCGCCGATGCCATGGCATTTTGCAGAATGTTGTACTTCTCCGCCATATCCCGGATGGGTCTGAAAAACATTCTGATATAGGATAAAAACGCCACGAGGCCTCCCAGGCTCAGCGTGCCGCTGATTACCCGTCCGCCGCCGTAAAATATTACCAGAGCCACCGCCACCACCGCCAGCACCTCAATCAGCGGCATAAATACAGCCAGCACGTGAATTTGCCTCATACCGGTCAGGTAGTTGGTGTGGTTCAGATTTTCAAATTTGCGGTAATTGTCGATTTCCTGGAGAAATAATTGGATCACCCGGATGCCGCCGATGGTTTCCGCAAACCGGGTGTTGATTTCGGCCACCTGGATGCGCAGATCACGGAAAATATCTCGGGCACGCCTGGAAAAATTCAACGCGGCATACAAAACCAGCGGCAGAACAGTAAAGGATACCAGCGCCAGGTTCCAGTTTAAAACCAGCAAGACGACGGCGATGCCGCCAAGCAAAAAAAGATCTTTGAAGATCATGGAAAGCACCGAAGTAAAAAGCTCGTGCATATTCTGGACGTCATTGGTCATCCGGGTGACCAGCCGGCCCACCGGGTTGCGGGTGAAAAAAGAGGTGGCCAGATCCTGAATATGGGTATACAGCCGCATGCGCAGATCATGCATGATCATATGGCCCGTATATTCCATGATCATGCTCTGGACGAAATTCAAAATGAAATTTATGACTACCAGAGCCAAAAAAGCCGTCGCAAGAATACCGAGCCCGGTTAAATCATGGCGGCGCAGCAAAGCCAGATCCGATTTTTGCATCCGGGAGAGTGCGGTGTAAGCGATCGTTGCCGTCCGGCCTTCTATTTTGAACAGGCTCCGGTACTTGTCCACCAGTGCCTGCTGCTGCGGATCGGCTAAATCCACCCGGAACATCCTGTTCGCCAATTCCCGGCCGGATTTTTTATTGTTCGTCGCCGAGGCCGTCAGCGGTATGATGTAACGGTCAATGGCTATCTTGGTGACGTAGGGCAGGGCGAGATCCAGGAAGGTAATCATCAGCACCAAACCGATGGAGGCCGTCAGCAGCAGCCGGTAAGGCCGGATAAAGGGATGCAGCCGTTTCAGCAGCCCTAGATCGTAGGTTTTCCCCAGCTTGGTTTCCTCAAAGTATCCGTAGTCAGGCTGCATCCCATTCCTCTTCTATTTCCTGCAGGTCGAACGTTTTGGCATAATAATTGTTCGCTGCCATTAACTGCCGGTGGGTGCCTGATTCCACGATGCGGCCCAGATCGAGAGAGATGATGCGGTCGGCATAACTGACGGCGGAAAGCCGGTGGGAGACAATGATAATGGTTTTTTGTCCCGCCATTTTTCGGATGTTCCGGATGATGGCGGTTCCGGTTTCCAGATCAACCTGGCTGATGGGATCATCCAGTATCAGGATGCCGGCATCTTTCAGCAGACAACGCGCCAGGGCGATGCGCTGTTTTTGGCCGCCGGAGAGAACAATCCCTCTTTCTCCGACGACGGTATCAAAACCGGCCGGGAACTGATTGATTGTATCATACAGGGCCGCAGCGCGGACAGACCTGTTCAAGCCGCTCATCGGCCGGCTGCCCGTTGGTGAAGGCAATGTTCTCCCGGATGGTTCCGGCAAACAGAAACGGTTCCTGGGGAATATAGGCAATTTGCGATCTTAAATCCTTTATTTTCAGGTCCCGAATATCATTTCCGTCGAGCAGGATCCTGCCCCGTTGGACGTCATAGAGTCTCGGAATGAGGCTGATGAGCGTCGATTTGCCGCTGCCGGGTGGACCGACGATACCCAGCACCTTACCCGGTTCGATGGACAAATCAATTGCCCTGAGGGTCGGCGGCATGGCGGAATTCTGTGCGGTATCGTAGTTAAAGAAAACATTTTCAAAAATGATATGGCCGTCCGTGCGGTCGAGGCCTAGGGCGTCTTGGCGGTCCCTGACGGCGGGCACAGTTTGCAGAATTTTGTCGATACGGTCCAAAGACGCCCGTCCCCGCTGAATGAGGTTCGTCACCCACCCCAGCGCCATCATGGGCCAGGTCAGCAACCCCAGATAGCTGATAAACGCGACAAAATCCCCCGGCGTAATGATCTGCATAATGGTTTGGCGGCCGCCGAGGTAAAGCACAATGGCCAGGCTTAAATTTGAAAACAGCACCGTCAACGGGAAAAAAATACCGGTAATTTTCACCAGGCGGATATTTTCGTTAATGTAATCTTTGGAGACGGATTCCACCCGGATCGCTTCTTCTTTTTTACGGTGATGGGCTTTGATGATGCGGATACCGGCAAAGCGCTCCCGGATTACTTCGGTGAGTTCGGAAAAAGCGGCTTGAACCGCCTGATACCGGCGGTGCATTTTTTTGCTGAAAAAACGGGTACTGACGACGATCAGCGGCATGGGGATCAGGACAAAGGCTGTCAGTTTGATATTGATATAAGCCATGAAGCCGATGGCAGCCGTTCCCAGAACGATGGCGTCGTTTAAAGCCACCATTCCCATGCCGGCCGCCATCCGGATCTGTTGGATATCATTGGTGGCGTGGGCCATCAGGTCACCGGTTCGGACGCCATCGAAATAGCATGCCGGCAAGTTCTGCAGATGGGCGAAAAGCGCGTTGCGCAACCCCTCTTCGATTCTTCTTGAAGTTCCCAGGAGACAGCGCCGCCAGACATAGCGGAAGGCACCGATAAAAAGGGCGAGCCCTACCATGTAAAGGGCATAAGACAGCAGACGCCAGACATCGATCCTGAAGCCCGTCAGATCGTCGACCGCCCATTTTATAATGCGGGGAATAATGAGCTGGAGCACATCAACGATGATCAGGCTGAGCAGTCCGGTGAGAATCTTCAAACGGTTTTCAACAAAATAAGGTTTTATGAGGGATACTGCTGATTGCTGGTATTCGGGCATAATTATTTAATATAAGCGCAGTAAAATATATCTGCAAGCTATTTTGGGGACAAGGCAGAGGGCAAAGGGCAGGGGGCAAATCGAACGCGCTGCGCCTTGAGTATTTCTTCTTCAACTACCCAGCCCAGCATCGAGCATCCAGTATCCAGCATCCAAAAACTGGATTCCGGCAACCGATTTGGAATCATTGACTTTATCCGGGCCGGTTGTTATTGTAATCCATATGGAATCAGGAAGTATAGTTGAATACATCGATCGTCAGAGAATCCTGTGTGCAGTCGTTTTGGAAGTCAAGAACCATCGATTGCGATTGTTGACCGAAAATAATCGCGAGGTCAAACTTTCGCCGGGGCGGCTCCTGCACAAGGATGATGCACGTCTGAATATCTCCATGGGCCGGGATAAAATTGTCGATGCCCTCAAGGAGGTTGCCAACAAACGCAAAGCTTTACTCAACGAGGTCGATATAAAGGACCTGTGGGAAGTTTTGAATACGGAGCAGGTGTGGATCGATCTGGAGACCATGACCGAGTTTTGTTTTCCCGATAATCCCGGCGCAGATCATGAGTCGGCGGTTTTACGGGCGTTTTTTGATGACAGGCTGTATTTTAAATTCAACTTGGATCGTTTTTTTCCCAATTCAGTCCAACAGGTAGAGCGGCTGCATGCCCAGCGGGAGGAGGAAGCGCGCCGCAGCCAGATTATCGAACGCGGAGCGGAATGGATGAAATGTCTGCTCACCGAGGCCGCCCCGCCGGCCGATGTGAACGAGCAAGACATTCAAATATTTGTTGAGGCTCTCAGATCCTTTTATCTGTTTGAAAATGAGAGCCCGCACGAAGCCTTGGCCAAGGCGATGATCAGCAAGGCAGGATTAGAGCGGGCAACCGGGCTGTTTCCGCTGCTGGTCAAACTGAATGTTTTTGACGACAACGAGAATCTGGATCTGCTGCGACTGGAGATTTCAACCGACTTTCCGGATGAGATCCAGAACAGCGTGCAAAAAACTGCCGCTTCCCATTCCGCCTGCGATAGGGATGCGGTGCGCCATGATCTGACTTCACTGTCTCTGATGACGATCGACGGGCAATCTACGCTGGATTTCGATGATGCCCTCAGCATCGAGAAGGTGGGCGAGCAATATCGACTCGGCATTCACATCATTGATGTCGGTCGTTTTGTTCACAAAGGGGACTGCATCGACCGGGAAGCACTCTCCCGCGGCAGTTCCATCTATATGCCGGACCAAAAAATATCCATGCTGCCGGCCCTCCTGGCCGAGGGATTGTGCAGCCTGAAGGCCGGTGAGCTGCGTCCGGCCATCAGTACAATGGTAAACCTGAGCCCTTCAATGGGGATAATTGATTATGAGATCCTGCCCAGTATGATCAGCGTCAAAAACCAGCTCACCTATTATGACGTCAATCTGACAGCTGATCAAAACCATGACGTACTCATTCTGCGCGAAATTGCGGAAAAATTCCGTCGTCAGCGATTGGAATCCGGTGCCGTCCAAATTACGGTACCTGAAATCAATGTCTGGCTGGCAGAAGATCGATCCATCACCGTGAATAGAATCAACCGGGAGAGCCCCGGTCGAATGCTGGTTGCAGAACTCATGATTCTGGCCAACTGGCTGATGGCAAAATATCTCGCTGAAAGCGGTATGCCGGCAATTTTCCGATCGCAGCCGGACCCCCGCGAGCGTCTTTACAAGGGTGATGATGGAACCCTGTATCAGAATTGGATGCAGCGCAGACACTTAAATCGTTTTGTCCTGGACCACCGGCCGGGCAAGCATTCGGGACTCGGGCTGGAAGCCTACGTGACGGCAACTTCTCCCATCCGGAAATATTTTGATCTGATTACCCAGCGACAGCTAAGGGCGCTGCTCGATTTAGAGCAGCCTTACACGGCGGAAGAAATTGACCAACTGATCCAGATGCTGCAAGTGCCGATGGGCAATGTCGCCAAGATTCAATTTAGCCGGCACCGCTACTGGCTCCTGAAATACCTTGAGCAGAATATCGGCCGCAAAGAGGAGGCCATTGTCCTGAATAAACGCAGATACAACTACCAGATTCTGCTCACCGAGTTCATGATTGAATGCGACTTGCCCCTGTCCAGCGGTCTTGAGCTTAAACCCGAGGACCTCATTCAGGTAACCATTCAGCATGTGAGTGCCAGAAAGGATTTACTGCAGGTTGCCATCGGGTAGCATCCAGAGGACGGATGACGGAGGTCAGAGGACAGATGACAGTGGGAAGATTAGAGGTTTCAGGTGTCAGGTTTCAGCCCGCCCTGGCCTTCGGCTCGTAGCCTACGCCTTGGAGAGTGCGCTATGAGGAATTGTTTCTGTTAGCTGCACGAGATTCCAATAATGTCTTATCTTCCAGATTCATATTATCTGAAGCGATATCCCAAACAAATGAAGTCCCCGTTTGGAATTTTGTATTTTGGTCATTGCAATTTGTTTGAGCCCGCCCTGGCGCGACTTGCTGAGTTTATACTTTTATCTTGATCTGGCTTGGGCATGGATGTCTAAATTACCTAAGACATTAAATCGGTCTGGGCCGGGGATTTGTTATTTGGAATTTGTGATTTTGATCAGCGCCCGCCCGGAATACTGATCCATGTTCCCCCAACCGTGCATCCTGCTCCCTCAAACTCTACCGTTCCGGTACAAAACTTCGATGCCATTATAGTTTAAATCAGAAACTGAATATTTCTCTTGTAAAAATTAATGGGATAAAATATTAATCCATATTAAAAATAAATCTTATTCAGGGAGCTTCAGAGCAATGGGAATCCAAGAACGGAAAGAAAGAGAAAAGGAGCGGCGGCGACAGCAAATAATGGTTGCCGCCAAAAGGGTTTTTTCCGACAAGGGCTTCACTAAGGCAACCATGGAAGATATCGCCCAGGAAGCTGAACTCAGCCCCGGAACCCTGTACCTGTATTTTAAAAACAAAGAAGAGCTCTATGCCTCTCTTTCTCTGAGAATCCTCCAATATCTTCTCATCCGTGTCGAACATGTCAATGATGAAAAAGGCACTGGTCCTCAGGAAAAATTAAAGGCCTTGATGGACGCCATGTACGACGTCTATGAGTTCGACCCGCTGATCATCATCAATATGTTTCACTTGCAGTCCAGTGAAACATTGAAAAACCTATCCCCTCAGCTTATGAACGAGATTAAGGATTTATCGCGCAAGTCGCTGGGATCCATCGCCCTGATTTTTCAAACCGGCGTCGAACAGGGGCTTTTCCTGGATCGCCACCCGGTTGCCATGGCCGATACTTTCTGGGCGCTGTTTTCCGGCGTGGTGCTCTGGTTGACAAGCAAACGGCTGATTAACGAGGAAAAGGACTACCTCAAGCAAACGCTCGAACTTGCCTTCGAAATATTCGGACGCGGCATCCGCGCAAATTAAAACAGCCGCGTTATCTCATCGACCTCGAATTGAGGCCAGGCCGCTTGGCGGCCGTCTTCAAAAGCGGCAATACCCTGGCCTTTTTCCAGGACTTCACCGATACAGGTGACTTCGATCCCGCCCTCGCGGAGGGATTTCATCAGGGAATCACAACCGGTTGGCCGGCAGCATATCAAAAGGCTGCCGGAGCCGATAAGACCCAGCGGCTGAATATTCAGCAGCCGACAGATTTTGCGGGTCTCGGCAAAGACGGGAATTGTATCCGTATTAATCTTGATCCGGCTTTCTGAGGCGATGCTCAATTCTTCAAGAGCCGTGGCCAGCCCGCCTTCGGTGACGTCATGCATGGCGCTGGTCGCCTTCGATTTTGCGGCGATCCTGGCTTCCGCAAGAATGCTGATATGGGTTAAAAACTGCCGGCACCTTTCAATCTCCGATTCAGTCAGACCGAATTTTCCCAAACGGCTCCCGAACTCCCGGGCAATAATTGCCGTGCCTTCGACGGCCACGCCCTTGGTGAGCAGCACCCTGTCGCCGGGCGCCACATTGCGTTTGTCGATCAGATTCTTTCTGGCGACCGTCCCTGCCATCATTCCGGCAACCACCGGCCGGGTAACGGCATCCGTAATTTCGGTGTGCCCCCCGCACAGGGTGATATCCCAGCGCCGGCAAAATTCTTTGAGCTCGTCGATCACCCGCTTGATCTCAGAAGGGGTGACTCCGAAGGGAAACAACAGCGTGGTGAGCAGCCAGCGGGGTCGGGCGCCTGAGGTCGCAATATCATTGGCATTGATCAGCACGGCATATTGGCCGATGGAATCCGTAGCAAAGGTAATGGGGTCCGATTTGAGCACCAGTACCTCCTCGGGTCCGACGTCCACCGCGGCTGTATCTTCACCAATTCCCGGATTGATGAGAATCGAAGGATCATCGAATTCAAACTGGTTCAAGAACTCGCGTAATAGATCATTCGGCAGTTTGCCGGCGGGCAGGGGGATGCCCAGGCGCACGATCTGTTTGAGTTCCCTTAACTGTGATATCTGATAGGCACTTTCGGAACGTATTGTCCCGGACGCTGTCGATCGGTTAAAATAGACCGATACCGCTCCTGATTTCCGGGCCTCCCGCAGAACCGACGCGTCCGACGCCACGACGAGAAGCTGGTCGGGAGCGACGTTCATTTTTGCGGCCGCAAGCTGAACGGCATTGGTATCCGCGGTATAGGCCGGGAGTTCACCGCGGTCGATGACCACATCGAAATCCGCTGCGGTGACAGGGGACAGCTTTTGCAGCAGGTTGTCAACGAGAGCCGGGCTGCCGCCGGTGGCTATGCCCAGGCGCAGATTCTTCAAATTAAGGTATTGCAAAATTTCCCGGGCGTCGGGCGACGGCCTTGAGCTCGCGGCTGCTTCAAGCTCGAGAGGCGCCAGTTTGGACCGGGCTTGTCTTCTATCCTCGGCGTTGTTCAGACTCCGGATAAAATCAAGGGGGTCGGTATCAACCGGGCAGCCGATTGACGCTTTGATATTTGCCAAGGCCAGACTGTCCGGCAGAACCAGCGAACTTTCAAGATGGAATAAAACGGCTTTAATATGCATAGCGCTAACTGAGAGAATCATTCCTTTCTGCTTTATGGCATCCGATCTCTTGACAGAAAGCCAGTCAAATGTCAAATTAATCCGCCCTGATAAACCGTCCATTCAAGGCTGTAATTTGCTCCCTGACAACTGGTGAGGTTTAGTTAATTAAGGTACGGCGGCTTGATCGCACTTCATTATGTCCAGCGATTTCCGAAAATGATTGATGGGGTACTGGCTTCATCGCCGGCCCTGGGGATGGTTATCGAAGTACCCGCCGGGAAAAAGATATTGGGATCCATCATGTCTTACATTTGGCCGTGCCTCACCCTGGGCAACGAGCTGGATGCCGCCAAAATCAGTCACGACCCAAATGTCGTCCGTACCTATATAAACGATCCGCTGGTTCATGATCGAATCAGCCCCCGTTTCTTTACCGAATTAATGGCGGCCATGGAAACTGTCAATCAGCAGGTCTCATCCATCCGAATTCCAATGCTGATGCAGGTCGCCGGCGACGATCATCTGGTAAGTGCGCGGGCTGCCGGGCAATTTTTTGAAAAGCTGGCAGTGCCGGACAAAACGCTGCACGTTTATAAGGGATTGTAACATGAAATTTATAATGAACCGCCGGCGCAAAGAGAGCAGGTGCTAAAAGATTTGGAGGATTGGATAGTGGAAAGACTATAGGGAATGTCGAATGTCGATTGACGAATGACAAATTGTGGATGTCGCTTAGCTCCGGCCTTTAAAGAAATGGAATAGATAAAATTCCTTCGTTCGACATTATTCCTTCGACATTCGACATTCCTAGGGCTTATTCCAAAACCGTGAACGCAATCGGTGATTTCAGAATCGGCGTGACGGCGACGGGACCGACAATCTCGTTTTTGATCGGATCCTCGGTACCCCACCAGTTTTGGGCGGCTTTAACCTGGCCTTTATCATCCAGCACTTTAACCTCCCAGCCGCCGTTATTTATAATATTATTGTGTTCGATTTCGGCCCGGCTGCCTTCCAGCAAAAATCCGCCGGCGCTGTTTTCAGTGATGACGGAATCCTTGACCAGAATGCTGGCCTTGCGGGCAGCGATGCCTGATTTTTCCGATGTTCGAATGAGGCTGGCGGAAATTTCGGCGCTGCTTTCTTCCATTACTATGCCCCAGACATTGTACTGAAACTGGCTGTTCTGGATTGATACCTTTGATTTGCTGGCTCTGAAACCGAATTCGGCATCCGAGATTGTACAATAGCGAATTTCATTTTCGGTGCGGCTGTGGTCCAGGAAAATACCTTTCCAGCCGGCTGCTCCCAGACTTGACAACCGCACCGGATCACTTTCGGTCCCTAAAATGTGAAGTTCCCCTTTGACGATCAGGCCCAGGCTGCGAAACCAGATCACGGTTCCGGGATTCATCGTTAGCTTGGCGCCGGGCTTGACCAGCAGCGCATCGTTTACCAGATAGGGACTCTTTTCAATGCTTAAGACATAATCCTTGGCAATTACGGGTGGCAGCACGGTTGGTTGGCCGATCTTGATCGGTCCCAACGTATCCACCCACTGACTGCCAAGACCGGATTTGCCGCGCAGATACCCCACCAGCCTCCCGTGGGGCAACCGATCCTTGGCCTTGATCCGGTAGGCGCCGATGTAAACACCCGGTTCCTTTTCTTTCATCGGAAGATTATCAATCAGCGGCGGTAGGCTCCAGCTGGCGAGCCGGTTTTTTTCAGCAATCATGGCAACTTTTAAATAATCACCGGGTACCAGCAATTGGCCGGCACCATTGTGCACCAGGGCCTGAATCTTGGGCGGCGGTTGACTAACCCCGGGCGGGTTCGGAATGGTTGCGACCATTTGCATGCACAATTCGGCGGCGGCTTTCATGTGAGTGGCCCGGGTGTGACTGAGGGCGGTCTTAAATATCGCCGTGGCCAATCCGATGGGGCTCATCGGCACTTCGCCTTCCTCTATATGGATGGTCTGTTCAAGCTCCCAGACGGTCTGACCGGAATCGCAGCGCACCATCCGTGCTTTGAGCCCGGCCTGATTATCGGCATATACCAGCGCAAATATTTTTCCCAGACTGGTTACTTCGCCGTATATAACGGCGTCCACGCCGAGCAGCTGCCCCAGTTTTTGCGGCGACACGTTTTTGCCGGCAATCACATCCGCGTACAATTCATTTATTCTTAAATTGTCGTCGATGACAAACGGTTCGATATCCTGGTAGTTCAACGAGCCGAAAAAATTATAAAACATCCTGCGAACCAGCGTGCCGGCCTCGGGCGTCGATGTTTTGTTTACGAACGGCAAAATAGCGACTCGGGATGGAAGTTTAGCCTCTTCGAGAATGGACGGCGCCGGAGTCGGCTGAAGGATCCGAAGTGCACAGGAACTTCCGCCGCCGGCGATCAAAATAATGAACAAAAGCCCTGTCACGAAATGCCGCGATTTTGGTGGATAGCCTTTAGCCATCGGTTTGCTCTCTGCCTGCCATAGACCTACCAGGGTTTATCGTTATCTTTATCATTCTTTTCATTCTTTTGGTCTTCGAAAAGATATTTCATAATCCAGGAGCTTTCGGTACCCGATTCTTCCAACATGCGTTTGATCTGTTCTTTCTTTTCAGCCTGCGTTTGATGGTTTGGCTGTGATTTTTGTGACTTTTTCTTTGAAGAAGCTTCAGCATAAATGGCGTCGCGGTCCCGGGCTCTGGCGTCGGCCAATTTCTCGCGGCAGAATTTCATTTTATTATTTACTTCCTTGGTGTCGGTATCGATGAGATAGTAGCGTTCAAAATAGGATAGGGCTTTGGGCCAATTTTTTTTGGCAAAATAATTTTCACCGTTTTCGCGGTAAAATGCCTTCATTTGGTCAATGCGTTGGAGGGCCAGCGCATTCCGGGGTTCCAGGGTGAGAACGGCCTGATACAGGACATAGGCATTTTGATTGACCGGTTTAAGATACTGCTGTGCCTGGAAATGGACTTCAGCCTCCTTCAACAATTGAGCCAGCGTCTGGTCCTGGCGGGTTTGCTGCTGGTGTATCAACCATAACCGGCGGATGGCCTTGTGTGCTTCTTCGAAATAAATGCTGTCTTCCTTTATAGCGGCGTACTCCCTCAAGGCCGGTTGAAATTTTTTTTCGCCTTCCAGACGCTGCGCCAGACTCAAACGATAATAATCCAGCCGATCCCAGAGAATTTCCGCTTGTTTACCGGCACCGTATTCAGCCAGATACGACTTCAGATATTCCATTGCCGAATCCAGATCTTCATGCTGGTATTTTTCTTCCGTGATTGCAAGCGCCGTTTGCGCAAGCAGCTCCATTGCCTGATGGCTCTGCTCCAGAGGCAAGTCCAGATCCAAAATATGTTTGAGTGTATTTTGAGCGGATATGAATTTTCCCGCCTGAATCTGTTTGGCTACTGAGTTTAGAGCCCACTTAATCTTGAGCGGCGTGTAGGCCTGAAAATACCCATAATAAACCGTAAAAACCAGCAGCAGGGAAACAGCAATCCAGAAGCGAATTCCCCACTGCTGTTTTTGTCTGATCATCTTCGTGTCAAGTCTTTTAACATCCTCGGGACGGTCGGAAATGAATGCCAGTGCGGCAGAGCCTATTTTCAGTTGGTCTCCGGCATAAAGACGCTTTTCGACGATCGCCTGGTCGTTTAGCAACAGGGGATTGGTAGTGCTGACATTCCGGACGACATACGTGTTGTTGCGCTCTTCAATGACGCAGTGTTTGCGGGATACCAGTGGATCGAGAAGATTGAGATCGGCTTCCACGGACCGCCCGATCACAATTTGCGACTTGTTGAGAGGAAAGATCTTGCTTTCACCGGACGCAGTAGTGCAAACCAGCCGCGGCCCTATGACTTTTTCTTTGGGCCGGCTGAGGACCATTGTCTTGGCTTCTATAGGCACCGGCGCAGCTTTATTGCCGGTGTCATTTCCGTCCTGGTTGATCACTGTCATGGCCTTCCTGCTGATGGGAGATTAAATGATTTTTCAACCGATACAAGGTGTATATCGGCCGTTTTTGATCAGGCTTTAATAAGAATTTGCGCCTGGGGGTCGATCTATTTCAGAAATGGCGGGCAGGCTTACCACGGCCACGCCTGGGCGAGATACTCCAAACTCGGCCAGAGTTCGGTTTCCCGGTGGGGCTCTATGGTAATAATGGGTCTTTTAGCGGCGGTATTTTTCAAGTAATTGAATATTTTGCTAAAATCGATGTCGCCCCTGCCAAGAGCCAGGTGCGCATCCGAGTTGCCGAAGTTGTCGTGGAGATGAAGCTGTCCGAGATACGGTCCCAGAACTTCCAGCCACATTTCAAGATCGGATTGGCTGAAAGCGGATACATGGCCGCTGTCCAGGCAAAATCCGACCGCAGGGTCTTTAAGCCTTTCAAAGATGACCTGGATATCTTCCGGGCCATCTTCATATACATTTTCCAGCATCAGCCGGGAACCGTTTTCGGCCAGACGGCTTGCCAGCCGGGACCAGAGTTCCAGGCATTTTTCCAACCAGGTGTCTTTGAAATAATCATATCGTTTGGCATCGTAGCCGGCGTGGCAGACTACCGATTTGGGTTCAAAAAGCGGAACCAGCTCGATCAGCTGTTCGAAGCGCTGTTCGGTCACCCGCCGCACTGCAGAATCCATGGAACCGGGGTTTAAATCGATAAAGGGTCCGTGAAGCGTGACGGTCCTGGAGTGTTTACGAAATTCCCCGGCAATGCAACTGAAATCCTCATAAGTAAATCGGTCTAAGGCAGCGGCATCCAGACCGATTTCCGGATTTAGACCGTTGGTTATGAATGCATCCAGATAGGTATCATACAACATGGTAAACGGTATATTAACCTGGACTTTTTGAATAATAGCCGCTGCTTTTTTTATTTCAATAACATTGCCGGGGATGGTGCCCCGATTTTCCCGGCTGGAATTTTCCGATTTTTTCATTTCGACCCTTGCAACACCTGTGCTGTCGGCAGGAGTGAGATTTTCGTGATTGCCTTCGTGGGCTTTGCGTGTATAATAGATTCCAGCCGGTTGGAGCGCTGCTGAAATCCCGTGTCTGCGGAAACCGGAAAAGATGGTTTAATCACCAATTCCGTAAGCTCTGTTCATAATCGATTTGGGATTAAAATGAAATTCTTTTCTTATATTCAAAATGGATTGGAAAGGGTGCTCGACGGTTTCTATGCGTTATGGCCGCAGCCGTTTCCAGGATTAGAGCAGTTAGCGAATTGTAAAATCGTTTCTCATCGCGGTGAATACGACAACCGCAGCGTATTCGAAAACACCCTGCCGGCCTTTGACCGAGCCGGCGCTGCAGGGGTTTGGGGAATCGAGTTCGATATTCGCTGGACAAAAGACCTGCGGCCGGTCGTGATCCATGATGCGAATCTGCAAAGAGTCTTCGGCCTGAATCTCACCGTGGCGGACGTCAAACTGGAGACGTTGAAGTCCGAGTGCCCTGAGGTTCCTACACTGTCGGAGGTGATTCAGAGGTTCGGCAAAAAATTGCATTTGATGGTCGAGATAAAAGCCGAAGACTATCCTGATCCTGCGCAGCAAAATCAGATTTTAAAGCACTGTTTTTCTGCTGTCGAGCCGCAGATCGACTATCATCTGATGTCTCTTACCCGCCAAATGTTCGACCTGATCACTTTCGTGCCGGCATCGACGTTTATCCCGATTGCCCAGTGGAACTTATATCGGCTCAGCAACCTGGCCCTGGAAAAAAAAATGAGGGGAGTGGCCGGGCACTATTTCTTGCTGAACAATGCCCTGTTGGCAAGGCACCAGGCACAGGGACAAAAGGTCGGTACCGGGTATCCCGGATCGAAAAACTGCCTGTTCCGGGAAATCAACCGCGGCGTGGAATGGATATTCTCCAATGATGCCGGTAAGCTCCAGTCGATCGTCAGCGGATTGATCCGCCCTCAAGAATAATGCATTCATGATTTTGGAGTTTTCTTTTAAAACTGACAAAAGTCGTTCGATCGAAGCTCCGGCGGATTAATTACAGTATGCTGCGCATGTTAAAGTAGAAAAGCCGGATTAATCTTAATCCTTCCCTGCCGGATGCCTGCGATTTTGCCCTTTATTGGGATGGTCATTCCCGGCTTGATGCTGTCCAGGTAGCTTTGTTGCTGACTGTTGCGGGGGTAAACCGTCGAAAGGGTTCCAGGAGCACTTTTAGTTGGTTTCGTCAGAACCTGATAGCAATCGGCGGATTTTGTGACTACAAAAACCTCCAGTTCCCACTGAACAACCTTACCGGTGATTTCCCGGGCTTTTCTCTGTGCCCGCGGCGTTATTTGCACCTTGCGGTCGTTAAACAGGGTTGCCAGTTCGACCGTGTCGACCTGGTCAACCGGAGCAATTGCGATCATTTTCATATCGTCCGGCTGCTTTTTGCTGATGGGAATCGCAAATGCCGCCGCTAGTGCCAGACAGCCGATTCCTATAATCAGCATCAACAACATGCCGGATTGCACCTTTTTGCCGCAGTGGGGACACTCTTTGACGGACTTGGCAAAGTCTTCACCACAAAATTTGCATACTCTTAAAAATGAACTTTGATCCATAATTCCTTCCTTCTGTATTTATTTTATCTTGTTTCCGCGATTGATTCCGCTTTTGCCAACCGGGTGGTTAATTCAAAATAGCGGGTATATTCTTTATCGGTAATTATAAATATTTCATTAATCTTTTTTGGATCTGCAAATCTTCTCCTTTGCTGAACGGCAATTTGCGGTCAGGTTAACTGCAATTGATGCAAGAATTTCTTTCGAATATTGAAAACCTGGTCCTGGCGGCGAGGTCGGAGAAGTAAACATCGGCCGTGGAATGATGGCCCGCCCTGGTGCGAGGTACTGAGAATTTAAAGTACGTTTGTCCCAGTTTAAAAAAATAGATAGAATCAGATTTATGTTAAAAACGGTCTGGGCCAGGGAACACTGGAATGCTGGAAAGATTGGATTCAGACGGAGTGGTCTGCACGGAGGAGTATTTGTTTGAAATGAAGCGACGGGTATATCTGACTTCGCAAGGCCGGCCCGGTCAATCGGCGGCAAGGTATTTCGCCTGCTCGCGCCCTTTGTCTTCGTCGACAAAATAAAAGAGAACCGCCCCCACCACGAAGAGTATTAAGAGAGACCCGATACTCCAGCGCGATGCCAATCGGCCGACGGCGACGAGCTGCGCTGCGGTGGGGGAGGGCGGCATCATCAGGCGGCGCACGATTAACCCGACGACGCCCATCAAAACCGGACCCAGGATGGCGGCAAATTTGCCGAGCATGTTGTAAAAGCCGTAAAATTCAGCCGCTTTGTCTTTTGGAATCAGGCGGGAATAATAGGAGCGGCTGAGCGCCTGAATACCGCCCTGTGCCAGGCCGATTGCAATCGCCAGAATGTAGAATTCGTTTTTCCGGGTCATCAGCGTTCCCCAGATGGTAACCCCCATATAAATGGCGATACCCAGATAAATGGCTTGGCGCACGCCCCAGTTCTGGCCCAGCTTGCCGAACACCAGGGCCGCCGGAAAGCCCACGAACTGAACAATTAAAAGCGCTATAATTAAATCGGAGGACTCAAATCCCAGGGAAAGCCCGTAATCCACAGCCATGCGGATAATGGTGTCCACCCCGTCGATATAAAACCAGTAGGCCAGCAGGAACAATAAGACGACGCGCATGTGCCGCATCTTTTTAAAGGTTCCGGCCAGCTGGTCGAATACCGGCCCGGACGACACCTTCATCGCCGCCGACCGGTGAGCCGGTTTTAGGCTCTTTGACCCAGGCAATGGTAAATATGGTAAACAGTCCCCACCACGCCGCCACCGTTAAAAAGGAAACCCTGACGGCCGCCGCCGCATCCGGCAGGCCGAATTTTTGGGGCATCAGGGTCATCAACACATTGACCAGAAACAGCAATCCACCGCCCAGATATCCCATTGAATAACCCAGACTTGAAACATAGTCTATTTTATCTTCGGCGGCCACACTTGGCAGCAGGGCATCATAGAAAATGTTGGCGCCTGAAAAACCGATGATGCCCATGGTATATACAAAAATAGCCGTGGCCCAGTGGCCTTTCTGGACCATAAACAGGGCAATGGACATCAAAACGCCCAGATAGGCAAACAGGATCAAAAATTTTTTCTTGGCGGACCCCTTGTCGGCGATGGCTCCCAGCACCGGCGCCATGAGCGCAACGATCAGGCTGGCAATCGAGTTGCCGAAGCCGAGCTGGGCGGTGCTCAGGTTGACGTCGGCGCCATGGCTCCAGTACTGTTTAAAAAATACCGGAAAAAATCCGGCCATAACAGTGGTGACATAGACTGAGTTGGCCCAGTCATACATGGCCCATCCCCATACTGCTTTTTTGCCGGCATCCAAGAAGCGTTCTCCCTTTTTATTTCTGACCTCTGCTCGTATGAAACTGCATTTAGTTTCTTTTTCGATCCAACTGGCCGCTTACGGCGCCGCTGACCTCTGTCCTCTGTCTTCTGACCTCCGTTAGGCGTCTATATCTGAACATTATATCGCCCGACGGGCATAATGCAGGCCGGTTGTTCGTTTTCTGCCATATGCACTACTGCTCTGACGTCACTGTCGCGAAAGGCGCCGATGACCACCGTTCCCAATCCGAGGGCCACCGCCTGCAGACAAACATTCTGGGCGGCATGGCCGACTTCCATAAAAACATATCTCATTGCCCGCTCGCCGTATTTATTCATTGCCCGCGCATTTATCGTGCAAAGCAGCAGCACAACCGGCGCTGCAGCAATATAACTCTGATGCAGGGCCGCACGACAGATATCCTCGCGGAGGTCACCCGCCGCCTTTTCCACCAGCGCATGCTCGCCGATGTTATATTTGTAAATTCCGGCTGCCAGATCTTTTACATTGCCGATCGCGGCATATATCTCCAACGGGTACAATGCGCCGGCCGACGGCGCCGTCCGATAGCCGCGGGAATCGGAGATGCCTTGCGCGGACCACAAAAGCTGGGAGGTTTCTTCCAGCTCCAACGGCGTGTTATTATAACTGCGGATTGACCGTCTGGCCGCCAGGGCACGTTCAACCGATACCAGACCGCGGTGCTGCGGCGCGGGCAATTTGATGACGTTTTCGGTTTCTGTATTTGGCATGGATGAATTCCTCCATTCCATGTGAACTCTGAAAGCAACCGCCACCCTGACGGCGTGAAATCAGATTCGGCCTCCCTGGGATCGGGTCCTTTTTTTTGCAGGTGAGGAATGGTTTGACGAAGGTTTTTGGGGTTTTGCCCAAAGGCCCGATACCATTTTAAGGCTTGCCGGTGGCCGTCCGGATGCGCTGGTGGAGACGTTCGGCCCGCAGGCAAAAGGTTTCCAGCTTGGCGTTAATCAATTGCGGAAACGGTGAGCCGTCGCTTTCGATAGCCAGAAAGGGCAGTTCATCGATATCGGTCAGCACGGTGCGAAGCATTTGGTTATGGGGCTCGGTGGCCAACTTGTCGCTGCTGTTCATGGCTTCGTTAAGGATGGCTTCCGAGAGCCGGTTCGGCATACAGCCGAAGGGACCGATGGCGATCACACCACATGAATGGGATACGACTTCCGTTAAAGACCCGCCCACGGTCAGAATGGCCTCACCCGGCAGGTCTTTGGAGATAAAGGGCGAGGCACTTCTGATGATCTGATCCATGTTCAGCGGTTCGGCATGGACCAGGCCGGAGGTGGACAAAATTGATTTAATCTGCTTTTCGTAGCGGGCCTGAAACTTGTTGCGAATTTTAAGTTTGAACCTGCCGAAAACCGACAGATTATCCGGGTTTAAACCTTTGTCGACCATGTAATTACAGTATAATACCCACTCCGCCACCGGTGAGCACGCGGTGGCAAATCCTTTTTCGGCCAGGCGTTCCGTTAAATATTGACGGGACAACTCATCCCGTCGCACAAAAATTTCGCCGGCCAGGGTGACGACCGGCACGCTATCCGGGGGCTGTTTTAAAGGGAGGCCCCGCAACCGCTGCGCTGTCCGGGAGAGCTGCTGCAACAAATTATCATAGCCGCCCTTTTCCATCGCGCCCAGAATCTCTTGCCACTCTTCCGCAAACACTCCCATGGCGGCCGTGGTATCGGCGGCATTGGCCAACAGCATGGAGCGAATGTCTTCCATAACATCGGATGCAACCACAGCCCACCAGCCCCGGCTTTCAAAATCTTTGCCCAGGCCCACATAGGAGTTTTCCGACGTCAATGTCAAAAGCGCCACATCCGGTAGTTCCAGCCGTTTAACCAGATCTTCCATAAAGATATAATACTGGCCGAAGCGGCAGGGACCGGAGCCGGTTACAAAGAAATACACCACAACTTCATCAGGCCGCCTGCCGTTGCGGACGTAGCTTAGCAGCGTACCGGTGGTGAGGATCAGCGGCAGACATTCTTTGCAGGTGGTGTTGGCGCGTCCCAGTTTTAAAACGGCTTCATCGGACGGACGGTGCGCAACGGCGTTGAAGCCGTATCCTCTGAGAATAGCGGCAAACGCCTCGGACCCATACCGGCCCATGGACGGCAGCAGCACCGTCACGCGGGGATCGGTCAGCGGCAGCACTTCGCCGTTTGACGTGACGACACTGCTGGTGCCGTTGTTGAGCACCGTGCGGGCCGGTATGAAGGTTTTCTTGCCGGCCACTATCTGTTTGTCGGCGACCAGCTGGCGATAGGCCTTGACGATATCCAGAAACGCCTCCACCCGGGTTTCCAGACCGGCGTCCGCCGTGTGGCTGTCAAGTTCCAGCGTTAAGGACGGCTTGCGTCCCATGATATCGCGAAAGTAGCCCACGATAAACGAATCCGGTCCGCAGGAAAAGTTGGTGATATAGCTGCCGAACAGCTGCGGATGCCGTTCGACCAGACGGGCGGCTTTCATGATGAGTATCCCCATGCCCCAGTACATATGGCGCTTGGAGTGTTCCGCTTCCAACTCAAGGAAATCAAGCGGTATGACCGGAATGCCTCTTGAGGCAAATTTATGGGGGATCCCCATGTGCGCTTCTTCGACGAAGCCGTTGTACGGCCGGGAAAAAACCACTACGGCAAAGCGCTGCGGGTCGGTCTTCAATTCCGCGAGGGCCCGGCGGCCGATCGCCTTCATCTCGGCCTGGCATTCTCTTTGCCGCTGCAGGGCGAGGTCAAAGGCACGTCCGGCCTCCCGGCGGCCGACACCCATTTTAACCGCTGTTTTTACCAGAGGGCCTTTGGCGTCATCCAGATCAATGGACAGATCGATAAGCGGCGTCAAGAGGCGGGAACCTCTTTGCTTGAGCTGCTCTATTTTTTTGCGAAAGGTTGTCTGTAAATAAAAGGTTTCACCCTGAACCAGCGGACATACCTGTGACTGCGAACCGGGATCGCAATTTTTTTCACCGGGGATCGCTTTAAAATGCGGCAAAAAGATGTAATCCGGCGGCTGGTCCATTGCCAGCAGAGAGTAAAAAAATCCGTGGGCCAGCTCCCCCGGATAGCAAAAGGCGGCGTTGCGCTGATCCACACCCTCCTGGGAAGGGGTTTCGGGCATCACAATGTCATACCCCAGCGCAGCGAAAAAATTGGAATACAGCGGGTAATAGGTGTTGACCAGAAAGGAGCGGTTAAAACCGATGCTGCCGCGACGAGCAATATCTTTGGCCGGCGGTCCCGTAACGCCGTATTTACCGAATATGAGCTCCTGACGCAGGCGCACCAGATCCAGTTTTTGAACGTCGTAGCTGACTTTATGACGCAAATTGTAGTAGCGGTTGCAGGCACCGCCAAAAGGGTATTTTTGCCCTTCAATTTCGATCATCGCAATTTTACAGCGTCGATCGCATTTTTCTTTGCCGCCTTGGCAGATGAAGGGTGTTCTATACACCACCTCCCGCTCGGCCAGGGTTTGCAGGTCGAAGCGTTTTTCTTCCATCAAACCCGTTTCGATTCGTTTTTTTACTGCCAGGGCCACACCAAAAGCGCCCATCAAACCCGGTTCCGGCGGTACGATGATCGGTTTGCCCACCAGGGAGGCCATTGCCAGCGGTACGGCTTTGTTGTAGCAGACACCGCCCTGCATAAATACTTTTTCGCCGACCGGCCGGTTGCCTTTTACGCGATTCGAATAATTCATGCAGATGGAATACACCAGCCCGGCAACGATGTCTTCATGGGCGACGCCTTCATGGATCGCATTTTTTATGTCCGAAGCGATGAAAGCCGCACACTGGTCGTTAAAATTCGGGGGGCGATTGCCGCTCAGCGCGATGGCGGCGATATCTTCCATTTTAACACCCAGCGTCTCCAAAGCGGATTCTTCCAGGAACGAGCCCGTTCCCGCCGAACAGGCTTCGTTCATGGCATAGTCGGAAGGCACCGCATTGGTGATATAGGTATACTTGGCATCCTGTCCCCCGATTTCAAATATGGTGTCCACGCCGGCATCAAAATAAACGGCCGCTGTCGCATGGGCAATGATTTCGTTGATCACACCGTCGGTTAGAGCGTGCAGACCGGCAATCTGGCGGCCGGAACCGGTGACGCCCAGGCCTGCGATAGAGACCTGAGCCGGATCAACGTGCTGCTGCATCTGATCGAGGATGGCGCGATAGCAGCGGCGCGAGGCTCCGACCGGGTCGCCGCTGGTCCGCAGGTAGACGGAAGCCAGCATGGCATTATCGGCAATGCGCATCAGGACGGCTTTGGTGGTGGTCGAGCCGACGTCAAGACCCAGGATACAGGTATCCGCGGGTTGAATCTCGCCCGTCTCCATGGATTTAAATTCCACCTGGTCGGCGAAATGCTGGAGGGGCGGCAAGTGATCAAATGTTGCCACTTCAGTCAAAAGCAGGTCGGAAAGACCCGGATAAGCCGCCGTCTCGTTATCCAGTGCCCATAGGGCGGCCCCCAGCGCTTCAAAATACGGTGCTTCCTCGGGAACGATCAGGCCCGGGATCTCCTGCCGGAGGTATTCGATCATCATCTGGTTGCGGGCCGTTCCGCCGGTTATCATGATATTGCACCGCTCTACCTTTTTCAGGAGTTCCAGAATCTTATTGGCCATCATTTTGCACAGTCCGGCCGTAACCTGGGACTTGGGGATGCCTTTATTGGTGGCATGGGTGCAGTCTGATTTGCAGAAAACCGAACACCGTCCGGAAACCTGGTGCGGTTGATCGACTGCGGCCCACTGAGAGGCATCCTCCAGCGATGCATCCATGCGGCGCAGCTGTTGCAGGAAGAATTCCCCGGTTCCCGAGGCACATTTGTTGCCGGTAATAACATTGACGATCCGGCCTGCGTGATCCAGTGCATAGACCATAAACGTTTCGCCGCCGGCGGAAACCACGGCCGGACAGTCCACATCCGGGGGTTTGACATAGGGATAAGCGTACTCGACCGCTTCCGGTTCGGATATGGAGGATAAATTGACGAACCGGCGAAACTTACGCCCGGTGGCCGCAATCCGGTCAAATGATGCCGGATCCAGTCTGTTGAATGCGTCCAACAGTGTTTTTTTGGGATTGCCCTCGTGGGGATAAAGTGAAAAATCAATCAGCCGCGGTTTTTGCTCCGCGGAAGGGTTTTTTTGTTCGCTCCGATCCAGTTCCAGCTGAACGATGGATACCGTCGATGCGCCTAGGCACAGTCCTAGTGATCTCAATTTTTCAGCCATTGGTATCTCCTGAAACTGAAAATTTAATTTTAAATAGGGGATTCGTGTAGTCTTTCCCTGGCGGTAGCTCGATCTGGTAACTCATTACGAAAACTAGTTATTGTCAACCACCAATATTGGACCACCTTGTGGCTGGTATGCAGAAGATGCTGCCGGAAGCAGACGATTTAAGCCGCGGTCATTAGATGTGACCGGCATCTTCGGATAGGTTGTCGAATGCATATCAATGATTGCCGGACGAGGATAGGACCATTTCCTGGAATTTATTCCACCGCGCAATGCCCGGCAAACTGAATTTAGGTCGCCTGAGACTCGCTTGTTTATGACAATTCTTATAAAATAAAAGAGCCGGATCCTGCAAGCTTTATATTCGGTTGTTTCTTCCCGGTTAATTGGACAATGCCTAAATTTAGTGCTCTTTGTCCGGTTTGTCCAGAATATTTTGTACCATATTGTATCCACATTTAAACGACGCTGATCTTAAAACAAGCCTGAATACGCGATTTCCAAAGGCGGATTAATGCGGATTAATCAGGTATTGAGTTCTGCCGGTTTGGCCCGCGTCTCGCGTGCGGCTGTTTGCGGATCAATGCGCGAGGTGACCAGGGGGGAAAGTGCGTACAGGAACATGAACAGGAAGGCTGTCTGGCCGAAGTAGGGTGTGAAAATGGACAGGGACAACAGCAGGGTGAAACGGACAAACCAGGGATGCCTGCTCATGAACCGGCCGAGATGCAGATAGCGAACCGGATAAAGATTCATTAAAATGGCCGTAAATGCCGTCAGACCGCAACAGAAGAAACCCCAGAACCGGGTCAGGTCCGAGTTGTCGGTGACAGCCTGGGCGAATATAATCAAGGGGGAAACTGCCAAAATAGCCGCGGCGGGAGTAGGCATGCCTTTGAAAAACCCCGGAATGGGTTTCTTGTCCAGGGTAAAATAAATCAACCGGACGATTCCCAGAACGGCATATCCCCAGGCGATAACTCCGATGGGCATTTTCTGGAGCACCGGGTCTGAATAATCCGTAAGGGTGATATAAAAAATCCAGGCCGGCGCAATGCAGAAACTGACCGCATCGGAAATATCATCTAATACGCCGCCGATGCTGATGGTGTGCGGCTTTTCCGTTTCTTCGGGCAGCGGCTCCGTTAAACCCAGTTTGCGGGCCAGCGCGCCATCGAGCTTATCAAAGACGGCCGCTCCGATCAAAAACATAAAGGCCTCCCGGATCCGTCCTTGATAAGCAAAAAAGATCGCCAGCAGACCCATAATGGCATTCATGAAGGTCAGGGCATTGGGGAAGAATGACAGAATACGCCGCCGCAGCTTTTCATTGCCCAGGCACAGTTCGTCCAGGCACAAGGTGCCGTATTTGCGGCAATACACGGCAATGGAGCCTAAATTGATAATCAGGAAAATAATTTCAATAAAAAACAAGCCGCGCAGCGGGAAATTTCCCAGCCACGAAATGGAGGTATAAATTCGGGTTGCGGGTCCCTCCGGTACGTAAAAAGCATAGGCATACAGCAGCGCGCCCACCGGAGCAGCGACGATGGTTCGCAATCGGTTGAGTTCGCTGTATTCGGGGTCTTGATCGTTGCGGACGGCAAACCCGCGCATAAAATGGGCAAAGTTATCGCGAATCAGCACGGTGACCGTCAAAAGCAGCACCAGAATGGCATGCAGCAGCTCCGCCCGGTTGGGACCGGCTGACAGAATATGGATCCGCCACATAGTGCCGACGGCAACCAGCGGGAAAATAATCGAATAAACCACTTTGTCCATTATGCGGTCGGCCAGTTGCGCCATGACGGGGTGGGGATGAAAGCGCGCGGCAAACCAGCCGTCGACCAGATCAAAAGACATGGAGATAAACAAGAGCACGACGCCCAGCGTGTACAGTACCGGGCTGTGATTCCACATGACGGCGATGGCGCACAGCATTCCTGCGAATACGAGCGGCGGCCGGCCATAAACCAGCAAGGTCGTGATGCTTTTGGGAATATAATGTTTTGCGGGCATGTTATTTTCAAAGACGCATTCGCCGGCGTTCAATTCAAATGACATGATTGCCGATTTCATGGCATTTGCGAATTTGGGCGGCGGTATGGGATATCCGTAAAAATGAAGCAGCCGGCATTTGCGATCGACTCACTATAAATAAATTCGGCGCAGGTGTCAAGGAACCGATCTGTTTGTTCAGGTCTATGTCAATATCAACCTGACTGGCAACAGCGTGCTTGGAATTTTCATAATGTTCGCACCAGGCGAAACCTTTTGCCGGTGTTCGGATCTCCGCCCTTAATCCGATAGGCTCCTCTTCACCTTGACCACTACCAGTGTGGCATCGTCATTGGGCTCCAGATCCTGCCGAAAAGCGTTCATGGCACCGATGACGCTGTCAACAATTTCGACAGCGTCGCAGGATGCCTTCTGCCGGATGATGTCATAAATCGGCGCCTTGCCGAACATGTCCCCCTTCGGGTTACGGGTTTCCCAGATACCGTCGGTTCCCATAAAAAGGATTTGATTCTTGGCCAACCCATCCTTTTTGTGTTCTTCATAGAAAAAGGAAGCATCCACGCCGAGGGCCAGACCAGGTCCTCCTAGTTCCTCAAACCGGTCGCCGGTCGGATCATAAGAAATTGCCGCATCGTGACCTGCTCGAACCCAGTGCAGGCAGCGCTTTATCGGATCCAGCACCAGATAAAACAAGGTCATGAAGTGGCCGGAGGCAGCGATGTCTGAAGTCAGGTGGCGGTTGACATCGGTGATGATTTCGGAAATGGTGCCGGGCTGAGCGGGGTGGCTGCGGATGAGGGCTCGGGCGGTTGTCATCAGCAAAGCGGCCTCGATTCCGTGGCCGGTTACATCACCGATGACAATGCTGAAAGGAGCGCTGTCGTCACCGATATTAAGATAGTCATAGTAATCCCCGCCGGTTTCACTGCAATAGATACTTTTACCGGCAATTTGAAAGTAGCGGGTATCCGGATTTTCTCCGGGCAGCATATTTTTTTGAATTTCATCCGCCAGGCTCAGGGTCTGGCGCAGCAGTTCATTTTTGCGCTGAATTTCCAGCCGGGCATTATTGATGTCCCGGTTGATCTGTTTCAGCAGCAGGGCATTGAAATCTTTGGTCAACTCGAGCCGCTCGCGATATTTTTCCGAGCGTTCCAGCTTTTTTCGTAAAAACCGGTTTTCCTGCACCAGTTTTGCCGGACGGCTGTTCCCGTCAGGGGCCGGTTTTATCGAAGGCTGTGTATTTTCGGCCATTTTTTCCGTCGGCGGCACCGAATTCCGCTCGCCGAGGATTACCGTAACCAGGGTGCAATTATGCAGCCGGCTGGACTGATTGGGCTGCAGCGGGCTGAATTCAGACCAGGAATAAAAACCGCTGATCGGGGTCCGGTCGGGCAGCAGATTTTCCAGGATTTGAAGTTCTTCCCGGGTGCGGGTGCCCAGAATCTGTTTGCGGGAAAAACAGGAAAACATCAGGGCGGCTGACGGGTGCCAGCTGCGGGATACTTTTTTAACTACCGACTGCAAGGATGTGCGGGTATTTTCGAGAATCCGTTCGCGCGTGGCCTCCGTTAGCTGGACGGTGGCTCCCAGCGGAATCGGGGCCGTAAACGAAATGCTGCCGCGTTCTTCATTGAATTCCAGCGGCGTGCGGATATAAAAATCAATGTCATTTTTTTCGAAAACCGCCAGCGGCATTTCCGGCACCGGATCGAAATGGCGGCCCAAATAGTACCGGTAAAAATCCAGCGCCGTTTGCGCGCCGATGCGAAGGATTTCCTTGCCGGCGACCTGGGTGACTTTCTCCCGCATGCCGATCGGTTCCCAGCTGTTGCTGATGCAAAATTCTAATTCAAATTTGCCGGCCACCAGCATCAACGATACGGCGTCTTGCATGACCGTGTCACGAAAGAATTGCCTGGGCGCTTTCTCGGTGTCCAGCTGACGCCCCGCTGCGCCTCCGAATATCGGACATTGCGGTCCGAGGCTGTTATTCAAGGCGAGCAAAATTTCGTTGAGCGTCCCGGAAAAGGCATCCGGAAACAGAAAACACAAAGATTCTTTTTCCGCCAGGTCTTGGCGCGCCTGATCCAGGGCCGTTTTCACCGCTGCCGCGGGATTTTCGGAGGCATTTAACCCCCTGCCCACCGCAAATTTGATGCGATCCGCATAAAAAAGAAGCAGGCTGATGGAGTCGTCGCTGAAACCGAAATTCGATGAAAGCTCCCCGCCGGTGGTACAACCGGTGAGTGCCAGGCCCGGGAATTGGTGATAAATTTCCTGCACCATCAGCTCATGATCGAAATCAATTCCCGCAAACACAAATCCGGCCTGGGGAATCAGCCGTCCCAGCTGTTGCCGGCACTGTTCAATGGCATTTCGCACTGCACTCAAGGTATCGATGTTCTCGCTTTGGCCCAGCCCTACTTTGAGCATTTTTCCTCCATTTTTGCCAAGGATTCAGTGCGGCAAAAATTGAATACATTCCATGACTTTGGTTAAAGATAGGTAAGGTTACCACCGAATCAGTCCACTGCCCCAGGTCAAACCACCGCCGAAGACCGGCAGACAGACCAGATCCCGGGGCTTTATACTGCCGTCGCGCACGGCTTCGTCCAGCGAAACGGCGCAGGAGGCCGATGACATATTGCCGTATTTTTGCAGGGTCAAATAAAATTTCTCGAACGGGATGTTCAGGGACTTGCCGATATGCTGAAACATGCGGATATTGGCCTGATGCGGGATGAACCAGTCGATATCTGCGATATTCACGTTGTTGAATTCGGTCGCTTCCTTGATGCCGTCCATAAACCCTCTGACGGCCGCTCGAAAACTGAGATTGGCCTCGATCATGTTCAGGTAATGCAGGCCCTTGTCTACACTTTCGTGGGAAATCGGTGTGGTTTTGGACCCGCCGCCGGGCAACAGAAGATCCTGACCTTTGGCGCCGTCGGTATGCAAGTGGGTTGAGAGCAGTTCGTGGCCCTCAGTCCCCAAGGTCAGAAGCGCCGCGCCGGCGCCGTCTCCCCAGAGAATACACGTGGTGCGATCTTTCCAGTTAAGGGTGCGGGACATGACTTCAGCGGCGACTACCAGAACATGTTTCACGGTTTTGTTTTTCAGATATTGTTCGGCAACATTCAGAGCGAAAATAAACCCCGAGCAGGCTGCCGTCACATCAAACGTCACCGCCTGGGGGGCATCCAGTTTGGCT
Organism: uncultured delta proteobacterium; assembly: GCA_963769935.1. GTDB lineage: Bacteria > Desulfobacterota > Desulfobacteria > Desulfobacterales > JAFDCJ01 > JAFDCJ01. The sequence continues at coordinate 92,783 of CAVYNY010000001.1, read as the reverse complement.
TGAAGCCAATTGGCGGCCGAAGGGCAGCACGTGTCGGGCGTGATCGTGGCCACAATAATCAGATCGATGTCTGCGACGCGCTTGCCGGCCATTTCCAGGGCCTTGAGGCTGGCCTCGTAGGCCAGATCGGAAGTCGTGGCGTCGGCATCGGCGATTCGTCTTGCACTCACTCCCGTGCGCTGGACAATCCAGTCGTGGGAGGTATCCAATCCACTTTTTTCAAGATCATAATTGGTTAATACATTGGCCGGTAAATATGAGCCTGTCCCCAAGATCCTGATTGAATCCATGCTATGACATCTCCGCTGAGCGTCTTGAATGACCTGGTTCAACTGCCCTTCATATCAACTTGGCGCATGATCATGCAAGGGATTAAACGTTCTGCCGACGATGCCGGCAAGAAACGGCGCCCTTGGCACAGCATCGACTATTGCCCGTACGCCGCCGCCGGCCGCCTGGCTGCCATAGCCGATTGGCCAAGAAAAAAGCGGCAGGAATCTGCCGCTAGTTATACTATATGGATCGATTCTGTCAACCAATGGCTGACGGTTTGCACAGATGTTCCGCCTGCATGGCTACCCGCCCGCAGCCTTCGCAGACATATTTCATTGCTGCCAGTTTATCTTTACATATATGGGTATGATCGACACTGGGAGCTCCGCAGAAGCTGCATTTTTTCCGGTCGCCGCAGGGATTGCACAAATGTCCCGGCGCATCGGCCACGGCACCGCAATTTTTACATGTGTACGCCATCGCTATTCTCCTTTTTGGTTGGTGGATTGTAACTAAATGAAATCACTAAAATTCATTTAAGTGAATATGTGTACTCTCGTGCAAAAGTCAACCGGGAAAATCATCCCTCGCCCGGAAGGTCGGGCTTTGATTCCAAAGTTGCAAACTTGGTCCTGTGGGCCAGGTCAGAGGATATTGGCTTTGCCATAGGCCAAATCTGTTCATGGTTTCAGGTTTCAGGTGTCAGTGAAAATCGAATTCTGAATCCTGACTTCACCCCAGACCGCCTTTTACCTAAATTGAATTTTAGATATTTTTTTTCCTGAAAAGGACAAATCTGCCGTAAATTCTCATTACGTCGCGCCAGGGCGGGCCAATACCCCGCGGCATTCATTTACGGAAAAGCTTATTATCTGCGGCCTGGCCTCCAAGGACCAGGTTTTCAAGGTTGGGAAAAATCGACCGCCGTTTTTGGCCGGCGGTGTGCAGGAGACAGCCCTAGTAGGGCGATTCACCCTCGACGGTCGGTTGCCGGGGCTTGCCGTTTTTTAGGCCCGAAATCACCGGTTGGATTATGGTAAGCGGCAGTTTCAATGTTCGTTCCAGTATTCCCAGCAGACCCGAGCCCACCGCCGTCGGCGGCAGCGGATACACTTCAGGATCATCCAGATCGCCTTTGGCCCGAAACGGGATGGAGATCAGTTTGCCCCCTAAAACGCGGCCGATCAAAGGCAGGATGTCCACAATGCGATCAACGGTTTTAAACGGTGCCACCAGGATAATCAAATCCATCTCTTTGCGGGCCAGATCAATGTCGCCCTTGCAGGCAATCCCCATTGAGGCGCCGTCAATAGTACAGTCTTCCATGGTAATTTTACCCCCCTGCAGCTTGGCACTGGCCGACATGCTGTGGTAGGCAAATCCCTCACCGGCCAGGTCCGGAATATTTCCGCGGTAAATTTCGGTGAGGTTCAAAATAGCCAGGAGCTTAGCCAGCAAACCGAATCGGTAAATGCGGCCTTTTTCGGCTGAAAAAGCCAGCTTACCGGTGAGAGAGCGTGAAAGTGCTTCCGGCTTGGTTTTTGCCATGATTTCCCCGCTGAGGTTGTACGTGCCGGTAGCCAGACTCTTTTTAGCGGTCAAACAGGCAAGGGTGGAATCCAGGTTATGATCGACGGGCGTCGGAACAAAATACAAATCCAATGCCTTGTCCGCTACATTCACCAATCCCCGCAATGATAGGCCGCAAACATCTGCTTTGGTGACGGCTATAACCGTTTTATCCTGCTGAAACGCAATTTCAGCCTGCAGGGGCCTTATATTAAAGGTCTCATAATAAAAGTTTTGCGCTGAAAACCTGATCGACCCCCTCAGATTGCGGCGGTGGCCGCTTTTGTCCGACAGCGTTTTTCGCCGGCCGGCATAATCCAAAAATTTAGTGATCTGATTCCATTCCGGACCATCGGCGTCAATCGAAATATCCAGCAGGGTTTCACTTGCCGATGAACTCAGGGTGCCCGCAATTGTAAGGGGTTTATCATTCCATGTCAGCTTCGCTTTTTCTATGCTGATCCTGCGGCGGGTAATTCCGGCCGAGGTCTCGGTGGATAGTTTAAACGTGCCGCTGTTGACGGTTACCGGCTCTGTCAACGCTTCGGAATGAACCAGGACATTTTGCATTTTGCCGGTTGAATCATACTGCCATGCGGCCGGTTCATGAAAGGGACCGCTCAGGCCGAAGTCGGTGAGTGTTAGAATACCTTCTGATGTTGAAAAATCCCGGACAACAGGTTGAAGTTCTCCAAAGGAGGATAGAAAAGGGTGGATTTCGCCGGCGGCAAGCTGAGCCATACCGCAATGCAACTCAAACCAGGCGTTGCGATCCGGATGATAGCTGGCGGAAAGCCGTGAAATGGTGGATTTTCCGAATGCAGCCTCAATATTTTTTAAATCCAGCTGGTTGTTGTGCCAGGTAAATTGTCCCCGATTAATGCGCAGAGCGCCCGGAAATCGCCGGGAATGAATTGTCAGTTGCCTGACATCCGCTGAAAATGAGACTTGCCGGGATGTCGGTTCGGAAACAGGACCGCTGAATGTCAGGCGATCAAAAGCCAGTTTGCCCGTCAAAGGTCTAAACCCTTTGAGGGCGGTGGCAAGATCTTTATCAGAAAAAAACACCGGATTTATATCTTCCAGGTTGAATAGCGATGCGCCCGAGGTGGCTGAAACAATGGCTTTCCCCCCCCAATTCACATTGCCGAAGACCCGGGCGACTGAAGATTTGCCCAGGGATGCATCTACTTGGCTGAAATCCAGTTGCCTGCCCCGGCAGGTGAAATTACCCCGGTCAATCCGCAGTGTTTGGGGCAGGCGGCTGGAAGTCAAGGTCAGTTTGCCGATTGCTCCCCGGGTTTGAAAGTCCCAATTCCGGGGATTGAACATGGGTCCCCTGATGCTGAGGTCTTCAGCCGCGATCATGCCGTTGAGCGAACGAATATCTGCCAGGCTGGTTTTAAAGGTTTCAAAAGACAGCAGCCAGGCATGGAGTTCAGCCAGATCGAAGTGCGCGGTTTTGGAAATGGTTTTGAGGGTGGGCGTTTGTGCCCAGTCGATGGTGGCTGAAAGCTGCGAGAGCGAGGAATTGCCGATTGCGGCATTAAAATTGTGGATTGCAATGCGGTTGGCCTCGAAAAAGAAGCGGCCGCCGCTGATTTTAATCGGATAGGGAATGCGGTTGTAGCGAATGTCGGCTTGAACCTGGGTAACTTCCACCCGGGCGCTTAAATTTTCCAGGTCATCACCAAGCGTTAACTTTCCCTGGGCGGTGCCCGCAACGTCTTTAATCCGTTCCAGCTCGCTTAAAAAATCCCGGTCGGCAACGATACGGTTTAAAACCGGCGATAGCTGGGAAAGGTCGGCGTTGACACCGATGTCGAGGTGAAAGGGCGCCAGTTTTTGATTCAGACCCAGGGCCATCGAACCATCCTGCCCGTAAGATTTTCCAAAACGCGCCTGCAGTTTCTCTCCCTTCAGGATGCCGTTTGAAATATCGGCATCCCCAAAAACTTCTTCCAGATCCAGTTTCGCACCGGGGATAAAAATTCTGCCCCGGGTCATCCTTCCCTGAATGACGATGTTGTCCAGCAAGCCGAAATCGCGGATCGTCCGTCCCCGGACCCGGACTGTCATCCAGGGAACCCGGCCGCCTCTGATAACCTCAAATATAGCCCGCACCGTTTCTGATTCGCCCAACAGTGCCAGCGCCGCCTGTCTCACCGAATCCGCATCAATGCGGGAGCCGTTCAGAGCGAGTTGAATATCATGTAAATTTTCATCATAGGAAAACGTTCCGGTCGTATTCAGGGCGGGATACTCCAGCCCCAACTCGGTGAGGTCGGCCCGGGCCGAATTTCCATCCACCCGGACGGCGCCTTTTAACCGGACGCCTTTAACAACCAGCTTCGCGCTGCGGCGGTTAAATTCAAGCAAGGGCATGGTTCCGATGACATCCGCCTGTATGCTTCCGGCACCGTCGGATTGAAAATCAATATTCACGCTGGCCCTGGTGTCGGTCATCCGCAGCGCTGAATCGGGGAAGAGATAGGCAATTAACGTCTGGGGGCGGAAACCGGAGAGCTGCACCCGGCCGTGGCCCTTGAAGTCGGCCGGGTCGAGCAATCCGCTGATATCGATTCGTTCCCAGAGATTCGATTTGCACTGGAGAGAGAAGTCAAGCCCGGCCCGACTGCGTACATATCGTGCCTGCAGTTCACGGAGCATGAATTTTTGCCCGGAAGGATCGATCAGATTTACCCTGCCGTTATTTACCCTCAAATCCAGGTCCGGCAACTTGAATTCTGGAAGATTGCGGACGGCCTCGGTAAAGGCTTTGGCCATTTCGTCCCAGGACCGACGTCTTTCAGGCTGTGCGGGTGCCGCATCCTGGATACGCGGCAGCTTCATAAAGTAATCGGCATAATCGAGCTTGATATAATCGAATTGCAGCCGCCCCTTGAACAAGGGCCATATTTTTGGATAAATCCGCATCCACTGGATGTTGATCGTGTAGCTTTCAGGAAGGGATATCTCTGCTTCACGGATTACCACATGGGGACGTGGGAAATACGAGAGCTTCAAATTCCGGTAGGTGATCCGGCCGCCGACATTGCTGGAAATATTTTCTTTGATGGTCTTTTTCACCATTTCCAGGTTGATCAGACCAGGCGTAAATACCATCACGACGACGGCCAGAAAAATGAAAACCAGCAGGCTCCTGGTTAAAAAGCTGATTATATTTTTGCGATTGGGCATTGTGGCTATTTTATATGCAGTTATGATGCCAGGGGAAAATTCCGGGTACGGCAAGGATGTCGTCCGGAACTTGCCTATATATCGACCGGAGTGCATCCATTGGGCCGATTCAGATGCCGTTCGGCAATATCAATCCACGCAGGGCCTGGCGGGAATATCGAAATGAATCTTTCAGCATAATCAAGGGTGCATTTTTGGTCAAGCTGATTTTTTAAATGATGGTATTTCAGAAGAGTTCTTGACACCGCCGGATTGGATAGTTAGCCTCTTTGATGCAACCTATGCGGTTGCTCTGAGAATTGACCTTCCCGCTGGACCGCAGCAAATATCCGGGGGGAAATTTTCATAAATTGAACTATCGGTGTTTGATGGAGGAAGTTCCATGTCCGCTAACCATACCGCGCAAATAATGTTTGAAGAGGGAATGGTGGAGTTTGTCAATCATAACTATGGCCAGAGCATTGAACGTTTATCCCAGGCCATTGCGCTCGACCCTGAATTTACGCTGGCATTTAAAAGCCGGGGTGCCGCCTATCTGAGACTGGATAAGGCCGGCGAAGCTATTGCCGACTTTAGCGCGGTCGTTGAGTTGAAGCCCGGCAATGCCAGAGCTTATCACTTGCGGGGCCTGGCCTATGAGAAATCCGGGGATAACGATAAAGCGCTTCAGGACTTTAACCGAACGCTAGAATTGGCCCCCAACTATGGGGCTGCGTATTTCAGCCGTGCCAATCTTTACAACAAGCTGGGAAATTCAGAGCAAGCCACGGAAGACATCCGGATGGTAACCCATCTGACGGAGGTCAACATCGAAACCTTTGCCAACGATAACAATTCCTGGCGTTCACAGCAGCTGCGGCTTGAATCTTTCTACAATGGTGATCTTGCCATGGAAAGATAAAAGCTGAAAATAAAATTAAACGGGAGGGCCGGCTTTTATGAAAGCCATGGTATTGAATCGAATCAGCAGCATGGACTCAAATAAAAACCCGCTGGAGCTTGTGAATCTTCGGGAGCCGGTCCCGGGCGCCAACGAGATTCTGATAAGAGTATCTACCTGTGGTGTTTGCCACACCGAACTCGATGAAATCGAGGGCCGCACGCCGCCGCCGCATTTGCCGATTATTTTAGGTCATCAGGTCGTCGGTCGGGTAATACAAAAGGGCAGCGAGGCCCATCGCCTCAAAATAGGCGACCGCGTCGGAATGGCCTGGATTTATTCGGCCTGCGGTCACTGCGCCAGCTGCAAAAATGGTTCTGAAAATCTATGTGATGAGTTCAGGGCCACCGGTCGGGACGCCCAGGGCGGGTATGCCGAATTTGCCGCGGTATCGGAAGACTTTGCCCATCAGATTCCAGAGACCTTCACGAATTCCCAGGCGGCCCCGCTGCTGTGTGCCGGCGCCATCGGATATCGGTCCCTGCACCTGACCGGGATTCAGGATGGCTTGAGTTTGGGATTGACCGGCTTTGGTGCGTCAGCCCATCTGGTTTTGAAAATGGCCAGGCATAAATTTCCCAACACCAGGGTCTTCGTTTTTGCCAGGAGCAAAACCGAAAGAGATTTTGCCCGGCAACTCGGCGCTTGCTGGGCCGGGGCCACGCAGACGCCGGCACCGGAAAAACTGGATTGCATCATTGATACCACCCCGGCTTGGCAACCGGTGGTTGAAGCTTTGAATAACTTGAAAAGTGGCGGCAGATTGGTTATAAATGCGATTCGCAAAGAAGAATCCGACAAGAAGTCGCTCTTGGATATCGATTATCCGGGACATCTATGGATGGAAAAGGAAATTAAAAGTGTGGCCAACGTGACCCGGCGTGATGTCGCTGAATTTCTAGAGCTGGCCGCGCGGATTCCCATCAAACCGGAGGTCCAGGAATTCGCTCTGCAAGATGCAAACCAGGCGCTGGTAGAGCTGAAAGAGGGGAAAATCAGAGGCGCCAAAGTATTGAAGATTGCAGATTGAATATTGACAGCAGCAATCAACCAACAATGGAGGAGGAGCCTGCATGTACAACGAAACGGTTATGGATCATTTCCGTAATCCCAGAAACGTGGGAGTGATCGAAAATGCCGACGGGATCGGAGAGGTCGGCAATCCCCTGTGCGGCGACATGATGACGATTTATCTGAAAGTGGCGGACGAGCGCATAGCAGATATCAAGTTTCAGACCTTTGGCTGCGGGTCTGCGATTGCCGTGTCAAGTATGCTGACTGAAATTGCCGCCGGCAAAACTATTGAAGAAGCCAAAAAAATTACCAACAAAGACGTGGCTGCCGCACTGGAGGGGTTGCCCAAAAACAAGCTGCACTGCTCCAACCTAGGGGCCGATGCGCTGCACATGGCGATCAAAAATTATGAGGACCGCCAAGCCGGTATTATTCGGGCCGAACCCAGGCGCAAGGATGAACACGAGCACACCCACGGGGATAAATGCTACTGCCCGTACTGCGATGTCGAGCTGGCCGAAAATGCGACATTTTGCGATGCGTGCCAGTCGAGTCTGGAAGAGGATCACTAATGAAATTTATTAATTTCGATCATATCTCAGCAAACCCCCTTCTGCCGGAAGTCAAGGAAACGATGATTGAAGCCATAAAAAGGGATTATCACAATCCTTCCAGCCAGCATCGGGCCGGTGAGCAGGCCGCCGAAGCCATCGAACAGGCGCGCCGGTCGGTGGCAAAGCTGATCAACGCGGATGCACCCAAGGAAATTGTGTTCACATCCGGCGGCACCGAATCTATAAATCATGCCATAAAAGGCGCAGCGCTGGCCAATTCCGAAAAAGGCAAACACATCATCACCTCCAACATTGAACACAATGCGGTCATCCGAAGCCTGCGCCGTTTAAATTCGGCGGGCTTCCGGGTAACCTCATTGCCGGTGGATACAGCCGGACGGGTAAACCCGCAGGACGTATCCGAGGCCATTACGGATGAGACCATTCTGGTTTCCATCATGCACAGCAATAACGAAACCGGTACCATGCAGCCGATTGAGGAGATTGCACGCATTACCCGCCGAAAAAAAGTGATATTTCATACGGATGCCGTCGATTCAGTCGGAGTTGTGCCCATCGATGTTCAGGCGCTCGGCGTTGATCTGCTGAGCCTGGCCGCCAATACCTTTTATGGGCCCGGCGGGGTCGGGGGACTGTATATTCGCCGTGGAACCCGGGTATTTCCGCTGCTGGACGGCGGCGTCCAGGAAAACAACAAGCGGGCCGGAACTGAAAATTTGATCGGGATCATTGCCATGGGAAAAGCCGCTGAGATTGCCGAACGAGATCTCAACGCACGTCTGGCGCATTTAAGGAGGCTCAAAGATAAGTTCATTGCTGAATTGCCCGGTTATGTCGATGAATACATCATAAACTCCCACGATCAATTCAGTTTGCCGAACCTGGTTTCAGTTTCCATCAAGTATATAGAAGGGGAAAGCGTGGTGCTGATGCTGGATGATGACGGTATTGCGGTATCGACCCGGTCGGCTTGCGCCACCGGTTCTCTGAGAGCATCGCACGTGCTGCTGTCATTGGGCCTTAGTCATGCTGATGCCCAGGGAACACTTGTGATTTCATTTGGGGTGGACAACACGGAAGACGAGGTAGATTTACTGTTGGAATCGTTAAAGAAGGTGGTTGCCACCTTGCGCGAAATCTCGCCCTTATATAAGAAATCGAGTGGGGCGGGGTCGAAGTAAAGTTTATGCTATTCATCGGATGCCGGCTCGAACTCCTGGATTTGCGGCGCGACAAATTCCGCATCATCGGCATCCGACAGCATGCTGTCAAAATACATGTCGACGAGACCGCTATGGCCGGAAAATTTGCTGGTCAGAAGATCTTTAAAACTGTGGTAACCCGGCTCCGTCAATAATTCATCGATCTCGTGGGCTCTTTTACCCAGCTGGCGGCAATATTTATCGGTAATGGTTTGCGGGGCCGTGCCGCGCTTTTTTGCCACGCGGTTGGTGGCCTCGATGCGGCTGTAGCCGTTGACCTCCATTTCATAAACGACTTCCAAAATTTGTGAGAGGGATTTGGGCAATCCCTCGATGTTAACCGAAGGAATCGTATACAGAGCGGCCGCATCGTCTTTTTTTCCGTCCGCTCCGAACAAAATCCGGTTCAGCACCGAATTGGGTGTATCCACAAACGGTTCGGCATTTTGCTGCAGGAAATGCCACATTTTCTCATCGATTTCGATCGGATACATTCTCACGCCCACGGCCAATCCTCCTTCCGCACTAGTATGAACTTATTATACGAAAGTATTTCTAGTAACATCGAATATTTTTTCTTGAGAACGTATCGACGGATAATTACAAATTTTCAGAATGAAATTTTGATGGTCTTCTCGGCAAAGGCTGTGGTGGCATCTCTGCCATCCTCTATGGTTATAAAAAGCTGATGTTTACCAATAGTTACGACATCATTGCCGGTTAACTTGGCGGTGATAATGCCTTTGTTATTCAGGAGGGTGCCGTTGGTGCTTTTTAGATCCTCAAGAATATACTCCCCGTTGCGCTGGAAAATCCTGGCATGCTTTTTCGAGGCCCCCAGGTTATTGATGGGAATATCACTGTTTTCATTACGCCCAATGGTAATTTCCGTTTTATCTGTTTCCAAGGTTTTGAGCTCCTTGTCTTTTAATTTCACTAAAATTTTGAGCATGGTCCCTCCATTGATTTTTATCCAGTTATAGAAATTTTCCAGGTGTTGAATTATTTGCCGGTGGTTTGATCTTGCGGTTGGCTCGGCCGGTCGCTTTAAAAATTACTATCGGTACATTCCGCGCGGATCTTTACCTCTTTTTTAATTCAAGGTCTCCAGGCACAACTGGACCTCTTTGATCACCTGGGAAGCCGTCTGATAACGTTTGGAGACGCCTTTGGAGAGCAGCCGCTCGACAATTTCGGTGCAGCAGGGGGGGGTTTTGGGAGCGGTTTCAGACAGCGGGACATACTCTGTATTGGATACGGCGTACAGCAGGGCCGTCATGCTATCCCCTTTAAATGGTTTTTCACCGGTAAGCAGTTCGTAAAAAACCACCCCGAGCGAAAAAAGATCCGATCGGCCATCCACTTTTTTGCCTGCAATCTGTTCCGGGGACATATAATTGGGTGTGCCGAATATGACGCCTGTCTGCGTTTTGGATGAAGACATGACCCGCGCGATGCCGAAATCGGCAACTTTGACCAGATCGTCGTCCAACAGAATTATATTAGCCGGTTTGATGTCGCGGTGCACCACCTCTTGGCTGTGTGCATATCCCAGGGCGTCGGCTACCGCACCGACTATTTTAATAACCCTTTTTAACGGCAGCAGATTCGCTTTCTGAGAATAGTGGGTCAGTTCTTTGCCCTTTAGCAGTTCCATGGCAATGTAGGCCATGTCGTGGTCCTCACCCATATCATAGATCGTTACGATGTTTGGATGGGAAAGCTTGCCGGCCGCTTCAGCTTCCCGAAAAAACCGTGCTTTGACATCGTTTAATTCATCGACGGCAATTTCCGCGTAGTTGACGGTCTTGATGGCGACCTCGCGATTGATGTTCGGATCCCGGCCGAGGTAAACCGTGCCCATGGCTCCCTGCCCCAGTTCCTCCAGGATCTCGTACCGCCCGAGGGTGGGCTTGGTGGTGCCGTTTTGCAATAAAAAGGTGGTTTCTTTTTTGGCGGCTGCCCCGGACATCGACAGCGTATTTTCCAGCGAAATGAGCTTCTTTATGCGCTCCTTGACGTCTTTGAAGTTATCAGCCTTCAAAATGTGGCGATAGACGGAAAGCGCCTTGTTGGTCATTCGTTTGCGTTCAAAATCCAAGCCGAGATTGTACAACAGGTTCTGCACGGCTTTATCTTCGATCGGACACTTTAAAAACTTCTCAAAAGCCATGTCCAGCATACCTTGGCCTTGCAAGGCCAAGCCCAGGCTCTTGTTGAGCTCCACATTTTCATCCTGCTTTTCGGCGATGTTGCGTTGGCGGCTGGTAAGGGCAAAACCAATGATCGATAGAAATACAGGTGCGAGAATTTTCAGCCAGGTACCATTGGCGACAAACAAAATTATACCGGCTCCGACCCAGGTCAGCAAAAAGATCCCTAAAATCAGCATTGCGATCCGGGGTGAAACTTTCGGGATGACGAAAATTAGAAAAATGCTGAAATACAATAACGCCAGAATCTCCAGGAAAAAGACCCAGGCAGGACGCGCGATAAATTTGCCGTTGATGATATTTTCCACGACATTGGCTTCGATGGTCAGGCCCGGAACGTCGGATAGGAGAGGCGTGTGGTACTGTTGGGACACCCCCCCGGCCGTAACCCCTAACAGGACGACTTTTTTACGGAATTCATCCGGATTTATTTTGCCTTTGAGGACATCCGCAAATGAAAACTGTTTAATATTGGAATTTTGTCCTCCGTAATCGATTAACATCCGGTGGTTATTCTCTGTGGGAATCTGCAGGTGCCTTAAGACGAGTCGGGTCGGTTCCACCTTTGTATCGCTCAAGCGGCCGCCCGCATATTTTCTGGCTACCTGGAAAGCAAAGGATACGAATTCCCTGTCCTGATAGGAAATCAACAGCGGCATTTTGCGAACGATGCCGTCTTGGTCGCTGATCAGGTTGATGTGTCCCAGGGCACCGGCTTTGGTGGACAAATCATCGTATGGTTCCGTAATCCGGCTGGCGGTTATCCGGTGATTATTTAAAATGCCGCGAAAACCGCTATCGGCCGCAAGCAGGCGATCCTTATTATCCGCAGTGTCGTTTAATTCAATGGAATTCATTTTCAGCCAACCCGACAGCCGTTCAGATTTGTCATCCGCCAAACCGCCGAGGGTAAACCACAGCGGCAGGACGACATTGCGCGCACTGCGGATGGCTGATATCAGCTGATTATCATGGTTTAGCTTTTCTTCGGCTTCCGCCAGCATGCCGGTAATTTTGCTCAGTGATTTGCGGTCGGACTTTGACGGTAAATCATTCAGTGTTGCTTTAATATTTTCAATTTCCTGCAGACCGGGATTTAACTCGCGGCTGGGATACAAAAGTGAAAGGCCAATCGTGTGAGCGCCACTGTCTGAGAGCAGGCGAACCATTTCTGCGATGTAGGAGCGGGGCCAGGGCCAGCCGCCGAGCTGTTGGATGCTTTGGTCGTCTATCGCCAGGACGATAACCTGGTCGCCGGCCTTGCGCTGGCGCAGGCGGCTCATCCAATCGTACACCCTGTATTCCAAAGGCTGCAGCAAATCCACATCAAAGAGGATATGGCCCGCAATAAACGCAACGGTTATGGCAACCAGTACCAGAGTTGAAAAAGGCAGTTTTCCACGCAGCATATTAGAGTCTTAATAGTGTCCGAGCTTGAGTTGGGCAAAAAAAAACCGGACCACCCGATTCCAAGACGACCCGGTTCGATTTTTTATTTTTTAATCCGTTTACCCTAAATATCAAAGGCCGTGATGTTTTAATAAAATTATAGAAAAAAACGGCTCCAGTGTCAATGTCGTTCACGCGTTAAACCAGTCGGCAGTGGTTTATAACTTTCTGAAATATAATGTGATTCAGGAAAATTTTTTTATGAATTCCGATGTGTTCAGCGCTGCATCCCGAACTCCAAGCGCCATGATTTTCCGCCGTCGTTAACCACCACATCTTCCTCGCGGATCTGCATTACCTGGTAGCCATCCACCGATTCTCCTTCCCGCACAATTCGACCGTTGATCACGGCCATCCGACGGGCATCCTCAGCAGACCACGCCAGCGCCTGAAGCTTCAATTTGGAATCTGCGATTCGATCATAGGCGACCTTGGCCGGTGGGCGGGCCGGTTTGATAGGCACTGCCGCGGCAGGCTCAATCGGGAGATTGGGCTGGCGGGTGACCGATTTTTCAGCCGGCTGGGCGCGCATTAAAGCAGGCGTCTTCTTCAGCGGTTTTTCGGCTTTCGCATCAAACTGCGTCTTTTCCTCCGGTCCGGGAGGGGACAACGGTCTGAGAGGTGACGATTTTGACTCACGTTGACCGGCAGCGGTGCCCGTCGGAAAAGATGATTGAGCGGCCTGAGATTTATTCGCAAGGCTGCGGGTTTTTGACGATTTCGTTTGGTTTTTCGGTTGTCGGCTTTCTGCCGGCCGCATTTGGGCGGATTTTCCAGGGGCGGCAGTGATTTTAGCTTTATAAATCTTATTCGCCGGGGGAGTTTCGGCCGTCCCGGCGCTTCTATTGGTCGGGGCGGCGGTCGGCAATATTTTTGCGATAATCAGGCGGCGCTGGCTGAATAAAATGCCGGCCGCAGCCACCAACACCGCCAGGAGGATTAAAACAGTTAAAGTTCTGCGAAGGCGGCGTCTTTTTATGGTTTTTGAATTGATGACCTTTCTTGAATCAATGGGTTGCGGCAGTGATGGAAATGCTTCCGGAGGCGGTGATTCCTCCTCTATTTTTTTCAGGGCTTTTAGGATGGAGCTCAATTTTGTAATCCTTTGAGGCGATTTCGGATGGTCGTAACAATTTAGCTTTTTGAGAGAAGCCACGAATTAACACGAATTTTATCGAAATTAAATTTTGCGTTAAATGACCCTGCTTTCGCCGATTGCCATAATTCGTGGTTATTCGTTGGTTATTCGTTTCAATTCGTGGCTAACTTAATTTTAAAAGGCTAAGAACATGCGGATGGTCGCCCTTGGCCCGAATGGTTAGCGGATCAGATGCGGCATCTCAAAAGCTTTTTTCTCCTGATACAGTATCATTTTTGTCAGGGGGCCCACGAAACCATCGACGGGCACGCCGTATTTAGCCTGGATTTCTTCGATTGCCAAGCGGGTCGGTTGGTCGTATTCATCATTTAAGGCCACGCCGCCATAGCCCAGTTCGTGCAAAAGAAGTTTCAGGGTAATGATGGAATCCTTGGTACTATTCCGCGGTATGATGCCCCAGATGGAAAGATAGTTTTTCCAAGGCACATAAGCGATTCCGGACCAGTACAAATTGATCTCAGCGGGACCGGATACGACAGGCGCAGAGCCGTCGGGGCTGCCGAAGATATACAAATCGTCTTTAATTTGGCTGAGGGTCAGGTAGCCGGGCTCTTCGCTGCCCGTTGGGAAAAGCTCCAGAATCGCAGGCAGATTCAAACGTTTCAGCATATCAAGGTTTGTTTCAAGCCGCTGGATGGAGACTCCCTTGGACTTGGTCGTCAGCCGGAAAAATGACTGATCGTCATCCAGACTGTTCAGATAGGGCTGATCTTCAATAGGTGTCTGCCATAATTCCATGGCATACCTAAGGGCATTGAAACGGGAAGATCGAATGTCCATGGCCGTCAGAAAGTCCGCCAATTTCATGGCTTCAGGCGGAGTGGAAACCGATTCTTCATCCCGTGTTTCCGGCCGGGCGGCGGGATCGACTGCAGCTGCCGGCGCGGAATTATCCGACTCGTTTTCCTGGGCAGCGCTCAGACCGGTATCCATGGATTCGGCAGGAGCGGGGTTTATATTCAAGGTTGTATCCCGGTTAGCGGACACGCTTGCACGGAAATCTTCGCCAGGGGCAGGTTCGGGAACTTTGACAATTGATGCCTCGGAATTCCGGTATGCGGCAGGTTGCAGTAAAGAGCTGATTCCCTGAATCAGCGGCTGGTGGAAAACAGCAGCGGCCAACACGACCCCCGCTGCCGCGCCGATGCTGAGGATTTTTTTCCAGTCGACAAGTTCGTACCGCCTGGCGGCCCCCCGGCTTTTTAATTCCCGGATGGCATCCCGCGCGATGCTTCCGGTAATTTTTTGTTTGCTGAGGCCGAAAGCCGTCAGCAACACCCGATCGCAGGCTATGTTAATGACGCGTGGAATTCCCCGCGAGTATCGATATATCCGTCGAAATGCAGGTCGATCGAATTTAATTCCCGATTTCTGGGAGGCTTTGTTAATGCGATATTGAATATAGTCAGCCGTTTCCCTGGAGGTTAGGGGGCTTAGCCGGTACCGCAGAGTAATTCGCTGCCCGAGCTGTCTGAGCTCATGGGAATCCAGGATATCGCCGAGCTCCGGCTGCCCGACCAGAATAATCTGCAGCAGTTTTTCTTTGTTGGTTTCCAGATTCGACAGCAACCTCAGCTGCTCCAGCACATTTTTGCTCAGATTTTGAGCCTCGTCGATGAGCAGAATTACCTTGTTGCGCTGCGTCTTCTGGCGCATGAGAAAATTATTCAGACTGTCAATTAAATCTTTGGTATTCTCGGGTTTGCTTTGAATTGCCAGTTCATCACAGATGGTTCTAATAAGCTGTTTAGGGCCCAGGGTGGGGTTGAAAATGTAAGCCGCGATGGTGCTGTCATCCAGATTTTCAAGAAAAGCACGGCAAAGCGTGGTTTTGCCTGTTCCTACTTCTCCGGTAATCTCCACAAAACCATCACCCTGGGAAAGCGCGTAGTTCAGGTGGGCCAGAGCTTCCTCATGGCTTTTGCTCAGGAAAAGATAATCCGGATTTGGGACCAGTTTAAAGGGTTTCTCTTTGAACCCGAAAAAGTTTTCATACATGGAAATTGAACCTCAAAAACCGCGGGCTCCGCCTCCAACGAAATCCTGGTGCCTTTGAATAGCGGATTGATGCCTCGCAATAAAATATTAAAAAAATCGCACTTCCCTGTCAAGGTTGAATACCCGGGACGGTTACTCAGGTAAATAGGCGTTTAAAATGCGATCTCTTTCCTCTTTCTTTTTTTGCCCCAACTCACGGCAGGCCTGATAAAAATGTTTGAGATCCCCGTCGTCTTGCGCCAGCATTTTTTGAAATGCCGGCACTAAATCATGGTAGGCAGCCACGCTGCCGATTTTAGCATTGTTTAAATCTTGCTGGATCCAATCGGCATAGACGGATAAGCCCTTTTCGTTTGTCTGCATCCGATCAAACTCGTTGCGAAGCTGCGAGAAAATGGATGCTTTCTTATCTCTTTTAACCGATGGTGATGCGTCGGTCCGGTAAAGGATTTCGAGCAGCTGACGGTATTGTACGATCAAATGCACAAATTGTTCCTGGCGCTGGTACCCGGCTAAATACTCCCGATAAATTTGCGGGTCGGACGCTGCCTTCTGCCACCTTCGCAGCCCTTCCTGCTCTACGGCCGTAGCAAAACTTTCATTAAACACGGTATCATCTTTTACATAAAGAATCTGGTGGGCCAGTTCGTGAAAGATCAGCCCGGCCGATTGGGCCTTGGAATACTGAATGAAGGTGCTTAACACCGGATCATCAAACCAGCCCAGCGTTGAATAAGCCGTCACGCCGCCCACATATACGTCATAGCCCCTGTCGGTCAATCCGGCGGCGTATTGGTGTGCATTGTGTTCCGAGAAATAGCCGCGGTACGAAGCACATCCCACCACAGGGTAACACCATGTTTTCGGCGTCAGGGAGAACTCCGGTGCAGCAAACACGTTCCAGACGACATAAGGCCGCTCCAGGTCCACATAGGTGAGGTAGTTGTCTTTTACGGGAAGGTGAAGTTCGCTGTCGGCAAATTGCCGCACCGCCAGAATAAACGCCAGCCTTTCCCGCAGGAATGCCGGCGATTTGGGATCCGCGATAATTTCCGATATCGGCTCTGCGCTTTAAAGGAATACTGCACTGGCCGTGGATTGCCTGGCCGTAGTATTGCATGGTTTCGCAGCCGCATAAAACCAGCGCAAGAAGCACGAAAGCGATATATACCAGATTCCGTTTTACCCGCAGCACCATAGTTAAATTAAACTGTAGCAGAATTTTTCAAAAATTTCCCGGTTGAATTTGGAACCTTCCACATCATCTTTGAGAAATTTCAATGTTTCCAAGGGCTGTCGGGCTCTGCGGTAGGGTCGGTCCTCATTGGTCAGAGCTTCATAACAGTCGATAATACCCAGCAACTGACCGACATAGGATATGTTGCGGGTTCCTTTGGGATAGCCGCTGCCGTCCAGTTTTTCATGATGTTCCAACGCTCCCAGGGCAACCTCGCCGCCGATTTTATTTTTTAGTCGGATGATTTCATGGCCGATGGTCGGATGGGTTTTCATCAGCTTGAACTCCTCGTCACTCAGTTTGCGGGGCGCCTTTAAAATTTCGATGGGATCTCGGTTTTTCCGACATCATGCAGCAGCGCACTCAAGCCCAGTTTTCTGGTTTTTTGAGTTGGAAAATTGGAGTGAAAGCAAAATCCGAGGGTTAGGCCATGACATTTATGGAATGTATAACCGTTGTGTAGTCCTTAAAGGAAATGGAAGCAAAGGTTTTTATGATCTCAGGATGTTTTGAATACCCTGCGATCAGGGAGTCAACCGTTTGGGGCAAGGCCTGCAGCGTTCCGCTGCGGGGTTCTGCCAGGGTTTCTTCAACCAGGTCGCAAAGGGTTGCTTTAACCTTGAAAGCATTGCCGGTTTTAATGCTGTCCGCAATGTGTTTGTTGAATTTTTTTGAATTTCTTTAATCGCGATGATGCGGTCTTTCTCCTGGATGTATAAGGGAGGATGTCTTTCCTGGGTGAGGCGCATTTCAGAAAGCTTGGTGCCCGCCGGTTTGTACAATCCGAACACGTCGGTGCCGGTCTGGTAGAACAGGGCGACCTTTTTATAATAATTGATCTGTGAGTTGCGAACTCGGATATAATTTTGTTGCGTCACGATATTTAACCGAGCCTAATTACCCGGCTGTTTTTTTTAAAGTTGAGGCGTCCCAGCTTTTCATCCGCCATCCGCCTGGAAATATACTCATGTTAAAATTTTATCACTCCGTCTGAAAAAAGACAATCACTGATTATTGTGGCTATGAAATCATTGGCTTAGGGGTTAAGACCGAGCCATGCGAATTTGCCGGCAACCGCCGGCCGGCAAAGGGCCGATGGCGGGCCGGCATTTCCAAAGTGAAGAATTGCAGGCATTTATACAAGACTGCGATTCGCATCGGCCTGGATTGTACGAAATCCTACATCATTCTTATCCCCATGCGATTGAATTCCCCAGCCCCTGCGGGATGTAACCAAAGCGCGGCCTTCCGCTGAGCAATCATGACATTGTCTATTGCATGCCTGAATTGAAATAGTGTATGTACCTGGACACCGGTTTTGGAAAAACTTTTATAACTTTTCACCATGCTGATCGCAGTCGAACAAATGGCCCGCAAATACTTTCAGGGCGCCCGAGGCAGTCACAACTGGGAGCACACCCTCAGGGTCTGCCGATTGTGTGAACGCATCGGCAGTGTCGAAGGGGTGGATATGGACGTGCTGCTGGTGGCGGCCTACCTGCATGATATCGGCCGCAGTTTCCAGGATGAATCCCACGGAGCAGTGTGCCACGCCGAAAAAGGCGCTCACCTCGCAGGCGCCATCCTGGAGCAGTTGGCCCTGACGGCGGACCAAAAAGCAAATGTCCTGCACTGCATTCGGTCTCATCGCTATCGGGGCCATCACAGGCCCAGAACTCCGGAAGCCAGGGTATTGTTCGATGCCGACAAGCTCGATGCTATTGGGGCGGTGGGTGTGGCGCGTGCCTTTCTCTTTGCCGGAGAGGTGGGAGCCCGGCTCCATAGCGGTGACACGAATATTGAAGCGACCGAACCCTATTCAATCGACGACACCGGCTATCGGGAATTTAAAGTCAAGCTCGGTAAAATAAAGGATCGCATTCTGACGCGTGAAGGTCAAAAATTAGCCGTCGATCGCCACCGAATTATGGTGGAATTTTTTAACCGATTTTTAGAAGAATACGAAGGAACGAGGTGAAAATTATGGCTATTAACATTGTTGAGAAAATCGATCACCTGGTACCCGTTCGCCACGTGCTGATGAGCGTATCCGACAAAAGCGGCTTGGATACCTTTGTACCGGAGCTTATGGCCGTTAATCCGGATTTAAAAATATTTTCCACCGGCGGTACATACGCCAGGCTCCAGGAGATTCTGGGCGACTCGAGCGGCTCGCATCTCAGCCAGGTTTCCGATTACACGGGTCAGCCGGAAACTCAGGGGGGTCTGGTAAAAACGCTGGATTTTAAGATCTATCTCGGGCTACTCACCGAAACTTACAATGAAGCGCATCAGAATGATCTGAGGCGAACCGGCAGCGTGCCCATCGACATGGTCGTCGTGAACCTCTACCCATTCAAAGAAACGATCGCCAAACCCGATGTCACGGTTGAAAAGGCCCGGGGCAATATCGATATCGGCGGTCCGTGCATGATCCGGGCAGCGGCTAAAAATTTTATCCGGGTGGCCCCCGTAGTGGATCCCGGCGATTACGGCATGATCATCAGCGAACTGAAAGCCCATAATGGAGCGCTGTCTTTAAATCTGCGCTTCCGCCTGGCGCAAAAGGCTTTCGAGCACACCGCCGTTTACGATCGTACCATTGCCGAATTTTTGGGCGCCCGGTCGTTTGCCGAGGTTTCAGGTTGCTACTAGGGCGCTTTTAAGTGCCGTGTCGGCAACTTTTTGTCGATGCGGGCGAGTTGCTTTATTTAGAGGTTTCAGGTGTCAGATAAAAAAGCTGATAGCTGATAGCTCATAGTTAAAAGACACCGCAGAATTTCAAAGGGTGGATTCGCTCGCGCAACGCCGGCACCTGCGCGGGGTGTGTGCCGCGTGTCGCTCAGCTTTTTTTATAAAATAGACAGAATGACTTCCTTTTAAACTGGGAACTGCGGCTGCCAGCGCCGCCGCTGACACCTGACACCCATTTAAATAGGTCCAATATCGAATAATCAAATACCAAACATATCCCAATTACCGAAATTCCAATATCCCGCGCAAAGGAGAATCCGCATGGCCGAAGATCTCAAAAAAATGTATCGTACGATCATGGATGATCATTTTCCTCCCCGAATGGAGATCAGCTTTGTCGATAAAAATCAGCGGCAAACCCTTTTTTACGAGAAAGTTACCTGGACCATCGACAATGTGCAAAAAGGTCTGCGCTACGGCGAGAATCCGGGACAGGAGGCCGCCCTTTACCGGCTGGCCAACGGCAACCTGGTATTGGGCGAAACCCACACCATTCAACCGGGCCGGTATCTGGCATCCGACATCGAATTGCTGCAATCCGGCAAACATCCCGGCAAAACCAACTTAACCGATGCCGACAATGCGCTGAACATCCTGCGGTACTTTACCGACAAGCCCGCAGCGGTCATTGTCAAACACAACAATCCGTGCGGGGTGGCCCTGGCCGATTCCCTGGTCGACGCCTACCTCAAAGCCAATATGGCCGATCGGGTCGCCGCCTTCGGCGGATGTATTGCCCTGAACCGCCCGGTGGACAAGGCCGCCGCGGAGGCCATCACCGGGCAATATGCCGAAGTTGTGGTCGCACCGGATTACGAAGCGGGAGTGATGGACGTTTTTGCCGCCAAGAAGAATCTGCGGGTAATTAAGATCGCAAACATCGAGCGGCTGCAGTCATTTGTCGGTCAGCGCTGCGTGGAATTTAAAAGTCTGATCGACGGGGGTATCATCACCCAGTGGTCTTTTGTGCCGGTCAGCCGCAGCAAAGCCGAGCTCAAACCGGCGGAATCCGAATACAAGGGCCAACAGTATAAAATCAACCGCGCGCCGACGGATAAGGAATACGAGGATCTGCTGTTCGGCTGGCTGGTGGAATCCGGCGTTACCTCCAATTCGGTTATCTATGTCAAGGATCTGGTTACGGTCGGCATTGGGACCGGCGAGCAGGATCGGGTCGGTGTCGCCCAGATTGCCAGGGACAAGGCCTACCGTAAACTGGCCGATCGCTATTGCTTCGAAAGTCTGGGCATCCCTTACAATGATTTAAAAGACGCCGGGCAAAAGGCGGAGCTCGATGCGCGGGTGGCGCGGGAAAA
This sequence comes from uncultured delta proteobacterium, assembly GCA_963769935.1. Classification (GTDB taxonomy): domain Bacteria; phylum Desulfobacterota; class Desulfobacteria; order Desulfobacterales; family JAFDCJ01; genus JAFDCJ01. The sequence goes on along the minus strand of CAVYNY010000001.1, from coordinate 71,883 downwards.
AGGCGGATTGATCGGCGCGGCCATGGTCAGCGATGCGTTTTTCCCGTTTCGGGACGGGGTGGACGTCGGCCTGCGCGAAGGGATTACGGCCGTGATTCAGCCCGGCGGCTCCGGCAATGACTATCAGTCCATCGAGGCCTGCAACGAAGCCGGGGCGACGATGGTATATACGGGTCAACGGAGTTTTAAACACTAGAATGGCCTCCGAATTCTCATCTATTGTACAATGACTTTAGTGAAGAATTCGTTGGAGTTGGAGAAAATGGAATTAGAAAAAACTGATCCGGAAATCAACTCGTTGCTCGAGAAGGAGAAATTGCGACAGCAATTGACCATCAACCTCATTGCCAGTGAAAACTTTGCAAGTCCTTCCGTTCTGGAGGCAACGGCATCTGCCCTGACGAATAAATACAGTGAAGGCTACCCGCGGCAGCGATACTACCAGGGCAATGCCATCGTTGATGCCATAGAGATCATTGCCATCGAGCGTGCTAAAAAGCTTTTTGGCGCCGAGCATGCCAATGTGCAGCCATATTCCGGGAGCCCAGCCAACGCGGCGGTTTATATGGCATTTTTGGATCCGGGTGATACGTTTATCGGCTTCGACCTTTCCTGCGGCGGCCATCTAACCCATGGTAATCCTGTCAATTTTTCGGGTAAAACCTACAAAGCCGTCAATTATGGCGTAAATAAAAATTCCGAAAGAATCGATATGGATGACGTCCGCCGGTTAGCGCTTACGCACAGACCCAAAATGATCGTATCCGGGCTAACAGCGTATCCACGTGAAATCGATTTTGGAGCCTTTCAGAAAATTGCCGAAGAGATCGGAGCACTACATTTTGCGGACATCAGTCATGTCGCCGGTTTGATTGCCGGCGGCGTTCACCCAAGTCCATTTCCGTTTTGCGATGTGGCCATGACGACAACCCACAAAACACTTCGCGGCCCGCGCGGTGCAATTATTCTTTGCAGGAAAAAATATGCAAAGCAAATTGACCGGGCAGTTTTCCCGGGCAGCCAGGGCGGCCCGCATAATCATGTGACGGCCGCCAAGGCCGTTGCATTGAAGGAAGCACTTTCGGAAGAATTCAAAACCTATACTAAAAATATTACGGAAAATGCAATAGCCCTGGCTGGTGAGCTAACGAGCAGGGGAATCAAGCTTGTCACCGGTGGGACCGACAATCATATGATATTGATCAATTTGCTGCCTTTCGGTATCGGCTTGGGAAAACCCGCGGCCGTCGCATTAGAAAATGCAGGTATCGTCACCAACGCCAACCCGATCCCCTATGATCCGAGTTCACCCTTTAAACCATCCGGGATCAGAATTGGCACGCCTGCCGTTAGCACCCGTGGAATGAAAATGAAAGAAATGGTCAAGATCGGCAATTGGGTAGCTTCCATTATCCAAGAACCAAATAACTGGGAATTGCAAAAAAACATTAAACAAAAAGTCGAACAACTCTGTACAGAATTCCCCATCCCGGCCGGGTAGGGGGTACTAAATGATTGAATATTTTCGATTCAATATTGAATATTAGTGGAATTTTTTCGATTTTAAAAAAGAGGAGCAAAGCGACAGTTACAATTATACAATTTGCAATCTTCAATTTTCAATTCAAGCCCTTGCGGGTTATGGCATGAATTTTTCCACTCGACAGGCTGTCAGCTTAAACGGTGCGATTTTGGAGAGCGGATCCATTTCATGGCGGGTGAGGGCATTTACAGGAGATTCTCCATAGTGAAACGGCATGAAGAGCTCGCCGGGTAATACCTCCGCACTGACCTTAAGTCGGGTATCAATTTCCCCTTGCCTGGAGACGATCCTGAGGCGCTCACCTTTTTCCAGACCCAACTTCGTGGCATCATCAGGGTGCATCAGCACGTAAGACTGATTGGCAAAATCCGTAAGCGCTTTATTGCGTCTGGACATGGTGCAGGTATGGTACTGGTAGAGGATTCGGCCCGTGTTCAGTAGAAACGGATAGGCGGGCGTCGATTTTTCGGTTTGCGGAACGTATTCTACCGGGTTGAGGATTGCCCTGCCGCTGGGCGTGTTGAATTTATCCAAAAAAAGTGTGGCGGTTCCCGGATGGTCTTTTGTCGGGCACGGCCATTGGATACCTTCCTGTTCAATTCTATCATAGGAGATGCCGGCCATAATCGGTGTCACCGCGGCAATCTCATCAAAAATTTCCGATTCATCCTGATAGGATTTCGTGGGACAGCCCATCCGTTGGGCGACCTCCAATAGCACCTCCCAATCCTGCCGGGCTTTTCCGGGAGGCGCCACGGCCTTTCTCACGCGGCCCACCCGGCGATCGCTGTTCACAAAGGTGCCGTTTTTTTCTGCGAACGCAACCCCCGGCAGGATGACATCGGCGAAGGCGGTGGTTTCGGTCGGGAAAATATCCTGCACCACCAAAAATTTCAGCTTCTCGAGGGCTGCGCGGGTATGATTCTGATCGGGGTCGGTCAACATCGGGTTTTCGCCCATGATGTACATGCCCTTGACCGTTCCCTCTTGGGCGGCCTGCATGATCTCGACGGTGGTAAGCCCGATCCTGTCGGAAAGCGCTTCATAGGGAAAATTCCAGACCGCGGCGACTCTTTTGCGGTTTTCATCATCCGTGACCGGGATATAGCCCGGGTAAATGAGAGGCGAACAGCCCACATCCGATGCTCCCTGGACGTTGTTTTGGCCCCGCGGTGGATTTAATCCCGCGCCGACTTTGCCGATTTGTCCGGCGATCAAGCACATATTGATGAGTGAAAAAACGGTATGAGTACCGGTCACCTGCTGGCTGATACCCATGCCGGTGGCAATCAACGCTCGATTTGCCCGGGCGTAAAGCCTGGCGGCCGCCGGAATTTTGGACGGGTCAATTCCCGTGATGGCCGATACATGATCAGGCGGATATTTCGAGGCCAACTTTTTGAGTTTTTCGAAAGCCTGCAGTCCGCCCTCAATTCGATTGAGGATAAAATCTTTATCAAACAGGTCTTCGCTGATAATGATATGAATGAGTCCGTTGAGCAGGGCCACGTCGGTGCCGAGCCGGGGTTGCAGCCAGATGTCGGCAAATTTCACCAGCGGCGTCCAGCGGGGATCAATGATGATGAGTTTAGCGCCATTGGCGACGCCCCGTTTGACAAAGGTGGCGGTAACCGGGTGGGTTTCAATCATATTATTGCCGATAACCAGAATACAATCGGCCTTCTCATAATCTTCGATCGAGTTGGATCCGGCACCGTCCCCCAAAGACCGCAGCATCGCGGTGACGGTCGACGCATGGCAGAGCCGGGTGCAATAATCCACATTATTGGTTCCGAATGCGGTGCGGATAAATTTTTGAAAAATATAATTATCTTCGTTGGTACATTTGGCCGATGTGTAACCTGCCAGGGCGTCATTGCCGTGTTTTTGTTTGACGGCGTTAAATTTAGAGGCTATCAGATCCAGCGCTTCATCCCAGTCGGCCGCCACGAATTGACCGTTGCGTTTAATCAAAGGCCGGGTCAACCGGTCCCGGCTGCCGACAAACTCATAGCCGAAGCGCCCCTTAACGCAAAGCTTTCCATCATTTGGTTTTATACCCTCTACCCCATTGACGCGGACGATGCGGTTGTTTTTGACTACCACCTCTATCTGGCAGCCCACGCCGCAGTAGGGACAAATGGTTTTGACGCGTTTAGCCGCCCCGGCGGTTTGGAGAATACCCCTGTTGGGCTTTTCAACAATCGCACCGGTGGGGCAAAGTTGAATACATTCGCCGCAGCCGTCACACTCCGACTTCCCCCAAACGCCGAATCCGCCGATGATATAGGATGTGATGCCGCGATTGGTAAAAGACAGAACATTTTTACCCTGCACTTCGTCGCAGGCCTTGATGCATCGAAAGCATTTTATACACTTGGAAGCATCGTAGGTAAGCACCGGCGAACTGTCGTCGACCGGGTATCCGAGCGACTGCCAGAGGGAGGGAAATTGTCTTTGCGCCGGATCGTTCAGCCCGTATCTGCCGACCAGCACCTTGAATTCATCTTCATAGCTTAAATCCGACGCTTCGTTATGTTCGGACAACAGATAGTCCAATAAATATCGGCGGGTGTCTTCCAACTCCTCATCAAAGGCCGTCACCTCCATTCCATCCGAAACCGTTACCGTACAGGCGGGGATAAGCCCGTTCATGCCCTTTATTTTGGTGATACATAAGCGGCAGGCTCCGGTCGGCGTCAGTTTGCGGTGATAACAGAGGCCGGGAATCAATATTTTATTTTGCCTCGCCACTGCCAGCAGGTTTTCACCGCAGCGGGCGCTGATTATTTTACCGTCGATATTTATGGCTGCCATGTCGCTCATTCTAAAAATCGTTTTTCCAGCTTTCCATCATTCCAAAAGGGAGGAAGCGCCTAACTCGGATCCGCCGGAGGCGGAGAGCTAAAAAAGAAATTAATCACGAAAGCACGAAAGGACGAAGACACGAAAAGGAGATAAGAAAAATTTCGTGCTTTCTAGATTTTCGTGTTTTCGTGATGAAAAAATTTTTTCCTAAAATGAAAAGAAATAACATTTAATATCAACTAATTATTAGGTTGCTCCAGCTCTCGGCGAAAGTGCCGCACGGCGCTCCTAATCGGCAGAACCGGGGATTGGCCAAGGGGGCACAATGATGTTTTGGCCATGAGTTCGGACTGCTCAAGCAAGGCATCAATGTTGGAACTGCCGGCAGGTCCGTCGGCCAGAATCTTTGCCAGCAAAATAACCAGGTGCCGGGTTCCCACACGGCAAGGGACACATTTGCCGCATGATTCGTGGCCGAAAAACCGCAGGATCGAAAGCAGCATATCCAGAATGGATTTATCTTCAGCCAGCACAATGACAGCGCCGGAGCCCAAAACAGCATCATTGGCCTTTAAGGATTCAAAGTCCAGACCGACATCTAAAAAAGGTTCCGGCATGAACGTTCCGGCAGCACCCCCAATCAATACGGCTTTAAGCTTTTTATCGTTTTTTATGCCGCCGGCCAAATTAAAAACAAGCTGCTTTAGGCTGGCACCCATTTCGACTTCAAAATTTCCCGGATTGTTCACATCACCACTGACAGAGAATATTTTTGTCCCGGGAGATTGGTCGGTTCCGATGCTTTTGTACCATTGCGCCCCATTCAGAAGGATGGCGGGAACATGGGCCAGCGTTTCGACATTGTTGATTAAGGTGGGCATGCCGAACAAACCCTTTTCGGCCGGGTAGGGCGGTTTAATCCGCGGATAGCCTCTTTTGCCTTCGATGGATTCCAGCAGGGTAAATTCCTCACCGCAAAGATAAGACCCGCCTCCCAGCTTGACCTCGATGTCCAGTGAGTACCCGGACCCTAAAATATCATCTCCCAGGAAACCGTGCGCTTTGGCCGGACCCAGCGCTTTGCGGATCATGTCGATCGATTTATGGTACTCGCCGCGTATATAGATATAGCCTCTTTGAGCACCGACAGCATAGGCCGCGATGATCATGCCCTCGATCAACAGATGCGGGTCGCCCTCCATGATGGCGCGATCTTTGAAGGTTCCCGGTTCGCCTTCATCGGCATTGCAGACAATATAGTGCATGCATTCGAGCAGGACACAGGTTGCTTCACTGGTGAATTTCTTCTTCAATCCCGCAGAAAATCCGGCGCCGCCCCTGCCTCTCAAGCCGGATTGAATCAGTTCGTAAACGATCTTTTCCGGAGGCATTTGCAAGGCCTGTTTCAACGCTTTGTAGCCGCCCGCCGCAATATAATCTTCTATTTTTGCGGGGTTGATCCGTCCCACGTTTTTTAATGCGATCCGACGTTCTATCAACACCCCTTTTTTCTCCTCGTACGCTTTCCGTTGTTCCGATATATTTGGAGAATAGCCTTAATCTTTTTTGCGGTCAGATTCCCATAAAATTTCTCATCGATCGCCATGCCCGGTGCGGTGTTGCATTGTCCCAAACATTCTGTTGTTTCCAACGTGAACAATTTTTCGGCAGTCGTTTCACCGATTTCTATTTTAAGATTCCTGCGAAGGTCCGCCAAAATAACCTTTGAACCGGCCATATCGCATACCGGCGAATTGCAGATTCTGATAATGTGTTTACCTCTAGGCTTTAAACTAAACAGAGTATAATAGCTTGCAATTCCGCAAATCGAGCTGAAAGTCACATTTAAGTACTTGGCAATCATTGCCATATCTATTTCAGATAAGTAATTGCGCGGATTGTTGTTCTGAAAATCGTGCAGTATAAGAAGTACGTTTTCCATCGAGGGCGGATACTTGTGAAGAATATTTTGCTTTTTCATGGCGGGATTTTTCCTGAAAGAAGCAGAAGTATATGATAAAGTGCTGAAATGAGTTCCCTTTTTGGAAGCGTCTTTAGTGAGAATGCCGATTTTTTTATCTGATTCGACTGCAGCCCAGGACATGAAAATCTTAATTGAAGGGGAACGGTTGGTCAAATATCATAGACGGGACTAATAGTCAATATTCGCTTTTTAGCCAGAGGGCCATATTTTCAACTTATTTTAGTTATATTAAAAACCCCGCTGCTTTCCAACGGGGTTTTTTTCTTTAAATGCAGCGCGATTCTAGTAAAACGTTCATGCAGCCTAGCGTACCTTCCACGCTGCGCATCTTCCGTATATCACATCCTACACCCTATAAAGCACTCCTGACACCTTGCGCCATGCGCCTTGTCCCCTGGGCCAAGTCTTTTCCCCTATGCCGCCATCGCTTTCGCGAACACCTCCAGGGTATAATCGATATCATCGTCGGTGATGTGGTAATGGGTAACCGCTCTGATGCGGCCGGTTCCCACTGGCAGCATACGGGCGCCTTGCTCATTCAGACGCGTCGTTAGCTGCTCGGCGGCCATGTCGGCGCGGGTCACGCCGAAATAGACGATGTTGGTCTTAATTCCCGCAGGATCGATGGACAGTCCGGGTATCCGGGCCAGACCTTCGGCGAGTTTGCGGGCATTGGCATGATCAACCGCCAGACGATCCACCATTTCATCAAGCGCTACGATTCCGGCGGCCGCCAGCACACCGGCCTGCCGCATGCCGCCGCCCAGCACTTTGCGGGCACGCCGGGCCCGGTAAATGAAATCCCGGCTGCCGCACACCAGCGAGCCGACGGGGGCCGCCAGGCCTTTACTCAGACAAAAGGATACCGAATCGGCTTCGGCCGCCAACCTGTCGGTGCTCACTCCCAGTGCGACGGCCGCATTAAAAAACCGGGCGCCGTCAACATGTATTTTCAAGCCGTGGCGACGGGCAATCTCACCCACTGCCTGCATGTAATCCACATCCAGGGGATAACCGCTGCAAAGATTTTGGGTGTTTTCAAGCACGATCAGGCGCGTGATCGGAAAGTGAACATTGTCGGTTCGAATCGCGGCTTCGATTTCAGCCGGCGGCAGGGTGCCGTCCGGCAGATTAGCAACCGTGCGGGGATGAATCCCGCCGACGGCGGCCGATCCGCCCTGTTCGAAAAAAAAGGTGTGCGAAAGGCTGCCCAGGATTATCTCATCACCACGGCCGCAGTGGGCCAGTATGCTGACCAGGTTGCCCATGGTCCCACTGGCAACGAACAATGCCGCTTCCTTACCCATCCGCTCGGCTGCCATCTGCTCCAGTTTGTTAACGGTCGGGTCTTCTCCGAACACATCATCGCCAACTTCCGCCTCAGACATGGCCCGCCGCATCGCCGGGGTGGGTCGGGTCATGGTGTCGGATCTCAGATCAACTACTCGCATGCTGATTCTCCTCAATGGAAATTTTTTCAGGTTACTTTGTTAAAACTCTCAACGGCTTATAGTGATAGCTGAAATCCACAGGCCCTGCAAGCATTAAAAACGGCTCTGATCCGATCCGTCTTGATATTCGGAAACTCCGTCTTGATATTCGGAAACGAATCGGCGAACCAATTCAATCATCTTGACTTATGGTTGCCGGAGCATGTAAGACACATAATTAATTTCGTGAAAATTTGGATTTTCTGAGTAACGTTCATAAAGGGGGATGATCATGGCTAAATTATTGTGGCAGCCTTCGGAAGAGCAGATTAAGCGCACCAACTTGTATCGTTTCATGAATCTCGTCAATGAGAAATACAACCAAAATTTCAAAGAATACGCGCACCTTTATGAATGGTCGGTGGCGAACATTCCTGATTTTTGGGGTACCCTGTGGGAATTTGCGGACATCATCGCCTCCAAACCCTACGGCCGGGTCATTGACGATGTTGCCAAGATGCCCGGGGCCGATTGGTTTTCCGGCGCACGACTCAACTTCGCCCAGAATCTGCTGCGGTACCGGGACGACCGGACCGCCCTGATCTTCAAAGGCGAGGGGCAGGCAGCCATAAAAATGACCTATGCCGAGCTCTATGACGAGGTGGCGCGTCTGGCCAGGGCCTTAAAGGATGCGGGTGTTGCCGTCGGCGACCGGGTGGTGGGGTTTATGCCGAATATGCCGGCCGCCATGATCGCCATGCTGGCGGCAACCAGCCTGGGGGCCGCCTGGTCCTCCTGCTCGCCGGATTTCGGCATCAAAGGTGTGCTGGATCGATTCGGGCAAATCAAGCCCAAGATATTATTTACGGCCGACGGTTATTTCTTCAAGGGCAGGAAAATTGATTCTTTAGAGCGCATCGCCGACATTCTCAAAGAACTGCCGTCCATCGAAAAAGTTGTCGTGGTTCCCTATACGGAGCAAAACCCGGAAATCAGCAGGATACCCAAGGCTGTCGATTACCGGATTTTTAAGTCCGCGTCAGCCGATCTGGACATCGAATTTGAGCAATTGCCGTTTGGGCATCCCCTTTACATCATGTATTCCTCCGGGACCACCGGTTTACCCAAATGCATGGTGCAAAGTGCCGGTGGTATTCTGATCCACCACCTAAAAGAGCTGATGCTGCACACGAACTTGAAAAGGGAAGATACGATTTTTTACTTTACCACCTGCGGCTGGATGATGTGGAACTGGCTGACTAGCTCGCTGGCGGTGGGCGCCACCCTGGTGCTTTATGACGGCAACCCGTTTCATCCCCATCCCGGCGCGTTGTGGGAAATGGCCCAGGATGAAAAAATAACCGTCTTCGGCACCAGCGCCGGCTATATTGCGGCCCTGCAGAACAGCGGCGTAAAGCCGGGTAAAAGCTATGATTTGTCGACGCTCAGGGCGGTTCTTTCCACGGGTTCGCCGTTATCGGTTGAAGGGTTTGATTTTATTTACAACGAGGTCAAGCCCGATCTGCAGTTGGCTTCGATTTCAGGGGGAACGGACCTCAACGGCTGCTTTGCGCTCGGCAATCCCATGGGGCCGGTGTATGCCGGGGAATTGCAATGCCGCGGCCTGGCCATGGACGTGCATGCGTTTGATGAAACCGGCCAGCCGGTCATCGACCAGCAGGGCGAGCTGGTTTGCTGCAAGCCGTTTCCCTCCATGCCGATTTATTTCTGGGATGATCCGGATGGCCAAAAATATCACAACGCCTATTTTGACGTCTTTCCCGGAATCTGGCGCCACGGAGATTTTGTGATTGTCACCAAACGCGGCGGGGTGGTCATGCTGGGCCGCTCCGATGCCACCCTCAATCCAGGCGGTGTTCGCATCGGAACCGCCGAGATCTACCGGCAGCTGGAGCAGATGGAGGAAATTGAGGACAGCGTGGTGGTCGGTCAGAATTGGAAAAACGATGTGCGGGTGATTCTCTTTGTCCAGCTGGCTTCCGGGTATGATTTAACCGATGAGCTGAAAGCCAAAATCAGGCAGACGATCCGCACCAACGCTTCCCCGCGGCACGTGCCGGCCAAGATTTTGAGTGTCCCGGCCGTACCCTATACGTTGAACATGAAAAAGGTGGAACTGGCGGTTAAAAAGATCATTGAAGGCAAACCCGTGCTCAATAAGGATGCGCTGAGCAACCCCGGGGCGCTGGATTATTATGCGGGTTTGGAAGAACTGCTGGAGGAATAGGCCGCGGTGCGGGGACTAATGAAATGACGAATGTCGAATGAAGGAATTCTATCTGTTTTAAAAAATTCTCAAACGACCGCGCGATGCGGGATGCGAGTTACGGGATTCAATTGCAGAGGGCATAGCGCCTAGAGCAGGGTGTAAGGGAGCGAGACGAAGCGAGATTGTTGCGGGGTGCGGGCCGGGAGTTTAAACTGGCGCATGGCGCACGGCTCACGGCGCAAGGCGGATGGGTGTTGAAAAATTCAGGCGCTAAGGACTAATTACCCGGCATTAATTCGCCCGGACCTTTAACCTTTAGCCTTTAACCTTCGAACCTCCATCCAGAAAGGCATTCAATGACGGCATCTTTTTATCTGAATCCGGTGGGGATTGTCGGGAAAAGCGATGGAAGAATTTGGATCGAAATATTTGACGAGTTTTCAGACGGCCTGCTGGGACTCGACGGCTTTTCGCATATTCTCGTGCTTTACTGGTTTCATCAGAATGATGCGCCGGATAAACGCCGAACCCTTCAAGTTCATCCCAGAAAAGATCCGGGTATTCCGTTAACCGGCGTTTTTGCCACCCATTCGCCCCAAAGACCCAATCTTATCGGACTCGCCGTCTGCAGAATACTGTCAATTGAAGGCAACAAAATTCATATCGAAGCCATCGATGCCATCGACGGATCACCGGTTGTTGACATCAAATGCTACATCCCGTTCTCGGTATCGGAGGTGCAGCTGCCGGATTGGGTGGGGAATAGTTGATGAGCTGGTAAGCTAGTAAGCTGATGAGCTGATGAGCTGATAAGCTGGTAAGTTCGTTAGCAGGAAAGCTAAAATAAGATCCGTTCACAACCTATGAACTTGCCGGTTCATGAACTTATCAGCTATTCTCATTCTTGTGAGCTCATCAGCTTAACAGCTTACCAACTTAAGAGCTTAATAAGCCATGCCAACTGAACTCACCGGCCAGATCGAACGCATAACGTTCACCAACGAAGAAAACAGTTTTACCATCGCCAAGGTGAAGGTGCCCGGACGGCGCGATCTTGTAACGGTGGTGGGAACGCTGATGGCGCCCATGCCCGGTGAAATTCTTGACATGCAAGGGGAGTGGTCCCACCACCCCAAATTCGGCGAGCAGTTTAAGGTACTCGAATATCGCACCGAGGTTCCGGCGACTGTCTACGGTATCCGCAAATATCTGGGCTCGGGTCTGATCAAAGGACTCGGCCCCGTGATGGCCGGCCGCATTGTGGATACATTCGGGAAAGAGACGCTGGAGATTATCGAAAGCGATATCCAGCGGCTGGCCGAAGTGGCGGGCATCGGCAAAAAACGAATCGGCATGATTGCAACCGCCTGGGATGCGCAAAGAGACATCCGGGATGTCATGCTTTTTTTGCAAAGCCACGGCGTCGGCTCCGGATATGCCGCTAAAATCTTCAAACACTACGGCAGCCGTTCCATTGCCGTGGTCAAGGAAAATCCGTATCGGCTGGCGACGGATATCTTCGGCATCGGATTTGTCACCGCCGACCAGATCGCGGCCAAACTGGGTATTGCCAAAGACGCCGGCATCCGGGTTGAAGCCGGGATTCTTTATGTCTTAAATCAACTGTCCGACGAGGGCCATGTTTACTTCCCCTATGAGTCGCTGATTTTAAAAAGCTGTGAAATCCTCGCGGTCGAGCGCGAGGCCGTGGTTAAGTCCCTGGAGGCGCTGGCGCATAATCAGAAGATCGTCATCGAAGATTTGAATCACGGCCGCGATGCGTTGCCGGAAAATCATAAAGCTGTGTTTTTAAGCCGGTTCCACCTGTGTGAAACGGGCATTGCCCAGAGTGTAAAAAGCCTGATCGACGCTCCCAAATCCCTGCGGGATATTGACTCTCAAAAGGCCATTGACTGGGTTCAGGGCCAGCTTGCCATCACCTTGGCCGGCAAGCAGATTGAGGCCGTGCGGCGGGCCATTGAAAACAAAGTCATGGTGATTACCGGCGGCCCGGGTACCGGAAAAACGACCATCATCAACGCAGTTCTGAAGATCTACGCCCGAATCAAAGCCCGCATGATGCTGGCCGCACCCACCGGTCGGGCCGCCAAACGGATGGGGGAGACCACCGGCCTGGAAGCCAAAACAATTCACCGGTTGCTGGAATACAGCCCGCAGAAAGGCGGCTTTCAGCGTAATGAGGACAAACCGCTCGACTGTGATGTGCTGGTTATCGATGAGGCGTCGATGATCGATACCATCCTGATGTACTTCCTGCTGCGGGCGGTCCCGCCTTTTGCCACTTTTATTCTGGTCGGCGATGTGAACCAGCTGCCTTCAGTGGGCGCCGGAAATGTTCTCAATGATATCATTGCATCGGCTGCCGTGCCGGTGGTGACCCTGGATAAGATTTTTCGCCAGGCCATGACCAGCAACATCATTGTCAATGCCCATAAAATCAACGAAGGCATTTTGCCCTCCCTTAACACCGCCGATTCAACCGACCCGCGCAATGATTTTTATTTTATCGAGCAGGAGGATCCTGAAAAAGTGCTGGAGATTATCCTGGAGCTGAGTAAAAAGCGCATCCCCCGGCGCTTTGGTCTGGACCCGGTTGACGAGATCCAGATATTGACCCCCATGCACCGGGGCGTCGTCGGTGCCGGCAACCTGAATCAGCAGCTGCAGGCGGTTTTAAACCCCGGCGAGGGCGGGATCACGCGCGGCGATCGCACCTTCCGGATCAACGATAAAGTTATGCAGATCAGAAACAACTATGACAAGGAAGTATTTAACGGGGATATCGGTCGAATTACTTCCATTGCCGGGGAAGAGCGGGAAGTCCTGATCACTTTCGACGGCCGCCAGGTGCGGTACGACTTCAGCGATCTGGACGAAATCGTGCCGGCTTATGCCGTGTCCGTGCATAAATCCCAGGGATCCGAATATCCGGCTGTGATTATACCCCTTGTTACCCAGCACTATATCCTCCTGCAGCGCAACCTGCTTTATACGGCCGTCACCCGCGGCAAACGGCTGGTCGTCATCGTGGGCAGCAAAAAAGCGTTGGCCATCGGGGTGAGCAACAACAAAACGCAGCGCCGCTACACGGGATTGCAAGCCCGATTGAAATTTGCAACTGAAAGGAGAACAAAATGAAAAAGATTGGAGTGCTCATTTGCGGGGTATTACTGGCCGCCGGCTGCCACCTGCCGTCGCCGCCGCAACCTCCGGATCCGAATGAGGCGCTGATCGCCAAAGGCAAGGAAATTTTCTTCAATGAAACATTTGGCGGCAATGGCCGAACCTGCGGCTCCTGCCACCCGGCGGAAAACAACTTCACCATCGACCCCGCCTTTATTGCCGCCTTGCCGGCCGATAATCCGCTGTTTGTCGCCGAATTCAATCCGGCGCTGAAAGAAAATTTCGAGAATCCCCGGCTGATGCGGGAATTTGGATTAATTATCGAAAACCTGGACGGCTTCGACGATCTAGCCAACAAATTCACCCAGCGCGGGATACCCCACCTGCGGGGCCTTCGGTTTTCAGTGAACAGCAACAAGGGGCCGCGAACCGGATGGTCGGGCGATGGCGCGCCGGGTGACGGTTCCCTGCGGTCATTTGCCACCGGCGCGGTCATCCAACACTTCACCAAAACACTCAATCGGATTCCCGGTGTGGATTTCCGTCTCCCCACCGACGAGGAACTCGACGCCCTGGAAGCGTTTCAATTATCCCTCGGCCGGCAGAGTGAATTGACTTTGCCCTTGCCGCTCAAAGGCACGGTTGCCAAGCGAGGACAGGAGATTTTCCTCAGTCCGACGGAGGGCAAATGCTTTGCGTGCCACTTCAATGCCGGTGCCAACGCAGATCCGGCTGTTTTTGGTCAAAATACCGGCAATCAGAATTTTAATACCGGCGTGGAGGATCTGCCCGATCAGCCCGCCCGTCTGACCGGAGAGCTGGTGCCGCCCGATGACGGATTCGGCACGCCCGGCGACGGCACTTTCAATGTGCCTTCACTGGTCGAGGCAGCCGACAGCGGACCGTTTTTCCACAACAATTCGATTGAAACCATCGAGGGGGCGGTCGGCTTCTACGATGGGGAATCCTTTAACAATTCACCTGCAGCGCAGCTGATCATAAACGCCACCGGCAGCGGTATTGAACTGGACGGCACCCAGATCGTCGAGATCGCCGCCTTCCTGCGGGTTATCAATACGCTGGAAAATATTCGTGAGAGTATTGAAATGCTGGAGAAATTTGCAGCCAAAAATTTCCAATCCGTGCAGGCCGGCGAAGATCTGCTGGATTCAGCGCTGGTTGAAACCGGAAACAGCATCAGGGTGCTCAAGGGCGGCGGGCTGCATCCTGCGGCCGTGATCTATTTGGAAGAAGCCATGAACTCGACCAAGAAAGCGAAGCACAGCATATTTTTAAAAGCGCGTCATGCCCGGGAGGCTATCAAACTGCAGGAAAAAGCCCGCAATGAACTCGTTGAAGCTTCCTGAATATATCTTGCAAGGTAAACCCAAGGGAGGTGAACAGCCATGCTGAAACGAATTCTATTCGTCGCAATTATAGTTGGTCTGGTGGGTGTCCTGTCCCAGGCACTCGCCGAGAAAACAACGGAGTTGTATATTCCACTCGGCCAGTCGCCCGGGGTGTCCGGAAAATTAACGGTTATCGGAAAAATCGAGCGTGTTGATGCTCAAAATGGCGCCCTTACCCTGTCGAACGCCACCGGCAGTTACAACGTCCAGGTGACTGAAAATACGAAGATATACCTGGACAAGAGCAGACTGAATCAAAAAAATGTTTACGGCGCACTGGCAGATTGCAAAAAAGGTATGTCGGCCGAGGTTAGATTTGTAGATGATGAGCGGGGCCGCCCTGCAGAATGGATCAAACTGCAGCTGGGTGGATGAGTCGCATATTCATCGATCAAGTTCAGTACGATTTGTCAAACCATAGAAGCCGTTGATCCGAAAAGGTCAAGGGGCTGGATCCAGGCCCATGCGCCGGCTCAAACAGCGATCCGGCCCCTTGCCATTGAGGCCTTTTTATTCCAGCATTGAAAGCCTGGCCTTCTGGGCCAGGATTCTTTACTTCCCTTTCCTATTTGGCTTTCCTCATTGCCAGCGGTGCCTCGATCATGGCGACCCACTGCACAATCACGGACACCCAGGCCAGCGCATCCGCATTTTGAACGGTTATGAAGTCCCGGCCCAGCAAAATTCCGATGAGAATCTTACTGGCGACATATCCGGTAAAAAGGCCCCATCCGAGCCTGTTGCGCCCCTGCAGCAGCTGCCCGGAGCCCGGACAGAGCCAACCGAGACCCAAAAGGGCGGCGCCGTAGGCCATTGACGGCCTTAAC
The DNA here is from genome assembly GCA_963769935.1 of uncultured delta proteobacterium. Taxonomy (GTDB): domain Bacteria; phylum Desulfobacterota; class Desulfobacteria; order Desulfobacterales; family JAFDCJ01; genus JAFDCJ01. The sequence goes on along the minus strand of CAVYNY010000001.1, from coordinate 56,508 downwards.
CATTTTGTGTCGGTTATCAGGGGGCCTTGCCTTAAGGCGGCCAAAGCGCCGGCGACTGAAAAATACTTTACGGCGTCCTGAAAGAGCTTGCCGAAGCTGTAATTCACCCGGGCGATAAGCTCATGGACGATGGCGATAACTGCAAAGGGATCGTGGGCCGACAGCTTTCCGCTTTTGGCCAGTTCGGACAGGCTTTGGAACAATTGCAGGTAAGCCGGAACAACGAGCAGTATTCCCAGAAGATACACCCCGAACAGGATAAACCCGAAGCGACGCTCAGCCGTGTAAATCTGACCGGCGCCGGGGCAAAACCAGGCGATCGCGGCAGCCCACCCGACGCTGGCCTGGGCTTCTGCGCCGGCTTTTTGACGGCTGCTGATCGCCGCCTCGACTGAGGAGATCATGGCCCATAACCAGGTAAAATAGATCCCAAAAAAAGAAACTGCCACAGTGGTAAAAGACATCTGCGGCAGAGCAAACGGCGCCATACCGTTGAGGCTGTCAAATACCTGGCCCACGAAGACTCTTATGACCCCGACCAGCGACCAGGTAAACCAGGCCGTGAAAAACATGAACAGCAGCAGCGTGGCATAGCCCCGCAGGCGGGCGCCGGCATATATTTCCCCGAAGCCGGGGCCGCAGGCACCATAGACAAAAGCGCGGTGGGCGCTGATGGGATCTTTGGCGGCAGAAGCCTGTGGGATTTGATTTGAGTCGTTTGAAAGAGACATCTTATTGACTTTACCAGGTTTTGCCTGTTAATAAAATTAAAAAATTTGATTTGCTGCACTTCAGGAGGGCGGATGGCGGCCTCCCATAAGCGGTAAATTGTTTTGAAGTGGCAGGAACTGAAAAAATGAACATCGAACCTCGAACGTCCAACATTGAACATTGAATGAAAGAAGATGAAGGAACTTATTAAGTTTTTCGGCATCACTATCAAAACGGCGGAAATGAAACCGAAGCAGCCGTAAGGAGGTCAACATGTCCAAACAGCTGCCCACCCATGCCAGGGTGGTCATCATCGGCGGGGGGATAGTCGGCTGCAGTGTTGCGTACCATTTGTGCAAAATCGGCTGGCAGGAAGTGGTTTTACTTGAGCGTAAAACCATTGCCTCCGGCACTTCCTGGGCCGCGGCCGGCTTGCTGGGCCAGCTCTGGTCCGACAGTGCGCTGACCAAACTGGCTGTGTACGGTGCTGAGCTGTACGCACGCCTGGAAGCGGAAACCGGACAGCCAACCGGCTATCAGCGTCCCGGCTCCATCCGGGTTGCCCAGACCAAGGCCCGCAAGAGCGAGTTCGACCGTTCCATGGCCATGGCGCACTCATTCGGCATCCCGATGGAAGAAATCAGCCTCGAGGAGGCGCGCCGGCTGTTTCCGCTGTTAAATACCAGAGATTTGGTGGCTGCCTGGTTTCAAGCCAATGACGGACACACCAATCCGGAGGACACCACCCAGGCCCTTGCCAAAGGTGCTCGAATGGGGGGTGCCAACCTTATTGAAGGGATTAAGGTTATCGATATTCACCTTAAAAAAGGGGCTGTTGCCGGCGTTCGCACCGACCGGGGCGACATCGTCTGCGAATATGTCGTCAACTGTGCCGGCATGTGGGCCCGGCAAGTCGGTAAAATGGTCGGGGTCGGCATTCCCCTGCACGCGGCCGAGCACATGCACCTGTCCACCAACCCGATTGAGGGCACTTACAAAGGCATGCCCTATCTGAGGGACATGGACGGCTATATCTACGTCAAGGAAGAAATGGGCGGTTTGTTGATGGGCGGATTCGAACCCGTGGCCAAGCCTTGGGGCGCGCAAGGCATCCCCGAAGATTTTGCCTATACCCAGCTGCAGGAAGATTGGGACCAGTTTGAAATTTTCATGAAAAACGCCATCAAAAGAGTGCCGGCCTTCGAGGAGGCGGAAGTCAACAGCTTGACCACCGTTCCGGAGAGTTTTACGCCGGATACAGCTTACATGCTGGGGGAAGCCCCGGGGGTGAAAAACTTTTTCGTGGCCGCCGGGATGAATTCGGTGGGGATCACCAGTGCCGGCGGTGCCGGCAAGGCCCTGGCCCAGTGGATGGATCAGGGGTATCCGGAAGAGGACCTGTGGGCGGTCGACATCCGTCGCTTTCACGGCTGGCAGGCGAACCACCGGTATCTTTATGACCGCGTCACCGAAGCCGTCGGCAATCTGTATGCCGACCTTTCCAACGAGGCCTTCCCCTTTGCGACCGCACAGGAGATCGATGCGGCCTATGCCAGACCCCTGGCCATCAGAATTTCCTTTGTCGGTGAACTGGGATGGGAGCTTTACATTCCGACTGAATTTTCAAATAATGTGTTCGATACTCTGATGGCCGCCGGCGAAAAGCATAACCTCAAACTGGTGGGGCTGCATGCCCTGGACTCGCTGCGCCTGGAAAAAGGCTATAAACACTGGGGCGCCGATATTACACCGGACGATACGCCCTTTGAGGCCGGTCTTGGATTTTGCGTTAAAATGGACAAGGGAGATTTTATCGGCCGGGCGGCATTAAAAAAACAGCTGGATACCGGCATCAAGCGCAAGCTGGTGACGTTTACCATAGAAGATCCCGAGCCATTGATCTACCATGATGAGCCGGTTTACCGCGATGGTAAACCCATCGGCGAAAACACCCATGGATCCTTTTCCCACCTGCTCGGCTGTGCCATCGGCATGTGCTATCTGGAAAACCCGGCAGGCATCCGAGATGACTGGATCCTGTCGGGCAGATACGAAATAAATGTTGCCGGCCGACTGTTTCCCATCAAAGTTCATCTCAAGCCGCCGTACGACCCGCAAAGCGCACGGGTCAGGATGTAAATTCAATTGAGATAAAGGAGGCACCATGAACGCGAGCACCATTAAAATCAGACTCATGAAGGCTGAAGATTTTGACGCGGTGGTTGGGATTGACGAGAAAGTACTCAAGGCTTCCCGGCCGGATTACTATGAAATGAAGTTTGAAAAACTTTTTAATTCCAAAGATTATTTGCCCGCTTCGCTTGTGGCAGAGGAAGAAGACGGAACGGTGGTGGGGTTTGTAATGGGGGAGCTATATATGGGAGAATATGGTATTTTCCAGGAAAAAGCGACCCTGGATACCATCGGCGTTGATCCCAATTGCCAGCATAAGGGTATCGGTGAGCAGTTGATTAATGAATTTATGGATCATTTGAGAAAACTCGGCGTTCAAAAAGTAAATACCTTAGTCGACTGGAATGATTCCAAACTGATACATTTCTTCAGCGCGAACCGGTTTAGCCCCTCCAAAACCATTAACCTGGAACGAAGCCTCTGACGGGAGTTCATCCATGATCGAACTGATGGGTCGCTCGCCCGCTGCCGGAAGGGGATTATGGCTTTCTATGGCGCATGACCGGGTGGTCGCTATAAAGCATTTGGGGTCATCGACGGTGCAACGCCAATGACGGCTTGCGGCTGATCACTTGACTAAAATTAGGGTTTTTGCTATTTTTATTTAAGAATTGAGAAAAAATTCAGACTCTCCAAAAATTAATTGGGCAGTTAATCACGCGGGCTCGGATCAACTGCCCTGGTATTTTAAGCAAGTCGGCAATGCAAAATTTCAGGCAATTGAGAAATTTTTGGATAATAATTCTGGTGATCATTTGCAGTGCAGTGCTTTTGGGAATTGAAACTGCGGTCTGCTATGACGATGCGGTTTATAATGCGCAGAAAAAACTGAACGAACTGGGATACGATGTCGGAAAACCCGATGGAGTTTGGGGAAAGAAGACCGCCGAAGCAGTAAAGAGCTTTCAACAAGACGATGGCATGCCGGAGACCGGGCAATTAGATGAGCTGACCAAATTCCGGTTGAATGCCAAAGAACCGCCTGTCAAACTGTCGCTCGGCGAAGCCGTGAAATTAAATGATATCGACCAGGTCAAAGCGCTCCTTGAGGCCGGTGCCGACGTAAATGTTGCGGATGAACTTGGAGAAAAGCCCTTGCATATTGCGGCGGTAAGAGGCTATCTGGAGGTCGCTGCAATGCTGATCGCCAAGGGCGCGGATGTCAATAGCGGTGATGTACAGGGCTTGACGCCGTTGCATGCAGCAGCGTGGAGCGGCAACAATGAGGTCGTTGCATTGCTTATCGATAAGGGCGCCGATATCAATGCCAGAGATGAAGACGGGGTGACCCCCCTGCATGCGGCGGCTTTGGCCGGACGCAGCGAGACCGTCGCATTGCTCATTGCCAGGGGGGCGGATGTCAATGTTAAAAACGCGGAGGGCATGACCCCTTTGCATGCGGCTGCGCTGGCCGGTGACAGGGAAACGGTCGCCCTGCTCATTGCCGCGGGCGCGGATGTCAATGCCAGAAATAATAACGGTGTGACGCCTTTGCATACGGCATCTCAAAAGGGTAATCAGGAGGTCGTGCAGCTGCTGCGGCAACACCTGCATCAAAAACGGGACAATAACCCCTAAAATATGATTTCAGCCCTTTAAAAATTTATTAACCACGAATTGACACGAACAACCACGAATTATTTCAATATTTTCTAACCCTTGCTCCCTGACCCCTGACCGATGAACCGTTCACTTCCGGTAGTCGTTTTTCAGGTGCCCTGATTCTTTCTCCCGATACCCAGTATTTCCCGACAATACCGGATACTTCTTTGCAGAGCCTCGCGTTCGATGCGCAGCGCTTCCTGCATGTTATCCAGCGGGCACTGCAGATCCAGTTCGATGTTTATCCGATTCACATCCGGATTCCGGTGTATCAGTTCATAGGCACGCTGCATGTCGAGATCGCCTTCTCCGACGGCAGCGCCGGTCATTTCGAACCCGTAAGGTTTAATGATGATTTTGTTGTCCCTGAAGTGATTGGTAAACGCTCTGGGCGCTAAATTTTCGACGGCCGTAATCGGGTTCTCGGTGACGTGCAAACCGTTGACCGTGTCAATGCATGCGCCGACAAATGGATGATTGACCCGGTCCAATACCCAGATGACTTCTTCCGAAAATGCGTCCGTATGATTTTCGACGGCAAGCTTAACTCCTGATTGCTCGGCCAGCGATGCCGCCTTCTTCAATTTTTTTACGACACCTTCAAGCTGCGCTATGACTTGAGGATGAAACTTGCTTGCTGCTACCGGTTGGGGGCGGCTTAAATTCATACCGATTTTGGCAACATCGGCCCCGATTGCTCGGGCAATACCAATACCTTGCTCTATTTCGTGCTGGACACTGGAATCATATTTTTTGCTGGGCAGTGCAAAGTTATATTCAAGATACAGATTTCGCGCTCGGGCATAATCACGAACCCGGCTGAAATACGCTTCATCCATGGCGTCAAAAGCCTTATCGTCGAGGTGTATTCCCTCCAGACCGAGTTCCACCATGTAATCCATCAGCTGCCATATATCCATCTGTCCGGGCCAGGGCAATCGAAAACCGGCCCAATCCTCGGCGATGCCGTGATGATATAAACTATACGTGTGCATTCCCAGTCGCATAGTTTGTCTCCTTGGGTAATACCCTGCTCGAGCTTGATGGCTCGAGCAGGGTGTGTGTTGTTTGTTGGTTGTAGTATGTTGACGGGAAAAATTAGATCGAATTTATATCCCACCCGCCTGAGAGATATACATAGAGAAAGTAGTTTCTCGATGGTCGGTTAGTGCTATTTCTTTTTCTTTTCGCGGTCTCTCTTTTCAAATAGCTTTTCCCAAACCCATCTATAGATCTCAATCGTCTTATTTTCTTCTTTCATTCGGCTGAAAGCGGGATGCAGTCTAAATTATATTACCTTGATTTGGACCCTTTCTCAATTCAAGGCTTTTGCAAGGCGCACAGGATATACCTTTCAATAATAAAATGGCTGCCAAACATCTAAAGAATTAACGGCGATTTTGCAAGATGAAAAAATTCACTCCAACATTGAAAGCCTGGACCTCCGGGCCTGGACTTTTTACTGTCTCGGGCGGATTTTCGTTGGCAGAACCCCGCGAATCGAATTTAGAGCTACCGTGGACAATGCCCTGGGTTGCGAGGTTCCCCGTCTTGACACCATGGCCGGCTTCGCCTATACTCCCCGGCAACTATCCGGTGTGCCGGTTAGCCGGTTTGCTTCAGTTCTAACGGGTTAACGGGCTAACGGATCAACGGGTCAACGGGCCAACGGTTTAAAAGACAGGTAAATATCATGGAATTTACATCCTTGGAGGCCATCTCTCCGGTGGACGGCCGCTATCGAGGGGCAACCCGGAAGCTGGCGCATTATTTTTCCGAAGGCGCCCTGATCAAATACCGGGTGCTGGTGGAGGTGGAGTATTTTATCGCCCTGTGCGAACTGCCGCTGCCTCAATTGAAAAAATTCGATAAAAACCTGTTTGCGGCGCTCAGGGCTGTCTATAATGATTTTACTCCCGAAAATGCCGGACGGGTTAAAGACATTGAAAAAATTACCAATCATGATGTCAAAGCAGTCGAGTATTTCCTGAAGGAGAAATTCGATGAATTGCAATTGCAGGATTACAAGGAATTTATCCACTTCGGCCTGACATCTCAGGACATCAATAATACCGCCACGCCCCTTTCATTGAAAAAGGCCTGGGCGGAGGTGGTTCAGCCCGCTTTAAATGAAGTCATTGAAGTGCTGCAGGCCAAAGCCCGCGACTGGCTGGATGTCTCTATGCTGGCCCGCACCCATGGCCAGCCGGCTTCACCCACCCGATTGGGCAAAGAAATTTACGTGTTTGTAGAACGTCTGCTCGTCCAGGTTGCGCAGTTGAATACCATCCCCTTCTCGGCCAAATTCGGCGGTGCCACCGGCAACTTCAATGCCCATCATGTTGCGTACCCGGATATCGACTGGCCGGCTTTTGCCGACCGACTGGTCAACACCACCTTGGGGCTCAGCCGCTCCAGGGTAACCACCCAGATCGAGCACTACGACAACCTGGCAGCATTTTGCGATAATCTGAAGCGGATCAACACCATCCTGATCGATCTGGACCGCGATATCTGGTCCTATATTTCGCTGGATTACTTCAAGCAAGAGATCAAAAACGGCGAGGTCGGCTCGTCAACCATGCCGCACAAAGTCAACCCCATCGATTTCGAAAATTCGGAGGGCAACCTGGGGATTGCCAATGCCATTCTGGAGCATCTGGCTGCCAAACTGCCTATTTCCAGATTACAGCGGGACCTGACCGATTCGACCGTAACGCGCAACCTCGGGGTCCCGGTAGCCCACACCCTCATCGGTTTGAAATCGTTGCTGCGCGGTTTGAACAAACTGATTTTAAATGCCGGTGCGATCCGGGCCGACCTGCAAAAAAACTGGGCGGTGGTGAGCGAAGCCATCCAGACCGTTTTGCGTCGCGAGAACTATCCGCAACCTTACGAAGCGCTGAAGGCCTTCACCCGCACTCATGCCGTTATCGATCAGCAGGCCATCGCCGAATTTATTGAATCTCTGGATGTTTCCCGCAAGGTTAAAGAGGAACTGTTGAGGATTACACCTGAGGATTATACGGGTATATGTAATTTTTAGAATGCTATCAGTAGCCTGATCCGTAACAACGGGGCAAACCCGGGGTGTAAGTTAAAAAGGCATAGGGTATCGCGTTGAAAGTCGTTGACGATACGCTAGATCGTTAAGCCAAAATTCGAAATCAGAAATCCAAAATCGAAGAAACGCGATTCTATCTACCTCCGCCGCTGTCTTTTTCTACGCTTTGCGCTTTGCTCTGTGCTCCTTCCAAAAGTGCGGTGGCTACCCGGTTAACCAGCGCCCAGATGGCATCCGCCGCGAAGATCGCTTCAATGGATCGATCAAACAGCACCGTCATTTGCGGTGCAAATTCCTGGTCCCCCTGCCAAAGCAGAAAATACAACCCCACCCGCGGAAAGGGCCGCAGCCTGTAGGCGGCATCGGCCATATCCACCGATTCGCCTGCCAGGTACTCGGCCGCTTCCCGGAAGCCCTTCACATCCTTGCCGTAGCGCCTCAGCAGGGGATCGGTTTTGAGGGCATGGGGACCCTGGAAAAAATGACCCTCCTTCAGATCCTTTATCCCAACGATGTCCCTGCCGACGGGGTAGATATCTTTTACGTTAATCAAGTATAAAACTGTTGCCAGCTCAAGCAGCGGATCTGCTGTATGATGCCACTGCCGTTCTGTGCGGCGTTTCAGGCAGCGGTGTTCTATATCCACCAGCACGTCTTCGTTCAAGAAGCGAAAAAGGATCTGATGGGATGAAAATGGTTCGAAAAGGGTTAAATTGCACAGAGACGTGATATCTTTTTGCTGTAATTCGTCCCAGAATCCGGCGGCCACGCTGACGCGCGATCCGTCCGGGGCAAATGCCGGCGGTCTTTGCTTTAATCGTCTTTCCTGCATCATCAAAAATCCTTGACTGAAGGGATAGGGGCCTGTGTTGAAATTGCGGCAGGGAAATTGGTTGCAGTCGCGCATACAGTATTCGATCTCATTCATCCGGGTACAGTCCAGGATGGGGCAGGTGCTTCCCAACAGCCGCTGCTGAGCAGCCAGTTTCCTGCCTGCCTGAAGACTGGTTCCGGGACCGCAGGAAGAACAGGTTTCCAGCAGATTCAGCTTGCAGACGTCACAGTTTATGCCACAGGCACCGGTGGGCATGGATCACCTCAATCATATTTCAAAAAACGTTCAGCGAACCTCAATATTGATCCGCGTAACAGAATTCTAAAATTCCAAATTTCAAGCACCAAATTCCAAGTAAATTCTAAATCTCAAAATCCAATGACAAAATGTTCCTTTGGCATCGGATTGGTCTGCATTATTTCTGAGAAGCCTGTCTACTTTGGGTTCATTGTACATTGTCAGATATCTGTTTGGGATTTCGAATTTAGGTCATTGGAATTTGTTTGTTATTTGTGATTTGTTATTTGGAATTTATTCCATCATACTGTCATCTTAGATTTTTTGACATTTTGAGCATATATGTGTACTTCGTTGAGCGACGATGATGCGCTCGATGGGCGATTTACAGCGCGGACAGGGAAGATCCGTGCGGCGAAATACTTTCAATTCATCTTTGTTGCGCCCTCGGTGGTGCGCCACCGAATAGAAATTGGTCTCCCCGGTTCCCAGCGTTGTGCCGAGATTTTTTAAACCGCGGTTGAGAACCCTCTGAATGGCGCGGTGCAGCGCTTTAATTTCGGACAGCGACAGGGAAACGGCAATGCGTTTGGGATGCAATCCGGCATCCCACAGGGCTTCATCGACGTATATATTCCCCAGGCCGGCGATAAATGCCTGGTCCAGCAGCAGCGGTTTGAGAAGCCGCCGGTGCCGTTTGAGCTGCCCGGCCAGCCCCTTTACCGTAAAACTTTTATCCAGAGGCTCCGGCCCCAGGCGGTCTAAAATTTTATGCGGATCTTCAACCAGGTGTATTCGTCCGAATTTGCGGGTATCGTGAAATCTTAATTGCCGGCCGTCATTGAAGCTGAGGACCACATGTTCATGTTTGATCCGCGGCGTGTCCGCCGGTACCAGATGAAGGCGACCGGACATCCTCAGATGCAGCAGCAGAAAGCTGTCGTTGCTCAAATCAAAAACGAGGAATTTCCCGCGGCGCCCGATAGCGGTAAAATGCCGATTGCAAATCTGTTGACAGAATAATTTCGCCGACGGTTCCGCAATGGTACCCGGCCAGTAGACCCTGGCCCTGCTTATGGGAATACCGATCAAATCTGCCGCTATCAGATCGTTGACAATGGTTTGAACCTCAGGCAATTCGGGCATTTTGTTTTCCACTGTTTTACGTTGACAATTTCAGGGCATCTTCCTATAAATTACCGCATTAATACGACAGGCCTGCTGTTTTCGTCAAATAATATTATTAGATAAACCAAAGCATAAGGAGCAAGCATGGACTTTAGCCTTTCAACCGATCATGAAATATTGCGGGATTCAGTTCGCAGCTTTGCTGAAAATGAGATCAAGCCTGTTGCCCGGGAGCTGGATGAAAAAGAGGAATTTTCCTATGATACGATGCAAAAAATGGCAGAGCTCGGCCTTTTCGGTGTTTTTGTTTCCGAACAATACGGTGGGCAGGGAATGGATTACCTGTCCTACATCATTGCCGTTGAAGAGGTTGCCCGGGTAGACGGTTCCCATGCCGCTACGGTGGCCGCCGAAAACTCCTTGGGCATCGGTCCGCTTTACTATTTCGGCAATGAAGCCCAAAAGAAAAAATATCTGCCGAAGCTGTGCAGCGGTGAAGCTCTCTGGGGTTTCGGCCTGACCGAACCCAATGCCGGTTCCGATGCCGCCAATAGTGCGACCAGAGCGGTGCTGGACGGGAATGAGTGGGTGATCAACGGCAGCAAGATATTTATCACCAATGCCTCCACCGACATATCCGCCGGCGTGACGGTCCTGGCCCGCACCGGTGCCCGGGATGACGGCCGGCCCGAACTTTCCTGCATAATTGTTGAAGCAGGTACGCCCGGCTATACCCCCAAAGTGATGCACGATAAAATGATGTGGCGGGGCTCCAATACGAGTGAACTCTATTTTGAGGATTGCCGGGTGCCCAAGGAAAATCTATTAGGCCCGCGCGGCCACGGATTTCACCAGATGATGCAGACCCTGGACGGCGGGCGTCTGTCCATCGGGGCCATGGGACTGGGAGGCGCCCAGGGATGCTTTGACATGGCGATTCGATACAGCAACGAACGGGAGCAGTTCGGCCGACCCATCGCCACTTTCCAGGCCAATGCCTTTAAGCTGGCCGACATGGCGATGGAAATCGAATGTGCCCGTCTGCTGCTGTATAAGGCCTGCTGGCTGAGGGACAACGAACGGCCGTTTTCCAAGGAAGCGGCCATGGCCAAACTGTATTGCTCGGAAGTCATGTATCGATGTGCGAACCACGCCGTCCAGCTGCACGGCGGGTACGGCTTGATGAAAGAGTACGACGTGGAGCGATTCTACAGAGACCAGAAATTGCTGGACATCGGTGAGGGGACCTCCGAGGTTCAGCGCATAGTTATCGCCAGGCATATCGGCGCCAAGTGTTCATAAAAAATAACGGGACATTGATTGTTGTCGGTTGACAATCCCAAAACATAAGCGCCCTTATCATATTTCATCCATCATAGAGGCCAAGACTTTCATCACAGATAAAGAAGACTAAATGAAGGGGAATTAATATGGAAGAAAAAAGTCGCAGAACTTTTGTTCACTTTGATTTTTTTGAGGATTTAACCGGCGAGATACCGGCCGAGCCCCGCAGAGGCATGGAAGACATCGGTGTGCGCATTCGCAAAATAAGGGAGGAAAAGGGGCTTTCCCTGGAAGAATTATCCCGCTTGACCGGATTTGAGGTGGGCTTTTTAGCGAGTCTTGAAAAAAATGAAGCGCAGCCCCAACTGGGTACCGTGATCAAATTATCCAAGGCCCTGGACAGTGCTTTCGGCAGATTGGTCTCAGGCATCGGCGACAAGCTCTATTCGATCACCAGAAAGAATGAGCGCCGGACTGTTTCCCGATCGACATCCAGGAAAGGTCAAAAACAGGTTTACACTTACAAAAGCCTGGCCCCTGATGTTAAGGGCCGTCATATGGAGGCCTTGATCGTCAGGCTTGAGGAGGACCCTGAAAAGGAGATTTCGGTGCATGAAGGCGAGGAATTCATTTTCGTGCTGGACGGTGAGGTTGCGCTGGAAATCGGTGACGATAAATTCCAACTGGAACCGGGGGACAGCGCCTACTACCTGTCTACCATACCCCATCATATTGCGGCCAAGAGCGGCCGGGCAACCATTCTGGCCGTTGTATACGAAGGTTAAGGTAAAGGTGAAAGGTGAAAGGTGAAAGGGTAAAGGTTTCAGGGGTCAGATAAAAAAGCTCAAAGCTGATAGCTCATAGTCAAAAGACTCCGCTTTTGAACTTCCTAACAGTTTATGAACCTCGTGGGAGCGGTTTTTAACCGCGATCAACTCGGTCGGGTCAACATCTGTAATCGTGGTTAAAAACCACTCCCACCCGCCATTAGCTCAATCCTAAAAATGGCATGGAATTTAATGAAGTTTCACACGAGCCGGGCCGCTGGCCAAAAAGACGGCCAGATTAATCGAGAAAGAAACTTTTGGGAATTCGGACACAGTTGGATTTACTATCACGCCCACTTCGTTAGAGCTCACAGAGACCGCGGAGAATATTTTTCTTTCGCCGCAGGCGGCTGCCAACCCTTACCTCTGTGACCTCTGAGCGCTCTGTGTGAGATGTAGTTTCATATAAGGGTTCAAAGGTTTGGGATTTGGAATTTTGGTAATTGTGATTTGTTTGTTATTTGGGATTTGTTATTTGGAATTTTTTGTTTGATTAACCCGCCGGACCTTTGAGTTAGCAAATTTCTTCAGTTATCAAATAACAGTCAACAACCTTGAATGGAATATTTTCCAGAGCGGATCAATTTGGATTAATTAGGCGGCGATGTCAAACTCGCAAACCAGGGGCGTATGGTCGGAGAATTTAACCTGCGGGATTTCGAAATCAGTGACCCGTATTTGGGGGCTGTGGAAAATGTAGTCCAGCTGCCGCCGCGGGGCGCGGCTGGGATGGGAAGGCTGCCCGTTTGTGTTGGCATTTATTAAACCTGTGGCGGCCAGGAACAACTCCAGTTCGCGATCGCCCCACAGGGAATTGAAATCTCCCGCTACGATGAGCGGTTTTTTAATGTCTTTTATGATGTTGTGAAGGTCCTGCAGCTGGTCATGACGATGACGGAATTTGATCGACAGGTGTACCAGAAAAACCGATAGATCCGCCAGTTCCAGTTCAATCACCAGCCGTTTGACACCCTGGCGGAAATAATGAAACTTTTGAGAAACAATTTCCCGGTTGGTCAATATCGCATTGCCCTGTTTATTCAGCAACGGCAGTTTCTGGGCTACGGAATTGACAGGGTATTTTGACCGGTAAATGTGATCGAGCTGCAGTTCCCAAGCGATTCCCTCGGCCTGGTTGTTTTTTTGGGATCGAAAAGACCCGCTGTCCACCTCGATCAATCCAATAATGTCCGGATTCACCGATTTAATGAAATCCAGGATTCTTTTTAGATTACCGTTGGTATGTTTGAAATAGCCGCTGTACGGTACCGGAAAGTGAAATTTTTTCCCAATTCCGGCTGCGTAACGTATATTATACAGGAGAAATCGCATCCTTTTGTTATCCGCCGACCAAAGTATTCCGCATTAATGATCTATTATAACTCTTTTGGCAGTATTGTAAAGGCCGGAAATTCAATTATCGTGCCGCGGGATTCATACTCACTGAACCGGAGCAAATTCCGTTATATGAATATTGCTCCGGCTGCAGTGGATGAAGGTGATCCGTTGTCTGCAGCTATGCCAGATGAATCACCATTAAGCCCGCATTCATGCGCTTGACGAGCAAATTTATACCGTCATTCTTTTTATTCTGGTCAAGCAGATTTTTGAAGTCATTCACTGATGCAACGCTTACCCGGTTGACCTCCAGGATGACGTCGCCTTTTTTGACGCCGGCTGCATCGGCTTTGCTGTCGGGTGCCACGCCGACCACCATGATCCCCGCGTTGTCCTGAATGTCATACCGACGGGCAAGTTCCGGTGTTAAATTCGTCACCTGAAAGCCGTATTGACCTTCATTTTCCTGACGATTACCCTGGGAAGCAGCGGCGATGGTCAAAGGCCGCTTGCCGATTTTAACTTCCAGGGTCTGCGACTTGCCATTGCGCAAAACCGTCACGTTGGCGGTTTCGCCGACCTGTAGATTGGCAGCCAGGTTGGTCAGATCATGGCTGTTGGTGATCGCTTTGCCGTTGACTTCCGTGATGATATCCTTGGGTTTGATGCCGGCCTTGTCTGCGGGATCCCCGGGGGCGACATCGGCAACCATGGCACCGCTTTTACCTTTGAGCCCGTAATAGTCGGCCATATTCTCATTAACATCCTGAATGGTAACACCGAGCCAGCCGCGGGTCACTTCGCCGTTGGTTTCCAGCTGGGCAATGATGCTCTTGGCCTGGTCGACGGGGATGGCAAAACCAATTCCCTGACCGCCGGCGATGATCATGGTGTTGATGCCCACGACCTCACCCTTCATATCGATCAGGGGGCCGCCGCTGTTGCCCGGGTTGATGGAAGCATCTGTCTGGATAAAATCATCATAGGGCCCGGAGCCGATGACGCGACCCTTGGCGCTGACAATACCGGCGGTTACCGTATGCTCCAAACCGAACGGGGCGCCGATGGCGACCACCCATTCGCCCACTTTCAGGTCGTCGGAGCTTCCCAGTTTCACCGCGGGCAGATCCTTCTTGGGATCTATCTTTATCAGGGCGATATCGGTTACCGGATCAAGTCCGACGACTTTGGCGTCGTACTCGGATTCATTCTTTAGAATAACCGTAATCTTATCGGCGCCCTCTACAACGTGGTTGTTGGTGGCAATTAAGCCGGACTTGTCGATGATAAACCCGGAGCCCTGAGCCGGTTGTTTAAACTCCGGCTGGCTCTGATTACCGTAATGTCGGCCGAAGAATTCTTTGAACTGCTCATTGTCGCCAAAGGGATTTTGACCGAATGGACCCATTGCGGGGCCGCCGCCCTTAACTGTCTTTTCCACCCGGATGTGAACCACTGCGGGACTGACGGTTTCGGCCAGCTCGCTGAAATTTTGCGGAACCATCCGAACCGGCGCATTCGTAGATGCCTGCACTGCCGGAAGACCGGCACCCAGCATAAGCCCGACCATCATAACTACCAAAATGTACCTTGTGAACCTGAATGTCTGTTTCATTTTCTCTTACCTCCATTTTAAAGTTTCGGCCGGAATCGGCCTTAGTGTCAGTCAATATAAATTACTCAGTTAACGGAAAGATGGCGGACAGATGACCAAAATGTCATGGCGGCGTTCTCAACCAGGGTGAAGCGAAATATATCTCAGGAAGTTAAAGGGAAGATAACGGCAGGAGGACAAGGCTGCGTTGTGCGTTGCGGGGTACGAGGTGCTGGTTGACAGTTCGAGCTACACGGTTCAAGCCGGCAGACGGCAGCGTGAAGTAATCATATAAGGTTACTCCGATGCCTCGGTATCGGATTTCAGCATTGTGCTGATCATGCGAAACTCCAGATCCGTTCCGTCGTAGTCATAGGTGGCATCTTCACCGAGCATCGGAATTATTTTCAGCCTGCCCCCGAAATGCGCCGAAACGATGTTTTCGACTTCGACGACACTCAAATGCTTTCTTATAAAATACTTGGAATACACATTTGTATATCCCAGACCGCGCGTAATCTTAAACAGCTTTATTTGAACTTTGGGACTCAGGCATTTACGCAGACTGTAAGCCGTGTTGGCCGTGTTCACATCAAAGCAATGTGGATTGGCCGAAATTAAGGAGGAGAGGCGAAAACCCTGCCGGCCGTATTCATCTTTTTGATCGGCCAGCTGAAACTGCGAGTCATTTTGAAGCCTTATGGGCAGCCTGCCAAGCTTGTCCCTTTTATCATTGATAAGGATCGCCGGCACAATGATGGCGGTTTCGTCCCAGTATTGGGCGGCCACGTTAATAAACCGACTGATAAATTCTTTGGTGGTCAGCGGAGAGTCGGAGGCCACAAACAAGGCATGTCTTTTTTCCCGGCAGGACTTGCTGGCGGCATATCCTTTGATAAAATTACCGGCAATCGAGTTGTATTTTACTTTGCGGGGTTTGATCCTGAATTGACGGACGATATCACCGGGAATTTTTGAATTCTGGTTTACAACGTGACAGGGCTTTTCAAATTGTCGGATGAATTTGCGCAGCCTTTGCTCGAGCAGCATTTGGTGGCCCACAATGATGATCTCATCGATAAATTCGTTTTCGAAAAGTTTTTCAAGGGTATATTGAATCAGGGGTTTGCTGACCGTCACGCCGTTGAGGACTGTCCGAAACTCCCGCAGCGGCTTGTATCCCGACTCGATAAACTTTTCGCCGTAATGTTCAGCCACAATGCGGCTGTATCGTTTAACTTCACGCTTGTTGTTGTAGCCCGCCATTACAACAGCACTAATCATACCCACACTCTTCAATGATTTTATTTTATAATTCGAAAAAATACTATTATAATCTTGTTAATGAAAAATCAAGGTGCACTGTCGTATCAGCGGAGCAAATTCAAAATCGGCTCCCACCGGTTTCCAGCAAAAATTCGCCATACCGGAGGCCGGCCTGTCCCTTATACCATAGGCGACGGTTGGGGCCAAACGCCAAAAAATACGCCGGGTGGTCTTGAAATCCCATGCTTTTGTATATAAGTTTATCGCTAATCGCAGACCGGGGTAAAAACTCGATCTCGAACCTTTGAACCCTGCGTGTGGGGTGGACTTGTCCCGTCGTAGCTCGAAGAGCGAAGTCGGAAGCCCGACCTTTTGGGTCGTAGCTGAAAGCGAAGCCCAAAGGGCGGAGTCCCAAACCCCAAACTTTTGGACCTTATCAGGAGGCTTTTTTAATGCGCACCCTTAAACTTTTTATATTGACGCTCTTTTTGCTGGTGTTTACCGGCAACGTTTATGCCGCCGGTGACACAGCTTATGATCTCAACATCGACGTCCAGCATTTTAAGCTTAAAAACGGTATGCTGTTTCTGGTGGTCGAACGGCCGGCAACGCCTCAGGTTGCCGTTCGTCTGGCGATTCGTGCGGGCTCGGCGCTCGAGGAAACCGGCAAAACCGGCATCGCCCATCTGCTGGAGCACATGATGTTTAAAGGCACCAAAAATTTCGGGTCGCTGGACTACAAAAAAGATGAACAGCTGCAGGCCCGCATCGAGGCCGCTTACCAGGTCGTGCTCGCGGAACAGAGCAAACGAAACCCCGATCAGGACTTGATCGCGAAAAAGACGGCCGAAATGAATGAACTGCGGCTGGAGGTGCAAAAAATATATATTCCCCAGGTGTTTTCTTCCCAGCTCGGCCAAAATGGTGCGGTGGGCGTCAACGCATTCACCACCAAGGACCAGACGCAGTATGTCGCTTCCGTGCCCTCCGACATGTTGGAGCAGTGGTTTTCAATTGTTAGCGAACAGGTGTTCGAACCGGCCTGGCGCGAGTTTTACGTCGAAAAAGAAGTCGTCCAGCGGGAATGGGCGTTTCGCTATATCAACGACCCCAACGGCGCGGCCTGGCTGGATCTTGACGCGACAGCTTACAGCGCCCACCCCTATCGCAATCCGACCATCGGCTGGAAATCCGATATGGAAAAATTCAATACACAGGATGCCGCCGCGTTCCATAAGACCTATTATAATCCCACGAATGCCGTCTGTGTTCTGGTGGGTGATGTCTCACTGGAGAGGGCCCGCCGGTTTGCTGAAATCTACTTCGAACGCTATCCGGCCGGTAAGCGCGCCTCTGAAAATGTCACCGAGGAACCGGTGCAGAAGGGTCCGCGACAAAGCATCCGCTACTTGAAAGGCGCCCGCACGCCTCTGGTTAGGATCGGTTTCCACGCTGCCCCCATGGATACCAGGGATTTTTATGCTCTGGACGCCATGACCATGATCTTGAGCCATGGCCTCAGCGCCCGCCTGACCCAAAATATCACCAACAAAGGACTGGCCCAGGTGGCCTGGTCTTATAACCCCGACAACCGCTACGGCGGAATGATCATTCTGGGCGGGTCGCCCAATCAGCCGGAGATCACCGGGAAAGAAGGGGTGAGCGATGCAGAAAAGCGCCGGGCGTACCTTAAGGCCTGTCAGGAACTGGAAGGGCTGCTTTTAGCGGAAGTCGAGAAAATTAAAACCGAGCCGGTTTCCGCCGGCGAGCTTCAGCGTATTAAGAAGCTCAACCAGCGCGACTTTATTGACGGCATGCGCAGCAACGAAAGCCTGGCCGGCACCCTGGCCACGCTCGAGGTTCAGGTGGGTTGGCGCTACCTGCTGCGTTATCTGGAGAACATTGCAAGCATCACGCCCGAGGATATCCTTCAGGCCGCCAACAAGTACATTCAAACGGACAATCAAACCAGCGTGTATGTCATTCCCGGGGGACAGCCGGAACGACCCCCCGAGAATTATTCGGAGGTTCGTTCAATTGCCGGCAGCAGATCCGCCAAAATGGAACGTCCGCCTGATTTTACCAACATTTCCCAATATCCGACGCCCGTCGGCTGGAAACATCCGCTGTCTTTTCAGCGTCATCCCCAGAAAATCGAATACCCCGCCGCCGAAGACCTGCCTATCGGCGGCAGCAGAGTCTTTTATTTGCCGGACAGGGAGCTGCCGGTGGTGGATTTAACCTTATTGGTCAAGGCCGGTTCGGTTGATGTGCCTGATTCCAGGAGCGGTTTGATCGATTTGCTGAACGGCAGCCTCGTCCTGGGCGGAACCGCATCCCACGCACCGGCTGAGCTGGCGCGGTTGCTTGATGAAAATGCCATTCGGATCAGCATTGAAGGCGGGGAGGAAGACACGGCCATTCAGTTATCGGTGCTCAAAAAAGACTGGCAGGCGGGCTTGCGCATATTGCAGGAAATTTTGACCCGGCCCGCATTTGATTCCCGGGTGTTGGCGGTCGTCAAAGCTCAGGAAATGACCGGCCTTGAACGGCAGGGAGAAGATGCCCAGTCGGTGGCCGCGCGCGAAAGGGATATCTGGCACTTCCAGGGCCATCCGTACGGTCGCGATCCTCTATCTGCGCTTAAAACCATTCCGGCAATTACCGGCGAGGATCTTAAGCAATTTCTGCATACATATTTTGTGCCGTCCAACATGGTCGCCGCTATAGCCGGCGATATCGATAGGCAGGAAGCCCTAACGGGATTAGAGCAGCTTTTTAAAGCCTTGCCCCAGACACCGGCGCCGCAGCGGAAGCTGCCTGATCCCGGGCCAACACCGCCGGTGTTGGCCCTGATTCCCAAGCCCGGTCAGGTGCAGTCTCAGATTGCGCTGAGCCTGCCCAGCGTTAATCGCCGGCAGCCGGACTACTGGAAAATCAACTTGCTGATGCACATTTTCGGCGGCAACGATTCCATGATGTATACCCGTTTGCGCGATGATCTCGGCCTGGTTTACTCCGCCGCTTTTTATGAGACATACAAGTGGTCGGCCGGTGTTCTCATCGGCTATATCGGCTGCAAAGGTGATAAAACCGTGCCGGCCCTGGAAGAGACGCTCAACATTATGAAATTGCTGGGCCGGGATGTCCCGCAAGATGAGCTTGAACAAAAAAGGCTGGATGCATTAAACAGCTTTGTTTTTAACGTGGACACCCCGGCGGATCTGGTAAATGTTTACGGCCGATATTACATGCGTCAAGAGCCCCTTGACACGCTGGATAAAATCCAGGATGCATTTTTCACGGCCGATAGAGACGATCTGCGCCGGCTGGCGGAAGAATACCTCGATCCGCACAAAATCCAGATTTTTGTGGTGGCGGATAAGCTCATTAAAGTGAAAAACAGTCGCGGGGAAGAAGTGACTCTGGAAAAGGCCCTGATGGACCTGGCACAGTCGCTGGGGTTGCCTTATCGGGAAATAAAGTTGCGCTAGACTTGCAACGGGTCAGGGTACTGGGTCCTGGGTTCAGTTGCCTCAGAAGGTTATGTAAGACGAAAAAATTCCAAATCCCAAGCACCAAATTATTTACCCTGTTAAATTATTCGGCTGAGGGTGCATCGGTCTGAGTTATGAAGATCACATTATTGACCTATTCCGTTAATCCTTGCAAGATGATTTAACAGGGCAGGTAAATCTCAATTTTCAATGACCAAAACACTCACTACAATTGCGTCGCATCCCTTCACCCCCCTGGTTTGCTGGGGATTATGCCTTCGGGCCAAGCGATAAACGGATTATCTGTTTGGAATTTTTAATTTAGGTCATTGGGATTTGTTTGGGGTTTGTATTTTGATGCTTGGAGTTTTCATGATTTTTATTAAGCAAGGTAATTTTCGTATCAATCAATTTTTTGTTTAAATGACGCCTTCCTATCTCTTCACGTTTACACCTTGTCACCAAGTCTTTGATATGATATATTATCTTTAATTCGACTGCTTTACCTGGTCTTGAATTTCCGGTCAACAAATCTGTTCTCTGATTCCTGCAGCTGTGCAGACTGCCGACTGCATGCTGCCCAAGGGCTGCACTTTTGGGTAGGGCTCATTAACCATTCGTGAAGGGTACAACAGATGGAAGAATATGTCTGGATTTCCAAGGTTGCCCACCATCCCGTCTTTAGCGGCCGCTCCCATCCGATACTGCTGCGCCTGGCAGGACACTATCATGTCAAAATATCGATTGCCGGACCGGAAGACACCGCTACCGAGCCCTATGTGAAAGCGGTGTATGATGCTGTTCAGCGCAAGGTCGCCGGCATTATGCTCATCGGCTGGGGCGAGGCGGAAATCGTATCGGCTGTTGATGCAGCCGTCGACAACGGCGTTCCGGTCGTCTGTGTCGATCGGGATATTCCCCGGAGCAAGCGGCATGCCTATGTCGGATCGGATTGGTACCGCATGGGAACCACCATGGCCGAAAAAATGGCAGCTTTACTGACAAACCAGGGCCGGGTTTTGACTCTGGGAGCTTTTGACCTTGAAAATGTCAAGCTGGGTGTCACGGGTTTCCGGCAGCACATCTCCCGTTATCCCGATATCGAAGTGTTGGCAGCGGTTGAGGAGCCGGATGCGGATCCCAGGCTGGAAGAGCCCGTCATCGAGGAATTTCTGCGCCATTGTACGGATCTGAAGGGCATTGTGGGATTTAACGGTGACTGCGGCCCTGCGGCGGCGCGAGCTTTGGAAAAAATGGGGTTGATCGGTTCCGTAAAGCTGATTTGTGTGGATGCCGATGCGCCACATTTCCAGCTGGTTAGATCAGGCGTAATCGATGCAGCCTTTTTCCAGAAGAGCGAAGTCTCCACCTATATGGCTTTTCAATTGCTCTACGACTATAACCATGGATCCAGGGTAACCGGCCATACGCCGGGGGCCATCAACATCCCCGGCAATATCGACACCGGTTTTATTGTAGTCACCCGGGATAATATCGATTCTTTCGAATCAGACATCCGGTTGGACCAGGCAGTTGAGCACCACCAGCTTTCCCAGCAGCTTTCGTTGATATCCTCCATGATTGAAAATGTAGAGGAGTGTGCCATTGCGGCCGATGCCGATGGCCGGATCGTGTATGCCAATGCCGCCAGCCTGAACTTCTGCGGCTATCGGAAGGAAGAACTGGTGGGGCAGAATATCGAAAATATATTTGACTTCACCTCGAACCAGAGAGCCCAAATCACCAGCTGCTTCAAGCAGGAAACCGCCCGAAATTTCGAGACCGCCGCCATTCGCAAAGGCGGGGCTTTGTTTCCGGCGCACATCAGCGTCTCGCCCTTGAGATCGGAGAGCACGGCGCGCGGGCTGACTATTATCGCAACCAATATCAGCGAACGCAATCGGTCAAGAAAAGCGCTGATCGATTCCCATGTGCGGTTTCTTACGGTTTTAGACAGTATCGATGCCGATATTTATGTGGCCGACATGGACACCTATGAAATTTTGCTGGTCAATAAGCATATGCACGAAAGCTTCGGCGAGGACGTCGTGGGCAAGACCTGCTACGAGGTGTTTCGTAATTTCTCCGGCCCGTGCAGCGACTGTACCAATGAGCAGTTAATTGATTCAAAAGGCCAACCGGCCGGACCCTGTGTCTGGGAAGCCAAAAACCGCGCTACCGGCAGGTGGTACCTCAATTACGATCGGGCGATCAAGTGGGTGGACGGCCGGTTGGTGCGTCTGGAAATCGCCACCGATATTACGCGCATCAAAGATCTCGAAAAAGAAAGCCTTCACATCCAGGCCCAGTTGCAGCAGGCCCAGAAAATGGAAGCCATCGGCACCCTGGCGGGGGGCATTGCGCATGATTTCAATAATATCCTGTCGGCCGTCATCGGCTATACCGAAATTGTGCTGGCAGATACGGCCGATGGATCTCAGCAGCATAGGAACCTGCAGGAAGTGCTTAAAGCCGGCAATCGTGCCCGGGATCTCGTGAAGCAGATTCTTATGTTCAGCCGTCAAACGGACAAGGAACTAAAACCCGTCCAGATAAGCCAGATTGTCATCGAAACCCTTAAATTGCTGCGGGCCTCCTTGCCGACGACAATCAGAATCGAGCCGAACCTGCGGAGTAATTCCGCCGTGATGGCTGATCCAACCCAAATTCATCAGGTGATGATGAATCTTTGCACCAACGCCGCCCACGCCATGCGGGAAAAAGGTGGGCAGCTGAAAATTGAACTCTCCGAGGTCGAACTGCAGAAAGATTTTCTTGAACAGCATCCCTATTTATCGGCCGGAACTTATTTAAAACTGAGGGTGAGAGATACCGGGCACGGTATGGACAAGAAAATCACCGACCGCATTTTCGACCCTTTCTTTACAACCAAGGAGCGCGGAGAAGGGACCGGCATGGGCCTGGCCGTGGTACTGGGTATCGTAAAAAGCCACGGCGGAACGATTACGGTGGAAAGTTCCGTCGATCAGGGATCCAGTTTTGATATATATCTGCCTGTCATCGAGCGTGAAGTCGATACTGAAACCAGGCCGAAGATGGCCATGCCCACCGGGAACGAAAAGATTTTATTTATCGACGATGAAAAAGCCCTGGTGGATCTGGGTTATCAGATGCTGGAACGCCTGGGTTACGATGTCACCACCCGCACGAGCAGCATCGAAGCATTGGAGCTGTTCATCGCCCAGCCTCCCAAATTCGATCTGGTCATCACCGATATGACCATGCCCAACATGACCGGTGACGAACTGGCCCGCAAACTGATGGCAATCCGATCCGATATCCCGGTAATCCTTTGTACCGGCTACAGTGAACGAATTTCCAAAGAAAAGGCCCAAGCGATCGGAATCAGGGAGTTCGTTCTCAAACCCATCATCATGAGTGAGCTTGCCGTAACGGTTCGCAAAGTGCTGGATGAAAGGTGGAAATGTGAGACTGCTAACCCGTTCTGATTTTGACGGTTCAGCGTGTGCGGCCATATTGCAGGAGCTGGGCCTGGTGGATGAAATCCTGTATATTCACCCCAAGGATTTACAGGATAATAAAGTAGAAGTATCCGAAAATGACATTATTGCCAACGTGCCGCATGTCGAGGGGTGCGGATTGTGGTTTGATCATCATTCCAGTGAACACCAACGGTTGGGTATGAAAGGCAAATTCAAGGGCGCCAGTGAACTCCTGCCCAGTGCGGCCCAGGTTATTTATAACTACTATAAAGACAATGACGCCTATGCGGAGAAATTAAAAAAATTTAAAGAACTGATACGAATTGTCGGTATAGCGGATTCCGCCCGATTCAGCCGGGATGATATATTAAATCCCCGGGGATGGGTGCTGCTGTCCTTTCTTGCGGATCCGCGCACCGGACTGGGATATAAACGCACCTTCCGTATCAGTAATTTCGAGCTGATGAAGCAGCTGCCCGGCTTGCTGCGCTCAAAAACCGTGGCAGAAATCCTGTCCCTGCCGGATTTTCAGGAGCGGGTTCAGGTGTATTCCGAGGAAACGCAGAATTATAAAGCGCTGCTCAGGCAGCATACCCGGATCGAAGGCGATGCCATCGTCATTGATTTCCGCGGTATCGAAGATATTCCGGTAGGCAACCGTTTTCTGGAATATGTGATGTATCCTGAGCCCAACATCTCCCTGCGCATGGTCGATGGAAGAAATAATGCGTTTACGATGATCTCCATCGGGCACAGCATCATTAACCGAACTTGCCGGGTGGACGTGGGATCTCTGGTCCTGAAATACGGCGGCGGAGGCCACCGGGAGGTCGGCACCTGCCAGGTAAAGCGCGCTGAGGCCGACCATGTGGTAAAAGAATTACTGCAGATTATCAATTCCGGTTGAACCCATGATCATTTCCGCCAGCCGACCCTATTTCGCCCCCTTTCCCGGATTTTTTTACCGCGTTCATCTGGCCGATGTTTTTGTCGTCCTCGACTGTGTTCAGTTTCCCAGGGCAACTACCTGGATTACCCGCAATCGCTTTAAAAACGACCAGGGGACTCTGTGGATGACGATTCCCGTCTGGAAAAAAGGTCTGGGACTGCAATCTATCGATGACGTGCGCCTGTGCCGTGAAGGCAGCTGGCCGCGCAAACACCCGGCCAGCCTGAAACAGGCCTATGCCGCTGCCCCTTATTTTTATGAACATCTTCAGTTTATCGAGAATATATTTTCAACGGCTTCCGGCCGGCTCATTGATTTTAATCTCGCCATTCTCCGGCATCTGATGCTGAATCTCGGCCTTGAAACCGAGATCCTCCGGCTGTCCGAACTGAATATCGACGCCGGCGGCGATCGGCTGCTGCTTGAGATCTGCCGCTATTTTGATGCGTCCGTTTATCTGGCGCCCGGTGCCGCCGACAAATATCTGAATGCCGCGCTGTTCGAAAGCGCCGGCATCGAACTGCGCCGGATCAATCCCCGCTCGCCGGTCTACCCGCAATTGTGGGGCGATTTTATCCCCGACCTTTCGACGTTTGATCTGCTGTTCAACTGCGGGCCCAAAGCGCGTGAAATCCTGCTGGGGCAATGCTAATGATGGTTGTGCAATCATAATACAGCATTATAACCGGTAAAATATGCCCTCCTCAAACGGGTTTCCTCGATGGGCAATGGCCACCCTGCGCCTTTTGAAGTACCAATCCTTCGTTTGTCGACACTAAGGGTTCACTCAAAAATACCTTCACATTTTATACGCCGCGGCATCCCTCCCGGCTGCGTTGCGAAAGCTCGGAATATCCAGATATTCCTGCGTTTTCGCGCCTTGCCGGCCGGGCGCCGCAACGCCTAAAATTGTGAACTTATTTTTTCGTGAACCCTAAGCCGACCGGCAGACAGCGGCGAGTTTTTCCTATTTGGAATTCGGCAGGTTGACATAAAACGTGCTGCCTTCACCGGCTGTGGATTCCAGCCGCACCGAACCGCCCAGTTTCTGGGCGGCCTTCTGCACTATGGCCAGGCCGATGCCGGTGCCTTCGTATTCGCTGTCGGTGTGCAACCGCCGGAAAATCTTAAATACCTGGTCCCGGTATTCGGGCTTGATGCCGATGCCGTTGTCGCGCACAAAGATTTCAAGGCGGGCATCCGGTCCCGGCTGCCAGCCGATTTCGATGCGTTTGAGCTTCCGTTGGTTGAATTTGATGCCGTTTACGATCAGGTTCTGCAGGATCTGTTTCAGCAGGGTGTGGTCGGCCCAAACCTCCGGCCATTGCGGTTGAACTTCGATCTCAACACCGGGCGGCAGGTCGAGCAGGGAGCGAATCTCGTGCACGATGCCGGGCACATCGGCTGCCTGCTTCACCAGCGATACCCGCCCGACGCGTGAAAAGTTCAGCAGGTCGTTGATCAGGGCGTCTCCCTGGTCTACGGCCCTCTTCAACCCCTTCAGATATTCTTTCTGATCGCCGGTGAGCGTGTCGGCCAGGTCCTCGTACAGAAAATCGGCGTAGTTGCGAATGGCACGCAGGGGCGCTTTCAGGTCGTGGGTGACGGCGTAGGCATACTGGGAAAGCTCCTCGTTGATCTGCCTGGTTTCCACCAGCTGCTCGGCCAGCTGAAATTGTGCCAGGCGCAGCGTCTCTTCGGCCTGTTTGCGATCGGTGATATCGAAGTTGACCCCCCTTAACTGGACCGGCCGGCCGCTGTCGTCGCGGTCGATGGATCCTCTGGCCGCCAGCCAGCGGGTGCTGCCGTCGTCCGCTCGGATGATGCGAAATTCCAGGTCGATTTTATGTTCAAGCGTTGCCACGTTTTGCGCGCTTTCCAGCACACCCTGGCGATCATCCGGATGAATGAATTTGAAAAATTCCTGCTGATCCTCGGGGCCGCTGCGGGGCGCCAACCCCAGCATGCGATACAGCGGCGCGTTCCAGTGGGATTTGCCGGTCTTCAGGTCCACAATCCAGATGCCGATTCCTCCGGCTTGAGTGGCCATTGCCAGTTTCTCCCGGCTGATCCGCAGCGCTTCTTCCAGCCGCCTTTGTTCGGAGATGTCGAAAAAAGCCAGGTTCCAGCTGATTAACCCGCCTTGCGGGTCAAATTTGGTTGATGCCTGGCAGTAAACGGGTATCGACCTTCCCGCGGCGTCCACAAACTGCAGTTCAAAAAAAACGGGCTTCTCATTTCGGGTGATTTTTTTCATATCCTGAAAATAACGGTTCATATCTTCAGGCATGACAAAATTTGAAAAGGCCTGGCCGATCAAATGGCCGTCCGATCTTCCGGACAGCATTTGCCGGGCGGCGGCATTGGCCTTTTCCACGATACCCTTTTTACTCAGGGAGACATAGGCTACCGGCGCAGATTCGTACAGATCCCAGAACTCAAATCTTGCGGCCTCCAAATCCCGGCTGGTTTTCTGCAGCTCTTCGTTTTGAATTTCCAATTCTACCTGGACCAGCTCGAGCTCATGGGCCAGTCGCAAAAGATCCAGCTGCTCTTCTTCAGTCAAACCGACGGCTTCGCCCCCGGCAATCCGGTCCACCTTTTTCCGCAGTGCTTTATGGGCCGTTTTTGATCTGATGTTTTCAGATATTTCGCTTTTGGTCATCGGTCGGTCACATCCTCGATAGCCAGCAGGACTTTGTTTTCATCCTCGGTGTCTGATTGGAGATAGCGGGCATTAAGCAGCATTTTCTTGAATCCGATATTCGGAAACTTATGCTCGACCCGGAAATCCTCGAAGGATCGGCGCTGCCCGGCAGCTTGCTTCATAAGTTTGCGCAGTTCGGGCATATCCCACTGGCCGTTTCCCAATTCGAACAAATTTTTGCCCTCAGTCTGCTTCGAGTCGGTAGCAAAGGTTTGGTAAAATCGGCGATTGGCGGAGATCACCTGCATCTGCTCGTCGAGCACCAGCAGCGATTCCCTGACCGTGTCGATGACATTTTCCGCATATCGCCTGGCCGACTGAATTTCCCTGGCTTTCATATCCTCGATCTCCTGCTGGACCTTTTTCTGTGGATCGATGTTGACGAAGGTCATCACGACGCCTGCGATGAGATGATCCACTTGACGGTGGACCATGATGCTCATTCGATACCAGTGCCCGTCGTCGGTCTTTACCTCGTCTTCGAAGGGGGCGAGGTCATTGAGCACCCGGGCGGCGGTGCCGGGAAGATCTTCGAACTCCAGGTTGTCCGAGAAATGCCCGAGCGGGCGTCCCAGGTCCGAATCGATCAGATTGATCAGCTCGGTGGCCGCCTTGGTGAAGCGGGCAACGCACAGGTCTTTATCTAATATGACGATGGCGATCCGGGTGCTGTTGAGGGTCTCGGTGACGACCTGGTAGGAAGCGCGAAGCTCCAGTATTTTATTTTGAAACTCGTCATTGACGGTGTTGAGCTCTTCGTTGAGCGACTGAAGCTCCTCGCGGGACGATTCCAGCTCTTCGTTGGTGCTCTGAAGCTCCTCGTTGGACGACTGTAACTCCTCGTTGGACGAGCGCAGCTCCTCGTTGGATGTCTCAAGCTCCTCCCTGACGCTGTGGTATTCCTGGCGCACCCGCAGGATCTCCTGCTCCAGTTCCTGGACGCGATCCTTTTTCCGTTCGTTTTTCCGGCCTCGATTCGGTGTTGCGGCCTTTTTCGCCGGAGCGGGAACGTCCTCGAAGACCACCAGCCAGGCTTCATTCAACGACCGTCGGCTGAATCCTTTGACCGTCAGGTCGATCCACTGGTACTCGCCGTTGGTCTTGACCTTCAGACCGGTTTCGCGAATCGGCGCCTTGGTCTCTTTAGCCTGGCGCAGCGCGGATATCAGCGGAAAGCGCAAACCATCCCGGGCCATGTCGGCAATGTTCAAATTGGGTTTGCCCGGCGCAAGTTCCAGGTATTTGCCTGTCCGGCCGCGGGTGTAAACGATTTCGCCGCCATGATTTACAACCACGCAGGCCGGGGTGAACTCTTCCAGCAGCACATTTGTGACTGCCTTGTCCAGACTGATATGATCCTCTCCGTGTGTGTGCTTTGCGTCTTCCCGCTCGTCGTCGAAGGGTTCCGGTTCGATTTTCCCGGCGGGAAACCGAATCTGGGGCCGGACTGCGCTTTCCTTTTTGCGAAAGATGCTGTGCGACCTGCTCAACGGCTCGAAAAGTTCGGGAAAACGGCCGATAGTCTCCGAGCTGCCTAAAAACAGGATGCCGTTTTTTTTCAGGGTGTAGTGGAACAGCGGGATCAACCTGTCCTGGGCTTCGGTCTTAAGATAGATGAGCAGGTTGCGGCACACCAGCAGATCCAACTCCGAGAAGGGCGGATCGCGCAGCAGGTTTTGCTCGGCAAATACCACCGGTTCGCGGATGTCGCGTTTGACCAGGTAGCGACTGTTTTTTTTGACAAAAAACCGTTTAAACCGTTCGGCGCCGACGTCGGCGGCGATGTTTTCCAGATATTCGCCGGCGCGGGCCTTTTTGATGGCGCGCGGATCGATATCGGTGCCGAAGATCTGTATTTCGCGCGAGCTGTCTTTTTCTTCCATGTATTCTTTTAAAATGATAGCCACGGAATAGGCTTCTTCGCCGGTGGCGCAGCCCGGCACCCACACCCGCAGGCTTTGGCCCTCCTTATTACGGGCAAACAGTTCAGCCAGCACGTTTTCTTTTAAATAGGCAAAGGCGCCCGCATCCCTGAAAAAGCTGGTGACGCCGATGAGCAGGTCCTGAAACAGGGCCTGGACCTCCAGGTTGTTCCGATACAGGACCTGGAGATATTCGGATGAATCCCGGCTGCGGGTCACGGCAATGCGCCGTCCGATGCGCCGCTGAAGCGTGCTGGCTTTATACAGGCTAAAATCGTGGCGGGTGTGTTTGGCCAGAAGGGCAAGGATTTGATGGATTTTGTCGGGCTCTTTTTGGGGCTCTTTTTGCGGGATGGGTTTAATTGAGTCGGGATGCTTGAAATATTCGATCAGCCGGCCGGGCATTTCCTGCGGGGAAAGCACGAAGTCCACCAGGCCGGTGTCGATTGCACTGGCCGGCATGCCCGAGTGCCTGGCCGAATCCGGCTTTTGAACCACTGCCAGGCCGGATTTTTCTTTGATGGCGCGCAGCCCATGGGTGCCGTCGGTTCCGGTGCCGGACAGGATGACGCAAGCAGCCCGTTCGCCGCATTCGGCGGCCAAATGCCGCAAAAATAGATCAATCGGCAGGTGGATCGCATCCCTGGCCGGCCTTTTTTTCAGCTGAAAATATTGCTTATTAAGCAGCAAATCGCGGTCGGACGGTGGCAGGTAGATGGTGTTCGGCTCAACGGGCATCTCATCTTCGATCTGTTTGACGGAAATTTTGGTTTTTCTTTTGATGATGCTCGGCAGCAGGCTGGTGCGCTTCGGGTCAGTGTGGGTGATGACAACACAGGCAATCCCGTTTTCGAGCGGCAGGTTTTCAAAAAAAGCCTCCAACGCCTCCAGGCCGCCGGCCGATGCGCCGATGCCCACAATGGGAAATAATCCTTCGCCTTCGGCAGGCTTAGCGGGTTCGGCTTGCGTCTGCTGACGGCCATCGGATTTTTGGCGGGCTTCCTTGGCCTGTTTTTTAGTTTCCCGACTCTCGTCGCCGGCTTTATGCGCCCGGGAGAGCTTTTTGGCGGCGGGTTTTTTCTTATTGGTCGGCATGACGTCTTCTCCTTTAACCAGATGATCTGCGCGACAACGGCTTCCGAGGGTGACGGGGTGTCAAATCTCCAGGAAAAAGAGGATAAAAAATTTTCTCCGGAATATATACGGATACAATATGTTTGGAAAATAAACAACTCCTTAAATGCGAAGGCACGGCCGGAAGTGCATTTCGTCCTCAACATCAACAGCTGCTATTCCTGCGTGCTGAAGTCTTCCAGGAAATCGAACAAAAAGCTTTCCATCCCGCGATGGGGCGGCGGCTGGGTAGGAATGAGACCGGGCAGAAAACCGCGGTTTTGAAAAGCTTTTATAAAATCCTTGTCGCGGCTGAGAACATGCACGGGGACCGACCAGAGCTGATTTGGGCCGGTCAGCTGAACATTCGGCTGGTGGTCGCCTAAAATAACGATCAAGGCGTCGTCCTTTACAAACTGCGAGATGAACTCACTCAAGACGGTCAGATCGTAGCGGATGGCAGCCACATAGCCCTCGGAGGCATTGGTCAGATCGGGCCACACAATGGGAAATGTAATTACTTCAAGATTATTGTAAACGGCGCCGTTGCCGATGCGGGACCAATCAGGCAGATAGGGCGGCTGGCGGTGAAAAGGTGCATGGCTGCTGCCCAAGATGAACTCGATAAACTGGGGCCGGCCCGGCTTTGTCATTTCGCGGCGCCGGATGAAGTCCAGTACATACTGGTCGGGCATGGTCGACCAGCCGTACGTGGGACCCCGGTAGTCGAAATTCCAGGCATAGTATTTTGCCTGATAACCGTAAAAATCACCTTCCGGCCAGGGCCACTGGGTGTCGGGCATCGATAATACCGTACGATAGCCGGCGCCGTTGAAATAGCGGGCAAGGCTTTTGACCTGCGAGGTAATCAGCAGATTGTAGCGCATCTGGCTGTTGAGATGAACACCGCTGGCAAGGCTGGCATGGGCCAGCCAGGAGGAACCGCCGAAGGTGGGTGAACTGAAAAAGTTCGAAACGATGCCGAACCCCTGATCCTTTAACTTCTTTTCCAAAGCGAGCAGATCGGGCTTGATTTTCGGGAAATGGCGCGGATCGCTAAAAATGGTGTAACCGTAGGATTCGACAAAGAAAAGATACACATCGGCACCGTGCAGCTTATCCAAAGACGATGGCAACGTCCTGCTTTTTTCCAACACCGATCCGATTACCGCCATATTCCGGGCGCGGTGGCTTTTGACCTGCAGAATAAAATCAAATTCTTCCGCCACCCGGCCGAAGAAGCTCCGGGTCAGGAACGGATTGTCAGCCAGGGGGGTGCCGGCCATAAGAAAAGACAGCAGCATCAGGCCTGCTGTTACGGCCCCCATAGCCCGGCAACGGATAGGCGAAGCCGACAAATAGCTGTGGATGGCTTTAAATGAGAGCTGCAAAAGCAACGCGACGCCAATCAGCAGTCCCGCGGCAAATGAAATCCCGAATATGAATGTCCGGTGCGGCGTGGTCGTGTACAGCAGATGGATCAGATCCGGCAAAAACCGCGAATCCAGATACAGGTTAAAAGGCCGGAAAAAATACATCGGTACCAGAACATCACCAATCCGGAACAGGCGCAGAAATATCACCCAAGCAATCAGCGGTATAAATACGGCCGCCTGAAACCGAATCCTCAAAACGACTGTCAGCCATATGATCAGGATGATACCGAGGATTTCCGGTGAAAGCTTGAAAAGCGTCCACAGCGGCAGATCCGATGCCGGATACCGGATGTTAAGCACCACATCGAGAAAGCACACCGACAGGATGAATGCCAGGGTGGGCTTGAGTTTTTTTAATAATGATAAAAAACCGGCGCAAATATATTTGAAACCTACCACGGATAACTCCTAATAAACTTGAATCTGCGCTCATGAGTCGTGAGCCTAAAAATTTATTCATCACGAAAGCACGAAAGAAGGAAACCACGAAAAACGACGGTTTATATTAGATTTTATTTCGCGCTTTCGTGATTGGCTTTTACTTTTTAAGTTAGTTTCTTGAATAACCCAGACGCTCCGAGTCTGAGTCGGAAGTTCACAACTGACTAAACCAGTTCTTTGCTCACCAGATCGCTTAAAAATCGATGGACTACCGTCATTGTATCACTCCAGTGCGGACGTTCATGAAATGTTTGCAGGGCGGCGCGGCTCATTTTGACCAGCAATTGACGATCACGGTTCAATCGACTCAGGCAGGCCAGGGCTGTCTGAACATCACCGGGGTCGATCAAAAATCCGTTTCGCTCCGGTAACACAAATTCCTTGACCGCCCCTCTTGAAGAGCCGATGACGGGCAGGCCGAACCCCATGGCTTCAAGATGGGCCATTCCGAAGCCCTCATGGGAATAGGGCATGACAAAAACATGACTTCGGGTTAAAAGCGACGCCAAATCAGGACCGTCCAGGGGACCTGCAAACGCAACCTGCTGCCCCATATTTTGGGCGGCGGCCAATTTTTGAACCCTGCGGGAATAGCGGCGGTCCATTCCCCGGCTGCCCGCAACCGTCAGGTGCCAGGATTCAGAGGGCAGTTTCGACAACCCCCGGATCAGCGGCAGCAGCCCCTTGTTGGGCAGCACATTGCCGACGAATATCAGCCTGAGCGGGCCGGGGGACATGGCCCTGGATTCGATCCGCTCCGGTGACGCCAGACAACCCAGCCGGTCCCCGGCCGGACAGGCCACAACGGCCGGCCGGCGGCCGGCGACGAGTTTTTCAACGCTTTGACGGGTAGTGTTGCTGTTGAAAACAAATGCGTCGACGGAATTAAGATAAGGTCGTTCGACGGTTTCGTAAATGCGGTTGAGCAGGCGGCTTCGCGGTTGGCGGCACAGCACCTGATGCACAATGGCGACCACGGGAAAATGTGCTTTTTTTCGAAGACGGTGGTTAACCCGGCATAGAGATGGATGGCAAAGTTCATCCTGCAGGAGGAGATCAAATTGCAGGGCCGGCGAATTCGTTACCCATCGGCTGCAGAAGTTATCCAGTAAATGACTTCCGAAGCGCCGCTGGGGCAGTGAGATAATTTCAACCTGGTGGCCACGCTGTTGCATGAAGTCAACCAGGATCCGATCGTAAATATACCCGCCGGTAAGAGTGGCCAGACTTCCATAGATGATCAGCCCAATATGCATTTGTTCCCCGGGAAGGAATTTCCGACCTGCTGTTTATCCGGATTTGAATGTTTGACGAAATTGGGCCCAGGCCGATTCATTTTCCCAAAGCTTAACGGCCATCGCGCTTAGAGGACGGGTTTGAATATTGGCTGCCAGGGTTTGGCAAAGAATTCGGGCAAAATGCTCGATGCTGGGATTCAGACCCTCGAACTCGGGCAGCTTATTGAGTATCTTGTCCCTGAAATAGGCGATCCGGGTATCGAGCACCGACTCGATGTCGCAGATATCCGTCAGATAACCGTGGTCATCGAGATTAAGGCCCTCCAGGCGGACTTCGATCGTATAATGGTGCCCATGCGTTTCATTTTCCTCACCCCAATCCCCGCCGGTCAGATAATGCCGGGCGATAAAATCACGTTTGACTGCTACCGTGTACATGGGTCGGCTCCTTGTGATAATATTTTAAATCCCAACCTGGATCCGCCTGAGGCGGAGAATCAAAAAAGAAATTAATCACGAAAGCTCGAAAGGACGAAGACACGAAAGGGAGGAAAGATAAATTTCGTGCTTTCTATATTTCGTGTTTTCGTGATGAAAAAATTTTTCCTTAAGATCGACAGAATACCTCAATTTTAGGCATTTTAGGCATTTTGTAATTTTAGGCATTGCTTCGAGCAGCTTCTTCTGTTGATTTAGAAATATTGCAGGACAGAAGCACAGAGGATAACATCCATGGCCATCCTACTCATAGGTTAAAAGCACCTGAACGGCCTCCTGCGGTCTTTGGTCCAGAAGGTCATAGGCCGCCGCGGCCTGCTGAACGTCGAAACGGTGGGTGACAAAGCGGCCGGGATTCAACTGGCGAATCATTTCCAGAGCTACATTCATGCGCCGGTTTTTGGTCCAGCGGGCGGAAAACTGCGGCGCCAGGGTGCTTACCTGGCTGCTGATCAGCCGGATCCGGTTGCGATGAAACCGGCCGCCCAGGTCCAGCTCCGCCTTTTTGGTGCCGTACCATGAGCCGATCACAATGCGTGCACCGGGCCCGGCAATTGCCAGCGCCTGATTCAATGCGGCCGGATTGCCGGATAATTCATAAACCAAATCGGCTCCCTCTTCACCGGTGGCGGATTCCAGCACTCTTTCCGCTTCATCGAGCACACTCGCTGCGTCTGGATCCAATACAGTCCGGGCCCCGGCAATTTCAGCGTTTTCGCGCCTGAGCGCATAGGGGTCCAGCGCAATCAGATTGCCCAGCGGCAGTCGAGCAAGCAAGGCAGTGGTCAACAAGCCGACAATGCCCAGCCCGAATATCACCACATTTTCGCCGATGACCGGCCGGCCGTCCATTAAAAAATTAACCGCGGTTTCCATGGTCGCTAAAAATGCAGCCTCGACCGGATCGATATCGTCGGGAAGCAGAATCAGCTGATTCTGGTGGATTGTATAATGGCTTTCGTGGGGATGAAAGCAGAAGACCGACCGGTCTAACAGTTCTTTTTTTGCTGAGCGGCCAACCGCGACAACCTTTCCAACGGAGGCATACCCGTACGCGAGCGGGTAGCTGAAAGGGCGAGCCAGGGTGGGAATGGCTGTATCCACCGGCAGGCCGGTCGGAAACCGGCCGCGATAGACCAGCAGCTCTGTGCCCGGACTGATGCCTGAAATCCGGGTCTTTACCAGAACTTCTTCCTCACCGGGGGCGGGCAGGGGACTTTGGATAAGTTCGATTTCATACGGATTTTTAAAAATGACCGATGTTCGCTGCATAACACGTAATCCGGAAAAGCTGGTTGGTGTGAAACCGAAATTCCCATTTATCGAGGAACTAAAAAAAAATTAATCACGAAAGCACGAAATTTAGAAGGCACAAAAATTATTTTATTCCTTTTCCTATTTTCGTCCCTTCGTGCTTTCGTGATGAAAAATTCATTCCTTCAGCCTTGGGCCCTGCGCCTTGCACCTTGCGCCTCGCCGAATTTGCCATTGTCCTTGATGATCCATCACTCGCAATCTTAAAAATTTTCTTTGAAATTATCACCCCACTTCGGGCGGGCCCATATGATCAGGTCATTGCCTGCATGCCGGTAACTTACCTCCGCCAGCTCCAAATGAGTAGCGAATTGCAGGCCGTCGGAATCGATTACCGGCAGTCCGCCCACAAATCTCGGGGAAACCGTCACGATAAATTGATCCACCAACCGGGAATTGACAAAGCTGGTTATCACCCGGGCGCCACCCTCCACCATGAGGCTGTTGATCCGCTTTTCGGTCAGAATCTTCATCAGGGCATGCAGATCGATTTTTCCAGCCCGGGAGGCGGCACAGCGAATAGGGGTCGATCCGGCATCCTGCAGCGCCAGGAACTGCTCACCTCCGTTATCTTCACCGTTTATGATCCAGGGCCGGGTATCGGATCGTCGCATGAGTCTGGCATTCAACGGGGTTCGCAGATGCGTGTCCAGAATGATCGGTTGGGGGCTGCTTCCTTCCACCAGGCGCACGTTCAGCTCTGGATCGTCGGCCAAAAGTGTTCCGATTCCGATCAGGATGGCGTCGCTGCAGGCACGGATTTGATGGGTCAGGTGTGCCGACTCCGGACCGCTCAGGCCGATTGGCTGCCTGCTTCGGGTCGCAATGCTGCCGTCCACGCTCTGGGCATAGCTGACCGTAATAAAAGGGCGATTATTTTTGAGGCGAAAGGCTTCCGCTCCGGCCAAGCAGGATTCAAGCCTTTCAATCGAATCAATCGGCATAAACAAAATAATTCCCCATTCTGTAGATATCTGCAGCGCTCATTTTTGTTTCAAATATCCGCATACAATCATCCAGTCTCTGACAAATCCGGCTAACAGGGGTATCATCGCTGCATAAGCAATCAGCGTCGTAAGCGGGGGCTTCACCACAGGAAGCAATGCGATGCCGACAACGACCATTTGGAATCCGGCGAATATTCGGGCTCCCCGCCAGGGTTCAGGCTCAACAACCGGCTTTGAGAATTTTTTTCTCAGCCGGATACCGCCTATAAAAACATAATAGGCACAGCCGACGCTCAAATAGGCCGGCGGCAGCTGGCCGTACCAGACCGCCGCCAGCGGTGCGATCAGCAAACCCAGAGCATCCAGGTTGATATCAAGAAATGCGCCCAGCCGGGTTTCATGTCGGCTGGCCCTGGCGGCCCGACCGTCGATGTAGTCCAGAATCGAAGCCGTTATGTAAAGCAAACCGGGGGACCAGGAAAGACGGCCGGGGAAAAATTTCGACTCCGGCCAGGGCTGAAAGAGGTAGCCGGCCAAAACGGCAAGCATAGCGCCCCGTATGATCGTCAACCATGTACCATAGCCCAGACTTGAGTGCAAAACCTTTTCAACGGGGTGGTAATTCCAGCGCAGTCCGTGTCTCAGCAGTCCCAGCACATAGATCATAATGATCATCGACTGCAAAATCCATTGATAATCGGCCGGCCGGCCGCGGTCACGGTTAAACAGAAAAAAACCGCCTGCCAGAATCAAAAAGCAAAGGCCGGCTGCCGCCCACCACCGGGCGCGCAAGCGGCTCAAAATACTATTGGTTATCTCTGCCTGGGGGTTGATTGTCATTATGCCTTATCATTATGACACCCCTGAAGTGATGTAAATACAAGATTAATTTTCGCATTTTTTTCGTTTGCCGGCGGCCAAACATTAATTTAAAGGTTATAAACCAACCGCTATATCTTTTGTGCCTTCCCAGTATCCGTGAAGGTTGCAACGCTCATGAGCGATCAAGGTAACCTTGCCTTCCGGAGCCGACTCTTTTGTCAGAACGACAGTGAAAGTCGCCTTCGGGTTCAGGTATCCACTGGACTGAAAATCCACTCTGCCGGCAGGTTCGTTGCCGATGTCTAATTGTAGAAACTCGATCCAATGAGCCGGGCCCATTGGGTGCAGCACCTTGCCGACGTTTATTTCAACCGTAAACGGCTCTCCGACTTTAACCTTTTCCGGCGCGGTGATGAACGGCGCATGCAACTTTTCCAAGTGAGTCTCATTCGAGATATCTTTCACACGATTGATGTTGTCAAACAGCTTCGCGTCCACTTTAACCGGAAAATATTTGTCGCCCGCAGACGCTTTCTTCTCGACCGCAACCGCTGCGATGCCCCATGCAACCGCTTTGAGAAAACTCCTTCTTTCCATAGTCCACCTCCTCCTTTTATGTTATCTGTTTTATTCCCGGTACCATTCCTACGATCATTACCGGATCTTCTTTCAGCAATGATTGCATATGAAAGTTGACTTCTCGCCCAGTCAATGTCTAAGACCAAAGAGCTTTTAAGATTTGGATCGTTCAAAAAACCTCATTGGAGCCTGAAGTCAAGTATATTCAGATTGTGCAGGTATCAATTTAGCTCATCTTCACAAGATCGGCATGTAGCGCATGGTGGTGTCTAAAAACAGGAGGCGGCATCAGGTTTGAAATCACGGGAAAACACGATCAGCAAGAGTTTTTAACACAACTATTATTCTTTTTCAAATAGAAAAACAGGCATTTTGATAGGGGATTTTCACGGGAGGCGGGAAAGTTTCCTGCCCAATGGCGGGTCATGCACCACTGGTAAAACGATTTTCATGTTTTTTTAGCATCTTTCAGAACATTGAGCGATAACTGTGCCTGCTAATATTTCCTGGTAAACCTCAAGTGGGCGTCCGGGGTCGGTTGCCCGTTGCCGGTTGCGGTGGTGAATGGGATGAGTTAAAATTAATATCGAAAGTTATGCTTTCCAAAATTGGGCGATTGCGAGATTGAACCGATGCTGCTGAATAACCTTTTTAAGAAAAGCTATCCCCGCCTGGATTGGATCCAGGTTGAGGTGAGCTCTTATTGCAATGCGGACTGCATTTATTGCCCCCATACCGCCTACCAAAAAAACTGGCAAAATCGCCACCTGCCGCTGCAGGTTTTTGAAAGACTGATTCCCGCTTTTGCCAAAACCAGGCTTATCTACTTGCAGGGTTGGGGGGAGCCGTTTCTGCAGCCTGATTTTATCGCCAT
The DNA here is from genome assembly GCA_963769935.1 of uncultured delta proteobacterium. Classification (GTDB taxonomy): domain Bacteria; phylum Desulfobacterota; class Desulfobacteria; order Desulfobacterales; family JAFDCJ01; genus JAFDCJ01. The sequence goes on along the minus strand of CAVYNY010000001.1, from coordinate 18,628 downwards.
GCTGCAAAGTGCCAAGCAAGCCGGCTGCCTGGTGGGAACCACGAGCAATGCAACTATTTTAAATGATAAGACCATTGAAAGGCTTGTGGGCGAGGGGCTGGATGTGATCGGATTCTCGCTGGCGGGCATCGATGAAAAAAATGATGTCATCCGCAAGGGGACTTCGATCAAAAAAACGCTGGCATGCATCGAGACTTTGCAACGGTATAAAAGCAAGCACGGCACTGAGAATCCCCGGATTCACATCGCTTATATGTTGTTGGCAAGCGGTCTGGCCGACCTCGAACGCCTCCCTGAATTTTTGGCGAGCACCGGTGCCGATCAAACGGTCGTCAGTTCCCTCTCACTGGCCGTGAACCCGGCCATGGATGATGAATCCAGGCTGGTTCGGGTGCCGGAAGATTCTGGGCCGCTGCAGGAGCGCCTGCTGGAAGTCAAGGATGCAGCTGCCAAACGGGGAGCGGAGATTCACTTTCATTTGGTCGCACCGCAATCGACAGACTTTAGGTGTAGTGAAAATGTGGCGCGGGCCGTCGTGGCGGGTTCGGACGGCAGCATTTCGCCCTGTGTGTTTACCTGCTTGCCGGCGCAGAGTGAAAATTTTTATTACTTTAAAGGGCAAAAGCGAATTCAGCAGAATTTGAGCTTCGGCAACATTCAAACAGAAGATCTCAACATCATCTGGCACCGCAAAGCCTACCAGGAATTTGTCCGGGCCCACACCAGGGGAAGGCGGCCGGCTGTCTGCCGAAATTGCTATAAGGGATTTGTGGGGGAACTGGCAGAGGTGATAGGTTAAAGGTAGAAGGTTAAAGGAAGAAAAGTTTATTGAGTTTATTGGGTTGATGGAGTTGATTGGGTTGATTAGATTGATCCCATTCACTCCCCAAAATTAATCTGCGTTTGTCCGTGCTGATCCGTGTCCAGGGGAAAAATCGAGCGAATCTGGTTTTCCAGGTCCTCAAGCAGCCGGCTCTGTTCTTTGTCAAGCTTACCGGTTTGCTGCAGGCGCTTGATTTCAAGCAGCGCCGCTCGCGGAGTGGTGCGGCGTTCTTCGCGGTAGTCTATCAGGGCATCCTCCTGCCGGAAGGGATTGATGCGCTGCAGGTACGTTTTAAATTCATTCTCATATTCGACGGGCAAAACATTGGGATAATTGCGGCCGAGAATACGCCAGGCCAGGGTGCGGGCGTCGGGGCTGGCAAACTGGTCCACCAGCATGGCTTTTTCCATCAGCGAGGCCTGCTGGAACCGGCGGCATAATTTTTCGTCAGCCTTGGAATAGAACCCGATTTGATACAGCGAGGCATCGGCATCCAAATTCGGTATAAAGGGGTAGTGGTACTCCCGATAATATTTTATGATTTGCTGAAAAATTTCCGGATTGGCCTGCAGCCATTTCAGATTTTCTTCAAAAACAGCATTGCGTTCATCACCGATGCGCCGCCAGTACCGCTGCCGGGGCGGCAGCAACAACCCGGGCTCCCCCAGTCTTTTGCGGACCACCCAGGTTGTCTCCGCAAGGGACGGCAGGATGGTTTCGCGCAGCTGGGGCTGATCCATGCGCAGCCACAGGGTTTGATTCGAGTAGGGAATCGATTCTCCGATGGATATCACCGGGATTTGATAATTCTGGACGGGGCCGTACTCGCCGCTGATCATCAATCCCTTGCGATGCCCGCCGGACCCGCTTTGGAGTGCAACCGGCAGCTCATCGATGCGATAGGCGTCGGTTTCCTTGTCAAAATAGCCTTCCAAATACTGCCACATTTTCTTTTTTGTGAAAAAGCGGCGGGCCAGCTCAACGGTTGTCTCGACATCCGCCAGGGCCTCGTGGGATTGGCCGGTCAGCATGCGGTTTTCAGCCCCCAGATGCTCCAGCTTTAAGGAAGGCTTGCCGTTGATTACCGGCCAGGTCAATACCTGCCTTTGATAAAGCCAGTAGACAATGGCGATCGGGAATAAATCCATGCGGCGACAACCGTTGCGGTACTGGTGGGTGTATGGGGGCAGCAGATTGCGGTGAAACGAGAACCGCAGGAACTCGTCATCAAATCCTAAGGTGTTGTAGCCGATGCTGACGGTATCCGATTCATTCATCAGGGCGTGGATCTGCACGGTGGCATCGTATTCACACAGACCGCCGGCAAGCTCGGCGACGGGGATGCGATTGGTGAGGATCGCCAGGGGGGAAGGAATGACATCCGGTCGCAGCCTGATTTTGATGTCATGGCGGCCGATTTCATTCAATTGGCTGTCGGTGCGAATGGCGGCAAACTGTAAAACCTGATCAAAGGCCTTGTTTAACCCCGTAGTTTCAATATCGTAAAAGAGATAGCTGGCAGTCATGAGATTTCGTTTTCAGCATGGTATGCGCTTAAGGCGTTTTATCTTGACAACCTATTGTTAAAAACGCGAGGTTTCAGGTGTCAGATTTTTGGTGCTATGCGCAGGGAAGATGGCCTACGGTCGAAGATTTGAGGCATGTCTCCATTTCGATCAAACTGAAAACTTCGGCGACCGACGGATAGCTGACACCTGAAACCCACTTAAAAAATTTGTTGCCCCGCAAAAGCCATTTCTACCGAGCGCAGTCTCGGTGTCGAAGCTTAGATTTCGACTCAGCCAAAATCAGCGATCTGTTGGAATTTGTCAAGGTTAAAAACGATTTACGCCGTTTCAATCTGCAAATCATCTTTGCTGAAACCGAACTCTGCCAGCAGCTTGCCGCAGGTTCTGACAACTTCGCCGGGGTTTAATTTGGTTTCAACATATATATCCGTACGTTTGACTTTTTCCGGCATTCGCAATTGGTCTCCGTAGCGGGAAAAGCGCGGTTTTTGCTCATTGGAAATCCATAGCACTTTTTCGAAGTCTTTACTGTTGGCGGCGGCAAAATAGTCGCACAGAGTCGTGAGCATTTCATCCCAGGTGCTGACTTTATACGTGTTGCCGTTAAAGGTATATGATTTAATGGTTTTATCCGCATAGCGTTCGGCGAGTTTGATGGTATCCGTGCTTGCCAGGGATTTGTCCGTTCCTGATAAGGATGTATCCGTGCCTGACAATGATGTATCGGTGCTTGATAAAGCCTTGGTCCACGACTTGGGCAGTTCGTCATGCAGGTCCAAAATATCAGCCTCCATGGCGGCTGCCGGCGGCTCAGCCACGTTGCTGGCCTTGCTCTTCAACAGCCATTTATCCTGATATTTGTTGATAAATTTTTCAACGGTTTTGCTGTCGACTTTATACCGGCATAGCTTTTCAGTTTGTTCGCTCAGCAATTCGACAAATATTTTGTTGGGCTGGGTCAGGATTTGATTCCAGGCTTCCGGCAGGAAATCAGCCGCCAATTTTTGCTTTTTTTTCTGAAAAAGCGTCTTGGCGGCTCTTAATGACTGGCCTTTGGTGATTTTGTCTTTTTCAAGCAAATCAAGCAGATGGGGAACAATGGAATCTGTTTTTTGTTTCATCAAATCAATTGCAAGAAACCATTTTTGCTTCCAATTGCCCGGAGCCGACACCAGGTAGAACCACCAGGTAATGCCGTTGGTCAGGACCGCCATATTAACGCCGTCGCGAGCGGACAGATCTACCAGTTCTTTTTGATAGCTGTCCAGCTTTTTGTGTACCCTTTTGACCTCGATAAAAACCTTATTGGTATTCCTGATTCGCAGCGCATAGGAAATATTTGATGAACCGGTTGAAAAGTCCGGGTAGACCTCCTCCACATTGAAGATGTCCCAGCCCAAAAAGGACAACAGTCTCAGCACGACCGCCTGTTTGGTGGAAGCCTCGTCAAAAGTTGCCATTTTTTTATTGGTTTTCAGCTCATCGATAAACGCAGTGATCTGGTTATTCATGATCCCTCCGGTGCATCATAATCCCGCCATATATTGAAAATATACCGGTACGACGAAAATTTAGATTTTTACAATCTTATCGGTCGCTAACGCCAAAACCTTGAGCACATTAAATCGAATTTTGAAAAAATCGAAAATTGGTATGCGAGGATTTTAGATCTCTATGTAGACGCGAAATTTGTTTTTTACGCATTTTGTTCAATTTGTAGCGATCAGAAAATTCGATCCAGCAGACTGAAGCCGGCGTAACCCAGCGGCTGGAACCACGGATTTCCGTTATAGTAAAGAAAAATTTTGGAGTCGTAGATCATCCGGCCCTTGGGAATCAGTGATCCGGCTACATCCGCTGGAAGTTCTTCGGTTGCGATCATGAGGCTTTCCGTCGGCACCAGGCGCCTGCGCAGCCAGGGTGTCAGGGGGCCGGTATACCCGCTGCCCACAACCAGGACATCGGTTCGGGCCGGGAAGGCGGCCCCGGGAAATGACTTAACCAAAGGCGGCGGGTCCAGCCAGTAGGGGATTTCCTAAATCGGTTTCATATAAGCGCCGCCTCTGGCCGCGAGCGTCCAGTCTGATCGTGGAAGAAACTAAATGTAGTTTCACACGAGGTGTCAGCCTGTGACAGCCGCCGAAGTTTACCCGCTTTTAGTCTAATAACCAATATCTTATACCTGGTTCCCATCTTTTCACCCACTCACCTTCCCACTGTCTCACCTTTTAACCTTCTGATCTTCTGATCTTCTCATCTTCTCGTCTTCTATCCTCTGCTAGTCCCAGGCCGTGCCCCAATCGTGTTCATCCTTTACCAGATCCACCATTAAAGAGGCCTCCGTCGACAGGACTCCGTCTATTTTGCTGATTTTTTTAAATACCAACTCCTGAAATTCTTTCAGAGAGCGGACCACGAAATCCACATCAATGTCCGTTCCGCCGGTGGTCAGTGCCACCCAGATCAAGGCCTCAAGCTTTTTGAGCTTCTCCAGAACTTCGTCCGCTTTTTTCAGGTCGATCCGTATCTTTAAATTTCCGGCGATTTCAAACCCCAAATCCATGGGATTGGCGACCGCCACGATTTTGATTATGCCGCTGTCTAAAAGCCTTTTCAAGCGTCTTCGCACGGTGAACTCGGACATGCCCAGCTCCTGGGCGATCGCATTGTTGGGCATGCGACCATCTTTTTGCAGCAGTTGAATCATCCGGCAGTCTACTCGATCAAGTTTTTTACCGCGAGAGTCGTCGATGTCATTTGTTGTTTTTCTGTTTTTTTCGATATTTTTCTTCATAATTATGCCTATATAATGTTATTTTTTTATTTTTTTTACATTATTCGATATAATTGTCAATATTTTTATTGACACAAAATGTTTTTTTAGATATCTAATTTCCCAACTATTCATGATGGAAGAATTAAAAGAAAGGAGCAGAAGTGAAAAAGATTATTATTGTCGGTGTCGGCGCTCAGGGCAGTACGATTGCCAGGCGAATGGACGAACATCCGGCAGTAGCGGAAATTATTTGTGCGGATTACAATCTCGATGTGGCAAAAAAACTGAGTAGTTCACTGCAAAAGGCCAAGGCCGTCCAGCTGGACGCCGGGGAAGTGAACAATGTCATTCAGGCGGCCCAGGGGTGCAACATGGTAGTCAATGGTTTGCCCCTGGAGTACAACCTGATCATCATGGAGGCCGCCCTGGCGCTGAATGCTTCCTACGTGGATCTGGCCGGTCCCATGGAAAAAATCGGATTCGTCGAAAGCTACCGCATGATTTTTTCCGATTGGCACGCGCGGTTTAGGGAAAAAGGGCTGACCGCCCTGGTCGGTTGCGGATCCTCCCCGGGCTGGCCAATATCATTGCCAGAGAATCGGTTGATAGGCTCGACAGCTGCGATCACATTGGTATTTATGTCTATGAAGGTGTCTGGACCCGGCGGTTCACTCCTTTCTGGTGGTCGCCGGAAGTGGCCTTCGGTGACATGGCATTTAAAACTTTTCGGTTTGAAAACGGTAAAATCATTACCGATAGACCATTCAGTCGTCCTGTCATGATGAAATTCAGAGGAATCGACCGCCCAATTAAAATGGTCGATCATGAACACGATGAACCGGTGACCATGGGCCTGCTCGCGGATAACGTGCTCAAAGGGGTTAAGAATGTGGAATTCAAATACGGCGGCCCCCAGGTCGAATTATCCGAGTCGCTGTATAAAATGGGACTGCTCTCCAGCGAACCGGTGGCGGTCAACGGCGCCCAAGTCGCCCCCCTGAACCTGGTCTTAAAATTGTGTCCGCCGGCGCCGAAATTTCCGGATGAAATCAAAGCGATCATCGATGAAGGCCTTTTGCTGGAGGAGGGTGCCTTTCTGGTGCGGGTCGAAGGCGATAAAGAAGAACAGCCGGTGAGAATTGACTGCTATGCCAATTCACCGGGCTTGGTTGAAGCTTTCGGGAAATCCGGCCTGAGCCATGAAGCTTATCTGACGGGCCAGTGCGCTGCAGTATTTGTGAAAATGCTGGTGGACGATGCGTTTACCGAAAGCGGATTGTTCGTCCCGGAGCAGCTTCCGGAAGATGCCCGCCAATATTGTTTTCAGGAGCTCGCCGAACTGGACATCACGGTTGATGAGATCGTCGAAAAAAGGATCGCCTAATTCATCCGCTTTTGATCCCCAATATTCCATTTTTCTCTCCGATCCGTAGGCTCTACGAGCCGGAGGCCACCATTCCGTTATTCCATGGGTTATCTGACGGCATAGACCACGCCTCTGGGGTGAAGCCAAACCCCGCCGGCGGGGCCTCTTAGCCAGGTTCTTTTACTGAGTTCATACCGGTCTAAATTGGATTAATTCCTATTGACATTATGCTTCTGCATATGACAAACAATGGCGAACCGTGTGTCAAACAATTCCATTCTCATCCACTCCAGGCAGAATAAAAATTGACTGCAGACTCTTGCGGCGACTCAGCGGAGTGTTGCAAGCCATTTGTCGCAGCCTTCCAATAGGGGGGGTGAACCATGCATCTTCAGCAACCTTTTCAACTCAACACCAAAAGGAGGTAACCAATGTCAAATGGGATGCGCAAACCGATATTAATTGCAATCGTAATATTTTTCGCTTTCAGTTTGAGTGGTGCGGCGGTCGCCGCCGGCCTTCAAAAAATCGGTCAGCTCGAAGGCTATGTCGATATTGTCGCCTGGCCGGGCTACATTGAAAGGGGGGAAACCGATCCCAACTTCGATTGGGTAACAGAGTTTGAAAAGCAGTGTGACTGCAAGGTTCGCGTCAAAAATGCCGGAACTTCGGATGAAATGGTTGCTCTGATGAACGAGGGCGGCTTCGACCTGGTGACGGCCTCCGGCGATGCCAGCCTCCGACTGGTTGCCGGCAAGCGGGTTCAGGAAATTAATACCAAATTAATACCCAGCTGGGACAAGATCGACCCGCGTCTGCAGAACGCTCCCTGGCATACCGTCGACGGGAAACATTACGGCGTGCCGTATCAGTGGGGCTCCAATGTTTTGATGTTTAATACCGAAGTATTCAAAGCAAAGCCGACCAGCTGGAACGTGGTCTTTGAGCCGATGACGCTGCCGGACGGCAAATCCAACAAAGGCCGGGTCCAGGCTTTCGACGGTCCGATTTATATCGCCGATGCCGCGCTCTACCTGAAATATCACCGCCCGGAATTGGGAATCAAGGATCCTTATGAACTGAATGAGGATCAGTATAAAGCAGCGCTGGAATTGCTGCGCGGGCAACGCAAAATAGTCAACCGCTACTGGCACGATCCCTTTATCCAAATCGACGACTTCACAAATGAAGGCGTGGTGGCATCATCCGCCTGGCCCTTTCAGGTCAACATCTTACGCTCAAAAAATCAACCGATTTCCAGCGTGGTACCGGTCGAGGGTGCTACCGGGTGGGCAGATACAACCATGATGCATGCGGATGCGCCGCACCCCAACTGCGCCTACAAGTGGTTGGAATGGTCTCTCAACAAGAAGCTGCAGGGCGACCTGGCGGCTTGGTTCGGTTCGGTTCCTGTCCGGTTGGATGCCTGCCAAGGCAATAAACTGCTGGGTGAGGATGGTTGTTCGGTAAATGGACTGGATGAATTTGCAAGAATCAGCTTCTGGAAAACGCCGGTGTCAAAGTGCCAAAGCCAGGGGAATTGCGTTCCCTATTATCGCTGGGTGACCGATTATATTGCCATCCTTGGCGGCCGTTGATTCTGAAACTTTTACAAATGACTTTTGGATATATTTGCTGCGCCATCGGCCAACGGCGTCATTGCTCATGACGGATCAGGAGTGCTTTCAGATAAGATGGAACCTGCTGTCTCATTTCAGAATGTCTGCCGGTATTATGGTGAGGTGCGTGCGGTTGATAATGTCAGCTTTGAGGTTGCCGACGGCGAGTTTTTTGCGATGCTCGGCCCGTCCGGCTCCGGCAAAACCACCAGCCTGCGGCTGATTGCCGGGTTCGAAAAGCCCATTTCCGGCAAAATAATGATCCACGGCGCCCCGACGGAGAATATTCCGCCCTACGAAAGAAATGTTAATACCGTCTTTCAGGATTACGCCCTGTTTCCTCACATGACGGTTTTGAAAAATGTTTCCTATGGACTGATGGTTAAGGGCATCCCTAAAAAGGTTTACCATCAAAAAGCCAACGCAATGTTAGATATCGTCAAGCTGGGCAATATGGGGTTGCGATACCCATCGCAGCTTTCGGGGGGCCAGCGGCAGCGGGTCGCACTGGCCAGAGCGCTGATCAATGAACCACGGGTGCTCCTGCTGGATGAACCTTTAGGGGCCCTGGATCTGAAACTCAGAAAACAGATGCAGGTCGAGCTGAAAGCGCTCCAGCGCCAGGTAGGCATTACCTTTATTTACGTTACCCATGATCAGGATGAAGCCCTGTCCATGAGTGATCGCCTGGCGGTGTTCAAGGATGGGAAAATCGAACAGATCGGAACCCCCGCCGGGATCTATGAACACCCGGCCTCGAAATTTGTGGCCGATTTCGTGGGAGATGCCAATATCATCGATGCCGACCTGGCATTTCGGCTGAACGGTGAAAAAAAGTCCTATTCGATTCGACCTGAAAGAATTCAGTTTCATCATGCAGATGAGGCGGTTGACGGTGAGGTATGTATGGCTGAAGGCATAATCACGGACATCCACTATCTCGGCGCCAGCACGCGTTATACGCTGGCCTTGGAAGTCGGCAGCAATATAATTCTGGTGCAGCAGAATTCCAGCGAAATGAACCACAGTCCGTACGGGGGCATCGAGGCGGGCATGTCGAAACGGATCTGCTGGAACAAAAAGGACATTCGCTATTTCAGCGGCTAAGGGTTGAAACCATGCGCAGCGATTCTTTAGCCTTACCTTATGGATTGGGACAACCGCAGTCCCCGGCAAGCAGGCTGTCGACCTTTCTGTACAGCCACCCGCTGCTGTTGCTCGTGCTGCTTTTAATCCCGCCGATCCTGTGGCTGGGCGTCATCTATCTGGGAGCGCTTTTTGCATTGTTGATGCAAAGTTTCTTCTCGATTGATGAGTTCACCGGCCTTATCAGGTATCAGCTCACCCTGCGAACCTATCTGGACCTGTTCACGCCCGCGAATATGGATATCGTCCTGCGAACCGTTCTCATGGCAGCATCCGTAACTTTTACTTCCGCCCTGATCGCGTTTCCCATCGCTTTTTATATGTCCCGCTACGCCCGCGGCCGGGTCAAAGCCCTTCTTTACCTGGCGGTCATGCTGCCTTTATGGTCCAGTTATTTAGTCAGAGTCTACTCCTGGAAACTTATTTTAGCCAAAGAAGGTATTTTAAACTGGGTGTTTGATAAACTGCACCTGATGTGGCTTATGGACGGTGTTTTATCCCTGCCGGTGATTGGCGGGACTTCCCTGTCGGTCAGCTATCTGGGAACCTTCCTGGTCTTTTTGTATATCTGGATGCCGTATATGGTCCTGCCGATCCAGGCATCGCTGGAGCGGGTCCCGGCTTCCCTGATCGAAGTGTCCTCCGACCTGGGCGCCAAACCGGGTCAAACCTTTCGCAAGGTCATCCTGCCCCTGGCCTTTCCCGGGGTCGTGGCCGGTTCTATTTTTACGTTCTCCCTAACCCTGGGAGATTATATTATTCCCGGAATTATCGGCTCCTCGCGGTTTTTCATCGGCCAGGCCGTCTATGCCCACCAGGGAATTGCCGGCAACATCCCGCTGGCCGCGGCATTTTCCGTCGTGCCGATAATTATCATGGCGTTTTACCTGGCCGCAGCCAAAAAATTGGGAGCCTTCGATGCGCTCTAACAAAAAAGGCGGCTCACCGCTTGCGATAAAATTGGCTGCGCTGGGCGGGCTTCTTTTTCTGCACGTGCCGTTTGGATTTATTCTACTGTATGCCTTTTCAACCGAGGATAAATCCTACCAGTTTCCACCGCCGGGGCTGACCGCCAAATGGTTTGCGGTGGCCTGGAGCCGGCAGGATATCTGGGACGCCGTCAGCCTGTCGGTAAGAGTGGCCGCCGTTTCAACTGTGATTGCTATTTTGCTGGGAACGCTCGCCGCGGGAGCCATTCACAAGAAAAAATTTTTCGGACGCGAAACCATTTCTTTGCTGATACTACTGCCGATTGCTCTGCCCGGGATTATCACCGGTATTTCTCTGAGGAGCGCTTTTAATATCGGCAATATACCGTTTAGTTTCTGGACGATTGTTCTGGGGCATGCCACCTTCTGCATCGTCGTTGTGTACAATAATGCGCTGGCACGGTTCCGGCGCATATCGTCCTCGCTGATAGAAGCATCCATGGATCTGGGGGCCAACGGATTCCAAACTTTCCGCTATGTCATTTTGCCCAATCTGGCAACCGCATTGCTGGCGGGGGGCATGCTGGCGTTTGCCCTCAGCTTTGACGAGGTCATCGTTACGACCTTTACGGCCGGGCAACAGGCAACGCTGCCGATTTGGATGCTGACAGAATTGGTAAGGCCACGACAGCGGCCCGTAACCAATGTTGTCGCCGTATTTATCATGGCCGTAACATTTATTCCGATTCTGGTTGCCTATTATGTCACCCGGGGCACGGAGAGTGTCGAGGGCGCCGGAAAATGAGGGAGTTACAGAGAAGGCCATAATTAAGAGGACATAAAAGATGTCCCGGTCAGCCACCATGGTTTTAATAATTTCGAAATGGCATTCGGCGTAGGGCCTTCGGCGCAAGGTGAAGGTTTGTTTTCCATTTTAATTTCATTTATGTTTATTAATTTATGCTGGGCTTAGTAGGAAAGGAGAACGCATGAAATTTCTTAGGGTAAATTTAACCGACAAAAGCATCGATAGGCAGGACGTTCCGGCAGAATATGCCGGGCTGGGTGGGCGCGGGTTGACATCCAATCTGATCAAAAATGAAGTGCCGGCCGCCTGTGATGCCCTGGGGCCGGATAACAAACTTGTTTTTGCCCCCGGCTACCTGAGCGGCACTCCGCTGATCAATACCAGCCGGCTGTCGGTCGGGGCCAAAAGCCCGCTGACCGGCGGGATCAAGGAGAGCAATGTGGGCGGCACGGTTTCCGCCGCGCTGGCCAATCTTGGGATCACGGCCGTGATCGTTGAAGGCCGGGCGGCTGAAGACCAATATTATTTTCTCAAAATTGATGCCGCCGGCGAGGCTGCGCTGCTGGATGCCGGACCCTACAAAGGAATGCGAACTTACGCCCTGGTGGCAAAGCTGAATGCAGAATTCGGCGACAAGAACAGTATCACCTGTATCGGGCCGGCCGGTGATTTCCAATTGAAGGCCGCTTCGATCCAGACGACGGATCTTGACGGTCGTCCCTGCCGGGCAGCCGGACGCGGCGGGCTGGGAGCGGTTATGGGATCAAAGGGGCTTAAGGCGCTCATCGTGGCGCGCGGCGGCAGGTCCGCCGATCCACTTGCCGATCCAACCGCCTTTAAAGAAGCCTCCCAGGCCTACGCCAGGGCGGTCAAGGCCGATGAATTCAGCGGCGAAGTACTGCCGGCTTTAGGAACAGCCGTCCTGGTGGAGCCGATCAATGCCGCCGGTGCTTTTCCCACCTGCAACGCGCGTCTGGGACAGTTTGAACAGGCCGACAAAATCAGCGGCGAAACCATGGCAAGAATTATCAAGGAGCGCGGCGGCAAAACCACCCACAAAGGCTGCGCCCAATGCATCATCGACTGCTCCAATGAATTTGTGGACAAAGACGGCCGGTATGTCACCTCTTCGCTCGAATACGAAACGATCTGGGCCATGGGCGGGATGATCGGAAACGGCGATCTGGACGCTATAGCCCGGCTCGACTTTCTGTGCGACGATATCGGGCTGGATACCATGAGCACGGGGGTGGCCATCGCCGTGGCCATGGATGCCGGCTATAAGAAATTCGGCGATGGTCAGGCGGCGATTGCGATGGTTGAAGAGGTAGCCGCCGGGACCGAGTTCGGTAAAATCATCGGCAACGGACCGTCCGCCGTGGGAGCCCACTTCAAGCATGACCGGGTACCGGTCATGAAAGGACAAAGTATGGCGGCCTATGACCCCCGGGCGATACAGGGTATGGCCGTGACCTACGCCACCAGCCCCATGGGGGGCGACCACACGGCCGGCTGGGTGGTGGATAAAAACCTGGAGGCCTTCGGCGGCAAACTGGACCGCTTTTCAGACAAGGGGCAGGTGGAAGCTTCGCGCACGGCCCAGATTCACATGGCCGCCGTGGACAGCGTCGGCATCTGCGACTTTGCCCAGTCCGGCCTGGCAACGCCGGAAGGCATCGCGAATGTCTACCAGATGATTGCGGCCAAATCCGGCAAGCCGTTCGATGCCAACGACTGGAAGGCGCTGGGTATGAGAGTTTTAAAGGCCGAACGCGAATTCAACCGCAACGCCGGATTTACGGACAAGGATGACCGGCTGCCGAAGATGTTTTATGAAGAACCCCTGCCGCCGACCAACAAGGTCGTCATTATAAGCGATGAGCAGATGGATTCGACGTTTGATTTTTAAACGATGAAAATCACAATCAAGGTTCACGGAACCTTAATGAAATACCTGTCGAATTATGACCCCGCAACTGGGCTTGAGCTGGAGCTGCCGGACCATACCGATACGGCGGCCCTGATTGAATATCTGGGAATTCCAGGCTCCAAGGTCGGGATGGTAACAGTGAATGGGCACCCGGTAAATTCCGCCGATACCATTCCGGAAAAAGCCGTTGTCAAGGTGTTTCAACCGATATTCGGGGGGTAACCTTATGGGCTGGGAAGCGAGGAAGCCGGGAGTCTGGGAGGCTGAAAATTGAATATAAAATTTTGCCGCATCAAAAATCGATCGAATTCCTGATGCTTCCGAGCTTGCCGGCCTTTTCTCTTCCCAGCTTCCCAGCCGCCAAACTTTTCTAAATAAGAACAACTCACCTCTTGACAAATGTGTTTAAATTGTTCAGAATGATGAACCAAGATCATAATGATGATTTTAAACCCGGTCTAAAACCGGAGCCCAAGTGCTTCTATTCATAATTACGGTGACGTAATCGCCGGGATATTTTTTTTCAATCCGAATCCATTCCTCCGATTTTACGTTACTGTATTCATGGAACTTTTTACTAAGACCGGCTCCTTTTTAAAAATACGGAATAGTCTATGAATACCAATAGATCCACAGTTCGTACCATTGAAATCCTGCATCTTATCGCCGGCAGTTCACAGCCGTTGACAATTACCGAAATCAGCCATGCTCTGAAAATTCCCAAAAGCACCACACACCAGATTATTCAGACGCTGTTCGAACTCCGGATCCTGGAAATCAGCAGATCCAAGACCTATCGGCTGGGTATTCGTTTTTTTGAGCTGGCGCTGCCGGCGTTTGCCCGCTTGGATTTAAGGCGGGAAGCCGAATCCATCCTGGAAGATCTGAGCTCAAAGTCCGGTGAGTCGGTGTTCATGGCAACATACGATGGGAATGAGATTGTGTACCTCGACCAGGTCATGGGACCCTCTCTGTTGCGGCTGAGCGTTAATCCCGGCACCAGAGGCCCCATCCACTGCACGGCCCTGGGCAAGGCCATCCTGGCCTCTCTGCCGGATGACAAGGTGATGGAGATCATCGGCGAGGAACCTTTTGAGCGCTTTACCGATTTTACCATCCAAAGCCGGGACCAACTCATGGCGGATTTAAAAAGCACCCGCAAACGCGGTTTCGCCATTGACGACCGGGAGCTTTTTCCCGATATTTCCTGCATTGCCGCCCCGGTTTTCGGATCGACGGGCGAGCCGGCCGCCGCCATCAGTGTTGTCAGCCACTCCTCGCGGATGAATTCCAGCCGCCTTGAAAAGCTAGGATCATTGCTCCAGGAGGCAGTCTTAAATTTATCCCGCCGCCTCGGTTTTCAGGGGCCTAAACTTTTCAATTAATAATTACGATTTCACCCATTTTTTCAGCCTGCGGCCTAATTTTAAAATAAGTGTTGACAAGCCGTTTTATAATCTACTATCTTGAACAGCGTTCAGAATATTGATCCAACGACTCGGTGACCCGGCATCCACGGCGCCCCGCCACCCTGTCCATCTTCAACCCACTTCAAGTTAGAGGAGGAAACCACCATGATTCGTATTTTCAAAGTTAAAAAAATCAAGGCCATTTTAATTGCGCTCAGTCTGGCAGCCTTTTTTGGAATCGGCGCCATGTTATCACCTTCGGCTAACGCCGCTGATGTTAAGGTGGCCCTGGTTCCGGGCGGCCCTCACCCGTTCTTTGCTCCCTGGGAACAGGCAGCAGCGGACGCCAAAAAAGATTTTAACCTTGCGGCGGATGATTACAAGGTGCCGCAGGAATGGAAATTGGATTTGCAGAACAAGCTGCTTGAAAGCCTTGCCGCCCAGGGTTACAATGCGTTCGGTATCTTCCCCGGCGATGCCACGGGTACCAATGCCATGATGCAGGAACTGCTCGACTTCGGTGCCCCTTCCGTTGCTATCGGCGGCTGCACCCAAAGTCCAAGTCCTGCTCAGTTCTGCCTCGCCACTGACGTTTACCGTTCAGTTTACATTGGCACCAAGCAATTGATCAAAGAAATGGGCGGCAAGGGCAGCATCCTGCACGTCTGCTCCCGCCTGGTTGACCCAAATACCGTTTTACGCATCGCCGCCATTGACAAGGCTATTGCAGAAGCGGGACCCGCCGTTAAATTGTATATGCATCTGCCCGATACCGACAGCCAGGAAACCGGCGATCAGAAGATTAACGGTTTGCTCGCCGCCAAGGCGGCCGAAATTGATGGGATTATCTCGACCGGTTATGTTTCTTCCGTCATTGCGGCGCGGTCTCTGCGCAATATGGGGGACAAACGGATCAAGATGATCGGCATCGACGATGACCCCATCGTCCTCCAGGCGATTAAGGACGGCTTTTTGCAGGGCACCATGGCTCAGAACCCCTATGGGCAGGGCTATATTGCTTCCTTCGTGCTGAAACGACTCCACGAAGGCTGCAAGATCAAGGCCAATGCGCCGTTCCAGGAAACGGCTCAAAACAAAACATTCATCGATTCCGGTACGCTGCTCATCACCGCCGATAATATCGACACCTACAAGGACGAACTGAAGAAAATTGCCAAAGATATCATCGGTTCGTTCGAAGCCAAATATCTGACCTGTGAATAATCAACAGGAATCTACTCGCCCGCCCATATAATGGGCGGGTGAGTCCCAATAAATGATCCAAGATTTTCGATTGAAGATTGAATATTCAATTCCAGTTTAACCGGGCCAAGCCGATCAGACAATGTGAACTATGTCAGAAGCAGCTACTACCCCGAAGCCGCCGGCATCCAAACTTTATTTCGGCGCGTTCATCATTCGCGCCGCCAATGTAGGCGGCCTTGCGATCATCATTTTATTACTCTCAACTATTATCACCAGCCTGTCGCCAGGTTTTCTATCGCCCTTCAACCTATTCGCCCTGACCCGGAATCTGGCTATCGACACGGTGATCGGCTTTGCCATGATGGTCGTTCTGGCCTGCGGCCATTTTAACCTTGCGGTTGGTTCAATTGGTGTAAGTGCAATCATGGCCACCGGTTATTTGCTCGAGGGACTGGGCCTTCCGATTCCCGTTTCCATAGCGGGTGGCCTGGTAACTGGCGCTGTCATGGGATGGCTGAACGGAATGCTGGTGGTAAAAACCGGCATCCACAGTTTCGTCATCACCCTGGCCACCGCCAGCCTTTTTTTTGGTTTGATGCTGATTCTCACCAAAGCCGAGGCCTTCCGCAATCTTCCGGCAGCATTCAACGTCCTTGGCAAGCAACGCTTCCTGGGCCCTTACTCTTCCATGCTTTTCGTAACCGGTTTCGTCTCCGCAGCGCTGTTGATCCTCTTCAAGTATTCCGTGATTGGGCGGCAGATTCTGGCCAGTGGTGCGAATCCATTGGCGGCCGAAATGTCCGGTGTTCCGGTAAAGCGCGCAATTATCGTGGCCCATACATTGTCGGGTTTGCTTGCGGGTATTGCCGGGGTTATGGTCACGGCGCGCCTTGCCGCCGCACTGCCGTCGGTCGGCGCGGACTGGTTATTACCCTCGTTTTTGGCGCCGCTGTTAGGCGGCACACTCCTTATCGGAGGGTATGTATCGGTCATCGGCACCCTGCTGGGTGCGATCCTGGTAACGATCCTGCAAAATGGCCTCGTCCTGCTTAAAGTCGGCAGTTTCTGGGTCCAATTTTATCTGGGTATGACGCTTTTAATCGCTGTCGGTCTCGACCGGTGGAGGAGCTACTATGCACACCGCATAGGTTTAACATAATGAAAAGAATTAACTATTCCAGCTTGTTGGCCAAGATCGAGTGGCTGCCGATTCTCGGTGTCACACTCTTATCCATCATCATCCTCTCGCTAATTGCACCGGCTTTTCTTACCCGAACGAATCTGTTTGTTATGCTGCGGATTCTGTCGGTGACCAGCATCGTCGCTATGGCCCAGATGATTGTTATCGGTCTCGGGCAGATGAACCTGGCTGTTGGGGCCATTGGTGGGTTGGTAGGCATTCTATTCGGCGGCATGATGGAAGTCTATGGTGTTCCGGTCCCGGCAGCCGCACTCATTGGTTTGCTGATCGGCGTTGCATGCGGCTTTATCAATGGTGCCTTAATCGCTTTTACCGGAATCAACGGATTTATCATTACGCTGGCCACGATGTCGATTTATACCGGACTCAATTACGGCATTACCGAATCGATCCCCTTTTACCACATGCCTAAGCAGCTGATCGTTTGGTATGATAGTTATCTCGGTCCCATACCCAATATCGTGTTCATACCGCTGGTTACCGCGACGCTGGTTGCATTATTTCTCTTTCGCCACCCCTGGGGTCGCTATATTCTGGCAGTCGGCGGTAATCCGGCCGCCGCTGAACTTTCCGGCATTTCTGTGCGCAAGACCACCTTGGTTGCGCACACTGTTTCCGGCACGCTTGGCGCGCTTGCCGGCGTTGTTTCCGTAGCCCGCCTTGGCACAGCCGAACCAACTATCGGCGCGGTGTGGCTGCTGCCATCCTTTGCCGCTCCGGTTATCGGTGGTGCCATACTTGCGGGAGGTCATGTTTCCGTTGTCGGAACAATGATCGCCGTCGTTATGATTCTGTTGCTGGAAAATGGGCTGTTCATAGCACGCACCAACCCCTATTATATGGATTTTTTCCTCGGACTTCTTATCCTGGCAGCAGTGGTTTTCAACCGTTGGCGTACTGTCCAAAGTGAAAAGAAAGAGGCTGCCGTGGTTATTGGAGAAAGGGTATGACAACCTCGGCTCTACAAGTAGAAAATGCTACAAAAAATTTCCCTGTCATTTGGGGCAACTGGTAAGTTCCCAATATTCACCGAACCAAGTCCGGGTTATCATGGATTAAAATTTTGGGAAACGTTTGGTAAAGATTCTCCGTTCGGAAATATTGCTTTTATCATACGCGCGCGAGTGGAAGGTCTTCGTGATTTGGGTGCGGCGTTAAGTCCGTTTAATGCGTTTTTGTTCCTACAAGGATTAGAAACGCTGTCGTTGCGTGTCGACCGCCATTGCGAGAACGCAGCAAAGTTAGCTAAGTGGTTGGAAGATGATGAGAGAGTTGAATGGGTTTGGTATCCCGGATTAGAAAGTCATCCTTCTCATGAAAACGCAAAAAAATATCTCAACAATGGTCTATTCGGTTCGATGCTTTCATTCGGTATTAAAGGTGGATTGGATGCTGGCAAAAAATTCATTAACAATGTTGAACTTGCAAGTTTGCTTGCAAATGTTGGCGATGCTAAAACATTGTTATTCATCCGGCTTCTACCACGCATCAGCAGCTATCCGATGAAGAACAAAAAACATCTGGTTCTTCCGGAGCAAATTAGAGTTTTCTGTTGGTATTGAACATATTGATGATATTATTGCCGACTTTGATAAGGCTTTAAATACGGCTGTTGGTTAGGAATAGAATAAGATAAAATTAGATTTCTTTATGTAATTTATACGCTAATAAAAAGCATACTATGAATAAAGCAAAAGAAATAATTGCAAAGACGAATTTCGTTGAGCTCTTCAGCGAAGTTCGTCCTTTAAATTTAGATTGCGGTAATTCATTATCAAATGTTCGGGTTGCTTATCAATCCTATGGTGAACTAAATGATGATGGTACAAACGTAATCTTAATTTGTCACGCACTAAGCAATATGAAATGCCAAGGTATCAGCATAA